>NZ_JBIAMS010000001.1:0-710980 GCF_042874195.1 Streptomyces sp. NPDC004134 | reverse complement strand
GTGAGGGGTGGAGGTGACCGGTACTAATAGGCCGAGGGCTTGTCCATAGCTGCTTGCGTCCACTGTGCGGGTTCTGAAACAACAACCCTGCTTTCACCCAGGGGAAATTTGGGTTGGAGAGCTGGTTGACAGTTTCATAGTGTTTCGGTGGTCATAGCGTTGGGGAAACGCCCGGTCTCATTCCGAACCCGGAAGCTAAGCCCGTCCGCGCCGATGGTACTGCATGGGGGACCGTGTGGGAGAGTAGGTCACCGCCGAACAATTCTTCATGAGAGCCGTCCCGAACGCTTCGGGGCGGCTTTCGTGCGTTACGGTGGCCGATATGAGCGGCCGCGCGCACCTGATGTGGGACCAGGCAGTCACCGCGTACGACTTCGGTCCTGAACACCCCATGGATCCCGTTCGGTTGGCGTTGACCATGCGCCTCGTCGAGGAACTCGGGATCGACAAGGCCGTCGACGTCGTCGCCGCGCCCGCGGCCGGCGAGTCGACGTTGCGGCTGGTGCACCGGCAGGACTACATCGACGCCGTGCGGCGGGCCTCCGAGGCGCCGGCGGAAGCCGATCCCACCTACGGGCTCGGGACCGTCGACGATCCGGCGTTCGTGGGGATGCACGAGGCGTCGGCGTTGATCGCCGGGCAGTCCGTGGCAGCGGCGGAGGCCGTGTGGGACGGACGGGCGGTACACGCCGTGAACTTCGCCGGGGGGCTGCACCATGCGATGCCCGGCGCCGCTTCGGGGTTCTGCGTCTACAACGATGCGGCGCTCGCCATCGCGCGGCTGCTGGAGTTGGGCGTAGAGCGGGTGGCGTACGTGGATGTGGACGTGCACCACGGCGACGGCGTACAGGCGGCGTTCTGGGACGACCCGCGGGTGCTGACCATCTCCGTCCACGAGCATCCCAGCACGCTCTTCCCCCAGACCGGTTGGCCGGAGGAGACCGGTGGGTCCGGGGCCGAGGGGCAGGCGGTGAACGTCGCGCTGCCGGCCGGGACCGGGGACGCGGGGTGGCTGCGGGCGTTCCACGCCGTCGTGCCGGAGCTGCTGGCGTCCTGGGGCCCCCAGGTGCTCGTGTCGCAGCACGGGGCCGACACGCACGCCGAGGACCCCCTGGCGCACCTCGCCGTGAGCCTGGACGCGCAGCGTGCGGTGATGGAGACGTGTCACGCCCTGGCGCACGAGCACGCGGACGGCCGGTGGCTGGCGCTCGGCGGGGGCGGGTACGCCGTCGTGGACGTCGTTCCGCGCTCCTGGGCGCATCTCTGCGCCATCTCCGCCGGCCGCCCCGTGCTTCCGGCCACCGACGTCCCCGAGAACTGGCGGGCCGAGGCGCTGCGGCGGACCGGGCAGCAGGCCCCGTACCGGATGACGGACGGGCGTGACGCCTCCTGGGCGGACTGGGACGCGGGGTACGACCCGGGCTCGGCGCTGGATCGTGCGGTGCGTGCCGCGCGGCGGACGGCGTTCCCGGCGCACGGGCTGCTGCCCTGACGCGGCCGGCTCCGCCGCGGCTTGTCGTGTGGGCGAAATATTCGCGAAGCCGCCCGTTCCGCCCGTAAGCGCGGCAAGAGTGGGTCGGGTGTTGACCGACGCACCCTTGTTGCGTAGGCATCTGCTGGCGACGGGGATCGCCGGGCCGGTGGCGACGAGCCGCGACAAGAGCCTCCGCAGGTATCAGCAGTTCGCGGCCCGCGACCCCCGGGTGCTGCTCGGCCTGGAACCGGAACGCGATTGGTCGGTGGCCGAGTTGCGGCGGCTGATGGCGGAACGCTGCGGTACGAGCGGGGATCCGGACCGGATCTCGGGCACCGAGGTCATCGATCCGGACCGTACGATCGCCGCCCTGCACGCCTTCGCGGAGCGGCTGCGTGACGCCGCGCGCGACTGCGAGGCGGTTCTGTTCGGGACCGGGCACCCCGACCGCCTCCTCGGCTTCTACGCCCCCTTGGCTGCGGGGCTCTCGGCGGCTGGGTGCGTTGTTCTCACCCCTGGTGAGGGCAGAGATGTCGACATAACGACCCGATTCGGCGTACGTACATACCGCCTCAACTACCCCGAGTCCGTTGCCGTTCTGGGCGACTCGGACCCCTCCTCCGGGCCCGCGACCAGGGGGGTCCATACTCACTCTCCGCTTCCCCTGCGTGCGGCACTCGGTGCCGCCGCGGCCGCGGGCGGGCCGCTGCCCGGGCTGGTGGTGGGGGACCACGGATGGGCCTGCGGGGCTGGTCAGTTGGGCATCGAGGCCATCGGTCTGGCGGACGCGGACGACCCGGCACTCTTCGTCGCCCAGGTGGAGGGTCGAGTGCCCGTCGTGGTGCCTCTTGATGACTCTGTGCAACCGGACAGCTACGGGCCGGTGGCCGACTATGTGCTCAAACACGCCCGTCTGTCACTGTAGCCATACGATCGCTACTCCTCTTCCCCACTTGCATCACCCGCCCCTAATCTGGGGAGGAGCGCGCATGCGAGGAGGAGGCACCGGAGGGGAAGCCGGTGTCCGTCATGTGCGGAAGGTTCAGGTGTGTCATGGCTGCAAGCGATAAGCCTCTCAACGAGGTTGTGTTCCTGACCGTGGCGGAAGTAGCCGCGGTGATGCGTGTGTCCAAGATGACCGTGTACCGATTGGTGCACAGCGGCCATCTGCCGGCGATCCGGGTGGGGAGGTCCTTCCGGGTGCCGGAGCAGGCCGTGCACGAATACCTCCGCGAGTCGTATGTGGGGGTGGAGTCTGCCTGACGGGTCCGAGAGGTTGCGCACCCTCGATTACGTCAATCCAGTTCGCCCGGGTAGGCTTGGGCCCCTGTAAGACGTGTGGGCCCTTGCCCGCCCACCCCGACGGAGAGAAGTGAGCGAGGGTACCCGTGGGCTCTGTGATCAAAAAGCGGCGTAAGCGGATGGCCAAGAAGAAGCACCGCAAGCTGCTGAAGCGCACGCGAGTGCAGCGCCGCAACAAGAAGTAGCGGTAGCCCGCACCCGTACCGCCGTCCATCCGCCTTTCCCGGCGGGTGGGCGGCGGTTGTACGTGGTGCCGCGTTGTCCTGCGTATACGGTGGGGCGATCGCGCGTGCGGGCAGGCAGGGAGAGGAAGGCGAAGGCCAGTGGGCAGAAACGTGCTCGTCACCGGCGTCGCCCGCCCCCTCGTCGGGCGCCTGGTCCGCCGGCTCATGCGGGAGCCGGACGTGGACCGCGTCATCGGCGTCGACGCCAGGGCGCCCGAGCACCAGCTCGGCGGCGCCGACTTCGTCCCCGCGGACATCCGCCACCCCGTGCTCGCCCGGATCCTCGTCGAGCACCGCGTCGACACCGTGATGCACATGGACGTCACCGGCACCCCGCTCACCCGCGGCGGCCGGGGGGCGGTCAAGGAGAACAACGTCATCGGGTCCATGCACCTGCTCGGCGCCTGCCAGCAGGCGCCCCGCGTGCGGCGGCTCGTCGTCAAGTCCACCACCAGCGTCTACGGCTCCGCGCCCCGCGACCCCGCCGTCTTCACCGAGAGCACGCCGCCCAAGGCGCTGCCCAGCGGCGGCTTCGCGAAGGACGCGGTGGAGGTCGAGGGGTACGTGCGCGGGTTCGCCCGGCGCCGCCCCGACGTCGCCGTGTGCGTGCTGCGGTTCGCCAACATCCTCGGCCGGGGCGTGGACACGCCGCTCGCCGAGTATCTGGCGCTGCCCGCCCTGCCCACGGTCCTCGGCTACGACCCGCGGCTGCAGTTCGTACACGAGGACGACGTCATCGAGGTGCTGCTGCTCGCGGCCGGCGAGCCGCGCCGCGGCACGATCAACAGCGGCACGTTCAACATCGCGGGCGAGGGCGTGCTGCTGCTCTCCCAGGCCGCCCGGCGGCTCGGCCGGCCCACGGTCCCGGTGCCGCTGCCCGCGGTGACGTGGGTCGGCTCGGCGCTGCGGTCCGCGGGTATGACGGACTTCTCGCCTGAGCAGATCCGGCTGCTGACGCACGGCCGGGTCGTCGAGACGGCGCAGATGCGTGAACTGCTGGGCTTCACGCCGGAGTACTCGACGGCGGAGGCGTTCGCCGACTTCGCCGCCGGGCGGGCGGCGGGGCTGCTGCCGCCGCGTGAGGTGCGGCGGGCCGTCGACGCGGTCGGCGAGCTGCTGGGGCTGCCGGGGGCGCGGACCCCGGCGCAGGGGGACGGTGTTGCGAAGGAGTCGGTGCCCGATGGCTGACGCGAAGGTCATTCCGTTCGACGACGACCGCTCCCGCGGCGGCGGCAAGTCCAGGCGCCGGTCCGGCGCCGGCCGGCCGCGGCGCGCGGACGGCGGCGGCGCCGGGAGCGCGGAGGCGGCGCTCTCCGCGCTGCCCGGCGGGCAGGAGTCCGCGGACGACGAGGGCGCGGACGACGAGGGCGCGGACCGTACGGACCCGGCGGGGGACGCGGGTGCGGCGGACGGCGCCGGGCCGGAGGACCGTACGGCACCGCCGGGCACCGAGGCCGCGGAGGCGGTCGCCGCGGCGCTGCAGAGCGCCCTCATGAGCGCGCTGCCGCGGCTCCTCGGCGGCAACTGGGAGAGCAGGGCCGCCGACGCGCTGAGCTTCCTGCGGCGGCGGCTGACGGGCGACTACGAGGTCGACGAGTTCGGCTTCGACCCGGAGCTGACCGACCAGGTCCTCGTGCCGCTCCTCCGGCCGGTCTTCGACAAGTACTTCCGGGTGACGGTCAAGGGCGTCGAGAACATCCCGGACACCGGCGGCGCCCTCGTCGTCGCCAACCACTCGGGCGTGGTGCCCTGGGACGGGCTGATGGCCCAGGTCGCCGTCCGCGACCACCACCCCGCCGACCGCCATCTGCGGCTGCTCGCGGCCGACCTGGCGTTCACAATGCCGTTCTTCAGCGAGCTGGCCCGCAAGGGCGGGCACACGCTGGCCTGCGCCGACGACGCGGCGCGACTGCTGGCGCGGGGCGAGGTCGTCGGCGTGATGCCGGAGGGGTTCAAGGGGATCGGCAAGCCGTTCGCCGACCGCTACAAGCTGCAGCGCTTCGGCCGCGGCGGCTTCGTCTCGACGGCGCTGCGGGCGGGGGCGCCGATCGTGCCGTGCTCGATCGTCGGCGCGGAGGAGATCTACCCGATGCTCGGCAACGCCAAGACGGTCGCGCGGCTGCTGGGGCTGCCGTACTTCCCGGTGACGCCGACGTTCCCGTGGCTGGGCGCGCTCGGGGCCGTACCGCTGCCGACGAAGTGGACGATCGAGTTCGGCGAGCCGATCCCCACGGACGGCTATCCGCCGGAGGCGGCGGACGACCCGATGCTGATGTTCAACCTGACCGACCAGGTGCGCGAGACGATCCAGCACACGCTGTACAAGCTGCTCGTCGAGCGGCGGTCGGTCTTCTTCTGACCCCTGACCGCCGCTCCGCCTGCTCCCCCTGCGCCGCCTACTCCTCTTCGCCGATGTCGAGGCCCAGGTCGGGCAGCGGCAGCAGCGGCGGGAGGGTGATCTCGGGCTTCTTCCTGCCGGGCGGCTGCTCGGTGGGCGTGGTGCTGTCGCCGCCGGTCTCCTGACCGCCCGGCTCGTCCTCGTCGGGCAGGACGCCGCCGATCAGTCCGTCCTCCCCGACCAGCCCGTCCTCCTCGGTGGTGCTGGGCTTCGGCTCGCCGTCCTCGCCCACCTCGCCGTCGGCGGTGGCCGTGGACGACGGGGCGGGCTCGGCCTCGTCGGTGTCGGTGTGGCCGCCGCCGGTGCTCGCGGTGCCCGGCGCGCTGCCGCTGGGGGAGGTGTCGTCCTCGGGGCCCGGCAGCAGCGACGACAGCGGGGCGACGTCCTGCTTTATGGCGTCGAACACCGAGCTGACCTCGTCGCCCAGGTCGCCCAGCTCGACGGGGAGCTGCTCGCGCAACTGCTGCCAACTGCGCTCGTTCTTCTGCGAGAAGGCGGAGAGGGTCTGCATGGGGCCGAGCGAGCCGTCCTCGTCGTACGCGCCGCGCAGCAGCTTGCGGCCTTCGCCGGCGTCGTGCCGTACGTTGTCGAGGGCTTCGCGGACCTCGCTCATCGACTCGGCGTCGAGGTCGCCGGCCCGGCCGCGCTCCATCAGCCGCCGCGCCTCGTTCAGCCGCGTGCTGGCCTGGTCGAGGTAGACGCGGCCGCGCTCGGTGTCCCCGTCGGCCATGCCGCGCCGCAGATCCTCCATGCCGCGCTTGAGCCCGTAGAGGGTGTCGCCCGGGAGGGCGTCGGAGCTGACCGCGGCGGCGGCGCTGAACGCGCCGGCGGCGACGCCGACACCGACGCCGCCGATGGCCACGCCGCGGGAGAGGCGGGAGTGCGGGCGCAGCCGGGACAGCGGTCCCGCCGCGCGGTGGGCGCCGCGCTTGCGGGGCGCGGGGATCAGCGGGGCTTCGGTGCTCTCCGCGGTGTCCTCGGCGAGCATCGCCTCCATGGCGGCGATGAGCCGGGTCCGCTGGACGGTCTTGACCTCGGGGTCGAGGGTCGGACCCGGCACCGAGGCGAGCTGTCCCGCCAGGCCCAGCAGTCGTGCCTGCTCGGGATCTGCCGCCAGCGCTTCCGCCTGCTGCGCCCGAGACTCCTCATCAAGGGCCTGGGCGAAGGCGTTCGCCCGCCGGTGTGCCGATACGGATCCGATCACGGGCGGCACCTCCTGTCGACTCGGGGTCTCTGTGTGGGACTCCCTATCCCGCCCGCGTAGTTGTACTCCTTGACCCATTTCACCCGAAGGGGTGAGCCAGGGTGGACAATCCGCGACCGAAGAAGCCCTGCTACCCGCTCAACGACGGGCAGGGCAGTCGGGTTACGCGGTGCCGTTGATACTACTTCGGTGGGCGCGAACGCCCCGGGTATCGGAAGAGTCAAGGGGGATCGCTTCCCGTCAGCGGGCGTCGTCCGGCAGCAGCCGGGCCAGGGTGCGCACCGCCCGGTACTGCAGGGTCTTGATCGCGCCCTCGTTCTTGCCCATCACCTTGGCGGTCTCGGCCACCGACAGCCCTTGGAGGAAGCGGAGGGTCACGCACTCCTGCTGCTGCGGGTTGAGCTTGCGGACGGTCTCCAGCAGCGCGGTGTTGGACAGCGACTCCAGCACGGAGTCCTCGGGGCTGCGCTCCGTCTCGCTGGGGTCGAGCATCTCGCCGGTGGTGACCTCCAGCCGGAACCGGCTGGACTTGAAGTGGTCCGCGACCAGGTTGCGCGCGATCGTCACCAGCCAGGCGCCGAAGTCGCGGCCCTGCCAGGTGAACGTGCCGATCCGGCGCAGGGCGCGCAGGAACGTCTCCGAGGTGAGGTCCTCGGCCGTCGCCCGGCCGCCGACGCGGTAGTAGATGTAGCGGTAGACGGTGTCGGCGTACTGGTCGTAGAGCCGGCCGAACGCCTCGGTCTCGCCGGACTGGGCGCGCTCGACCAGGTCCATCATCCGGCGGCTGTCGCCGGTCGAGGGCTGCGGCTGCCTGGTCTGCCTGCCGTTACGCTCGCGGGTGCCCGCGCCGCCGGCCTGCCGGCGTCTGCTGCCGACGGCGGCGCTGCCGTCGGTGAGGGCGTAGGCGGGGCCCGCCACCGGGCCGGCGGCGGGACTCGCGGCGGGGCCGGCGACGGCCAGGGCGGGCGAGAAGAGGCGCAGTTGCTGAATTACCTGCGCGCGCAGCGTAGCCAGGCCTGAGGCGTCAACCCCGACGTATGGGTACACGGGACTCCCAGAGGCAGTGCTTCCATCACGTTCAGTGCGGGACCGTTGACCGACGTAGGTATGTGCGGGCACCGGATTGCGTCTGAGGAGAATAACGCTTCGTGTCGGGCGCGCTACCTCCAGTTGCTCAAATCACCGTTTCCGTCCGATCTGTAGCCTCTTGGCGACCCCTCAAGTATCAGCCGCCGGATTGAGTTTGATCGGTAAGTGACACGAACTGCCTGGTTCACGGGCGTGTTGTGTGTTTCCCGGAGGAATCGGTCACGGGTAAACTGCCGGCGCCCCGTTGACCACGGGGCCGGGGGCGCCGGCCGGGGGGTGGACAAGTGCGCCCGATTCAGCGGCGGCGGCGCTGCAGCGCGGCCGCCGCGGCCGCGCCGCCCGCCACCGCACCGACGCCCGCCGCGGCCGGGATGCCGACCTTCGCCGCCTTGCGGCCCGTACGGTAGTCGCGCAGCCGCCATCCGTGTTCGCGCGCGTGCTTGCGCAGCCGCGCATCGGGGTTGATCGCGTACGGGTGGCCGACAAGGGAGAGCATCGGGATGTCGTTGGCCGAGTCGCTGTACGCGGCGCAGCGCCCCAGCTCCAGCGTCTCGGCGGCGGCCAGGGCCCGTACCGCCTCGGCCTTGGCGGGGCCGTGCAGCACCTCGCCGACCAGCCGCCCGGTGTAGACGCCGCCGACGGACTCCGCGACCGTGCCCAGCGCGCCGGTCAGGCCGAGCCGGCGGGCGATGATCGTCGCGGTCTCGACGGGGGCGGCGGTGACGAGCCACACCTTCTGGCCGGCGTCGAGGTGCGCCTGCGCGAGCGCGCGGGTGCCGGGCCAGATGCGCTCGGCCATGTACTCGTCGTAGATCTCCTCGCCCATCTCCATGAGATCGGCGACCCGATGGCCCTGCACGATGGAGAGCGCGCTGGACTGCGCGTCCTCCATGTGGCCCGAGTGCTCGGCGCCGGCGAGGCGGAAGTACGCCTGCTGCCAGGCGAACCGGGCGAGGTCGCGGGTGCGGAAGAACTTGCGCTTGTAGAGCCCGCGGCCGAAGTGGTAGAGCGCGGCGCCCTGCATGATCGTGTTGTCGAGGTCGAAGAAGGCCGCCGCGTGCACGTCGCCGTGGACGGGGAAGTCCGGTTCCTCGTCCTCTTTTGCCGCCTGGGCCTCGCCGTCCGGCGTGACGCCCTCCGCGCGTACGGCTTCCGCGTGCTCCAGCTCCTGCGACGTCTTGCGCGCCGCCTCGGCCGCGGCCTCGCCGGCCGCGACGCTGCGTGCGGTCGCGCGGCGTCTGCGGCTGAGCCATCCGAATGCGGCCATGCCGATGAGCATAACGGTGCGAGGCGGGCCAACCGGTGTCGAGGGGCTGGGCCTCCGCGGACGCGCGCGTGAACTCCCGGGTGGTTCCTGCTCGCCTCTGCATGCCTCTTGCCCGGCTTCTTTCGTTGTGTGCCCGCTCGCTGTCCTGTTCTGCTCGCTTACGGGCGGCTCCGGATGCCCGCGCAGGACGGCACAATCGATGTCATGAGCCTGTTGCGACGTAAGACCGCCGCCTCCGCGCCCGCCCCCGCCGACCGGACCGTGACCCTCATCGGCAAGCCCGGTTGCCACCTGTGCGACGAGGCGCGCGAGGTGGTCGTCGCCGTCTGCGCGGAGCTGGGCGCCGGCTGGGAGGAGCGGGACATCACCCGGGACGAGGAGCTGTACCGGCGCTACTGGGAGCAGATCCCGGTGGTCCTCGTGGACGGTGAGCAGCACGACTTCTGGCGGGTCGACCCGGAGAGGCTGCGGCGGGCGCTGCGGTCGTGACCCTCGGGGTGACGCCCGTCACTTTGCCCGGACAAAGCGGACACCATCTTTGTGCACGCGTTCACAAAGGCATAGCCTTCTCTCATCAGTGCGGTTTCGCCCCGGCGGGCCGTACGCGGCACCGCGCTAGCGTCAGGAGCACTGTGGCAACTGGCCGAACTCACCGAACGGCGACCCGAAGCCGAGGGATCCCCGAGGCCACCGTCGCCCGGCTCCCGCTGTATCTGCGGGCCCTCACGGCGCTCTCGGAGCGCTCCGTGCCCACGGTCTCCTCCGAGGAACTGGCCGCCGCCGCCGGCGTCAACTCGGCGAAGCTGCGCAAGGACTTCTCGTACCTCGGCTCCTACGGCACCCGCGGCGTCGGCTACGACGTCGAGTACCTCGTCTACCAGATCTCCCGCGAGCTGGGCCTGACCCAGGACTGGCCCGTGGTCATCGTCGGTATCGGTAACCTCGGCGCCGCCCTCGCGGGCTACGGCGGCTTCGCCTCCCGCGGCTTCCGCGTCGCCGGGCTCATCGACGCCGACCGGGCCATGACCGGCAAGCAGGTGGCGGGCCTGACCGTGCGGCACACCGACGAACTGGAGCCGCTGATCAAGGAGAGCGGCGTCTCCATCGGCGTCATCGCCACCCCCGCGGGCGCCGCGCAGGCCGTCTGCAACCGGCTGGTGGAGGCGGGCGTCACCTCGATCCTCAACTTCGCGCCGACCGTCCTGAACGTCCCCGAGGGCGTCGACGTGCGCAAGGTCGACCTCTCGATAGAGCTGCAGATCCTCGCCTTCCACGAGCAGCGCAAGGCCGGCGAGGAGGCCGAGCTGCGCGAGGCCGAGGCGGCGGCCGCCGCGGCACAGGGCGGCACGTCCGGGGCGGACGCGGCGGCGGGCCCCACCGCCGCGGCGAAGAAGCGCACCGGGCAGGGGCCCGACGGGGACGTGCCCGCCGTGATGCCCGCATGAGTGTCCTCGTCGTCGGCCTCAGCCACCGCAGCGCGCCCGTGAGCGTGCTGGAGCGGGCCTCGCTCGCGCCCGACGCGCGCGCGAAGCTGCTCGCGGACGCGGTGGCGGCGGCTCCGGTCACGGAGGCGGCGGTGCTGGCCACGTGCAACCGGATCGAGCTGTACGCCGCCGTGGACAAGTTCCACGCGGGCGTCGCCGAGCTGTCGACGCTGCTGGCGCAGCACGCGGGCGCGAGCCTGGAGGAGCTGACGCCGCACCTGTACGTGCACTACGAGGACCGCGCAGTGCACCACCTCTTCACGGTGGGCTGCGGGCTGGACTCCATGGTCGTCGGCGAGGGGCAGATCCTCGGCCAGATCAAGGAGTCGCTCGCGCTCGGGCAACGGCTGCACACCGCGGGCCGGACCCTGAACGACCTGTTCCAGCAGGCGCTGCGGGTCGGCAAGCGGGCGCACAGCGAGACGGGGATCGACAAGGCGGGGCAGTCGCTGGTCTCGTTCGGGCTGGCGCAGCTCACGGCCGGCACTCCGGTGGCCGAGTGGGTGGCGGGCCGCCGCGCGCTGGTGATCGGCGCGGGCTCGATGTCGTCGCTGGCGGCGACGACGCTGGCGCGCGCGGGGGCGGCGGAGCTGGTGATCGCCAACCGCACGTACGAGCGCGCGGAGCGCCTGGCGGCGAGCCTGAACGCGGGCTCCGCGGTCGCCGGCGGCTGGGGTACGGGGTCGCCCGCGGCGGGTTCGATCCCGGCGCAGCCCGGGTCCGCGGGCGCCGCCGCGGTGGCCCGCGCGGTGCGCGTGGACGAGATCGCGGACGAGCTGGTGACGGCGGACGTGGTCGTCTCCTGCACGGGCGCGACCGGCCTGGTGCTGACGGCCGACGAGGTACGCGGCGCACTGGCCCGCCGTACCGGGGACACTCCTCTCGCTCTGCTCGACCTGGCCATGCCGCGTGATATCGATCACGCGCTGCACGAGACGCCGGGGGTGCGGTTCGTCGACATCGAGGCGCTCGCCGGCGCCTCCGCCGACGCGCCCATGGCCGCAGACGTGGACCAGGTACGGACCATCGTCGCCGGCGAGGTCGACGACTTCGGCGCCGCGCAGCGCGCCGCCAGCATCACGCCCACCGTGGTCGCGCTGCGGACCATGGCCCAGGACGTCGTGGCGGGCGAGATCGCCCGTTTGGAGGGTAGGCTGCCCGGGCTCGACGAACGTCAGCGGGCCGAGGTGGCGCAGACCGTGCGCCGCGTCGTGGACAAGCTGCTGCACGCGCCGACCGTACGGGTCAAGGAGCTGGCCGCCACGCCCGGCGGAGCGGGGTACGCGGACGCCCTGCGGGAGCTCTTCGACCTCGACCCGGCCACCGTCGACGCCGTCAGCCGCGCGGACTCCGGCCGCGCGGCGGCCAGTGCACGCAGTGAACGGGAGCCGTCATGACCGCAGCCAAGCCGACGCAGGCGAAGGGGGCCGGGGCGCAGGAAGCCCCGCGCTTCCAGCGCCCGTTGCGCCTCGGCACGCGGCGCAGCAAGCTCGCCCTCGCGCAGTCCGAGCAGGTTGCCGAATCGGTACGCCGTCTCACCGGGCGCTCCGTCGAGCTGGTCGAGATCACCACGTACGGGGACGTGTCCCGGCAGCACCTGTCCGAGATCGGCGGCCAGGGCGTGTTCGTCGCCGCCCTGCGCGAGGCCGTGGTGCAGGGCGAGGTGGACCTCGCGGTGCACTCGCTGAAGGACCTCCCGACCACGCAGCCCGAGGAACTGGTCATCGCCGCCGTGCCGCCCCGCGAGGACCCGCGGGACGTGCTCGTCGCCCGCGACGGCCTCGGCTTCGAGCACCTGCTCGCCGCCGGCGCCCGGCCCCGTATCGGCACCGGTTCCGCGCGCCGCGCGTGCCAGTTGCACGCCTGGGCCCGCTCCCTCGGCGGCGCGATAGAGACCGTCCCGGTCCGCGGGAACGTCGACACCCGCATCGGGTACGTACAGAAGGGCGAGCTCGACGCCGTCGCGCTCGCCGCGGCGGGGCTCAGCCGCCTCGGCCGGCTGGCCGAGGTCACCGAGCTGATCCCCCTCGACGCAGTCTTGCCCGCCCCCGGCCAGGGGGCCCTGGCGGTCGAGTGCGCCTCGTCGAGCGCGCACCTGACCGCCCAGCTCGCGGAGCTCGACGACCCGCAGACGCGGGTCGCCGTCACCGCCGAGCGGACGCTGCTCGCCGCCCTGGAGGCCGGCTGCAGCGCGCCCGTGGGCGCGCTCGCCGACCTGCACGCGGAGGGTCCCTCCGGGGCCGAACTGGGCACAGCGTCCACTGTCACCGAGATGCGCCTGCGCGGCGTCGTCGGCACACCCGACGGCTCCGCTCTGGTGCAGATGTCCGCCACCGGCCCCGTGCCGGCGTCGTGTGACGACGCCGTGGCGCTCGGACGCGAGCTCGCACAAGAGATGCTCGCCAAGGGCGCGGCCGGTCTGATGGGGGAGCGACTTTGAGCCCCACGCCTTCGACCCGTAAGGCCAGCGCGTCGGCGCGTACCGCAGCGACCGGCGCGGCCCGCCCGCCTGGACCCGCCGCCCGCGGGCACGTCACGTTCCTGGGCGCAGGACCCGGAGATCCAGGACTGCTGACGCTGCGCGCCGTGGAAGCGCTGTCTGCCGCCGACGTCCTGATCGCCGACCCCAAGGTCCTCGCCGTCGTACGTGCTCACGCGCGCGCCGGCGCGGTCATGCCGCACACGTCGGCTGCGCCCGCGGCGCATACGTCGGCGGCCGCGGGGGACGACGAACCGCCAACGGCCGCTGACGCAGGCCATCTTGTCATGGAGGCCGCGCGCGCCGGCAGGCGGGTCGTGCATGCCGTGGCGGGCGATCCGGGCCTCGACGGGGGTGCCGCGCAGGCGATGCGCGCGTGCGCCGCGGAGGGCATCTCCTTCGAGGTGGTGCCCGGGGTCGCGACCGCCGTGGGCGTGCCCGCGTACGCCGGTGTGCCGCTGCACGACCCGCAGGGTACGGACGTGCGCGTCGTGGACGCCGCGACCGCCTCGGAGCAGATCTGGGGCGAGGCGGGCGCCAGCGACTGCACGCTCGTGGTGCAGACGTCCCTGGAGGCCACCGCGGCGACGGCGCGCGAGCTGGTCGCCGCCGGCCGCAAGCCGGACACCCCGATGACGGTCACGCTCGCGGGCACGACGACGCGGCAGCGGACGTTCAGCGCCACGCTCGGCAGCGTCGCGCAGGTGCTGAAGTCCGCGAAGGTGCTGCCGTCGCCGGACGCCGGGCAGGCGGTCATAGCGGTCGTCGGCGAGCAGAGCGCGCCGGCCCGCCGCGAGCAGTTGGCCTGGTTCGAGTCCAAGCCGCTCTTCGGCTGGCACGTGCTCGTGCCGCGGACGAAGGAGCAGGCGGCGTCGCTGTCCGAGCAACTGCGCTCGTACGGTGCCGTGCCGCACGAGGTGCCGACGATCGCCGTCGAGCCGCCGCGCACCCCGCAGCAGATGGAGCGGGCGGTCAAGGGCCTGGTCACCGGGCGGTACGAGTGGATCGCCTTCACGTCCGTCAACGCCGTCAAGGCGGTGCGGGAGAAGTTCGAGGAGTACGGGCTGGACGCCCGCGCGTTCGCCGGGATCAAGGTCGCCGCGGTCGGCGAGCAGACGGCGGCGGCGCTGGTGGAGTTCGGCGTACGGCCCGACCTCCAGCCCAGCGGCGAGCAGTCGTCGCACGGGCTGCTGGAGGACTGGCCGCCGTACGACCCGGTCTTCGACCCGATCGACCGGGTGTTCCTGCCGCGGGCCGACATCGCTACCGAGACGCTGGTGGCGGGGCTGAAGGACCTCGGCTGGGAGGTCGACGACATCACCGCGTACCGCACGGTGCGCGCGTCGCCGCCGCCGGCCGAGACCCGCGAGGCGATCAAGGGCGGCGGGTTCGACGCCGTGCTGTTCACCTCGTCCTCGACGGTGCGGAACCTCGTCGGCATCGCCGGCAAGCCGCACAACGTCACGATCATCGCCTGTATCGGCCCGGCCACCGCGAAGACGGCGGAGGAGCACGGGCTGCGCGTCGACGTCATGGCGCCGGAGCCGTCCGTGCACCGGCTGGCCGAGGCGCTGGCGGAGTTCGGCGCGCGGCGCCGGGCGGCGGCGGTCGAGGCCGGGGAGCATGTCACCCGGCCCAGCGAGCGCAGGCCGCGGCGGCGGGCGCGGACGACGACCACGAGCTGACGGGGGCCGGCGGGGAGTGTCGGGGCGGGGGCGTACGGTGGAATCACCTGGCCCCCGCGGCCCGGTGGGGGGCGCGTCCGGATGTGCCCTCCCTCGCCGGGCCGGCCACCGGGCGCCCCGGAGCACCACGGAGGTAAGCACACGTGTCCGGCACCGACGCCCCGCACCCCGGCCCCGTCACCGTTCCCGTCGTCCGCCCGCGGCGGCTGCGCACCACGCCCGCGATGCGGCGCATGGTCGCCGAGACCCGGCTGCACCCGGCGGAGCTGATCCTGCCCGCCTTCGTACGCGAAGGCATCGACGAGCCGGCGCCGATCACGTCCATGCCCGGCGTCGTGCAGCACACCCGCGACACCCTGAAGAAGGCCGCCGCCGAGGCCGTCGCCGCGGGCGTCGGCGGGATCATGCTCTTCGGCGTGCCGGAGGAGCACAAGAAGGACGCGATCGGCTCGGCGGGGACGGACCCGGACGGCATCCTCCAGGTCGCGCTGCGCGACGTGCGGGCCGAGGTCGGGGACGACCTGGTGATCATGTCCGACGTGTGCCTGGACGAGACCACCGACCACGGGCACTGCGGGGTGCTGGACGCCGCCGGCCGGGTCGACAACGACGCGACGCTCGCGCGGTACGCGGAGATGGCCGTGGTGCAGGCGGACGCCGGGGCGCACGTGCTGGGTCCGAGCGGCATGATGGACGGCCAGGTCGCGGTGATCCGCGAGGCCCTGGACCGGGCGGGCCACCAGGACGCGGGGATCCTCGCGTACACGGTGAAGTACTCCTCCGCCTTCTTCGGGCCCTTCCGCCAGGCGATCAACTCCTCGCTGAAGGGCGACCGGAAGACGTACCAGCAGGACCCGCCGAACGGCCGCGAGGCGCTGCGGGAGCTGTCCCTCGACCTCGCCGAGGGTGCCGACATGGTGATGGTCAAGCCGGCCGGGCCGTATCTGGACGTGCTGCGCCGGGTCGCCGACGCGTCGGACGTGCCGGTGGCGGCGTACCAGATCTCGGGTGAGTACGCGATGGTCGAGGCGGCGGCGGAGCGCGGCTGGGTCGACCGGGACACGGCGATGATGGAGACGCTGACGGGGATCAGGCGGGCCGGGGCGCAGATGATCCTGACGTACTGGGCGATGGACGCGGCCCGAAAGCTGCGCGGCTGACGACGCACGGGGGCCGGGCGCCCGCGGTCGCGGTGGCGCGCCGGGCAGCCGCGGTCACCGGCCCCCTCACGCCTCGCCTGCGAGCAGCCCCGCCAGGCGGGCGCGGGTCAGCACGGCGATGGTGAACGCGTCGGTGATCCGCCCCGTGCGCACCAGGTCCTCCGCCTCCGCCGGGGGCACGCTGAACACGCGGCGGATCCCCTCCCGCCGGCCCGGCTCGCCGCAGCCGTCGACGTGCACCGCGTAGAGCTCCACGTGCCCGCCCGCGAGACCGCTGTCCGGGTGCAGCCGCCCCAGCGGAACGATCCCGCGGGCCGTCGCGCCGATCTCCTCCGCGACCTCCTTGGCGGCGTTCTCGGGTGCGCTCAGCCCCGGCGTGCCGAAGCCGCGCGGCACCTCCACGTGCCAGTCGCGGGTGGCGTGCCGGTAGTGCTCCAGGAGCACCACTTGGGCGCCGCCGCCGAGCAGCGGCAGCGTCACGACGCCCGGGGCACCCGCCGCGTCGAGCAGCCGGATGTACGTGCCGCGCCTGCCGTCCGGGAAACGGACCGGATCGCGCACGATCGTCACGTACGGGTCGCGGTAGACCACCCCGACCGGAACCCCGTCCACCTCCGTCACGCCGTCGAGGATCTCGATGCCGCCCGGCTGGTTCAGGAACAGCCCGGGGTGGTCGCGGCGCAGCTTCAGATAATGCTCCAGCGGATCGTGCTCGACCGTCATCCGTCCTCCGCTTGCCTAGGGTGCGGTCACCTGCTGGTCCGCCTCGTTCGCCGCCAGGTCGCCCCTGGCGGGCCGGGTCTCCTGGCCGTAGGCGCGGAGTATCGTCTCCCAGTCCTTGCGCAGGCTGCGCAGGCGCAGCGCGGGGAGGGTGATGCTGTGCCCGAGGCCGCCCCGGGACGCGCGGGCCTCCTTGAACACCAGGCGCATCACCAGCGGTCCCGCGACCACGCTGACGGCATCGAGTGAGCCGCTGAGCAGGGAGGCTTCGCCCGCCAGCACCCGCAGGACGACGCCCGGCGACTCCAGGATCAGCATGACGCCCATCTCGCGCCGGAAGGCCCCGGGCCCGCGGCTGATCTTCCGCGCCCGGCGCAGCATCCGCGCGTGGAGCCGGGCGATCTGCGCGGTGGCGGCGGCGAAGTCGTGGGGCGAGGGCACCAGGTCGGAGGTGAAGCCGGAGGTGACGAAGCCGCTGAGCGCGTCGATGTACGCGCGCCACTCCTCCTCCTGGCGCAGCGCGACTATCTCGGCGAGGGAGAGGCTGCCGTACGAGTCGGGCCCGTCGACGGCGCGGTGCAGGGCGTCGGCGAAGACGTGGCGCAGCAGCTTGCCGAGCGCCTCGGGATCGGCGACCGGGTCGGCGGCCGCGGCGGTCAGCTCCTGGAGGGCGCTGCGGGGCGGGGACTGCGGCGGGGTGGCGGCGACGATGTCGGCGGCGACCGGCACGCCGATGTTGTAGAGCAGGTCCACGAGTTGCTTGGCGGTCAGGATGTGGTCGCCGTCGCGCAGCAGCCGCTCGTGCGGCTGGGTGCCGGGGCGGGTGAAGAAGTTCTCGTAGACCGCGTTGCGCGTGATGGCCGTGTCCGGGTCCTGCTCGACGGACCAGCGGGCGATGTCGGTGAGGATGCCGCGGCGCATGGCGTCCGCCTGCTCGGCCGGGATGTCGAGGTCCTCGGCGAGCAGCACCGGGTCGAGCCGGTTGAGGGTGATGACGTTGCGGCCGAAGTACTCGCCGATGCGCCGCGCCGCGGCGCGGTTCGCGTCGTCGTCCCAGGACAGCCGGACGGATGCCGGTTCCGCCTCTTCCTCCAGCAGCCGCTGCCAGCTCCGGTGGACCCGGTCGTCGATGCTGAACCGGTGCACCCGCTCGCGGTCGAGGTGGGCGGGGCGCTCCGCGGGGTCGCGCTCGCCGAGCAGGAAGGGGACGAGGCTGCCGTCGTTGAGCAGGCGGGCGAAGGCACGGCGCTCGTCGGCGGGGGCGCCGGCGGCGAAGTTCTCGTACAGGGCGGGATTGTTGAGGAAGTAGGCGCGGTTGGCGACCAGCGTGCCGCTGTTGACCAGGGCCCGGCGCAGTTCCGCGGAGGCCGCGGCGAGAGACGCGTCGTCCGGGCCGGAGCCGGCGGTCGCCGCCTGCCGGGACGCCGCGGCGGAGGGCGGCAGCCACTGGTTGTCCAGTGCCTGTGCCATGACCGGGTAGCGGTCGCGGAGGTCCCGGAACTCCCACTGTCTCGTTGCCATTTGCCCCACCCTGCCGGTCGCCGTCGGTCGTCCCGCGCGGTCATCCTGCCGCATCGCGGGACGGGCGGCACCCGGATCCCCGGGAGGGGTGTGCACCGCGCGGGCGGCTCCTCCGTCGCCGGAGGAGCCGCCCGGGGAGGGGGCCCCGCGGCGGTCAGCGCCGCCGTGCGCGCAGCACCGCGTCGTGGTGCTCGGCCGGCTGGTCGGGGCCGTGGGGTTCGTGGCCTTCGGGAGCCCGGCGGGTGCGGACCTCGGCCACGTCGATGTCCCAGGCTCCCGTGGCCAGGTCCGCCGCCACGTCCTCGGCGGTGAAGTGCACGCCCGGGTGCGCCTCGGCGATGTCCGCGGCCCGGGGGTCCGTCTCGTGGTGGCCGACGACCAGCAGGGTGCCGCCGGGGACCACCATCGCCGCGAGCCGGCCGAAGAGCGCCTGGCGGGAGGCGGTGGTGTGGACGTAGTGGGTGGTGACCAGGTCGAAGGGGGCCCCGTCCGGGGTGGTGTCGGTCAGGTCGGCCCGTACCCACGTGATGCGTTCCGCGACCTCCGGGCCGCGCGCCTCGGCGTGGGCGCGAGCCCGGTCCAGCGCGGTGGCGGAGATGTCCACCGCCGTCACCCGCCAGCCGCGCTCGGCGAGCCAGATGGCGTCGGCGCCCTCGCCGCAGCCGGCCTCCAGGGCGGTGCCGGGCGGCAGGCCGGCGAGTTCGGCCACGAGCTGGGTGTTGGGCCGGCCGCTCCAGATCGCGTCGCGGGCGCGGTACCTCTCTTCCCAGTACGCCTCGCCGAACTCTTCCGTCGCGTTCGTCATCCCGGTGACCCTCTCTGTCGTCGTCTCGGTCGGTACGTTCGTCACACGCCGACCCGGCGGGCGGCGACCGCCCGGCGGGTGTCCTCGGCGACCAGGTCGGCGTTGATCTGCGCGCCCGCCATGGCGCCTGCCGACGACGCGGCGTGGACCTGGGCGGTCATGTCGGTGACGTTGCCCGCGACCCACACCCCCGGTACGTCGGTCCGGCCGGTGGCGTCGGCGGGGATGTGCTCGCCCATGCCGGACGGGTGGGCGACGGGCGTGAGGCCGAGCGCGGTCAGGAGCCCGCCGCGGGCCACCATGCGCGGGGCCACTACGAGCGCCTGGCGGGGGACGACGGTGCCGTCCGCGAGACGTACGCCGGTGAGCCGGTCGGCGGCGACCTCCAGGCCGGCGACCTCGCCGGTGACGACGCGCACGCCGAGGGCGTCCAACTGCTCGGCGTCCTCGCCCGCCGGGGGCTCGGTGGTGTGCGCGAAGTACGTGACGTCGGCGCTCAACTGCCGGAACAGCACCGCCTGGTGCAGCGCCATCGGCCCGGTCGCCAGCACGCCGACGGCCTGGTCGCGGACCTCCCAGCCGTGGCAGTACGGGCAGTGCAGTACGTCCCGGCCCCAGCGCTCGCGCACGCCGGGGACGGCGGGCAGCTCGTCGACGAGGCCGGTGGTGACGAGGAGCCGCCGGGCCCGTACGGACCTGCCGTCGGCGAGGGTGACGACGAACCCGCCCTCCCCCTCCCCGGGCCCGCCGCCGGTGCCGGGCGCGGACTCCCGGGCCACGCCGGTGACCTCGCCGGGCACCACGTGGCCCCCGTACCCGCGTACCTCGGCCCGGCCGCGCGCCAGCAGCTCGCCCGGGGGCATGCCCTCGCGGCCCAGCAGCCCGTGCACGCCCTCCGCCGGGGCGTTGCGCGGGGCGCCCGCGTCGATCACCGCCACGGAGCGGCGGGAGCGGGCCAGCATCAGCGCACCGGTCAGCCCGGCCGCGCCGCCGCCGACCACCACGGCCTCGTAGCTCTCCGCCGGCTCGTCGGCCGCCTCGGGGCCCTCCGCCCACGCGGGGCCCCCGACCCACTCGGCCGTCCCTGCCCTCTCGGCACTCTCGGTCACGTCGACCACCTCCATGCCGCCGACGATGCGGCCGGAGCCGCTGAAAGCGCAAACGTTGTTGCCGGTATGGCAAACTCTTCGTATGGCTGACACCGACAGCGCCCCCGACCCCGGCGGCGAGCCCGACCCCGGCGGCGAGCCCGACCCGGGCGGGGAGCCCGACACCGCCCTCGCCGCCGTCGGCCCCCGACTGCGCGAGCTGCGCCGCCAGCGCGAGCAGACGCTCGCCGAGCTGTCCACGGCCACCGGGATCTCGGTGAGCACGCTGTCGCGGCTGGAGTCAGGCAGCCGCCGGCCCACGCTGGAGCTGCTGCTGCCGCTGGCCCGCGCGCACGGCGTCACGCTCGACGAGCTAGTCGGCGCCCCGCCCACCGGCGACCCCCGCATCCACCTGCGCCCGGTCACCCGCAACGGCATGACGATGCTGCCGCTGTCCCGCCGGGCCGGCGGCATCCAGGCGTTCAAGCTGATCCTGCCCGCGGGCAGCGGGCGCCGGGAGCCGGACCTGCGCACCCACGAGGGCTACGAGTGGATGTACGTGATGAACGGCCGGCTGCGCGTCGTCCTCGGCGAGCACGACCTGATCCTCGAACCGGGCGAGGCGGCCGAGTTCGACACCCGCGTACCGCACTGGTTCGGCGCGGCGGACGACGAACCCGTGGAGTTCCTCAGCCTCTTCGGCGGCCAGGGCGAACGCGCCCACCTGCGCGCGCGCCCGAAGTCGGCCTCGTAGCGGAGGAGCCGCCGGGCGGCCGCTGTCAGTGCGGCGCGATAGCTTCCCGGGCATCTTGCGGCGAACCGTCGAAGGGAAGCCATGTCCTGCCCGGAGCTGCCCCGGACCGCGTCCGGGGAGGTGCTGGTGATCTGCACGTACTACGACCACGGCGAACCCCGCTGGGGCGGGCTGCGCGACCCGGCCGGGGACGGTGCCGCGCTCGTCCCGGACGGCGGCGGTCCGGTCCGGCTGCGCCGCGTCGCCGACGCCGGCTGGGACGGCCTGCGCGGCGGGAACGTGCCCGCGCTCCTCCCGCGCGGCGGTTCCGCCGCGCCCGTCGCCGTCCTGGTGGACAGCGCCGCGGTGTACGGCGGCGAGCCGCTGCTGCTGGACCTGGCGGCGATACCGGGGCGCGGGGTCCGGGTCGCGGCGGACCGGCTCGGCGGGATCCTGGGCGCCCTGCTCGGCGGGACGCTCGCGTTCGACGATCTCGTCCGCGCGATGGACAGCCGGGGCACCTACCAGGGCGACGCCGGGCGCCCGGCCTTCCCCGCGCCGACGACCCCGCCGCCCCGTGCCTTCCCCGCCCTGCCCGTCACCGACGGTGCCCTGCTGGTCCGCACCTGCTTCGAGGACGAGGACGGCTGGCGCGCCCTGCTGGCCGGGCTGGGCGGGGCCGACGCGGACGGCTGGGTCGGTGCGGACGCCGACCCGGACGACGTCGACGTGGACGACTACCCGCTGACGGCGCTGGTCGTGGACGACCCCGCCTACGCGGGCCTGCCGCCCGGCGCGGTCCCGGCGCTGGTCCCGCCCGCGGAGCACACCGTACTGGTCGCGCTCGCCGACGCCGGCACCTTCGCCGGGGCGGAACGGCCGCTCGTCGCCGTCGACCTCGACGACGCCCCGGGTCACATCGCGGTCCTGCCGTGGCGCGAAGCCGGCTCCATGGTCTGCAACCTGGAGATCGCCAACATGGACTTCTTCGACTACGTCACCGTGGAGGGCGTGAAGCCGTGGTGGGAGGAGCCGTAGGGGCAGAGCAGGGGCTAGGACTGCTCGGTGAGGAACGTCTGCAGGACGGCGGTCAGTTCGGCCGGGGCGTCTTCCTGGACCAGGTGGCCCGCGCCCTCGAACAGCTCCAGCCCGGCGTGCGGGACGAGGTCGTGCAGTTCACGGGCCTTGGCGACCGGGATCCAAGTGTCGTCCGTGCCCCAGCAGATGAGCGCCGGCAGGTCGATCTCGCCGTAGCGGGGCTGGATCTCGTCGGTGTAGCGCTGGTCGGCCTGGGCGATCTGGCGGTAGAAGGCCGGGCGGCCGGCGTCGTCGGTCCAGGGGGCGACGAGGGCGTCGAGGACCGCCGGGTGGAGGCCGGGGCCGCCGGTGGTGGTGATGTACTCGCGGACCAGCGCGGTGTGCAGCGCCGCCGGGAGCTGCTCGAAGACGGGCGCGTTCTCCCGCACGAGACGGAAGAACGGCGAGCCCCAGGGGGCGAGCGCGACGGGGTCGACGAGGGCCAGCGCGCGGTACGCGGCGCCGTGCAGCAGGTGCGCGCGCAGCGCGACGGCGCCGCCGAAGTCGTGCGCGACGACCAGCGGCTCGTCCAACCGCCAATGATCCAGCAGTTGGACGAAGATCCGCCCCTGCGCGTCGAGCGAGACGTCCTGCCCGGCGCGCTTCTCCGACTGCCCGTACCCCGGCATGTCCCAGACGTAGACCTCGCGCCCCCGCGCCAGCGCCCGCGCGACGGCCCGCCAGGTGTACGACGACCACGGCGTCCCGTGCAGCAGCACCACCGGCCGCCCGCCGGGAGCGCCGAGCCGGTCCCAGCGGACCTCCCCGGCGGAGCTGGGGAAGGTCCGCGTCAACTGCCAGTCGCTCATGGCGATCACCCTACGGGAGCCGCCCGCGACCGGTCGGTCAGAGGCGCTCCGGGGTGCGGATGCCCAGCAGGGCCATGCCGGTGTGCAGGGTCCGGGCCGTCAGGTCGCTGAGGAACAGGCGGTTCTCCACCTGGGCGGGGGTGTCCGCCTTCAGGACCGGGCAGTGCTCGTAGAACGTGGTGAAGAACGACGCGAGTTGGTAGAGGTACGCCGCGATCTTGTGCGGCGCGTGCTCCTCCGCCGCCTCCGCGACCACCGCGGCGAAGCCGTCCACGTGCAGGCCGAGCGCCCGCTCCGCCGGTTCGAGCGCCAGCTCCGGGTGGGCCGCCGGGTGCGCGGTGTCGCCGGCGCGCCGGAGGATGGAGCGGATCCGGGCGTACGCGTACTGGAGGTAGACCGAGGTGTCGCCGTGCAGGGACACCATCTGGTCCAGGTCGAACTTGTAGTCCCGGGCCGCGGACGTGGACAGGTCGGCGTACTTGACCGCGCCGATGCCCACCTGCGCGCCACGCTCCGCGATCTCCGCCTCCGTCAGCGGCGGCACCGCCTTGTCGGCCTTCTCCCGGACCACCGACGACGCCCGGTCGATCGCCTCGTCGAGCAGGTCCTCCAGCCGTACGGTCGTGCCCGCCCGGGTCTTGAACGGCTTGCCGTCCTTGCCCAGGACCGTGCCGAACGCGAGCTGCGTCGCCGTCACGTCGCCGTCGAGCCAGCCCATCCGGCGGGCGGTCTCGAAGACCATCCGGAAGTGCAGCGACTGCCGGTGGTCCACGACGTAGAGCAGGGTCTGCGCCTTGATGTTGAACACCCGGTCGCGGATGGCGGACAGGTCGGTGGCCGCGTACCCGTAGCCGCCGTCGGACTTGCGGACGATCAGCGGGACCGGCTGGCCGTCCTGGCCCTTGATGTCGTCGAAGAAGACGCACAGCGCGCCCTCGGAGTCGACCGCGACGCCCGCGTCCGCGAGCAGCTCGCAGGTCTCGTCCAGCATGTCGTTGTAGCCGGACTCGCCGACGATGTCGGCGTCCCTGACCTCCATGTCGAGCTTGTCGAAGACGGAGAAGAAGTACAGCTTCGACTCGTCCACGAACCGCTGCCACAGCGCCCGCGTCTCCGGGTCGCCCGACTGCAGCGCCACGACCCGGCGCCTGGCCCGCTCCTTGAAGGCGTCGTCGGCGTCGAAGACGGCGCGGGCGGCCTTGTAGAGCCTGTTGAGGTTGGAGGCGGCCTCTTCGCCGGAGACGGCGGCGCCGTCCGCACCGCCGCGGTCCAGCTCGTGCGGGTGCTCGTCCAGGTACTGGATGAGCATGCCGAACTGCGTGCCCCAGTCGCCGATGTGGTGCCGCCTGACCACCGTCTCGCCGGTGAACTCCAGCACCCGTACGAGCGAGTCGCCGATGACCGCCGAGCGCAGGTGCCCGACGTGCATCTCCTTCGCCACGTTCGGCTGGGCGTAGTCGATGACGGTCGTGCCGGGGGCGTCCGCGTACGGGACGCCGAGGCGGTCGTCCGCGGCGCGCGCGGCGAGGTTCGACGTGATCGCCGCGTCCGTCACCGCGATGTTGAGGAAGCCGGGCCCGGAGACCTCGACGTCCGCGAGCACGTCGCCCGCGGCGACCTGCGCGGCGACCTGTCCCGCCAGCTCGCGCGGGTTGGTCTTCAGCCGTTTGGCCAGCGCCAGCATCCCGTTGGCCTGGAAGTCCGCCCGGTCGCTGCGTCGCAGCAGGGGGTCGGCGGCCGCCTCCTGCGGCAGTGCTGCCGCAAGGGCGTCCGCGACGCGCTGCCGGACCTGGGTGGCGAGGGACGGGACTGAGGCCATGTTCGTGATCGCCGCTTCCTTCTGGAGGTGGGATGAGTCCTCAGTATCCCATGCAGGGCAAGGCGGTTTTGTTTGGGAGAATGGGTCCCGCAAGCGCCGCAGAGGCGCGCAGAGAGAGGAAGTCAGGACTGTGGGTGCCACCGCCGAGGCCGCCGACTGGGTCTCCCGTTTCGCCGACGAGGTCATCGCCGAGGCGGAGCGTCGCGCCCCCGGCAAACCGGTGGTCTGCGCCTCCGGTCTGTCCCCTTCGGGACCGATCCACCTGGGCAACCTGCGCGAGGTGATGACGCCGCACCTGGTGGCCGACGAGATCCGCCGCCGCGGCGTCCCTTGCGAGCACCTGATCTCCTGGGACGACTACGACCGGTTCCGCAAGGTGCCCGCCGGCGTCGAGGGCGTCGACGAGTCCTGGGCGGAGCACATCGGCAAGCCGCTGACCGCCGTGCCGGCGCCCGCGGGCAGCCCACACGCGAGTTGGGCCGCGCACTTCAAGGCGGCGATGGAGGGCGCGCTCGCCGAGATGGGCGTGACGTACCGCGGCATCAGCCAGACGGAGATGTACACGGCGGGTGCGTACCGCGAGCAGATCCTCTTCGCGATGCGGCATCGCGCCGAGATCGACGCGGTCCTCGCCGAGTTCCGCACGAAGCCGAAGCAGCAGAAGAAGCAGCAGCAGAAGCCGGTGGACGAGGCGGAGCTGGCCGCGGCCGAGGGCTCGGGCGCCGCCGACGAGGACGACGGCCTGACGGCCGGCGGCGCGTACTACCCGTACAAGCCGTACTGCGGGGTCTGCGGGCGCGACCTGACGACGGTCACCGCGTACGACGACGAGACCACCGAGCTGACGTACACCTGCGCCTGCGGGCACGGCGAGACGGTGCGGCTCGCGGAGTTCGACCGCGGCAAGCTCGTCTGGAAGGTCGACTGGCCGATGCGCTGGGCGTACGAGGGCGTGGTCTTCGAGCCCTCCGGCGTCGACCACCACTCGCCCGGCTCGTCGTGGAACGTCGGCGGCAAGCTCGTCGGGATCTTCGGCTGGGAGCGGCCGATCGGCCCGATGTACGCGTTCGTCGGCATCAGCGGCATGGCGAAGATGTCGTCGTCCAGGGGCGGCGTGCCGACGCCCGCCGAGGCGCTGGAGATCATGGAGCCGATGCTGCTGCGCTGGCTGTACGCGCGGCGCCGGCCGAACCAGTCGTTCAAGGTCGCCTTCGACCAGGAGATCCAGCGGACGTACGACGAGTGGGACGCCCTCGTCCGCAAGGTCGGCGCGGGTACGGCGCAGCCGGGCGACGTCGCGGCGTACGAGCGCGCCGCGGGCACCGCCGCCGGGCCGCTGCCGGCGACGCCGCGCCCGCTGCCGTACCGCATGCTCGCCTCCGTGACCGACGTGACCGCGGGCGACGACGAGCAGACGCTGCGGATCCTCGCCGAGGTCGACCCGGAGCACCCGCTGACGTCACTGGCCGAGGCGCGTCCGCGGCTGGACAGGGCGGAGCGCTGGATCACCACCCAGGTCCCGGCCGACCAGCGCACCCAGGTACGCAAGGACGCGGACGCGGAGCTGCTGGCGTCGCTCGGCGAGGACGAGCGGGAGCTGCTGCGGCTGCTGCTCGCCGGTCTGGACGAGCACTGGTCGCTGGACGGGCTGACGACGCTGCTGTACGGGGTGCCGAAGCTGCGCGCCGGGCTGCCCGCGGACGCGAAGCCGACGCCGGAGCTGAAGGCGGAGCAGCGGGCGTTCTTCGCGCTGCTGTACCGGCTGCTGGTGGGCCGCGACACGGGGCCGCGGCTGCCGACGCTGCTGCTGGCGGTCGGGCAGGAGCGGGTGCGGGAGCTGCTGGGCGGCTGAGGCCGCGGGGCGGGGCGCCGCCGGTCAGGCGGTGCCCATGCCCTGGTTGTAGCGCGCCTTCAGCTCATGGAGGTACGTGCGCAGGTAGCGCTCGCCGAGCGCGCGGCCGTCGGCGTACTCCACGCCGTGGACGTCGCGCAGGTAGCGGGCGAACGCGCGCGCGGAGGGGAAGCGGCCCTCGTCCAGCACGAACTGGCGGTAGAAGCCGAAGAGCGCGTCGTCGTACGGCACGCCGTCCGGCAGCCCGACGACCTCGGCGCGGTCGTCGGCGGGAGCGGGCGGCGCGACGGGCTCGGGCGCCGGGTCGGGCGCCGGCTCGGGTTCGGGTTCGGGCTCGGTTTCCCGGGGCGGCGGAACGGCGGCTGACGGCCGCTGCGCCGCCGCCCGCTGGTGGCCGTTGACGGCGACGGGGGCGCGCAGATCGCGGCGCGGCGCGGGCCCCGGGATCGTCGCGACGGGCTCGGGGGCGGGCAGCGGCCCGGGCTCGGGTACCGGTACGGGCGCGGGGGCGGCGGCGGTGACGGCGGCGGGCGGTGCCGGCTCGGCCATCGGGGCGGCGGCCGCGGGCTGGTACGCGACCTGGGCGGACGGTGCGGTCTGTACAGGCAGCACAGCCTGTGCGGTCTGTGTAGTTTGTGCGACCTGTGCAGCTTGTGTTGTTTGTACGTCCTGTGCGGGCTCCAGGGCATGCGCCGTCCGCGCGGGCGATCCGGCCGGCCGCAGCGGGGCGTCGATGCCCGCCGCCGCCAGCCCCGCCTGCGCCGTCTCCGCCAGCGGCACCCCGTACCGCGCCAGCTTCAGCGGCATGACCGCCTCCACCGGCGCCTTCCGCCGCCACGCCCGGCCGTAACGGGCACGCAGCCGGGCGCGGTAGACCATGCGGTCCTGTTCGAGGCGGATGACCTCCTCGTACGAGCGCAGCTCCCACAGCTTCATCCGCCGCCAGAGCCGGAAGGTGGAGGGGAAGGCCAGCAGCCAGCGCGAGATGCGCACGCCCTCCATGTACTTGTCGGCCGTGATGTCCGCGATCCGCCCGATCGCGTGCCGCGCGGCCTCCACCGCCACCACGAACAGCACCGGGATGATCGCGTGCATCCCGACGCCCAGCGGGTCCGGCCAGGCCGCCGCGCCGTTGAACGCGATCGTCGCCGCCGTGAGCAGCCACGCCGTCTGCCGCAGCAGCGGGAACGGGATGCGGATCCAGGTCAGCAGCAGGTCCAGGGCCAGCAGCACCACGATGCCCGCGTCGATGCCGATGGGGAAGAAGACCGCGAAGTCGCCGAAGCCCTTCTTCTCGGCGAGGTCGCGCACGGCCGCGTAGGACCCGGCGAAGCCGATCGCCGCGATCACCACCGCGCCGAGGACGACGACGGAGATGAGTATCCGGTGCGTCCGGTTCATGCGTATCGCAGGAGCCCTGTCCACGCGCCGTTCCCTCTCCGCTGGTGATCACCTGCCGCTCCGGGCCCTGCCCGGAGCCACGCTAGCCTCGCACGGCTGTACGGGCTTGCGTATGCAGGTTCGCTCACTTGACCGCGGCCAGGGCCTCCTTGGTCGCCTTCTCGGCGTCCTTCAGCAGGTCGGCGGACTTGGGCTGATCCGAGCCCTGGAAACCGGCGCCGTGGTAGTTCACGGTGACGACGACGTTCTCCTGCAGCGAGACGACCGTCTGCTTGCGGTAGTCCTGCTTGTCCTCGGTCGTCTCGTACGTGAAGCCGGCGGCCTTCTGGCCCAGGCCCGAAGGCGCGGAGGTCTTCATGCCCTTGGCGCCGTCGACCGCCTCGGCGGCCCTGGCCTGCTTGCCGTAGTACTCCGCGGCGCGGTCGGCACCGCTGCCGACGGCGGGGTCGGAGTCGTAGCGCTGGTAGGAGACGTCGAGCCAGCGCCACTGGTACCCGTCGAGGCCGTCCCAGGAGCAACTGCTTCGCTGGGCGGTGTCGGCGGACTTGCCCGCCTTGCCGGCGGTGCTCTTCGCCCCCGGCACCAGGTCCTTGATGCTGTCCTTCGCGAGCGCGCCGCAGGGGTCGGGCAGCTTGGCGAACTTCGCCGGCTCGATCTGCGGCTCGCTGCTCTCCGCGGACGGCGCGGCGCTGCTCGGCTTGCCGCTGTCGCCGCCGTCGTCACCGGAGGAGCAGCCGGCGGTGACGAGTATCACGGGCACGGCCGCGGCGGCCAGGGCTCGGGGGATGCGGGTCGTAGAGCGGTGCATGGGTCCTTCATCACTCGGTCGTCGGGCGGCGCGTGGTGGCACGACGCCCTGGGCCAGGCGCCTCGCGTGCGCCGGCTTGCGAGCGTACCCGCAGGCGCCGACGGCGTACGGGCGACCGGGGGCGGCCGGGACCTCAGTCGGCGAACTGGTCGGCGAGCCGGTCGGCCACCTGCTGGGCGCGCTGTTGCAGCTCAGCGCTGTCCGGTGGCGCGACTCCTGCGGTGTGCCACTGGTCGTACGTGACGGTCACCACCACGTTCGACGTGCGGAACACCACTGTCACCTCGCGCTGTACCCCGGAGGAGACGCCGGCGGTCTTGTCGTCGAGGAACGACTCGTCCCCGATGTTGTCGAGGAGACGGGGGGCGATGGTCTCGGCGGGGCTGGAGTCGTCGTCGGGGGAGTCGGAACCGTCGTCCGTGCTGCCGTCTGTACCGCTGGGGGTGCTGTCTGTGCTGTCCGTACTGTCTGTGCGGCCGTCCGTGCCGCCCTCGGAGTCCTCGCCGCCCGCCTCGCCGCTGCCCCCGCCCGTCCCGGGCTCGTCGCTCGCGCCGGCGTCCCCGTCCTTGCCGCCGCCCGGCGGGCTGCTCTCGCCCGCGGCCGGGACACCGCCCGAGGCGTTGCCCGTCTCCGACTTGTCTGGCAGGTCGGGCCGGCCGCTGCTCACGTCGACGTCGTGCTCCTCGGCCCGCTCGGCGTAGATCTGGGCGGCCTGCTGGTCGTCGCTGACCTCGTCGTCGTACGACACGATCCGCTCGAACTGCAACTCCAGCTTGTGCCCGCCCTCGGTGGTCTCCCGCTCCCAGCGGCAGCCCACCTGCCGGTCGGCGTCATACGTCAGGTCCGGCTCGCCGGCAAGGGCCGCCTCGGCGTCCTCGTCGCTCTCCTCGTCCGCCGTCCCCGGCAGCAGGTCCTCCAGCGCCCCGGTGCTCAGCGCCGTGCACGGCTCGGGCAGCGTGCTGTACTTCCCCGACGGCACCGGTACGGAGGCCGCGCCGGCCCCGCCGGTCTGGCTGTCGACCGCGCCGCTGCCCTGGTCGGAGCCGGTGCAGCCGGCCAGCGCGACCGCGAGCACGGCGGCCGTCGCGACGGCCTGCGCGAGTGCCCTTCGCTGCACGGGAGAAGGCTCCTTCCGACTACAGGACATGGTGCCGTCCGTGGGTGGGGGACGACCACAATGTTTATCGCACGTCCTGCTGGTTCGTCCGGTCGGGTGTCCGCCGTAAGGCGGTTGACCCGCTTATCTTGTCGCATAGGCTCCGGCGGCGGGCATGCCGCGTGTCATCGCGCGCTGCGCGCCGGGATGTTCCAGCCGAGAAGTACGGGTCTGTCGTGTTCCGTACCGAGGACCGACAGCGTGGCGGTCTCCAGCCGGTACAGCGCGCCCGCGGCCGGGTGCTGGCCCAGCCGGCGGGCGGTGAGGACGCGCAGGACGTGCCCGTGGGCGACGAGCAGCACGTCGCCGTTCGTCTCCTGCCGCGCCGCGTCGGCGACGGCCAGCACCTCGTCGCACCGGTGCCCGACGGCGGCCAGCGCCTCGCCGGGGTGGCCGGGGCCGCCCGGGGGCACGCCGTCGTGCCACAGGTCCCAGCCGGGCCGCTCCGCGCGGATCTCCGGGGTGGTCAGGCCCTCGTAGCCGCCGTAGTCCCACTCCTGCAGCCGCGGCTCCAGCACCGTGCCCTGGCGGCCGGGCAGCGCCAGCTCCGCCGTGCGCACGGCGCGCTGCAGCGGGCTGCACAGCACCGTGGCGATGCGCCGCCCGGCGAGCAGCGGGGCCAGCGCGCGGGCCTGGTCCTCGCCCACGTCGGTCAGCGGCAGATCCGTACGGCCCGTGTGGCGGCCGTCGCGGCTCCACTCGGTCTGGCCGTGCCGTACGAGCAGCAGGTCACCCATGGGGGGCCGTGCCTCCTTCTTTCTCAGCGGCGTCCAGCGCCTCGTCCAGGGTCAGTGCGGCCAAGATGAGCGCGAGGTGGGTGAACGCCTGCGGGAAGTTGCCGAGTTGTTCACCGGTGGGGCCGATCTCCTCGGCGAACAGGCCGACGTGGTTGGCGTAGGTGAGCATTTTGTCGAACGCGTAGCGTGCCCGGTCCACGTGCCCCGCGCCGGCGAGGGCCGACACGTACAGGAAGCTGCACAGCGAGAACGTGCCCTCGCTGCCCCGCAGCCCGTCGGGGGCGGCGGACGGGTCGTACCGGTGCACGAGGCTGTCGGTGACCAGCTCCGCCTCCATCGCCCGCAGCGTCGACAGCCAGCGCGGCTCGGCCGGCGCGACGAAGCCGACGAGCGGCATCAGCAGCAGCGAGGCGTCGAGCACCTCGGCGCCGTAGTGCTGGACGAACGCCTGTCGCCGCGGGCTGTAGCCGCGCTCCATCACCTGCTCGAAGATCGCGTCGCGCGCGGCCGTCCAGCGGGCGACGTCGGCGGGGCGGGCGAGGTCAGCGGCCATGCGGATGCCGCGCTCGAAGGCGACCCAGCACATCAGCCGGCTGTAGGTGAAGTCCTGCGGACCGCCGCGGGTCTCCCAGATGCCCTCGTCGGGGCGGTCCCAGTGGTCGGTGAGCCAGTCGAGGAGGGCGGCGAGGTAGCGCCAGGCGTCGTAGCCGGCGGGTCCCGCGGTGCGGCTGGCCTGGGCGAGGGCGTAGACGGCCTCGCCGTAGATGTCGAGCTGGAGCTGGTCGGCGGCGGCGTTGCCGGCGCGCACGGGGGCGGAGCGGCGGTAGCCCTCCCAGTGCGGCAGGGTCTCCTCGGGCAGGTGGGGGTCGCCGTCGACGCGGTACATGACCTGCAGCGGCTCGCCGGTGACGGTGCCGCGGGGGGCGTCGCCCGCGTCCTCGGCGGCCACCGCGGTGCCGGTCGCGGAGCGGGCGGCGTGGGCGGCGCCGAGGAGCCGGCCGAGCCAGCGCCGGTAGGCGTCCGCCTCGGCGGCGTAGCCGAGGTCGAGGAGGGCGCGTACGGACAGGGAGGCGTCGCGGATCCAGGTGTAGCGGTAGTCCCAGTTCCGCTCGCCGCCGACCTGCTCGGGCAGGCCCATGGTCGCGGCGGCCACGGGGGCGCCGGTCGGGGCGTACGTCAGCAGCTTCAGCGTGATCGCGGAGCGGGTGACCACCTCGCGCCAGCGGCCCCGGTAGGTGCAGCGGGCGGTCCAGCGGTGCCAGTAGGCCCGGACCTTGTTCAGCTCGCGGTGCACGTCCCGCTCGTACGCGGCCGGGGGCGGGTCCGCGCCGGGGGCGCACACGGTGAACACCGCCGCCGCGGTGCTCCCCTGCGCCAGCTCCAGCACGCCCTGCACGTCGTCCCCTTCGCGGGTCAGGTCCCCGACCGGGCCGAGGAGCTGGAGGTGCCCGTCCGCGGTGGCGGAGCGGAACCGGGCGGTGCGGCCGTCGAGTTCGAGCCGGTGCGGGTCGCGGCCGTAGTCGAAGCGGGGGCTGCAGTCGAGCGTGAAGCGCATCGGGCCGCGCAGGGCGCGTACGAGCCGGATCACCCGGTGGGTGTCCGTGGGCTGCTCAGGGCGGTCCACCGGCATGAAGTCCAGCACCTCGCCGATGCCCCCGGTGGACAGGAAGCGGGTGACGAGGACGGCGGTCCCGGGCAGGTAGATCTGGCGGGGGACGGCGTCGGGGGCGTCGGCGGTGAGCGCGAAGCGCCCGCCGCGCTCGGCGTCGAGCAGCGCGCCGAAGACGCTGGGGGAGTCGAAGCGGGGCGCGCACAGCCAGTCGACCACGCCCTCGGCGGAGACCAGCGCGACGGTCTGCAGGTCTCCGATGATGCCGTGGTCCGCGATCGGCGGGTACGGGCCCGGGGTCACGAGGGCACTTCCTTCCCCTGGCGGCGGCGATACGTCGACTCTCCCGCCCCGCGCACGCGACGGCTGCCGCGGCGCGGCCATTCGGGTGCCGGGGCTCTTCGCCGGGGTTCTACGGCTCGCGGTGGACCTTGTAGTTCGCGGCCTGCGCCCGGGGGCGGACGACGAGGAGGTCGACGTTCACGTGCGCCGGGCGGGTCACGGCCCAGGTGATGGTGTCCGCGACGTCCTCGGACGTCAGCGGCTCCTTCACGCCCGCGTAGACGGCGGCGGCCTTCTCCGCGTCGCCGCGCATCCTCGTCACGGCGAAGCCCTCGGTGCGGGTCATGCCGGGGGCGATCTCGATGACGCGTACGGGGCGGCCGTTCAGCTCCAGGCGGAGGGTGGCGGCGATGCTGTGCTCGGCGAACTTCGCGGCGACGTAGCCCCCGCCGCCCTCGTACACGGCGTGGCCCGCGGTGGAGGTGACGATGACCACCGTGCCGTCGCCGGAGGCGACGAGGGCGGGCAGCAGCGCCTGGGTGAGGTTGAGCGTCCCGATGACGTTCACCTCGTACATCGCCCGCCAGTCGGCGGGGTCGCCGGCCTCGACCTGCTCGGTGCCCAGCGCGCCGCCGGCGTTGTTGACGAGGACGTCGCAGCTTTCGAGGGTGGCGGCGAAGGCGTCCACGGCGGCGCGGTCGGTGACGTCCAGCGCGTACGGGGTGGCCGCGTACCCGGCGGCGGTCAGCTCTTGGGCGAGCGCGTCTATACGGTCCTTGCGGCGGGCGGTGAGGACGACATGGTGACCGGCGGCGGCGAGCTGACGGGCCGTGGCCGCGCCGATGCCGCTGCTCGCGCCGGTGACGACTGCGGTAGGCATACGCCCAGGATAAGCAGGTGGCCGGCGGAGGCCGTGGGCTGGGGATTCCAGGTGAGTACAAGGTTCCGCCCAGGTCGGCGGGGGAGGGTGTGGCGTCCGGTGTCCGACGACGGAAGGACCGTACAGATGATCACACTCCTGGACCCTGAGACGACCACTGCTGCCGCGACGACGAAGGGCGGTCCGGGTATGGGCACCCGCCGCCCGGCGACGGCGAAGGGCGGTATCGGTGTCGGTTCGCGCCGGACCGAGCGGGTGCCGGCCACGGCGAAGGGCGGTATCGGTGTCGGTACGCGCCGGACCGAGCGGGTGCCGGCCACGGCGAAGGGCGGTATCGGTGTCGGTACGCGCCGGACCGAGCAGGTGCCGGCCACGGCGAAGGGCGGCGGCGTCGGCGTCGGCAGTCGCCGTTCTGTTCGCCTCCCCGCCTCCGCGAAGGGGACCATCGGTGTCGGCAGTCGGCGGCGCTGTGTCCCCGTCGGGGGCGGCCGGGGCTAGCCGGCGGTCTCGGGGGACGGGAGGACCAGCCATGGTGCAGTCTGCGATCGCGGTGGAGCGGTGGGAAGGGCTGGAGTGCGCGGCTCAGCTCGACCTCGTGCTGCCGATGTACAAGGAGATCTGGGTCGAGCCGCCCTACAGCGAAGGCCCCAGGGAGATCGCCGAGTTCGTCGACCGCTTCGCCCAGGAGGTCTTCCTCCCCCGGGCCCGCCTCGTCGTCGCCCGCGTCGACGGGCAGCCCGTGGGCTACGCCTTCGGCTATCCCCTCCCCGCCGAGACCGGCTGGTGGAAGGCCATGGACGAGGAAGTGGCCCCGGAGTTCGCCGCCGAGACCGGCCGCCGCACCCTCGGCATCGTCGAGCTCGCCGTACGCGCCGACCGCCGGCGCCAGGGCGTCGCCGCCCGGCTGCACGGTGAACTCCGCGCGGGGCTCGGCGTCGAGCGGGTCACCCTCGCGGTGCGTACGGAAGCGGAGGCGGCGCCCGCACACGCCGCCTACGCCTCCTGGGGCTACCGCAGGGTCGGCCGGTGGCGGCCGGGCGACGACAAGCCCGTCTCCGACATCATGCTGCTGGCGCTGTGAAAGCCGCGGACCCCCGCGACCCACCGCCCCAGGCCGGGCCGCTGCGGGAGCGGGGGTTCCGCCTCTACTGGGCCGCGCACAGCACCTCCCTGATCGGCGACGAGATCACGATCCTCGCCATCCCCCTCGCCGCCGTGCTGCTGCTCGACGCCGGCCCCGCCGAGATGGGCTGGCTGACCGCCGTCGCCCTGCTGCCCTCGCTGCTCCTGTCGATCCCCGGCGGCGCCTGGGCGGACCGGCAGGCGAACCGCCGCAGGGCGATGATCGTCTCCGACCTCGGCCGGTTCGCGGCCGTCGCCTCCGTGCCCGTCGCGTACGCGATGGACGCGCTGACGATGACGCACCTCTACGCGACCGAATTCGTCGTCGGCGCCCTCACCGTGCTGTTCCGCGTCTGCAACCACCACGTCTACGCCTCCGTCCTCACCGCCGACCGCTACGTGGCCGGCAACGCGCTGCTCTCGGGCAGCAGATCGGCCGCCGCGGTCGCGGGACCCGGCGCCGGCGGTGGGCTGGTCCAGGTACTGACGGCCCCCTTCGCGCTCGTGCTCGACGCGGTGACGTACCTGGTGTCGGCCGTCTGCCTGGGGCGCATCCGGGCCGAGGAGGCACCGCCCGCGCGCCACCAAGGCACCGGCCCGACCGACGGGTTCCGCTGGGTGACGGCCCACCGCACCCCCGGCCTGCTGATCACGGGGGTCGCGATGCTCAGCCTCTTCCACACGTTTCTGGCGACGCTCTTCGTCCTCTACGCGACCGACGAACTGGGCCTGTCCCCCGGCGTGCTGGGGCTGGTCTTCGCCATGTTCGGGCTCGGAGGTCTCACCGGGGCCTACCTCGCGCCGCGCGTGGTACGGCGCATCGGGCTCGGGCCCGCCGTCATCGCCGGGTGCGCAGGATTCAGCCTGCCGCTGCCGCTCGTGCCGCTCGCGGACGGTCCGGCGCCGCTGGTGGTGGCCATGCTGGCAGCCGCGCAGTTCGCCTCCGGCTGCGGTGTCGCGGTGATGGACATCGCGGCGAACAGCTACCTGATCGCCGTCATCCCGGCCACCCTGCGCTCGCGCGTGATGGGCGTGATCCAGACGGCCAACTTCGGCGTACGGCCCGTCGGCGCGGTGCTCGCCGGCATCCTGGGCGCCGTCCTCGGCCTGCGGCCGACGATGTGGATCGGCACCCTCGGCGCCGTGCTGAGCGTGCTGTGGCTCCTCCCGTCCGGGCTGCGGTACGTCATGGACCTCCCGGCGGCCCCCGCGGCCCCGGCGAAGGCCGCCGCGGCGTGAGTGCGGTGCGCCCGGGCGCTGCCGCCGCGCGCCCGGCCGTGCACCCGTCCATGGCGTAAGACAGGCTGCACAGCCGCGCTGCCGGCGTGCGAGGCTGTGAGCTTGCCGAGCGCGCGGAACCGCGGAGGCCGCGGCCGGCGGGCGGGGAAGGAGTGCCGGATGTATCTGGTCGCGGGTGCGGGGGGCAACGTCGGATCCGAGGTGGTCAGGGCGCTGGCCGAGCAGGGCGCCGAGGTCCGTGCGCTCAGCCGCGGCGGCGACTTGTCCGGGCTGCCCCCGCGCGCCACCGCCGTCGCCGGCGACCTCGACGACCCCGCGTCCCTCGCCGGGCCCCTCACCGGCGTCGACGGCGTCTTCCTGCTGCCCGGCTACCGCGACATGCCCGGCCTCCTCGCCCAGGTCGTCCGCGCCGGGGTGGCCCGCGTCGCGCTGCTGTCCGGCCGCTCCGCCGCCAGTGGCGACATGGGCAACGCCGTCACCGCGTACATGGTCCGCTCCGAGGAGGCCGTCCGCGCCGCCGGCATCCCGTGGACCGTCGTCCGCCCCAGCGCCTTCGCCGCCAACGCCCTGCGCTGGCTGCCGCAGTTGCGCGCCGGCGACGTGGTGCGCGGCCCCTTCGCCGACGTGCCGGTCGCCTGCATCGACCCGTACGACGTGGGCGAGGTCGTCGCCGACACGCTCCTCGGCGACGGCCACGAGGGCAAGGTCTACGAATTGTCGGGCCCAGAGCCGCTGCTGCCCGCCGAGCAGGTCACCGTCCTCGGTGACGTGCTCGACCGGCCGCTGCGCTTCGAGGGCCTGGACGACGCGACGGCCCGCGCGGAGATGGCGGCGGCCATGCCGCGGGAGTACGTCGACGCCTTCTTCGACTTTTACCGCGGCGGCGCGCTGGACGAGTCGCCGGTGCTGCCCACGGTGTACGACATCACCGGGCGCGAGCCCCGTACCTTCGAGCAGTGGGCGCAGGCCCACGCCGACGCCTTCGCGGCCTGATCCGCCCGATCCCTTCCCCCGATCTTTTTCCGCCCTCCGCCGCCCCTCCGGCGATGAGTTCTCATGCATCACGCAGTCAATGCCAGTAGCGGGTGCCGCGGAAGCGACCAGAGAGGGCGGATCGGCGATGGCTACGGTGAACACGGCGGCCGAGGAGGACTTCCTCCGGTTGTCCGACCCCTACCGGCGCGAGTTGCTTGCGCACTGTTACCGGATGCTCGGCTCCGTACACGACGCCGAGGATCTGGTGCAGGAGACGTATCTGCGCGCCTGGCGGTCGTACGACAACTTCGAGGGCCGCTCCTCGCTGCGCACCTGGCTGCACACCATCGCCACCCGCGCCTGCCTCACCGCGCTGGAGCGGCGGCAGCGCCGCCCCCTGCCCACCGGCCTCGGCGGCCCCGGGGACGACCCGGCGGGGGAGCTGACCCAGCGGCCCGAGGTGCCGTGGCTGGAGCCGGTGCCGGACGTGCTGGTCGAGCCTTCGGCGGCGGATCCGGCGGCGGTCGTCGGGTCGCGGGAGTCCGTGCGGCTCGCGTTCGTCGCCGCGCTCCAGCACCTGCCCCCGCGGCAGCGCGCGGTGCTGCTGCTGCGCGACGTACTGCGCTGGAAGGCCGCGGAGGTCGCCGAGCTGCTGGATACGTCGACGGCATCCGTCAACAGCGCGTTGCAGCGCGCCCGGGCGCAGTTGGAGAAGGCCGCGCCCAGCGAGGAGTCGGTCGCCGAGCCGGCGGGCGCGGCGCAGCGCGAGCTGCTGGACCGCTACGTCGAGGCGTTCGTGACCAAGGACGTACGGGAGATCGTGCGCCTCTTCACCGAGGACGTCATCTGGGAGATGCCGCCGGTGCCCGAGTGGTTCCGCGGTCCTGACCAGGTGGCGACGCTCGTCTCCGTGCAGTGCCCGTACGCGCCCGGGGACGCGCGGCTGCTGCCGGCGGGTCACAACGGGCAGCCGGCGTATGCCGTTTACACCCGCGGCCCGGACGGTGACCATCATCCGTTCGCGTTGCACGTGCTGACCGTCGCGCCCGGCGGGCGGGCGATCTCGCACGTCGGCTGCTTCTTCGACCTGTCCCTGTTCGCCACCGCCGGCCTGCCGGCCGTCCTGAGCGGCGGGGGGAGCCGATGAGGCCCGATGGGAGCGCGCCCACTGCGCTGCTCGGCGGCGTGGCACTGCTGGAGCGGTCGGTGACGTACGCGCTGGGCGTGCTGCACCGCGTCGGCCCCGGCGACCTGCGGCGGCCCACGCCCTGCGCGCAGTGGGACCTGGGGCAGCTCCTCGCGCACGTCGGCGACTCCATCGCGGCGCTCAACGAGGCCGCGGACACCGGCCGTATCGCCCTCAAGCCGCAGGCCGCGTACAGCCTCGCCGACCCGGTCAAGGCGGTACGGGACCGGGCCAGGCGGCTGCTCGGTGCGTGGGCGGCGGTGCGGCGGCGGGAAATGGTGACGGTCGGCAGCCTGCCGCTGGCGGCGGCGGTGGTGACGTGCACGGGCGCGCTGGAGCTGGCGGTGCACGGCTGGGACCTGGCGCGGGCCAGCGGGCAGGAGGAGCAGGTGCCGCCGGCGCTGGCGGAGGAACTGCTGGAGCTGGCGCCGCTGTTCGTGGCGGCGGAGGACAGGCCGGTGCGGTTCGCGGCGGTGCAGTGGGTGCGGGAGGGGGCGGAGCCGGGGGAGCGGCTGGTGGCGTACCTGGGCCGCAGGCCGGACTGGGCGGGCTGAGGCGGCGTACGGGGGCGGTGCGCGGCCGGTGTCGTACGGGCCGGGGCGGCCCGTGCCGTACGGACCGGGCACGGCGCGCCGCGGGGCCGGCCCGTGACGGGGCCGGCCCCCGCCGGCGCGGGGCACCCGCTCAGCCCGGGGTGCCCTCCGCGTACCGCGACGGCGGTGCGCCCACCGTCGCCGTGAAGTCCCGGGTCAGGTGGGCCTGGTCCGCGTAGCCGAGGTCTGCCGCCAGCGCCGCGAGGTCCAGCGCCGCCCCCGCGTCCGCCCGCGCCGCCGCTTCCTGGAGCCGGGCCCGCCGCAGCACCCACTTCGGGCTCGCCCCGACGTACTCGGCGAACAGCCGCTGCAGCCGCCGTACGGACATCCCCGCCCCCGCCGCGACCTGGTCCACCCGCAGCAGCCCCGGCTCCGCCGCGATCCGCGCCACCACGGCCGCCGCCTCCTCGGCGGCCGGTTCCGGCGCGGCCGGCAGCAGCGGCCGCAGGAAGTCCTCCGCCACGGCGCACATCTCCGCCAGGCCCTCCGTCCGCAGCACCGCCCGGCTCACCTCCGCCGCTCCCGGCCCGAGCAGCTCCGCCGCCGGCACCCGCCGGTCGACCAGCTCCGCCACGGGACCCGTCGTCAGCGCCCGGAAGCCGCCCGGCCGGAACCGCACCCCGAGCACCTGCCCGCCACCCGCCAGCCGGCGCACGAACAGGTCGCGCTGCACCCCGTACACCAGCGGCTCGGGCTCCTCGAAGACCAGGTGCAGGTTCGGGTGCGTGAGCACCTTCGTGTCGTACGTGGCCGCGCCCGGCAACTGCCAGCGCACGTGCCAGAACCAGTCGACGAACGGCGCCAGCGCCGCGCCCGGCCTGCGGCGGTCGAGTGAGGCGAGCCGGGCGTGCTCGCCGGGGTGCAGGACGCCGTGCGCGTCGTCGAATCCGGAGCCGGCCATACGCGCAGCGTAGCTGTCGCGTTTGTTCAAGACCGGCCGCGCCGCTGGCCGTACGTTCGCCCGTATGAGCAGCGAGAACAGCCGAGAGGCGAGCGAGAACGCCGATGTGTACGCCCTGATGAAGGAGTGCGCCGCCGAGGCCGCGCGGGTGGCCGGGGGCGTGCGGCAGGAGCAGTTGGCGGCACCCACGCCCTGCGCGGACTGGGACGTGCGCGCCCTCGTCAACCACTGGGTCTGCTTCACCTCCCACGGCCTGGAGCACCGCGCCCACCGCACCCCGCTCCCCGAGGAACTGCCGAAGCGCGACTTCGCCGCCGAGCCCGGCTGGGCGGACGCGTACGCGGCGCAGCTCGACCTGGCCCTCGCCGCCTGGGCGGCGCCCGCGGCCTGGGAGGGGGACGTCGACCTGGGCTTCCTGTCGATGCCCGCGCGGGAGGTGGCGGCGGTGATCGTCAAGGAGATGGCGGTGCACGGCTGGGACGTGGCGCGGGCGACCGGGCAGGAGTTCCGGGCGTCGGCGGGGATGGCGGCGCTGGTGCTGCGGGTCGCGGAGGACCACGGCGAGATGTACCGGCAGTACGACGGCTTCGCCGACGCCGTGCCCGTACCGCGGGACGCCCCGGCGTTCGACCGCGCCCTGGCCGCGACGGGCCGCGACCCGCGGCACCCGGCCGCCTGACCCGGGGCGCTACGCCAGCTCGAAGCCGGTCGTGGCCGGGATGTGCGCCGGGACCGTCTCGTGGCGGTCGCCGACGTTCACCGTGCCGGCCGGCTCGAACATCATGATCGCCGTGCCGGGCGCGGCCACGGGCCGGTGCTCGACGCCGCGCGGCACGGTGAACACGGCACCCCTGGGCAGCGGGCGCTGGGCCGGCCGCGCCGCCGCGCGCGGGGCCCGGCTCGTCAGCTTCTGCACCGGCGCGTACGCGCTGGCCGCCGCCGGGGTGCGGCAATGGGGGTACCCCCGCCAGTAAGGGCGTAGCCGGTGGGGGAGGCCGTCCGGCGGCGATCCACTGGCACTGGGCCGACCGCTTCGCCGCCCGCCACCCGGCCGTACGGGTCCGCCGCGACGTGCTCTTCGTCGACGACGGCGACGTGCTCACCGCGGCCGGCAGCGCCGCCGCCCTGGACCTGGGGCTGCACCTGATCCGCCGCGACCACGGCGCCGAAGTGGCCAACCACGGCAGCCGCCGGCTCGTCTTCGCCGCCCACCGCGACGGCGGCCAGCGGCAGTTCATCGAGCGCCCGGTGCCCGCGGTGCCGGACGCCTCGCTCGCCCCGGTGCTCGCCTGGGCGGCGGAGCGGCTCGACCGGCCGCTGGCCGTCGCCGACCTGGCCCGGTACGCCGCCGTCAGCCCAGCCACGCTGCACCGGCGCTTCGTCCACGAGCTGGGCACCACGCCGCTGGCGTGGCTGACGGGGGAGCGGGTGGCGCTGGCGTGCCGGCTGATCGAGCGCGGGGAGCACCGGCTGGAGGTGGTGGCGCGGACGAGCGGGCTGGGCACGGCGGCGAACCTGGGGACGCAGGTGCGGCGGCGTACGGGGCTGAGCCCGTCGGCGTACCGCGCCCGCCTCGGCCCGGCGGCCGGAGCGGGCCCCGGCGGCGGCTCCGGGCCCGGCCCCGGCTCCGGCTCCGGGCGTGCGCCCGTGCCCGTACCGGAAAAGGGTTCCGGGCCCGCCGCCCGGCCCTGCTAACCTCCTCCGCATGAAGCGCGCTGTGCAGACGACGACGCCGGACACCGTCCCGGCGCGCTGACCCACGACCCAGCCGAAGCCCCGGGGCCACCGCCCCGGGGCTTCGGCGTGCACCACCCCCGCGGGCGGCCACCGCCCCCACCGACCCGCGAGGAGCCCCACCGTGAAAGACCACCGCCGCCTCGGCCGCGAACTCGGCCTCTTCGGCACCGACCCCCTCATCGGCGCCGGACTCCCGTACTGGCTGCCCGCGGGCGCCGCCGTGCGGCAGGCGCTGGAGGAGTACGTCGCCGGCGTCGAGCAGCGCGCCGGCTACCAGCGCGTCTACTCACCCGTGCTCGCCAAGCGCGAGCTGTACGAGCTGTCGGGGCACTGGGAGCACTACCGCGACGACATGTTCCCGCCCATGCGCCTCGGCGGCGGCCCCGAAGGCGGCCCGGACGGTGAGGAAGTCGTGCTCCGCCCCAGCCTCTGCCCCCACCACGCCCTCATCTACCGCTCCCGCGAGCGCAGCTACCGCGAACTCCCGCTGCGCATCGCCGAACTGGGCGGCATGTACCGCGCCGAGCTGTCCGGCGTCCTCGGCGGCCTCACCCGCGTACGCGCCATCCAGCTCAACGACGCGCACGTCTTCTGCACCCTGGAGCAGGTCGCCGACGAGGCGCTTGCCGCGCTGCGGCTCATCCGCGAGGCGTACGCGGCGATGGGCCTGGAAGCCGCCCGCTACCGGCTCTCCCTGCCGGGCCCCGGCGCGAAGTACGTGCGCGACCCGGAGCTGTGGCGGCGGGCGGGCGCGCTGCTGGAGCAGGCGCTGGCCGCGGCCGGGATCGACTACGGGTCCGAGGAGGGCGAGGCGGCCTTCTACGGGCCGAAGATCGACGTGCAGGTGCTGGACGCGGCCGGCCGCGAGGCGACCCTGTCCACCGTGCAGGTCGACTTCCACCAGCCGGCACGCTTCGGCCTCGCGTACGTGGGCGCGGACGGCGGGCGGCACCGCCCGGTGATGGTGCACCGCTCCGTCGTCGGCAGCGCGGAGCGGGCGGTGGCGCAGCTCGTGGAGGTGCACCAGGGGGCGTTCCCGCCGTGGCTGGCGCCGGTGCAGGCGGTGGTGCTGCCGGTGGGCGAGGCGGAGCTGGCGCCCGCGGAGGCGCTGCTGCGGCGGTGCGTGGCCGCGGGGCTGCGGGCGGAGCTGGTGGGGCCCGAGCGGGGCACCCTGGGCGCGCGGGTACGGGGTGCCCGGCTGGCCCCGTACCAGGTGGTGGTCGGGGCCCGGGAGGCGGCCGGCGGGGCGGCGGCGCTGCGGCTGCGCGACGGGCGGCGGCCCGCGCCGCTGCCCGCGGCGGAGGCGGTGGCGCGGATGGCGGCGGCGGTGGCGGCGCGGCGCCCGGAGCTGTGGCCGGACCTGGGGGAGGCCGCCGCCTGATCAGAGCCCGTCGAGGTCGTGCCAGTGCTCCTGCCAGCGCCAGTCGATGGGCTCGTCGGCGCGCTGGTAGCGGATGTCGGTCGACAGCCGGTACGTGGCGGCGGTGTTGTCCAGCGACGCGTGCACCATGTGCGCGGAGTGGACGACCATGTCACCGGCCGCGTAGTCCGCGAGGAGCCAGCGCGCGTCGTACTCCTCCGCCAGCGCCGGCAGGTCGGCGGTGATCGAGGCGGCCGGGCGCTTCAGCGTGCCCGCCGCCTCCGCCGCGAGGACCCGTACGTGGCTGCGCTCCAGATACACCAGCCCGCCCAGCTCCACGGGGCAGTCGCCGAGCGGGATCCACGAGCTGAGCACCCGGTCCGTACCGTCGCGGAGATAGACGAGGTCGTAGTGCGCCTGCGTGGCGGTGCCGATTCCGGCCTCGCCGGGCCGGGTGTGGCGCAGGATCCTGCGCCGGTGCAGGAACGGCTCGCCGCCCAGGAACCAGGCGTACCAGTCCCGCACCGCGGGCTGCCGGCAGAACGCCGCGTACTCCGCCCCGGGCACGACCCGCCCGAAGAGCGCGGCGCGCTGCTCGCCCCGGGGCAGTTCGGGGTCCACGTGCGCGAAGTAGAAGCGCCGGAACTCCCGTACGCCGCCGGGGTCGAGCACCCCCCGCAGCCACAGATACCCCTCCCGCCGCAGCCGCGTCCACAGCGCCTCGCGGTCACCCCGCTCGGCGTCCGGCACGGGCCGCAACTCGCCCAGGCGGCGCAGGGACTCGTCGAGGACGTAGCCGTTGGAGGTGACCATGGCCCCAGGATGACCGCGGGGGACGTCCGGGAACAGAGGGCCTTCCCAGGCCGGCGCGCGCGCCGTCAGGTCGTGTGCGGGCGTGTGCCCTTGTCAGGAACGGTCGTCCACGACGTCCAGGTCGACGAACCTGGGCTCGGAAGTGCACAGCTCGCGGAGCCGCCCCGCGATGCGCTGCGTTTCCGGCAGGTCGTTGTTGACCATCGCCTGTTCATACGACGGGAATTCGACGATGTCCACGAAATGCCGGCTGCTTTCCCGGTCCCGTGCGTGGATTTCCCGCGACATCGTGCGCTTCCCCTCGGTGGCCGCCATCCATTCATCCATGGCCTGGCCCAGTTCCTCGGGGTTGTCCGACTCGTACTCGATGAGCTGCACGAACGTCATCGTCCTCAGCTTCCCTTCGCGTACTCCGTCGCCATGGCGCCGGCGAAGTCGTAGAGGATGACCTGTTCGTCACCCACGACCCAGGCGTCGTGGCCGGGCGGGCAGACGAAGACGTCGCCGGCCTGCACCTCGGATTCCTGGCCGCTGTCCATGAGGATGTGCATGCGGCCCTGAACGACGTAACCGTTGTGGTGCACCATGCAGGTTTCGGTACCCGCCAGGGGTTTGACCGACTCCGACCAGCGCCAGCCGGGCTCGAAAGTCGCGACCGCGAAGTCCAGGCCGGTCATGTGCACCGCTTCGAGGTGACCGCGCGGGAAGTCGCGTCGTTCGTCCGGCTTCTCGATGGTCTTCACTTCCAGCATCGCGATACCTCCCTTCTTGCCCTTCCAGTGTGCGCTTCGTGCGCCGAGGGCGGCAAACAGAGGGAGGTATCGCGGGACGGGTCCTAGATGCCGGAGTACGAGTGCAGGCCGTCGACGAACATGTTGACGCCGTAGTAATTGAAGAGGAAGCAGAGGAACGCGACGATCGCCAGGTACGCGGCCTTGCGGCCCTTCCACCCGGCGGTGGCGCGGGCGTGCAGGTAACAGGCGTACGCGACCCACGTGATGAAGGACCAGACCTCCTTGGGGTCCCAGCCCCAGTAGCGGCCCCAGGCGCTCTCCGCCCAGATCGCGCCCGCCACGATGGTGAAGGTCCAGAACGGGAAGACCGCCGCGTTCACCCGGTAGGCGAACTTGTCCAGCGACGCCGCCGCCGGCATCCGGCTCAGCACCGAGCGCGCGAACGAACCGGGCTGCGGGCCCTTCGGGTCCGCGAGCTTCGCCTCGTAGCGGTCGCGGAAGAGGTAGAGGACCGTCGCGACCATGCCGAGGTAGAACAGCGCCCCGCAGGCGATGGCGAGCGAGACGTGGATCCACAGCCAGTACGAGTCGAGCGCCGGCACCAACTGGTCGCTGTCGGTGTAGAGCACCGACACGGCCAGGCCCAGGTCGAGCAGGACCGTGGTGACCAGCGGCAGGCCCATCCAGCGGATGTTCTTGCGGGCCGCCAGGAAGCCGAGGTACGCGGCCACCGCGACCATGGAGAAGGTCGTGGAGAACTCGTACATGTTGCCCCACGGCGCCCGCTGCACCGACAGGGCGCGCGTCAGCACCCCGGCGGCGTGCAGCGCGAAGGCCAGCACCGTGAGGGCGACGGCGACGCGGCCGTAGACGTCGCCCTGCTCGTCGCCGCCCGCCGCACCGGGGCCGTCGGGCACGGCCGGGGTGCCGGAGGAGCCGCGGGTGACGACCTTCGGGCGCTCCAGCACGGCGGTGCCGCCGCCGCGCTTCTTGACCGTGACGGTCACGGCGGGCGCGTCCGCGCCGGCCGCCTGCCGCGGGGTGAGCGCGGCGGCGGTCGTGGCCACGCGGCTACGGCTGCCGAAGACCCACTCCCCGACATGCGCGAAGAAGGCGAGGGCGTAGACGGCCATCGCCGAGTAGATGAGGACGTTGCTGATGTCCGCCAGGTTCTGGTCGGTCGCGGCAGCGATGTTCACGCGCGCGCTCCTTCATCGGGCTTGGCTTCGGGCCCTTCGGGCTCGTCGGGTTCGTCTGACTCGGTCTCTTCTGACGTCGTGGCTGCGGGCTTGGCTGCCGGGCCGGCTGCGGGCCCGGCTTCGGACTCTACGGACTTCGCACCCGCCGCCGCGGACCCACCCCCGGCCGCGCCGGACTTGTCCCCGGCCGCGGCCTCGCCGGTGTCCTTGCCGCCGCCGCCGTCGCCGTCGGCGTCGTCCGCGGTGGCCACCGCGGGTGCCCCGTCCGTCTGCAGCGCCACCGCCAGGTCCGCCAGTTCCTCCGGCAGCCGCGCGCTCTCGCTGCGCCCCAGCCCCGCCAGCTCCACGACCGTACGGCCGTCCGCCCCCGGCGCCGTACGCAGCCACACCCGCCGGCGCTGGATGAACAGCGACCCGGCGAGGCCGACGATGGCGAGGATGGACCCGCCCAGCGCCCAGTAGTTGCCGGGCTGCTGGGAGATCTGGAAGCTGGCCCAGCGCTCCAGCCGCTCGAACTTCAGCGACCCCGCCCCGTTCGGCAGCGTGAACGTGTCGCCGGGCCGCAGCGACTTCCGCAGCGGCTCGCCGTTCTTCTGCTTGAACTGCTTCAGCCGCTCGGTGTCGAGCTGGTACACGTTCTGCGGCACGCCGGCGTCCACGCCGAGGTCGCCGCGGTAGGCGTTGAGGAACAGCGCGGGGTACTCGGGCCCCGGGAACTGCGAGACCATCCCCTCCTTGCTGTAGCCGCCGAACGTCGGGGTGAAGAAGCCCTGGAAGGCGATCTGGGTCTTCTCACCGTTCTCGTCCCGGTAGTCCGGGACCTTGATCGCACCGGTGGAGGTGTGGTTGCCGTCCTGCGGCAGGAACGCGACCGGGCCGCTGAACGCCACGTCGCCCTGGCCGTCGCGGACCGTGACGACGGGCGCGTAGCCGTGGCCGATGAGGAAGATCTTGGTGTCGTCGATCTGGAGCGGGTGGTTGACCTCGACGCGATCCTTGTGCTGCTCGCCGTCGGCACCCTTCCACCAGGTCAGATCGGCGTAGAACTCGCGCGCCGTGCCGCGCTGCGGCCCGTCTTTCTCGAACGTCGCCGTGAAGTCGTCCAGCGTGAAGCCGAACGAGTCGAGGTCGGCGCCGAACGCGGAGTCCTGGAAGTCGTCGTACTGCGTGAGGGTGTTGGCGAACCCGTCGCCCTCGACGATCAGCTTGCCGCCCTCGACGCGGAAGAGGTTCCCGGTGGCGAAGGCGACGAGGAGGACGAAGAGCGCGATGTGGAACAGCAGGTTGCCGGCCTCGCGCAGATAGCCCTTCTCGGCGGCGATCGCGCCCTCGTCGCCGGCCGGCGCCACGGCGTAGCGGAACCGGCGCCGCCGCAGGATCCGCTCCCCGGCCGCGCGCACCTCGGCCGCGTCGGCCTCGGTCTCCCACGTCGTGTACGCGGGCAGCCGCGTGAGGTTCCGCGGGGCACGCGGCGGGCGGGCGCGGAGCTGGCCCACGAACTGCCAGGAGCGCGGGATGATGCAGCCGGCCAGCGAGATGAACAGCAGGATGTAGATCGCCGAGAACCACACCGAGCTGTAGACGTCGAAGAGCTGGAGCTTGTCGTAGAGCGGGCCCAGCGTCTCGTGCCGCTCGCGGAACTGGCCGACCGCGATCTCGTCGACCGAGTTCTGCGGGATCAGCGAGCCGGGGATGGCGCCGAGCGACAGCAGGAACAGCAGTATCAGCGCCACCCGCATCGAGGTGAGCTGCCGCCAGAACCAGCGCGCCCACGCCACCAGCTCGCGCCCGAACGAGCCGCCCGGCACCGGGCTCTGCGGTGAGTCGTCGACCGGTGCCGTGGACAACTGGGACGCGGCGGCCGTCAGCTCGCGCTCGTCGGTCGTGGTCATGGCTCAGATCCCCACCGTGTAGTTCGACGTCCAGACCTGCATCTCGTTGATGATGCGGTCCCAGGCGCCCGTGAGTAGCAGGATGCCGGTCACGACGAGCATGCCGCCGCCGATTCGCATGACCCACACGTAGTGCCGCTTGACCCAGGCGAACGCCCCGAGCGCACGCCGGAAGGCGATGGCGGCGACGATGAACGGCAGCCCCAGGCCCAGGCAGTACGCGACCGTGAGCAGCGCGCCGCGGCCGGCGCTGGCCTCCTGCGTGGAGAGCGCGAGCACCGACATCAGCGTCGGCCCGATGCACGGCGTCCAGCCGATGCCGAAGACCATGCCGAGCATCGGCGCCCCGGCGAGTCCCACCGCGGGCCGCTTGTGGATCCGGAACTCCCGCTGGGTGAGCCCGCCGAGGGTGCGGCCCAGTATCCCCATGAACATCAGCCCGAGCAGTATCGTCAGCGCGCCGACGACCTTCGAGATCGTCTCCCGGTGCTCCAGCAGGTTGTTGCCGACGCTGCCGAAGAACGCGCCCGTCGAGACGAAGACCGCGGTGAAGCCGAGGACGAAGAGCCCCGCGCCCGCGGCCATCCGGCCGCGGCGGGCGTTCTCCAGGTCGGTGCCGCTGACCCCGGTGACGTAGCTGAGATAGCCGGGGACGAGCGGCAGCACGCACGGGGAGAAGAAGGACACCAGGCCGCCGAGCACCGCGACCGGCAGGGCCAGCAGCAGGGCCCCGGTCAGCACGGTCTGGTTCGGCTCCATGGCGTTACGTCACTTCTCCTCGATGACCGGTTCGAGCGCCTTGCGCAGCTCCTTCTCGGAGAGCGGCTTGAGGGCCCGTACGGCGATCTTCCCCTCGCGGTCGAGGATGAGCGTGGAGGGGATCGCCTGCGGCGAGAGGCTGTTCTCGGGGAACTTCAGGATCAGCTTCCCTGACGGGTCGTACAGGCTCGGGTATTCGATCTTGAAGGAGCGGTCGAACGCCTGGGCGTTGGCCACGTCGAGGTCGCGGGTGTTGATGCCGACGAACTGTACGCCGCGGTCGGCGGTGTCCTCGGAGACCTTGCGCAGGTTCGGCGCCTCGGCGCGGCAGGGGGCGCACCAGGAGCCCCACACGTTGAGGACGACGACCTTGCCGCGGTAGTCGGCGAGCGCGAGCTCCTCGCCGTCGGTGGTCTCGCCGGAGATGTCCGGCGCGGCGAGGCGCTCGGTCGCCTTCACCACGGTGAGCTGGCCGGTGCCGCTGACGAACTGGGTGTTGCCACCGGACGACGTCGCGTCCTCGCCGCACGCGGTCAGCGCCAGCGCGCCGGCGGCGGCCGCGGCGGCGGCCGCGAGGGTCCGGCGGTGGAGCCTCCTCGCAGAAATCATGTGAAAAGTTTCGCATGGCCCGGACAGGGATCTTCTCCACCCCCCTCTAGCGCCGCGCGGCGGGACGGAGGGGCTGCTCAGCCGGTCCGCGGGGCCGTCGGTCCCGCGCGGCCGCGGGGCCGCGGGGCCGCGGTCCTGCGCCGGCAGGGGGTCCGCAGGACCGCGCACGGGCCCGGACGGGCAGCCTTGTGCGGCCGCCCCGTGCGCTACGCCCGCGGGGCGTTGGCCGCCGCGCCGCGGATGGCGCCCCGGCCGAACTTGCGCTGCGCCCCCGCGAGGAGGTGCGGCGGCACCAGGTCGCGGGCGGGTTCGCTGTAGCCCACGGAGACGATGTCGTCGCCGTCGAACGTGAACGTCGTCAGCGACGCCAGCGTGCACTGCCGCGACCGCGGGTCGTGCCACAGCCGCCGGCCCTCGGCGAAGCTGCGCAGGATCCAGATGGGCAGTTGGTGGCTGACGCAGACGGCTTCGTGGCCGCGGGCGGCCTCGCGGGCGGACTGGAGCGCGCCCGTCATCCGTACGACCTGCTCGATGTACGGCTCGCCCCAGGAGGGGCGGAAGGGGTTGCTGAAGTACTTCCAGTTCGCCGGCTTGCGCAGCGCGCCGTCCCCGACGCCGAACGACTTGCCCTCGAAGACGTTGGCCGCCTCGATGAGCCGGTCGTCGGTGGCGACCTCCAGGCCGTGCGCCTTCGCGACCGGCGCGGCGGTCTCCTGCGCGCGCTCCAGCGGGGAGGCGACGACGTACCGCACGTCGCGCGCGGCGAGGTGCTCCGCGACGCGCTCGGCCATCCGCCGGCCCAGGTCGGAGAGGTGGTAGCCGGGGTTGCGGCCGTAGAGGACGCCGTCGGGGTTGTGGACCTCACCGTGGCGTACGACGTGCACGACGGTGAGATTCTCTTCATCTTTACCGCGCATGTCAGCCATTTTGGACGTCCTGCTCGCCGGCCGCCGACCCGCCCCCGGCTTCCGCGCCCGCTTCGGCCGCCGCGCGGGCCGCGACGGGCAGCGCGCGGGCGATCCGCTCCATCGCGTCCCCGTCCAGGGCGGTGGAGACGAACCAGCACTCGAAGGCGGACGGCGGCAGGTACACGCCCTCGGCGAGCATGGCGTGGAAGAAGGCCGTGAACTGCTCCGTACGCTGCGCCTTCGCGCCCTCGTAGTCGACGACGGGGGAGTCCGAGTCGGTGAAGAAGACGGAGAACATGTTGCTCGCCGTCTGCACCCGGTGCGGCACGCCCTCCTTGGCCAGCGCCTCGGTGGCGAGCCCGCGGAGCTGCCGGGAGACGGCGTCCAGCGTGTCGTACGCCGCGTCGTCCAGGAGCCGGAGCTGCGCGAGCCCGGCGGCGGTGGCGACGGGGTTCCCGGAGAGCGTGCCCGCCTGGTACACCGGCCCGGCCGGCGCGAGTCGCGCCATGACGTCCGCCCGGCCGCCGAACGCGGCGGCGGGGAAGCCGCCGCCCATGACCTTGCCGAAGGTCATCAGGTCCGGGGTCACACCGTCGACGCCGTACCAGCCGGCCCTGGAGGTACGGAAGCCGGTCATCACCTCGTCGGACACGTAGAGCGCGCCGTGCTCGGCGCACAGGTCCTTCAGCCCCTGGTTGAAACCGGGCAGCGGCGGCACCGTGCCCATGTTCCCGGGGGACGCCTCGGTGATCACGCAGGCGATGTCGCCGGGGTGCTCTTCGAACGCCGCGCGGACGGCTGCCAAATCGTTATACGGCAGTACGAGGGTCTCGCCGGCCTGCGCGCCGGTGACCCCGGGGGTATCCGGCAGCCCGAGCGTGGCGACCCCGGAGCCGGCCGCGGCGAGCAGCGCGTCGACGTGCCCGTGGTAGCAGCCGGCGAACTTCACGACCTTCGCCCGCCCGGTGAACCCGCGCGCCAGCCGGATCGCCGACATCGTCGCCTCGGTACCGGAGGAGACGAGTCGTACCTGCTCAGCAGGGGTGACCCGGGACACGATCTCCTCCGCGAGCGCCACCTCGCCGGTCCCGGGGGTGCCGAACGACGTCCCGCGCGCGACGGCCTCCTGTACCGCGGCGGTCACCTCGGGGTGCGCATGGCCGAGGATCATCGGTCCCCACGAGCAGACGAGGTCGACGTACTCGCGACCGTCGGCGTCCGTCAGGTACGGACCCTTCCCCGACACCATGAACCGGGGCGTACCGCCCACGGCGCGGAACGCACGCACCGGAGAGTTCACGCCGCCGGGCGTCACGGCGGCCGCACGGTCGTAGAGCTTCTGCGAGACTGGAGCCTGGTACGGATAAGTCACGCAAGCCATGGTCTCAGAGTCGCAAGGCGACCCGCGTCGGGGTGTTTCGCGGGCCCGCCGCTGGGGATGTAGCTGAGACGATGATCGGGTTGCGCGGCGGGGGCAGTGCACATCTGAGAGCAGTCGGGTGGAGATATGCATCGCGGTGGCGAACTGGGCGAAGGGACCGATGACCGAGGGCCCCGGCGCGCCAGGTCAGGACGCCATCGCCGGGTGAACCACGGCGGCGAGGGCGTGAACAGGAACGACGGCCGGTCGGGCGGCGTGACGTACAAGTACTTCGGCGCGCCCGACGGCGCGACGGCCGCCCGCGTGCCGATCTCCATGCGCCCCGAGGAACTCGGCGGCGACGAACTCGGCCAGGGCGGGCTCTTCGCCAAGGTGAAGCCCGAGACGATGTCCGCGATGGTCCTCACCGGCATCGAGGGCATACCGCTGCACAAGGTCCCGCCCCTGGAACTCGTCGTCCTCCACCCCGACTACGCGGTGGTCCGCCTCCCCATGACGGTGGTCGACCCCCTCCGCGGCATCGGCGAGGAGGAGGTCGGCGCCGCCGCCTTCATCTGGTCCACGGTCCCCGACCGCGGCGGCCCTCGCGACGCCTTCGACGTCTACCGGATGCTCCACGAGTGGCAGGAGTTCGCCGACAGGCTCCACGAGGCGGGGCATCAGCCGTACTGTCTAGTGTGGCCCTGACCTGCGCTTTAGTGGGTTACGGTCTCGGTTGCAGGAGCGGACTCAGAGGTCTCGCAAAGGCGGTGATCAGGCCGCCAGGGCACATTGAGGGCACACGCCGGAGTGATCTTCGGGGGATGTGCCCTCTGTCGTGTCCGCCCTGCCCTTGCCGACGCCGGCACCCAGGACGGTGTCGATCGCCTGACGGGTGCGGGCCTCGCTCTGCGGCATGAGGTGGGTGTACGTCCGCAGCGTGAAGCCGGGATCGGAGTGCCCGAGGTACTCGGAGAGCGCCTTGATGCTCTCCCCGGCGTCGAGGAGCACCGAGGCGTACGTGTGCCGGAGGGCATGCATGCCGTCGTCGGGCGCGGCGGCCATGTACTTCACTCCGCGCTCGCGGGGCGGGATGACTCCGGCGACGACGAGCGCGCGCTTCCAGTCGCCTTGGTTGAAGACGCTCCGGTTGTAGGCGTTGCCCTTGGTATCCGTGAAGATCAGCCGGTGCGTCTGCGGCTCACCGTCCGGCGTGGCCCAGGGCAAGGCGATGTCGGTCGCGGGGAACTTCTTCAGGTGCCGCTTCAGCACCTTGGCCAGCTCGTCAGGCAACGGCACGGAGCGAATCCGATCGCCCTTCGGCAGAGCGAACACCTTCTTGCTGCGTACCAGCCGTATCTGGCGTCTGACGTGGATGAGCTTGCGGGGGAAGTCGATGTCGCCTTCGGCGACGCCGAAGATCTCTCCCTGACGAGTCCGCAGCCGAAGCCCAGCGAGCCGCCGGCCGTGAAACGGTCGGGGAGACCGGAGATCACCGCTTGAACCCGGTCGAGCGTCCACGGCACCACCGGCTTCTTCGCGTGCTTCGGCAGCTTCACGGAACTGGACCGGCACGGGTTCCGAGCCAGGAGACCGTCCTCGACGGCCGCGTCCAGCATGCCCACCAGGACGTCGTGGACGCAGCCGATGCTGGACGCCTGTAGCCCGGCGGCCTGTACCTTCTTGATCCAGCCCTGGATGCTCGACGGTCGGGTCAGGTTGCGGACCTCGTGCCCGCCGAGGTGCGGAACGATGTGGTTCCGGATTTCCCGCTCGTACCGCTCGTACGTCGTCGGTCCCGCTGTTACGGCCGCGAGCCATTGCTCGGCGTACTTGGCGAGGGTGATCTTCCCGGCCGAGGGGTCGACGTAGACGCCGCGCTGCAAGTCGTTCTCGACCTCGGCCGCGCGGGCGTCAGCCTTGGCTTTGATTTCGTAGTTCTCTTTGCGCTGGGTGCCGTTGAGGTCGCGGTAGCGGACCTGCCAGCGTTTGCCGGTGCCGTGTTCGCTGGTGGGTACCAGGCGGCGGGTGCGGCTCTTGTGCTCGGGGCATTGGGGGTCGTCGGGCTTGGGGTGGGATTTGTGCCATCGGTCGTAGACGTCAGCCATCGAGCAGGGCCTCCTTGAGGTCGTCCAGCAGGTGGATGAGTTCGGTCTTGGTCAGGTGGCCGAGCGGATTCGGGCCCGGGGGGTTGCCTCCGTTCGTGACGAGGTGGTCGGCGCGGCGGCCTTCGGGGCGGGTGCGGGTGGCGTGGTCGAGGGCGCTGTCGTTCTCGCGGGGGAGGAGGGGGTGGATGCCGTCGGCCCAGTCCCAGGCGTGGCGGGTGGTGACTTGACCGGCGCCGGTGACGGTGGTGGTGGTGTCGTCGGCGACCGGGGGGAGCAGGAGGGTGGTTGGTGAGACGCCGAGGGCGGCGGCGAGGGCGGCGAGGTCGTCGACGTCGCAGCGGCGGTCGCCGCGTTCGATCTTGCTGAGTGCGGTGGAGGGGATGGGGCGGCCCAAGTCGGTCAGGCGCTCGGCGAGTTGGCGCTGGGAGATGCCGAGGAGGGTGCGGATGCGTTCGATGTTGGTGGCGGTCTGACGGCCGGTGGGGCCGATCTCCACGGGGCGGGTTGCCATGACCGCGATGTTGGCCTGGGGGGCGGGTCTCAGGCAAGTCCCAGTGTACGGCTTCGAGGTGTGGGGCCGGGGTGGTCGGCGGTGTGCGGCGGGGAACATAGACGGCGATCGTCGGTTAGGCAAACCGGCGTTCTTGCTGACAATTGATGGGTCGAGTTCAACGCCCGGTGTCGTTTGGTCGTGTTACATGGTTTCGGCCACAATGTCGCTGGATGGGTTCCCGATCGTGTGGCACCGTCCGGTGCTGCGCGGCCACCGTCTCGTCATGATGGAGAGTGTTGGATGCGTTCATCCCGTGCCAGTGGGTCCGCCGCGGCCTCGTCCCGTACGCCGTCGTCCAGCTCGGAGCGCCGGCCGCTGGCCTCCCCGGAGGAGTTGTCGGCCTACCTCGGTGTTCCGCTGGGGACTTTGTACTCCTGGAATCACCGGGGGATCGGTCCGAAGGCGACCAAGGTCGGCCGTCACCTGCGCTACCGCTGGGAGGAGGTGGAGGTGTGGCTGGATTCCCGGACGACGGACCACGACGCGGCCTGACCGCCAAGACGAGGTGGCCCCCGGTGCGCCAACACCAGGGGCCGAAGACACCTCAAGAAACCGCCCTGTAAGCGATCTACCAAGCGGTGTGGGCCGGGTGGCTGCCTGGCCCGCACCGGGTGAGGAATGTCCGTGAGTGAGGGTACAGCCCCGACCCCTCCCACCGAACCACCACAATCCGCCGGCACCGGCCAAGAGACAGGTGATCACCTCGTTGCTGCGGCCCGCGCCAGCCAGGAACGACAGGGACCGCAGCCCTCCGCACCCGTCTCGCACCGGGAGCAACGCCGTGATACCCGTGCTGCTGAGCTGGTCGCGCGCGCCGAGCGCAATGCCGCCCGGACGGCCACGGCACGCGAACAGAACCCCCAGGCCGAACCCGCGAGTTCCGGTCAGTCCACATCCGCAGACCGCACCACGACTTCCGACCGAGGCAGGGCATCCGGTCAGCCGACCGCGGCGGACCGGGCGGCTGACCCCGCGGTCAGCGACCCGACCGCAGCACCGCCAGGGACCGATGGGCACGGGAGGGCGGATGTCTCCGAGGGTTCCGGTGGCCTGTCCTCCGCTGACCTGACCGGGTCGGCCTCCTCGTCTGAATCGACTGCTTCGGCTGGTCGGGGTGTCGTTGACGGGGCGGAGGTGCTGGGCGAGTTGCGGTCGGCGATTGCCCGGTACGTGGTGCTGCCGAATGAGGAGGCGTTGACCGCGGTCACGTTGTGGGTGGCGGCCAGCCACCTTCAGCCGGTGTTGCAGCATGCGCCGAGGATGGCGATCGTGGGGCCGACGAAGAAGTGCGGGAAGTCCCGTCTGCTGGACATCCTTGCCGAGACGGTCAACAGACCGATGATCACGGTGAACACCAGCCCGGCGGTCATCTTCCGGGTCATCGGTATGGAGCCGCCGACGCTGCTGGTGGACGAGGCGGACACGATCTTCGGCGCGAAGGTGGCGGAGAAGAACGAGGAACTGCGCGGGCTGCTCAACGCCGGGCACCAGCGCAACCGCCCGGCCTGGCGGATCACCGGCCCTGAACACCAGCCGACCCCGTTTCCCACCTTCGCCATGGCCGCACTCGCGGGGATCGGCGACCTGCCGGACACCATCATGGACCGCGCCATCTTCATCCGGATGCAGCGCCGCCACAAAGGCGAGGAGATCGCCGACTTCCGCGTACCCCGCGACAGCCGGCTCCTCAACGACCTGCGCGAGCGGCTGACCGCGTGGCTGACCCCGCTGACCGAGCAGGCCGCCGAGATGACCCCGGCGATGCCGGTGGCCGACCGCGCCGCGGACACCTGGGAGCCGCTGGTGCTGGTGGCCGACCTCGCCGGCGGCCACTGGCCCACCCTGGCCCGCACGGCATGCGTCGCGATGACCGCGCACGAGGCCGGCCAGGACGAGGAAGCCAGCCTGAAGACCCGGCTGCTGCGCGACATCCGCCGCGCCTTCGCCGACGCTGGCAACCCCACCGCGCTGCGCACCCGCGACCTGCTCGCCACCCTGTGCCAGGACGCGGAAGCCCCTTGGGCCGACCACGCGACTGGTGGGCTGAACGCCTACCACCTGAGTAACCTGCTGCGCGATTTCGGTATCACCCCGGTCAACATCCGCTTCCCCGAAGGCACCCAGGCCAAGGGATACCCCCGCAGCAAGTTCACCGACGCCTGGGACCGCTACTGCCCCGAACCCGAACCCGAACCCGAACCCCAACCCGAACCCACCCCACCCCACCACGCGGGACCGTCCCCAACCGCGGCCCCGGCCGCGACCGCGTCCCGGTCCCCGAGCACGGTCCCCGCGCCGGTCCCGGTCCCGAACACGGTGGCGGTCCCGCCACCCGGCCCTACGCCCGGTCCCGCGCGCCGCCGATAGTCCGTCCCGGGGACCGCCGGATGCGTCCCATCCGTCCCACCGCAGGTCAACGCCGGGACGGATGGGCTCGACGGGACGCACACATCCGTCCCGGTCCCCGGTCCCCGCTGCTCGGTCCCCGGTCCCCGCTGCTCGGTCCCCGGTCCCCGCTGCTCGGTCCCCGGTCCCCGGTCCCCGGTCCCCGGTCCCCGGTCCCGAGTGTGGTGGCGGTTCCACCGCCTGGCACCACGTCCGGTTCCGCCGCCGATAGTCCGTCCCGGGACGGCCGGATGCGTCCCATCCGTCCCCGCGCAGCTCAGCGCTGGGACGGACTGGTTCGACGGGACGGACTCATCCGTCCCGGTCCCCGTATCCGTACCTGTGCTGACCAGCCCTGCAACGCATGGGACGGATAGCACCCGACCCGCACGAGAAAGGACGGCAACCATGCCCGGCCCCGATCAGACCGCCGGCCGCCGCTCCGACACCGGCGACCCGCCTGCCAACCGCGCAGCAAGGTATCCCCCTGGACCGTCCAAGGCCGGCCCCAGCGGGGGTGTTTCCGCCCCGGGGGTGGCGGAGGAAGTGGTCCGGCTCCGGGGGGAGCCGGACCAGAGCGGGACGAGCGGCGAGTCCGCCGGGCCGTTGCCGATCCGTGCCGCCATCGCCGCTGCCGTGCACCGCGCTGCTCGCCGCCGGCGCCGCGATACCCGTCAGCGCACCCGGCGGTTGACGGTCCGCTTCAGCCGTGCCGAGGAAGCCCAGATCAAGACGCGGGCCAGGGAGCTGAACATCGCGGTCGCTCATCTGATGGCGGATGCCACCATGGCCGTGGTCGACCACTCCATCCCGCTCGTCGGTCAGCGCACTGCCACCGATGACCTGATCGATGAACTCGCGGCCCTGCGCACCGCCATCTCCCGAGTCGGCAAGAACGTCAACCAGATCGCCAAGCGACTGAACTCCCGCGGCCCCACTCACCCCACGGACACGGCTGTGCTGGCCGCCGCAGTGCAGGCCATCACGCTCATCCAGGAAGTTCTGGAGTCCGTGGACTCCTCGGCCCACCGGGCCGCCACCGGCCGGGCGCGCTGATGATCGCGAAGATCATGAAGCCGGGCCACAGCACCCGCAACACGATCGCCTATCTGTACAAGACTGGCCGCGGCCACGACCACACCGACCCGCACCTCGTCGTCGCCTGGGACGAGCTGGTCCCCGACCCCGGCCGCACCGACAACCCCCAGCAAGCCCTCGGCCAGTTGGTGCAGGCCCTTGATCTGCGGGTGAAACAGGCCGGCGACCGCGCACCGAAGGGCCACGTGTGGCACTGCGCGATCCGGACCGCGCCCGAAGACCCGGTCCTCACCGACGAGCAGTGGGCCCAGGTCGCCCGCCGCATCGTGCACGCCACCGGCATCGCCCCGACCGGCGACCCGGACGGCTGCCGCTGGATCGCCGCCCGCCACGCACCGGACCACATCCACATCGTCGCCACCAAGATGCGCGGGGACCTGCGCCGCCCCCGCCACTGGAACGACTACCACCGCGCCGACGCCGAACTGGCGACGATAGAGACCGAGTGGGGGCTACGTGCCTACGACCGCGGCAACCGCACCGCCGCCAAACGCCCCACCCGCGCCGAAACCGAGAAAGCCACCCGCCGCACCGGCAGCCCCGTCACACCACGGGAGAAGCTGCGTGCCACCGTCCGCACCGCCGCCGCCCACGCCCAGGACGAAGACCACTTCTTCGCTCTGCTGGCCGGGGCCGACGTCCTCGTCGACAAGCGCATCGCCCCCTCCGGGGACACCCTCGGCTACAAAGTCGCCCTCGCCGACGACACCAACGCCGCCGGCGACCCGATCTGGTTCCCGGGCGGCAAACTCGCCCCGGATCTTTCCCTGCCGAAGATCCGCGCCCGCCTTACCAGCCAGCCCTCCGACACCCCCACCACCCACCGAGCCCGACCCGACGAGCGCTGGCGCCACACAACCACAGCACTCCGTAACGCCCACCGCACCCTGCACGAGGGCGGCAGCCTGTCCGCCGCCCAAGGCGAGCTGGCCGCCGCCGGCGAGCTGCTGGATATCCTGCCCGCCCTCACCACCGGCCCCGCCCGCCGCGAACTCTTCGCCGCCGCCCAGACCTTCGAACGCGCCACCCGCTCGGCCATCCGCTTCGACTACGCCCAAGCCGCCGAACTCCGCACCTCCAGCCACCTGGTCGCGTCCGTCTTGAGCCTGCGGTTGAGCCACTTCAGCGCAGCACGGTCCGGCCCGTAGGCCGCCAGGTCCTCGCGGACGATCCGCTCGGCGTACTTGCGCGTGCGTCGGATCCAGCCCCGCCGGGTAACGAGAAGGACCTCGACATACGGGGGAAGCCGTAGCGCGGTGACGTCTTCGACGGCCGGAGCGACTTCGGAGGCGATCCGGGCGACCTGCCGTGCGAGGTCGTCATGCGCTGATCCCGCGGAATGGCAGACCAGGATCGGGAAGGCAGGGGACATGAGAAACGGAACTCCCAAAGACGTAACTAGTACAGCGGTTGGGGAATCCACCGCGCCGCGGTGGTGACCTGCTGCCCGCCGGGAAGGACCACGGACCCCGGGGGATGGGTCCTCTCCGGGAAGGTGAAGGTCCGGCATCCGGCGGGCAGCAGGGGCTTCAACGCCCAGCAGGGCGGGGTCTACAACACCGGTACCGGTGCGGCGGGAACGCTGGCACACGCCGGAAACGGGACCTCCGTGACGCGGCGGCGAGTACAACCAGGGCGTCGACTACGGGCACCGGGCAGCTCCCGTCCCGGGCCCTAAGCGGCGGGCGCCCGCGGTCTCGCTCTCGGTGGGGAGTTCGTCCAGGCGCACCGGCGTGCAGCGGTGGACGGTGATGACCTCCTGGGCCGCCAGGGTCCACCGCAGCCGTGCAGCGGGGCTGGTGTAGGGGACCAGGGTGAGGCCGTTCCCCCGCTGGACGGGAAGAGGCTTCAGAGTCTCCGGGTGATAGATGAGGCCCGCGACACCCCAGCTCGACGTGCGCTCCACCAGCGCCGCGGAGTAGACATCGCCCAGATGCGGGCAGTCGCGCACGGCATCCTCAGCGCACTCCTTGTGGACCGGGGGCTGGGTCATGCGCTCCCCGGCCGTATTGGGTGTGTCCCCGGCGGCGATGAACAGCAGCGGTTCACCCACGCTCGCTGCGGCCGGGGCGAAGCAGACCTGGCACAGCTTCTCGTTCATCGCCCGACGCTGGCGCGGACCGTGCACGAGACCGAGCTGCGCACGCCCCTTGCCCTCCGCCTCCGGCACCCGCTTCCACAGCAGACCCCGATGCCGGTCGGCCGGCTGCTCGTCCACGTACCCGATCCCCTCGCCGCCGAGGGCCGGAAGCCACCTCCGCGTCAACTGCGCCGAGAGCGGGGTTTCGCCCGTCCACGGTGCAATCGCCGGCACCCGCAGGACGTGCTGGTAGTGCGGCTCCCGCGGCGTCATAACGCCCCCCGGGCCGGGCGGCGCGGGCTGATCACGCGACCGTCGGGAAGCAACTCGCCGGTGTCATCGAAGATCAGCACGCCGTTGCACAGGAGGCTGAAGCCCAGCGACCAGTCGCGCCTCACGCGCTTAGCCGCGTCACGGCCAGGCGACTCCGCACCCGGGCAGCGCGGTTGATGGCTACACACGATCAGCGCCCTCCCTGCCGCCCGCGTCCACGCTGTGTTCGCGTGGTGTCCCCGGGGTGGTGTGGGCACCGGGTACTTCTCCGATCGCGGTGAGGGGGGTCGTCCACTCCTTACCGCCCCGCTCCTCCTGGAGCCACGCGACCGGCGGCGCCTCCGGCACCCTGAAGATCGGCTCCAGACGGATGTCGTCCACGTCGGGTGCCACGGCCCGCAGAACGCCGACACGTCCGCCATGCTCGGTGTCGATGACCAAGCAGTGCAGCAGCGGGTGGGGTTGGTGACCCATCTCCAGGTCTCTAGCTGCCATCGTGATCTCCGCCTGTGCGCGGTCGGTCTGGGTGTCGGGGGCGGGCGCTCACGAGTGCTGGTCGTGGATGCACTACTCGGTTCGTGCCGCGCCATCTGATTGCGGTATGCGATGTGTCGAGTACTCAGTGATGTTGAGCTGCCGATGGTGGTGCCAGACCGGAGGTCAGATCCACCGTCAGACTGGCGTCACTGTGGCGGATGGGGGCGCCCTCCAAGGGCAGACTCACGTCAGAGTTGGGTCAGAGTCACCAAGGACGCCTGAACAACCGCGTTCAGGGGCATCGGAGTCGTACGGTCGTTATGACCGCTGGCACTTGGCAGAGGAGGACGCACAATGGCCACACTCCTCCGGGTCCTCATCGACCAACGAGGTTGGGGGGAATACGGCGCCTTTCTCCACGAGTACTCAAAGGCGGCGCGAAGCCTGGCCCGAGAAACAGGGGATGCCTCACTGGCCACCCTCACGATCTCGGTCAAGACCTTTGAGCGCTGGTACTTAGGAAAGGTGACGCCGCAGAACGAGGCGCGCCGTGTACTCGCCAGGCTCTTCCAACGGCCGATCACCCAGCTCCTCGCTGAAGCGCAAGTGGAGGCGGGGCCCGGGACCGCAGCGCCAGTCAAGGTTCAGCACGAACGACTCCACGTCACCCCCGACGCGGACTTGCAGAGAATGGGACGGAACGCAGCTATGGCCTCAAGGCGCGCAATAACGTTCGCCATGGGCGCGGAACAGAACGAGGTAGGCCCGGAGACCCTGAGCTACCTCCAAGAAGAGATCCGGCGAATCACCGGGATCTACGTCCGCGTTCCCCTGTCCGAAATCCTCGATGACCTCGTGCATCTCCAGGACTCGGCCTTCCGCCTGATCGAGAGCGGCCAAGCCCGGCCGTCCCAGATCCGCGATCTCTATCTGATGTCGGCCCTCACCTCGGGGATGCTGGCCAAGGCGTGCCACGACCTCGGCGATCCGCACTCGGCCATGAGCCATGCCAGAGCAGCGTCTGTCTGTGCCAACCAGGCCGAGCACAGCGCGATGAGCGCCTGGGTTCGCGGCTTGCAGTCCCTGATCTCGTACTGGGCCGACCGGCCGGAGGACGCTCTGCACTACGCCTGCCAGGGCACCGCCACGGCCCCGGACTTCCCCGGCAGCGTATGCATCTGGCTCGCTGGCCTCGAAGCACGAGCAAGCGCCGCCCTTGGCGACTACGACACGGTCCAGGCTGCCAACCGTCGAGCCGCCGAGCTACGCGAGGCAACGACGCCCGACGACCTGGATGACCTCGGCGGGATCTACTACTACCCGGAGATCAAGCACCGGTACTACGAGGTCGAGTCGAACGTACTTCTCGGCAACGGCGGCACCGAGCTGATCCAACGGGCCGAAGACGCCGTGCAGGGCTTCAGCGACCACGAGAACCCGCACTGGGCGTTCGGCGACGAGGCCGGCTCCCAGTCGAACCTGGCCCTCGCCCGCCTCTACTCCGGCGACGTGGAAGGAGCCGCAGACGCCGTCCAACCGGTTCTCGCCCTACCACCCGGCCAGCGGAACCACGGCATCATCAGCTCGGCCCAGCGCGTACGCACGGCTCTCACCACCGATCCGATCCGCAACGCCGTGACGGCCCGGGACCTACGCGAGCAGATCGTCGCCTTCAGCAGCCATCCGACCCTCGCCCTGCCCCGTTGACGGCCAAGTACAGTCCGGGCATGTATCCGGTCAAAGGTCGCGGGCCCCGGCTGGCTCTTCGCGAGATCGCCGACGAAGACGTCGACGCCGTCCTGGCGATCTATGGCAGTGACGAAGCCACCGCCCATCTGAGCTTTCCGCCTCGCAGCCGGGACGAGGTCGGGCAGGTGGTGGCCAGGGCGAAGTCAACGGCCACAGCCACACCGCGCGAAGAGTACGCCCTGGCTGTGGTCGAACGTGGCGGCGGCAAGTTGGTTGGCTTCGTACGCCTGGCCATGGATCCCCACCAACCCGGAGGCGCCACCTTCGGATTTGCTCTGCGACCTGACCGTTGGGGCATCGGCTACGGCGAGGAGACGGTCCGCCTCGTGCTCGCCTTCGGCTTCGACGACCTCGGCCTGCATCGCATCTGGGGCGCCCGTTCACCGCTGAACGAAGCATCCGCGAGAACAATGCTCAAGGCCGGGATGATCGAAGAAGGACGCATCCGCGAGCACATCAAGAAGAACGGGCAGTGGCGTGACTCGATCATCCACGCGATCCTCGACCGCGAGTGGATGGGCTAGAACAGCCAAGCCCGGCACAATTTGATCGCTAACGGACGGTTCGTCACGACCACAGAGTTCGAGCTTCGTTGCTGAACCACCAGTTCCGCGAACGAAGACGGTGCGATCGGCACCGACGAGGAGTACCAGCCGAAGGCCGGACGGTCTGGGACGGTGATGCTCGGAGGATTCATTTCACACAAGAATCGTCATGTCTCCTCCGTCGCTGCGGACTGAGAGGAAACGATGGCATCTCCCATTCCGGGCGCCACACGCACCGTACCCAGGAGACGCGATCGTGATGACCTCTCTGACCACCGACCACCCCGGCTGGCTGACCGGACCCTCGGACGAGCCCGTGCGCCTCGTCACGCACCAGGGCGTGCCGTGGCTCGCCGAGTGGCGACCTGCTGCCGGGCTGCTCCTGCACCCTGTTGGTGCCGAGGGGACGGTCGCCCCGTCGGCGCCGTGCACCGCGCCGCAGGAGCTGCCGCCTTCTCCGGAGGCTGCGCCGGTGGTTCGGCGGTTCGCGACGCTCGGCACCGTGCAGCGGCTGACGAATCCGTCGTTGTGGGACGCCGTCACGACTGCGATCCTCCGCCAGGTTGTGCGCGCCGAACAGGCCAGGAAGCTCTACCGCCGCTGGTGTGCCGATCACGGTCGCACGATCGCTACCGCCTTCGGCCCGCTCGCGCTGGCCCCGAGCCCGGAGACGGTTCTCGGCCTGCCCGACGAGGCGTTCGCCGAAGGGGGCACCGCCTTCCACCGCACGGCACTGCGTGCCGCGGCAACCGCCTATACCAAGCACGGAGCCTCATGGGCCCAGCTCGCGCCCGAGGACCTCGTGAAGGCCCTCGACGAGGTGCCGCGCATCGGCCCGTGGACCGCCTCGGCCGCCGCCGCCGACCACACGGGCGATTTCTCGGTCTACCCGCACGGTGACCTCGCCGTACGGACGTGGGCGCGCCGTGCGGCGCCCGAGTTCCCCTTTCCAGAAACCGACCGCACCTTCGCCACACAGTGGCGCCAATTCGCCGACGCCAACCGCACGCAGCTCCATGCCCTGACCCTGTTCGCTCTCACCTGGGGGAGCCATGCCCGAACAGACCAGCACGAGCACGCTGCACCACCCGACAACCGCCCCGAAACCCGCGCTGATCACGGGAGCTGACGACTTACGCAGCCTCGATGCGCTGTTCGTCAACGCCCCCCTGCGCGACTACGCGCAACGCCCGCGGGTGAACGACTACACCCTGCCGGTCCTGGGGATGGCGTACATCGCCACATACGCCGCGCGGGCCGGCTTCAACGTCGGCGTCCTGGATGCCGAGGCGCACGGTCTCGGCATCGACCGGGCCGTCGAGATCATCAATGCCGCCCGCCCTCGATGGGTCGGCATGAACCTGCTCGCCCCCACCTATGAGCTCTCCGCCCACATCGCCGCCGGGCTCGCCGACGACATCCTGCTCATGGCAGGTGGGCACCAGGCCAAGGCCATGCCGCAGCGCATCCTCGCCGACCCGCGCATGGCCCGGCTGAACGCCTTGGTCCTGGGCGAGGGCGAAACCCGCGTCGCCGCCCTCCTCGACGACGAGCGCCGCCGCGCCGAACTGCCCGGGGTCATGTGGCGCGACCACCTGCTCGGCACGCCGGCGTCGGGCCTTCCCCGCCCCGGCACCGCCGGCGGGCACCTCGCCCCCGACATCGACGCACTGCCGTTCGTCGACCGCCGGTACCTCACCCAAGACCCCTACCGCGCCGACGACGGCCGAGTGGAGGCGAACATCGTGGGCAGCCGCGGCTGCCCGTACGACTGCGGATTCTGCGGCGCCGCCGTCTCCGCGAACCCCGACATCAAGATCCGCACCCGCAATCCCGAGACCATCATCGCCGAGTTGGAGACCCTCCACGCCGACCATGGAGCGACCGCCTTCCGCTTCGTGGACGACCTGTTCCTCGGTGCCGCACGCGTCATCCGCTCCGCCATGAAGGCGTTCACCACGCACCGGATCGGTGACCGGTATGTGTGGGACGCGACCGGTCGCATCAACGTCCTGGCCCGCGCCGACGACGCCATGCTCGACACCCTGGCCCGTAACGGGCTGCGCGAGGTGGCCCTGGGCATCGAGTCCGGCAGCGACCGCATCCTGCGGGCGATGGACAAGCGCATCACGGCCGAGATGACCGCGAACGTCGCGCGCCGCCTGCTGGAACGCGGCATCAACGTCAAGGGCTACTTCATCCTCGGCTACCCCGGCGAGCGGCAGAACGACCTTGACGCCACAGTCCGCCACATCCACAACCTCTGGGAAGTCGCCGACCGGAACCCGGGCGGCTTCCGCGCCTCGGTCTTCGAGTTCCGCCCCTACCCCGGCACGCCGGTGTGGCAGCAACTCACCGCCGACGGCCATGACCCCGATGCCCTCCTCGCGTACGGCGACGTCGACCTCACCGACCAGGGTGCCGACGAGTCCATGCGTCAGCGAGACGAGTTCAACTTCAGCGTCGGCATCCAGTTCGGCGACGTCCCCCTGCACGAGCTGCGCGCGACGCTCGCGACCCTCACCCGCGCACAGCACGCCCGCACCGGGGCCGCGGCATGAATCAGCAGCGCGGCTACTTCGTCACCCTCGATGGGCCCGGCGGAGTAGGGAAGTCGACCACGCTGACCGCTCTCGCCGAGGACCTGCGCGAACGCGGCCACCGGATACACACCACGACCGAGCCCTCCACCAGCCCTCTCGGCCAGTTCACCCGGACCCAGGCCGACCACATCCACGGGCACGCCCTGGCCTGCCTCGTCGCCGCCGACCGCTACCACCACATCAGGACGGAAATACAGCCCCACCTCGACGCCGGCGACACCGTCCTGTGCGACCGGTACCTGGGCTCAACCCTCGTCGTGCAGCGTCTCGACGGCGTCCCCGAGCCCTTCCTGCTTGCCTTGAACGCCGACATCGTGCTGCCAGACCTCGCCGTGCTGCTCACCACAGACCCCGCCACGATCGCCCGGCGTCTCGCCGCACGAGGGGCACACCACCGCTTCGAACACGACCCCGACGCACCAGGTCGAGAGGTCAAGCTGTACGCACGGGCCGAGCAGATACTCACCAGCCTGGGCGTCCGCGTCCTCACCGTGGACACCAGCAACACCACCCCTTCGAAGGTGGCTTCTCGAATCGCCACCGCACTCTCCACACATCCCGGTAGCGTCACCTCACGCACCAGACCCGATGGCCACGAAGCGGCCCCATGACCGCAGGGTCCCCACGCGACACCCCGGACAGAACACGGAGCACCCCCCATGCGCGACACCTGGGAGACCATCGACCGGCTTGTCGAGTGGCTCGACGCGGAAAGCGGTGTCTCACCCGAGATGGCCCGCCTCCTGCGCGTACTGAAGATCAGCGAGGAGGCCGGCGAGGTCGCCGAGGCCATCCACGGGGTAACCGGCTCCAACCCCCGCAAGGGCAACAGCCACACCTGGGACGACGTCCAGGCCGAACTCTGCGACGTCATCTTCACCAGCATGGTCGCCCTACGGACCATCACCCCGGAAGCCGAGAAGATCTTCGCCGAACGCCTCCACCACGTCGCGGAGCGTTCCTTGAACCGCTGAGCGACTCAGGCCCCGCGTAGGCGGCTGGTGCCGCACCATCGCTGCCCAGGGCATGATTCGCGGATAGTCGCGGCAATCCGCCCGCGGGGTGGTCCGAGGCGGCGGGCCTCTTTGCGTGGCATGCCGGCCCATGACCGGCGAAGTCTTATGAGCACGTCATGCGTCGTCCTCGTCCTCCTCCAAGGCATCGCGGATGTCTTCCGCCTGGGGGACGTTGGAGGGCCAGGCAACAAGCAGGCGTTCCAACAGGGGGCGATACGTGTCGAGGTGGGCGGTGAGGACGAGGGCTCCAGCCATCTGGAGTTCAAGTTCCGGAAGGCTGGTTAGCCGTACCGCGAGGTCGGCGGCTTGGTCAGACCCCGCCGAGGCCAGCGCCCCCGCGCACGCCACGCGGACTCGCAGGGGGCGGTCCTCATCCAGGGCCATCGCGCCCAGTTGGGCGACAAGTTCAGGGTCCTCAGGGACCTCGCAGGCGTAGAGGCACTGCCCGCGGCGGACACGGCACCATCGTCGACAACGTCGCCGTCAATGGCGCGCAGCGCGGCGGTGATCAGTGGGGCGTCCGCAGCCTCCGCATGGTTCTGGATCGCCCACAGCGCGCTGGCCCGGTCCTCCCCTCGCGCTTCCGGCAGCGGCGTCCCGCGCAGCACCCACCGGGCACGGTCCAGCACCTCCCCGGCGTACTCGTCCAGTGGGTTGCCGAACCCCCACCGGGCTTGCCTGTCCTGGTAGTGGAAGTACTCCAGCGCCGTGCAAGCATCCCGCTGCCCGGATCGCAGCAGCCTGAGAAAGGCAGCGTACGGGTCCGGGTTCTGGTCCGCCGACTTGAGCAGTTCGCCCCGGTCGGCCGCCACCGCCGGATCATCGAAGCGGTGCCGTTCCCAGTACGTGAGCGTCATGGTGGGAGCCTACTAATGACGTCTGAAGTCATTCCGTGAGGAGTTCTTAGCCGGCGGGTGTCCACCGGAGTCGCTCGCGGGTCGCCTCGGGAACGATCCGCCGCAGGACCGATGCAGTCGAGCTGAGGGAGGGGGCGAATGCTGCGACGAGGTCGTGGGGGACGCTCGCGGAGAAGGACACCGCCCAGAGGCAGGGTGCGGTGGCTGCGGGTTGGGCCCATGCCTGCCATCCGTCGGGTCCCGGCTCGTCGGGGCTGGCGGTCAGGGTGCGCGGGTCTGCGTCCTGGATGAGGGGCGGTATCCCCCCGAGGCTGACGTGCGAGATGAACGTGGGATCGGTCGCCCCCGCGCCCTGATCGGCGTCGCGGAGCCATCCGTGGGCGGTGACCGCGTCGAGGACCAATTCGGGGCGGACGTGCGGGACGGCGGGGTGAGGGCGGGCGTTGAGGGCGGTGAGGAAGTCGGCCACCGCCTCGCCGGGTACGCCGGTGGTGAAGTAGGCGGACCACTCGGCGGGGCTGCTGGTGTCCGTACGGGCGGAGACCTGCCAGGCGATCGGCAAGTCCCCCAGGTGGAAAGGCTCGTCCGCCAGTACCCACTGCGCCCAGCAGCGGGAGTCCGGGCTGATGTGCAGGACCGTGCTGCGCAGGATCTGGCGGTCCTCCGGCTCCTCGTCGGGCTCCTGCCGCCCCCGGACTATGGTCAAGCTCGTCCAGCCCAGGCTGCCGAAGGCGTCGGCGACGGTGTCGTAGAGGCGGCCGTCGTCACCGGCCAGATGACGGGGACCGACCCAGTATGCGCACGGAGTACCAAGGGGAGCGGAAGGGTCGAGCGGGAAGCCGGGATACAGGGGCGCCTCCAGAAGGGGGTTCCGGCCGCGGTCCAGCGGCCGGTGGTGCGGCGGGGACGCCGCGGGGGTTCTTGGACGGAGTTTTGCCAGGCCAGGGCCACCGCGCTCTCCGGCGGCAGATGTTCGAGCTGGCTGTCCTCGTCCCGGCCTTCGGCGAGGTAGACGACCGCCTGATCGGGCTCGTCAACGGCGGCATCGCCTACACGAGCGATGCGCGGGATCGCTGGCCTGGGGTTTCTTCGAGGTAGTCGATGTTGGCATGCGCCCGGCTCACTGACCAGTCGCTGCGCGATCTTCCGTGTCTGCCGGCGGCGAAAATGCAATATCTGATCTCCGGCCCCGTCCGCGGCTTCGAGGCGGGGTGACGAGCGGGGTCTTGCGGAGCGCGACGAGCTGAGCGGGCCGGGACTCGGTGTGCACCTGGCTCGGGGCCTTCGGAGGAGTACTGCCCGCCGAGTCCAGCGTGCTGCAGCCGCGATAGAAGGGAGAGCCACCCGGAGTCGCGCAAACCCCTCTGCCCCCAGCGAGGGCACATCCAGGGCACATGGGAGCCGAAATTGCCGGTGACCAGCCTCGACTACTGAAGGTGGTTTCGGCTGGTCACCGGCAATATCGGTGCATCGTCACAGGTCAGCGCTCCGCTGTGATCACTGGCTCCACGAATGGCAGGAGTTCGCCGACCGCCTCCACGAGGCCGGCCACCAGCCGTACTGCCTGGTCTGGCCCTAGGTCCCGCCGGGCGGTGGTCGGCCCGCCAGGGCGCGGAGAACGGGGCGCGCCGGGGGCGGGGTCGGCGTGGTTACTTCAGGCGGAGGGTGTAGAGGCGGGTTACCTGCCGGGCTGAGGCGTTGTCGTCCGAGACCAGCAGCAGGGTGCGGTTGCCGGTCAGGGTCATGCCTTCCACGTTGTCCAGCAGCGGGTTGGGCTGCGGCTGCGGCGATGTGGCGCCGGACGGTGGGCAGTCGGCCAGGTCGACCAGGAGCCGCTTGGTGAGGAAGACCCCGGCGCCGGCCCCGGTGAGCGACGGGAGGCCGGTGACGTCGGGTGCCCCGTGGAGCGAAACCCGGTAGATGCGGACGGTGTTGCCGACTCCCGCCGTGTAGCCGCGTTCCAGGGCCAGCAGATGGGTGCGGTCCAGCGTGGCCAGTTCGGCCAGGCCGAGACCCGGGTCGGTCCGGTAGGCGTGCTGGGCCTGCGGGGCGTAGTCGCCGCCCGGCGTGCCGGCGTAGCGCAGGATGCGCAGCAGGCCGCGGTCCGCCTCGTCGTGGCCGTCGGCGTCGAGCGGGCCTTCCAGGCCGGCGTAGAGGGTGCGGCCGTCCGGCGCGGTGGTCAGTGACTCGAAGGTCTCGTTGGCCGGGGCCTGCCCGGCCGGGGCGACCCGGAAGCGCAGCGGCACCGGCAGTTCTGCCGTCTGCCGGCCGTCGGACAGGCGGAAGCGGCGGATGGAGGGCTCGCGTTCCGAGGAGGCGAGCACCGTGCCCGAGGGTTCGGTGACCAGACCCTCTCCGTCGAAGTCGGTCCCGGTGTACGGGGTGCCGTCCGGGCGGCGCAGGACGGTGACGTCCCGTACCGCCGCGTGGACGTGCCCCGGAGCGGCGCGCACGGCCAGTCGGTAGAGCCTTGCCTCGTCGGCGTCGGTGTTGTCGGCCAGCGCCAGGACCGGCGAGCCCGCCCGGGCGCTGAGCGCGGAGAGCCCCGCGACCCGGGTCCCTTCGAACGTGGTCTTGTCGAGGGCGTCGGAGAAGCCGGTCAGCGACGTACGCGGCGAGCAGGCGGCCGGCCGGTCCGCCGGCGGCGCGGCGGGCTCCGCGGGGGCCGCCAGGGCGGCCGGCGACGACACCGTCAGCAGCAGCGCGGGAAGCCCGGCCCGCCACCATCCGTTCATCAGGTCCTCCGGGAGTGTCGGGACGTCAGGACAGGTCCACGCTCAGTTTGTAGAACCTGGTCGTCTGGTTCTTCGTGTTTCCGTTGTTGTCACTGACCAGGTAGAGGGCGCGGCGGCCGTCCGGCAGGTGCTCGCCCAGGGCCATGCCCTCGATGTTGTCCAGCAGGGGATTGAGCTGTGGCTGCTTGTGAGGTGCGCCCGCGGTGGGGCAGTTCACCAGATTGGCCAGCGGCTTCTTCTCCACCCAGGAGTCCTCGGTGATGTCGGAGAGCGACCTCGTCCCGCTGATGTCCGGCTTCTGCGCCAGCGACAACAGGAACAGGTGCACCGAGTTGCCCTCCGGCATGTAGCCGCGCTCCAGGGCGAGCAGCCGGTCGCCGCTCAGGGCGACCAACTCGGTGAGGAAGAGCCCGTATTCGGTCTCGTACGCGTACTGCCGGGGCTTCTTGCCGAACTCTCCGCCCGGAGAGCGGGTGTAGCGCAGGATCCGTACCTGGCTGCGGCCCGCCGACTCGCCGTCGATGTGCAGGGGGCCTTCCATGCCCGCGTACAACTGGGTGCGGTCCTCGGTCAGGCTCAGGGATTCCAGCCGCCGCGCGGGGCTGGAGTCCGCGAAGCCCTCGGGCAGGGCGATCTCCCCGTTCTGCATCCCGTCGCTCAGCCGGTACGACCGGATCGACGGCCCCGCCTCCGAGCTGATCAGGACGTTCTTCCCGTCCACCGCCATCCCCTCGCCGTCGATGTCGGCGGCGGAGAGATTGTCGTCCCTGGGGTGCAGGATCGTGGCGTCCCCGACCGCGGGGACGAGCCGCGCGTCGTCGAGGGTGAGGGAGTGGAGGCGGGGAGGGCGGTTGTCGCCCAGCGCCAGGACGGTGCGGTCCCCGGTGACCGCGAGGGCCGAGAGCCCCTGCACCGGCGTGGGTTCCGCGATGGTGTCCAGGGCGTCGGAGTAGCCCAGCAGACCGACCTGTTCCGAGCAGGGTCCCGTGGTGCCGGTGCCGGAGGAGCCCTTCCAGACCGCCGCGCCGGTGAGCAGGGCGAGGGCGACCGCCGTGGCGGTCAGGGCCCTGGAGTGCCGGCGCGGCCAGGAGAGGTACGCGGCGCGCGGCTTGGCCCGCAGGTTCCGGACGAAGGGCCGGCTGCCGACCGCGTGCGGGTCCAGCGTGTGGGGCTCGGGGCCGCCTCGGCCGGGAACGACGCGGCGCAGCTCGGCGGCGATGTCGTTCGGCGTCAGGAAGTCCTGGTGGTCGCCGATGCCGGCCCGGACCGTTTCGACCAGGGCCTGGGTGAAGGCGGTGAGACCGGTGCCGGAGGTGCCGACCGCGTCTCCGCCGGGGGGCGAGGCCGCCAGCACGTAGATATCGTGCAGCTCGGCGGCTTCGACCTCCCTCCGTACGGCGTCGAAGGCGACGCTGCCCTGGCAGCAGTCCAGGATGACGATCGTCCGGGACGGCGGGTCGGGGGCGGCGCCGAGCCGGCGGAGCAGGTCGGTGAACGGGACCGCGGTGCCCGGGACGTCGTCCTCGCGGCTGTCAGGCAGTGCCAGATGGAGCGCGCCGTCGTGGGTCAGGCCGTGGCCCGCCCAGTAGACGACCAGGCAGTCCGACGCCTGCCGTGCGGCGTCGGACACCGGGTCCAGGAGCTGCTCGCGGTTCTGCGGACGGACGAGCCGGCACCGGCTGGTCGGCAGGCCCCAGATCCGGGAGTCGCCCAGCACGTCCCGCAGTTCCAGGCAGCCGCGGTCCACCGCCGGGAGGGGCCGGAGGCCGCTCTCGGGGACGTGGTCGGCGACACCGATCAGCACGGCGTACGAGAGGTGGGGCAGCGGCAGGCGGGGGCGCAGGGCCGCGTCGGTCGTCTGGGGGTTGGCGAGGGCCTGCGGGGAGAGCCGTACGGTGTGTTCGTCCTGCCGCACCTCCAGGGTCGAACTCACCGGCCGCGAGGCCCGCCAGGCGGACAGCGCCAGGACCAGGTTGGCGAGGTCGAAGGAGCTTCCGGTGACGAACTCGATGGCCTCCAGGCTGAGCCCCATGGACGGGGTCAGCGGGATGGCCGGGTCGTCCTCCAGGTGCCTGCGTAAGGAGCGCAGCTCCTCGTCGCCCTCCGGCCCGCCCTGTGCCGTGATCTTGATGTGCATGGGATCTCCCTGCCGGCCGGCGGACGTTCACTCCCTGACCGGTACCGTAGCGCCGCCGGGTGACAGGGTGTGCCGGACCGGTCACACACAGGCGGCGGTCGGGGGAGGCCGACCCGATCGGGCGAGGCGTCCGTCACCCGTGCGGGACCCCCGGACGCGCGGTCCGTGGCCCGGGTGCATCTCATCCTTTGGGCGGAAATAGCCTCGCCCTGCCGGGGTACCCGGATCAACTCCGGGGCTGACGACGGTGCCTGCGGTGCATCCGTACCTTCGCCGTCATGACGGACGACACTCACGCAGCTCTGAAGACCGGTCGCCGGGCGTTTCTCGCGGGGGCGGCGGCCCTGGCCGCCGCGGCGTGCTCCGACGGGAGCGGCGGAGGCGGTGGCGGGCCCGGCCGCCACCGCGGGGGGCTGGCGCTGAAGGGGGTGAACTTCGACACCGAGCGCGAGTTATGGCGGCCGGAGTACGTACGTCGCGAGATCCGGGCCGTCAGGGACCGGCTGCACGCGAACGCGATCCTGCTGCTCGGCTCGGACCTCGGCCGGCTGACCGGGACCGCGGCGATGGCGGCCGACGAGGGCCTGCACGTGTGGTTCGAGCCCCGGGCCTTCGACGAAGACGCCCGCACCACACTGGAGTTCGTCGCCGGCGTGGCCCGGGCCGCCGAGGACCTGCGCGCCGGCCATCCCGGCGTCGGCCTCTCCGTCGGCTGCGAGCTGACCTCCTTCCTCCACGGCCTGGTCCCCGGCGACGACTGGTTCGAGCGTGGCACCAGGTTCGCCGAGGCGGGCCCGGCCGAGGCGGCGACGTACAACCGCCGCCTCAACGCCTTCCTGGCCGACGCCCTGGACACGGTCCGGCCGGTCTTCGGCGGCCGGGTCACGTATACCTCCGAGGCCGGCGAGGACGTCGACTGGCGCGGTTTCGACGTCCTGGGCGTCGACCTCTACCGGAACGCCGGCAACACCGCGACCTACGCCGAGCAGGTCCGCCGCCTCCACCGGCACGGCAAGCCCGTCGTCATCACCGAGTTCGGCTGCTGCGCCTACCGGGGCGCCGAGGACAAGGGCGGCATGGGCTTCGACGTCATCGACCTCGAAACCGGCCGGATCGTGGGCGACCCGGTCCGCGACGAGCAGGTCCAGGCGGACTACGTGGACGAACTGCTCGGCATCTACGAGACCGAGGGCGTCCACGGCGCCTTCGTCTACGAGTTCATCAGCAGCGGCTCTCCGTACTCGCCCGACCCCCGCCGCGACTACGACATGGCCGGCTTCTCGGTCGTCAAGGTCTTCCCCGCCGGCCACGAACTCGCCTACGGCACCACGGGCCACTTCGCGCCCAAGAAGGCGTTCCACGCCATCGCTCGCCACTATCGCTGACCGCGGAGGAGGAACGGATGGACGGCAATCGAGAGCGTCGGGCGATCGGCCCGCGAGCCTCCGGGGTCGGGCGGCGCGCCTTCGTCGGCGGCTTTGGTGCCCTCGGCGGGGCCCTGGCACTGCCCGCGGGTGCCGCGGCCACCGGAGGGCACGCGGCCGCCGGCGCGGACGGGGACCTGGCCACGGCCTTCCGGGACCCGGGCCCGCGGCTGCGCCCGCGGTTCACCTGGTGGTGGCCGGGTCCGGCCGTCGTGGACGCCGAACTTCGCGCCGAGGTTCGGGAGATGGTGGCCGCCGGCTTCGGCGGGGCGCAGCTCTTCGAGACGCCGGGGCTCGCCCACCCGGCCGGCGACCTCCGGCCGCCCGAGCGGTTCCTGTGGGGTACGCGGCACTGGGCGCGCCGGATCGAGACAGCGCTGCGGGCGGCGCGGGACCACGACTTCCGCATCGACTTCCAGGTCAGCTCGGGCTGGCCGTGGAACAGCCCGGCCGCGTCGGGCGAGCACGCCGCCCTGGCGCAGCAGCAGTTGGTATTCGGCCACCGGGAGGTGGCGGGCCCCGCCAGGTTCAGGGGCGCCCCGCCCCGGCCCGGCGGCGCGGACATGGGCGGCGGTGCGCGGCTCGTCGCCGTCGTCGCCGCCCGGCTGGAGGCGGCGGCGGTGCTCGACCCGGGGCGTACCACCGACCTGACGCCCACCCTGGACGGGCGGGGCAGGGTGGACTGGGCGGTGCCCGAGGGGCGATGGGTCGTGTTCGGGTTCTGGCAGACGCCCACGGGCCAGCGGTCGAACGACAGCACGGGCCCGCGCGACCCGCTGATCCTGGACCAGCTCGACCCGGACGCGACCAGGGCGGCGACCGCCGATCTCGACCGGCGCCTCCTCGACCGCCTGGGGCCGCTCGCCGCCGAGGTGGCCGACCGCTTCCACGAGGACTCGCTGGAGTTCGGGTTCCCCGGCCTGCTGTGGACGGGCCGGTTCCCGGTGGAGTTCCGGGCCCGCAGGGGATACGACCTGACGGCCTTCCTCCCGGCGCTGGCCGTGGTCGACTGGCACTCCGACGACACGGAGGCCGCCGAGCAGGTCTACGACTTCTCCGGCAGCGCCGGCCGCCGCATCCGGCACGACTACAACGAGACGCTGACGGAGCTGTGGGTGGACCACCACGTACGCCCCGCGCGTGCCTGGGCCCGCGGCCACGGCCTGGACTTCCAGGGCCGCGGGCACATGCTGAGCATGGACGTGGTCGCGGTCAACAAGGCGTACGCGGCCCCGGACGCCGACCCGTTCGACGGCCCCGTCGGCTTCACCCGGACGATCACCTCCGGCGGCCGGCTGGCCGGACACGGGATCGCCTCGCTGGAGATCGGCGACGTCACCCACGGCGACTACATGATCACCCCGGAGGCGCTGAAGTACCTCGCCGACAAGGGCTTCGCCGGCGGGGCGAACGAACTGGTCCTCCACGGGTATCCGTACAAGGACGCGCACGGGGCCGGCTGGCCGTCGTGGTGGCCGTGGTCGTCCGAGCACGACGTCTCCGGACGGGACTACGGGTTCGGCGAGGGTTTCACGCCCGCGCTCCCGATGTGGCGTCATCTCCGGCCGCTCGCCGACTACTTCGCCCGGGCTCAGACGGTGCTCCGTGCGGGCCGCCCGGTCACCGACCTCGCCGTCCACCGCGATGTCCAGGGGTACGGCCGGGTCGCCGACCCGCACACGGACGAGCGCGGCGAGCCGCTGCTGGACGCCGCCCTGACCGGGGCCGGCCACACCTTCGACATCATCGACCCCGGCACCCTTGCCCACCCGCGGACCTCGGTACGCAACGGGCGGCTGCTCGTACGGGAGCCGGGCTACCGCGCCCTGGTCGTCGAACCGGCCGCGTCCCGGCACCAGGGCGTGGTCGACGGCAGCGACGCCATGTCCGCGTCCGTGGCCCGGCGGCTGGTGTCGTTCGCGCGCGCGGGCCTGCCGATCGTGTTCGTCGGCCGCTTCCCCGAGCGCGGCGTGAGCTATCTCGACGCCGCACGTGAGGACGCGGCGGTCCGCCGGGCGGTGGCGGAACTCCGGCACTCGCCGCGCGTCCTGCTGGTACGCGACGAGGCCGGCGTCCCCGCGGCGCTCGGGCGGCTCGGCGTCCGCCCCGACGTGACGTACGAAGGTCCGCACCCGCAGGTGCACGGCGTGCACCGGCGGACCCCCGCCGGCGACTACTGGTTCCTGTGCAACATCTCCGGCGCCCTCGACGAGACCCTCCGCCTCGCCGGCGGCGTGACCGCGCGCTTCACGGCCTCGTTCGCAGCCGGCGCCCGGGCTCCCGACGTCTGGGACCTGTGGACCGGCGAGATACGACCCGCCGGCCGGTTCCGGGTCGCCGGGGAGCGGGTCGAGGTGCCGGTCGAACTGGCGCCGGGCGAGAGCACGGTGATCGGCTTCGAGCGCCCGGCCGGGGCGCACGCCGAGTCCACCACGGCGGAGTCGGTCGCCGTCCGCGCGGGCGGGCTGCGGCTGCGCGCGACCACACCGGGCACCGTGTCCGCCAGGCTCGGCGACGGGCGCACGGTCGCCGTCGACGTCGGGGCGCTGCCGCCCCCGCTGGAGCCGGCGGGCTGGCACCTGCGGGTGGAGGGCGCCGTACCGGACGGGGAGGAGCGCCACGTGCTCCGCCTCGACCGGCTGGTGGACTGGCGGCGGATCCCCCGGCTCCGGGACACGTCCGGGACCGGCACCTACCGCACGGAGTTCGAGCTGGACGAACGCTGGACCGGGCAGGGCCGCGGCGCCTACCTCGAACTCGGCCGGGTCGAGGGCGGCGTCCGTATCCGCGTCAACGGGCGGCGCGTCCACCCGGCGTGTGTGGCGCCGCCCCGTACGGACGTCGGGCCCCACCTGCGGCGGGGCCGGAACGTGCTGGAGATCGAGGTCGCCACGACCCTCAAGAACCGGCTGACCGCGCTCGCCGAGCAGGGCGTGCCCGGCTACTCCCGCTTCCTCAACCGCCCCGTGAAGACGCAGCCGTACGGACTGATCGGGCCGGTGCGCCTCGTCCCGTACGCCGAGCGTGACGTCGAGGCGTGAGGACCGCCACCCGGCGGTCCGCCGCCGGGCCGCGGCGGGAACGGCCCGGCCGCGGCCGGCGTGTGTACCGGCATGACAGACCTTCCCGCGCTCGCGTCCACGGCGCGGCGCGTGCTCACCTTCGCCGTCGTCGCCGTACTCGCCACCGCCTGCATGACCCGGCCGGACGGCCGGGACGAAGACCGGTGGCAGCCGCGGCCCGGCGAGGCGGCCGACTGGGACTGGCAGATCGACGCGCCGTACGACCTGGACGAGCACCGGGCGATGTACGACCTCGACCTGTTCGAGCTGGCCCCGGCCGGCTCCGAACTGCGCTACCCCGGCGGCGACGTCGTCAAGGTCCCCCGCGGCGCCCTGGCCGGCACCATCGGGAAGCTCCAGGCCCGCGGCACCGTCGTCATCTGCTACCTCGACACCGGCGCCTACGAGCACTACCGCCCCGACGCGGCCCGCTTCCCCGGCCACCGCCCCGCCGTCGCCGCCATCCCGGACGACGGCGAACCCCCCGAGGACGGCTCGGTCATCGGCTGGAACACCGGCTGGGAGGGCGAGCGCTGGCTCGACATCCGCGAGGGGCGGCGCGAGGCGTTCGCCGAGATCATCTGGGCCCGCCTCGACCTCGCCGCCCGCATGGGCTGCGACGGCGTCGAGCCCGACCAGAACAACCCGCTGGGCAACCGCCCCGGGTTCCCCATCACCCGCGACGACCAGGTCTCCTGGTACCGCGAGGTCGCGGAACAGGCCCACGCCCGCGGCCTGTCGGTCGGCATGAAGAACGGCCACGACCAGCCCGGTGCCGTCGCCGAACTCGTCGACCACTTCGACTGGGCGCTGCCCGAGGAGTGCGCGCAGTACGGCGAATGCGCCCGGCTCCGCCCGTTCGTCGAGGCGGGCAAGGCCGTCTTCGCCGTGGACTACGCACCCGGGGTGGACCGCCGCACCGGCTGCCGCGCCCACCGCGCCGAGAACTTCGACGGCCTGATCAAGACGGCGCCGCCGACCGGCGAGCACCGGGTGCAATGCCGATGACCGGCCGGAAGGCGCCGCGTACGTCCCGCGGGCTCCTCGGCGACGGTCTGCCCGTCCCGTCCCGTCCCGTCGCCCGCGGCCGCCGGAAGGCCGGCGCGTGGTCCGCCGCCCGCCGGCGGCTTCAGGCCGTGGTGCCGCCCGGCGTCGCGGGAGTGTCCCGTGCGGCGGCATGGCTGATGCCTTCGACGGCGCGGTGCAGCTCGTTGTACCGGTGCGGACGGCCGCCGAGCAGGATCACCAGCAGCATGCTCCACTTGTCGCCCACGCGCCGGAGCACGTCCCCGACCGGGCACGCGGCGAGTTCGCCGGCCGGCACCGGGCGGGGCAGCTCATAGGCGAGTACCGAGGGCACATCCGTGTGCGTACCGGACATCAAACTGCCTTCTTTCCGCCTGTGGCGCTGCCGTTCACGATGGGTCGGTCGATGCCGATCCTAGGGAGCACACCGTGCCGGGCACACCGAAGAAGACCGTGATCATCAGCGGCGGTACCGACGGCATGGGCCGCGCGGTCGCCCTGGAACGGCTCGCCCGCGGCGACCGCGTCACCGTCATCGGCAGCAGCGAGGACAAGGGACGTGCCCTGCTCGCGCACGCCGCCGACCCGCACCTGCGCTTCGTACGCGCGGACCTGTCCTCGATCGCCGAGGTCGAGCGGGTCGTCGCCGGCATCGCCGCGGAGTACGAGGCGGTCGACGCGCTCGCCCTCTTCGCCAACCGGGTCAGCCGCAGGCGGAAGGAGACGGCCGACGGCCTGGAGTCCACCTTCGCCCTCTACTACCTGAGCCGCTACCTGCTCAGCCACCGCCTGCTCCCGCTCCTCGACGCGGCCCCCGCCCCCGTCGTCGTCAACGTCGCGGGCGTCGGCAACACCGCGGGCGGAATCCGCTGGGACGACCCCCAGATGACCCGGCGCTACGGTCCCGTACGCGCCCAGCTCCAGGCCGGCCGGGCCAACGACCTGCTCGGCGTCGCCTTCGCGGACGGCGCCACGACCAGAACGCGCTACGTCGCCTACCACCCCGGTTTCACCCGCAGCGGCATCGACAGCCACGACATCCCCCTGATCCGCGGCTCCCTCAGGTTCCTCGCCCGGTTCTTCGCCCGCCCCGTGGCCGAGTCCGTCCGGCCGATCGTCGACTGGATCGACCACCCGCCCCCCGATGCGCATACGGCCGTCGACAGGGGCAGGCAGGTCGACCCGTCCCTCAAGACCCTCCGCCCCGCGGACGCCGAGCGCCTGGCGGCGTACACGGAGGACCTGCTGCGGTCGCTCCGCTGACAGCCGGGTTCGTGGACGCGGTGCCGGAGCGTCTCGACGGGGACGGCGCCTGGCAGCAACCGCGGCGAGGGGCCGCCGACCCGGCGCGCGAGGAATTCGCCGGAGGGGACGCGGCGGCGTCCCGAACCGCAGGCGGCGACCCGGCCGCCGGCTCCGGCTCTTCCGCACCGTCTGCCCCTCCCGCCCCGCCCCGCGGAGGGCGTGCGCCACCACCTGACGCACGCCGGACGCTCCTCACCTGCGGCCCGGGGCCCCTCCCCGGCGGGCGGTGATAGGACGGTTCGTGGCCGGACGAGGGGTTCGCGGAGGGGAGTGGGTCGCGGTGGCGGAGAACATCGACGAGGTCGTGGACGGGCTGGCGGGGATCGTACGGGACGCCCGGCGGGACGGTGACCGGGCCGGGTACTTCGCGGCGCTGTACCGGCAGGTGACGGTCGAGGTCCGCGGGGCCATCCGCGAGGGGCGGTTCGACGACGGGGCCCGGATGGACCGCTTCGACACGCTCTTCGGCAACCGCTACTTCGAGGCGTACGACGCCTGGCGCCGCGACCGCGGCGGCCCGCGCTGCTGGCGGGAGACGTTCGGGCTGCTGGCCGACGACCGCACGGTCATCGTCCAGCACCTGATCCTCGGGGTGAACGCGCACATCAACCTCGACCTCGCCGTCGCCGCCGCGCGGACCTCTCCCGGCGAGGACATCCGGTCGCTGCGGCGCGACTTCCTCCTGATCAACGACATCCTCGCGAGCGTGGTCCTGGCCGTGGAGGACTCGGTCGGCGCGCTGTCGCCGCTGCTGTCGCTGCTGGACGAGGTCGGCGCCCGAACGGACGAGCAGATCCTCGACTTCAGCGTCCGCCAGTCCCGGGAGGAGGCGTGGCACAACGCCGTCCTCCTCGCCGGCCAGGACGAAGAGCAGCGCTCCGCCACGATCGACCGCCTCGACATCCGGGCCGCCGTGCTCGCCCGCCTGATCGCCCGCCCGGGCGGCCTCGTCCAGCCGGCCCTGCAACTGATCCGCAGCACGGAGAGCGGCGACGTACCGGCGAACATCGCCCACCTGGACCGGGCCATGGACCCGCCGGCAACGGCAACGGCAACGGCAACGGCACCGGCGCCGACGGCGCGTTGACCGCGGCGCCCGGGCCCGGGGGTCAGACCTTGCGGGCCAGGGCGCCGAACTGCGGTACCTCCGGGAGCCCGGCGGTGCCGGCGGTGCCGGCCGTCTCGTCCGGGGACGGGCGCCAGTGGGTGCAGGAGACCAGGCCGGGGGAGAGCGGGTCCAGGTCGTCGAGGAAGCTCGCGACCTCGGTCCGGTTGCGGGCGGTGATCGGCGGGGTGGCGTGCTCGTTCCAGAAGCGCATCGCCGCCGCGTTGCCCTCGCCGCCCAGTTCCACCGTGGGGTGGGTGAGCGCGAGGTAGCTGCCGGGCGGTACGGCGGCCATCAGCCGGCGTACGACCCTGCGCGCCTCGCCGGTGTCCAGGACGAAGTTGAGGATCCCCAGCATCATGACCGCCACCGGCTGCTCGAAGTCCAGGGTGCGCTTCGCGCCGAGCAGGATCGCCTCGGGGTCGTGGGCGTCGGCGGCGACGTACGCGGTAGCGCCCTCCCGGCTGCCGGTCAGCAGGGCGCGGGCGTGGGTGAGGACGAGGGGGTCGTTGTCGACGTAGACGATCCGGGCCGCGGGCGCCACCCGCTGGGCCACCTCGTGGGTGTTCTCCGCGGTCGGCAGCCCGGTGCCGACGTCGAGGAACTGCCGTATCCCCGCCTCGCCCGCGAGGTACCGCACCGCGCGCCCCAGGAACTCCCGGTCGGCGCGGGCCACGTCACGTATCACCGGGAAGAGGCCCGCCACGTGATCGCCCACCTGCCGGTCCACGGCGTAGTTGTCCCTGCCGCCGAGCCAGTGGTTCCACACCCGCGCGTTGTGCGCCACGGAGGCGTCCACCGGCCAGACCGACTTCCGACCCGCGACCATCTTCCGCCCTTCGCCGCCCGAACCTGCCGCCCCATTGTGCGCGGCGCGGGCCCGGGCGCCGTGCCGGGGCGCGTCAGCGGTCCGCGTCGGCGGCGGTGAAGGGGAGGGGGCAGCGGGGGGAGGCGGCGCAGGCGGCGAGGTCGTCGCAGCCCGCTTCCATGGCGGCGGCGAGGGCGGTACGGACCGTGGTCAGGCCGGCGATCCTCGCGTCGACCTCCGCGAGCTTCGCCGCCGCCCGGTCCCCGAGCCCCGCGGCGGTCCCGCCGCGGCGGCGCCGTCCGGCGGCCAGCAGGTCGGCGACCTCGGCCAGCGTGAACCCGAGCCGCTGGGCCGCCTTGATCACGCGGAGCGCGGTCACCGCGTCCTCGCCGTACAGCCGGTGGCCGCCGTTGCTGCGCGCGGGCGCGGGGAGCAGGCCGCGGCGCTCGTAGTAGCGCAGCGTCTGCACGTGCACGCCGGCCGCGGCGGCGACCTGCCCGCTGCGCAGGGCCCCGCTCACCGTGCCGCCACCGCGTCGATCCGTGCGGCGAGGGCGTCGAGGACGGCCGCGTGCGCCGGGTCCACGGCGACGTCCAGCCACAGCGTCCCGGCCGTGCGCCCTCCGCCGCGACCGGCGGTGCCGCCCGCGCCCGGGCCGGTGGTGAAGGTGAAGAACGAGCAGCAGCCGCCCTCCCGCGCCGCCAGCTCGCGTACCCGCTCCGCGACTCCGGGACCGTCCGCCAGCACCAGCCGCAGCCGCAGCGGCTCCGGCCGGGACAGCGAGACCGGCCCCGCCGCGAACAGTGCGTCCCACTCGGCCACCCGCAGGGGCCGCTCCGCGGTGGGCAGCGTGCAGGACCGCGGCACCCACGCAAGGTCACTCATGGCGCTCACTCCCGTCGTCACGTCCCCGCGGGCGGGGACGCTCTCGACGGTAACCCTGTACCCGGGTACCGGTTGCAAGCGCGGACGACCGACGAGTCCGCGGCACGCGGTCCGTGCACTGAGGTTCGGAAACCGACCCGGGAGGAGAGCCGGGGACCGACGCCGGATCGCCCCGGGGGCTCGGGGGAGGCGGGGATCACTTCGTGCGCGGGTCGCCGTCCCGCTTGCCGTCAGCGTCGCCGTCGCCCTCGTCGTTCCCGCCGTCTCCGTCGTCCCCTTCGCCGGTCTTGCCCTCGTCGCCCTTCGCGTTCTCGTCGCCGAGTTTCTTCAGGAACTCCGGGTTGTCGTCCGGCGCGACCCACGTCGAGCGCCGCCCCCCGCCGGTGCCGCCGCCCCCGCCCGAGCCGCCGCCCGGCGAGCGGCGGCGGTTGCGCCCGGCGATCAGCCAGCCGATCGAACCCAGCAGCGGGAACAGGACGATGAGGATGATCCAGGCGATCTTGGGGAGGTGCTTGGCGTCTTCCTTCTTCGTGGTCGCGCAGTCGATCAGCGCGTAGATCACCACGCCGAGGAGGACGAACAACGGCAGGTAGCGGAGCACGCGGCAAACCCCCTGAATGTCGCGGGGCTACGGCCTCGGCCCCCGCTGCGTCTCCGCGTCAGGTTAACGTCTCAGCGCCGGTCCTCGTCGGGCCCCTGGCGTCCTTCCGGGCCTTCCTCGTCCCGCTCGCGGCCGCGCTCGTCCTCCGGCTCCAGCGGCGGCTCCTCGCGCGGCTCGTCCTTCGGCCGGTCCTCGCCCAGCGAGCGGAGGAAGTCCGGGTTGTCGTCAGGGGCCACCCAGCCGCCCCGGCCCGGCCGGCGTCCGCCGCCGCCCGCGCCCTCGCCGGCGATCACGGGACGGCCCCGCGGCCGGCCGCCGATGAACCACGCCAGCGGGCCGAAGAGCACCGAGCCGAAGAGCACGATGATCGCCACCCAGACCAGCTTGGGCAGGTTCCGTACGTCCTTCTCCGGGGTGTTCAGACAGTCGATGAACGCATAGATCCACACCGCCAGGACCAGGAGAAACGGCAGATACCTGAGCATGTGGGGCCCTTCGACGTGCGGTGCAGCGGCGGCGCGGCGGTCTCCTCGCCGGGTTCGGTGCGGCTCCCGTACGGACCGCGCGGTCCGTCCAGGGTAATCCGTGCCGGAGACACCCCCGCGACCCCGCCCGCGCCCCGCCCCGTACCCCCTTCGCGGATCGCGCCCGGGGCCTGGCGGATACTGGGGCGCATGGCTTACGACGATCTCCGCTCGCTGCTGCGGGCTCTGGAGCGCGACGGCGACCTCAAGCGCATCACGGCCGAGGTCGATCCGTACCTCGAAGTCGGCGAGATCACCGACCGCGTGAACAAGGCCGGCGGACCCGCGCTGCTCTTCGAGAACGTCAAGGGCTCCGCCATGCCGCTGGCGATGAACGTCTACGGCACCGACCGCCGGCTCCTCAAAGCCCTCGGCCTCGGCTCGTACGCGGAGATCGGCGAGCGCATCGGCGGGCTGCTCAAGCCCGAACTGCCGCAGGGCTTCACGGGCGTACGCGAGGCGTTCGGCAAGCTCGGCACCATGGCGCACGTACCGCCGCGGAAGGCGAAGGACGGCCCGGTCCAGGAGGTCGTGCTCACCGGCGACGACGTCGACCTCGACACGATCCCCGCGCTCTTCACCTGGCCCCAGGACGGCGGGTCCTTCTACAACCTGGGCCTCACCCACACCAAGGACCCCGAGACCGGCGTCCGCAACCTCGGCCTCTACCGCCTCCAGCGCCACGACCGCCGCACCATCGGCATGCACTGGCAGATCCACAAGGACAGCCGCAACCACTACCAGGTCGCCGCCCGCCGGGGCGAGAAGCTGCCCGTGGCCATCGCCTTCGGCTGCCCGCCGGCCGTGACGTACGCGGCGACCGCGCCGCTGCCCGGCGACATGGACGAGTACATGCTCGCCGGCTTCATCGGCGGCAAGCGCGTCGAGATGGTCGACTGCAAGACCGTGCCGCTCCAGGTCCCCGCGCACGCCGAGGTGGTGCTCGAAGGCTGGCTGGAGCCCGGCAAGGAGCTACCCGAGGGCCCGTTCGGCGACCACACCGGCTTCTACACCCCGCAGGAGCCGTTCCCCGCGCTGACCATCGACGCCGTCACCATGCGCCGCCGCCCGCTGCTGCAGTCCATCGTCGTCGGCCGCCCGCCGACCGAGGACGGGCCGCTGGGCCGGGCCACCGAGCGGTTCTTCCTGCCGCTGCTGAAGGTGATCGTGCCGGACATCGTGGACTACCACCTGCCGGAGGCGGGCGGCTTCCACAACTGCGCGATCGTCTCGATCGACAAGAAGTACCCGAAGCACGCGCAGAAGGTCATGTCCGCGATCTGGGGCGCGCACATGATGTCGCTGACCAAGCTGATCATCGTGGTCGACGCCGACTGCGACGTGCACGATCTCCACGAGGTCGCCTGGCGGGCGCTCGGCAACACCGACTACACCCGCGACCTGTCCGTCGTCGAAGGCCCGGTCGACCACCTCGACCACGCCTCGTACCAGCAGTTCTGGGGCGGCAAGGCGGGCATCGACGCCACCGCGAAGCTGCCCGAGGAGGGCTACACCCGCGGCTGGCCGGAGATGGTCGTCTCCGATCCGGACACGGCGGCGAAGGTCGACGCCCGGTGGCGGGAGTACGGCCTGTGACGGCCGCGGGGAGCGTCGTCGGTCCCGGCCCCGCCCGGTCGGGCAGCGGGGTACGGGCGTTCTTGCGGCTGGTGATGATCGAGCACTCGATCTTCGCGCTGCCGTTCGCGTACATCGCCGCGCTGACGGCCATGCTGGTCGACGGCGACGGGGCGATCGAGTGGGGGACGCTGCTGCTCGTCACCGTCGCGATGGTGGCGCTGCGGACCTTCGCGATGGCCGCGAACCGGATCATCGACCGCGAGATCGACGGCCGCAACCCGCGCACCGCCCACCGCGAACTGGTCACCGGCGCGGTCTCCGTACGCTCGGCGTGGACGGGCGCGCTGATCGCGCTGGCGATCTTCCTGGGCGCCGCGGCGCTGCTGAACCCGCTGTGCCTGGTGCTGGCGCCGGTCGCGGCGGTGCCGATGGTGGTCTATCCGTACGGCAAGCGGTTCACCACGTACCCGCACGCGATCCTCGGCCTGGCCCAGTCGATCGGCCCGATCGGCGCGTGGCTGGCGGTCACGGGGGAGTGGTCGTGGCCGGCGGTGCTGCTGGGGCTCGCGGTGGGCGTGTGGATCGGCGGCTTCGACCTGATCTACGCCTGCCAGGACGTCGACACCGACCGCGCCCAGGGCATCCGCTCGGTCCCGGCCCGCTTCGGCATCGCCGGCGCGCTGTACGGGGCGCGGGTGGCGCACGTCGTGACGATGGCGCTGTTCGTCTGGTACGCCCTGGCGACGGACGCGGGCGCGCTGTTCTGGGTCGGCCTGGCGGTGGTGGCGGGCGTGTTCGCGTACGAGCACAGCATCGTCCGCCCGGACGACCTGAGCCGCCTGAACCGCGCGTTCTTCACCCTCAACGGCGTGATCGGCATCATCCTCTTCTGCTGCGCCGCCGCCGACCTCTTCGTCCGTGACCTGAGCCTCTGACCCGGCGGGGTCATGCCGCCCGGCGGCCGACGTGGAGTACCAGCACGGTGACCCTGCCGTCGTCGATCCGGTAGATCGCCCGGTAGCGGCCGACCCGCAGGCGGCGCTTGTCGGTGCCCCAGGGAGCCGAGTTCTTCGGGCGCTGCTCCGTGGCGAGCGTGTCGATGCCGTCGACGAGCGCCCGCAGCCCGGCGGGGTCGTCGTCGAGGAAGCCGGCGGCCGCGTTCACGGCATCGGTCTCCCAGACGACTTCGTGGCTCACCCGCCGAGTCCCAGTCGCCTGCGTACCTCGTCGTGCGGCACGTACGTGTCCTCGCCGCGGGCCTTGCGGGCTTCGTACTGCGCGACGGCAAGGGCGTCTTCCAGGTCCTCGATGTCCCCTATGCCGACGATCATCGCGGCCGGCTCACCGTGGTCGGTGATGATGGTGCGCTCGCGGCCGAGAGCGGCACGGCGAACGAGCGCGCCGAACCGGCTGCGTGCTTGCGCGATGGGCAGCGTCTCACTCATGCATCAACTGTACAGAAGATATATGTCTTGTCTGCCCTCAGGGCTTGGTGAACGGGAGCGCGACCGGTCGCGGGTACGACCACAGCACACCGTTCTTGGCCCGCCTGCAGCCGACGATCGCGAAGGCGAAGGACGTCGCCAGGTGCACCCCCCACGCCGTCATCGGCACCGCCGGCACCCACTCCGGCCAGCCCTGTTCCTCGGCCAGGTAGATGCTTCCGCCCGTCAGCGCGCCGAAGACGACGACCGCGACGATCTGGGTGATGCCCCAGTTCAGGCCCTCGGTGCCGTGGTGGCGGACGAACGGGTCCCCGGACTTGCCGCGGATGTTGAGCGGCCCGATCCAGGCGACCAGGAAGCCGATGCAGCAGGCGCCGGTACCGGCGATGAAGATGAGCAGGGCGGAAAGGTGCGCCCACATCGCCGCGTCGGGCGGCGGCTTGCCGGGCGGGCCGTGCGGGTAGAGCTGCGGCGGGTACGGGACGGCGGGGCCCGGACGCGGGGAGGGGACGGGGGCGCCCTGCGGTGCGTACGGCGTCGGGGCACCCGGCGGTGCGTACGGCGGCAACAGCGGTGGCTGCTGCCCGGCCGGGTCTCCGGGCGGCTGTCCGGCCGCCCGGTCGTCGTTCCGGTCCTGCTCGGTCATGCGTCCCATCCCCCAGGCGATCGTCCGCTGCGGACGCAGACCCTAGCCCGCCTGAAGCGCACCCCTCCTGCGGTCGCTGAAGTAGAAGGCCGCCAGGACGCCGCCCAGGAGGCCGAAGAGGTGGGCCTGCCAGGAGATCGACTGCTCCAGGACCTGGTCCGTCGGCAGCGCGCCCCACACCATCGAGCCGTAGACCAGGGCGACCACGATGCCGATCAGCACGTCGGACATCCGCCGGTCGACGAAGCCGCGCACCGCCACGTAGCCGAAGAGGCCGAAGACGACGCCCGACGCGCCCGCCGTGGCCGTGCCCGTGGGCGAGACCAGCCACACCCCGAGCCCGCTCACCAGCATGATCACCGCGACCACGCCCACGAACCGCCCGATCCCGCGCATCGCCGCTATGAAGCCCAGCACCAGCAGCGGCCCCGTGTTCGCCGACAGGTGGTCCCAGCCGAAGTGCATGAACGACGCCGGGATCACGTCCCGCAGCTCGCCGAAGTCGCGCGGCGTGATCGCGTACGTGTCCAGCTTGTTGCCGCCGGCCTGGTCGACCGCCTCCAGCACCCACAGCAGCGCCACCCAGGCGAGCATGACCACCGCGGCGCGCTTCACGTATATTCGCCCGCGCGGCGGCCGGGCCGCCCGTGCGGGTCGCGCGGCGGGGGTGCCGCGCCCGTAAGGTTCGTACATCACCCGAGCCCCCTTCGGACCAGTGTGTCCTCCCTGGGGGAAACGCAGGCGGCCTGCGTCGCGGTTCCCGGCGCCGGATAGGCTCGCCGGGTGGAGCCGCCGCACCAGACGCCGTACGAGGACCCGGACGGGCCGCCGTCCGGGGAGCCGCACGCCGAGCCGCACGCCGGGCAGCCGGGCCGCGACCGGCGCCGGCCCTGGGTCGTCGGCGTCTCCGGCGCCTCCGGCACCCCCTACGCCGCCGCCGTGCTGCGCGCGCTGCTGCAGGCCGGGGAGGCGGTCGACCTCGTCGTCAGCAGGGCCGCGCGGCTGACGCTGCTGGACGAGACGGGCGGCCCGTTCCGCGACGCGCACTGGCGCGACGACCTGCGGCGCTGGCTCGCCGCCGGCGCCGACGGCAGCCCGGACGCCTTCGACCCGGCGATGGACCTGTCCGCCGTACGGCACTGGGCGGCCGGCGATCTGGCGGCCGGCCCCTCCTCCGGTTCGTACGCCGCGAAGGGCATGATCGTCGTCCCGGCGTCGACCGCCGCGGTGGCCGGCATCGCGCTCGGGCTCTCCAAGGACCTCCTCCAGCGCGCGGCGAGCGTGACGCTGAAGGAGGGCAGGCCGCTCGTCGTCGTCGTACGGGAGACGCCGCTGCCCGGTCCGACGCTGCGGCAGATGGTCGCCCTGGACGAGGCGGGCGCCGTGGTCCTCCCGGCCGCACCCGCCTTCTACGCCGGGGCCACCGGCATCCAGGACCTAGTGGACTTCGTCGCCGGCCGCGCCCTCGACGCCGCGGGCGTGGCGCACAAGCTCTATCGCAGATGGGAAGGGGAGCTGGGGCGCTCTCGCTGATACCGCTGACACCGTAGACAGCACGCAGCACGCAGCACGCAGCACGCAGCACGCAGCAGACAGCCGGGGCAGCCGGCACCGCAGCACGGAAGGCTTGAGATCGCACATGGACGCCGTCGACAGGCAGCTCATCCAGGCACTGCGGGAGAACGGCCGGGCCTCGTACGCCGAGCTGGGCCGGCTCGTGGGGCTCTCAGGACCCAGCGTCACGGACCGGATCAACCGCCTGGAGGCCGCCGGGGTGATCACCGGCTACCGCGCCACCGTCGACGCCGCCCTGCTGGGCCGCGGCGTCACCGCGCTCGTCGGGATCTCGCTCTCCGAGGCGGTGGACCACGACGACGTCGCGGACCGGCTGCGGGACCTGCCGGAGATCGAGGACTGCTTCTTCATCGCCGGGGCGGACTCGTTCATGCTCAAGGTGCGGGCGCCGGACGTGGACGGGCTGGGCAAGACGGTCCGGCGGATGTCGCGGATCAAGGGCGTCTCGCACACGGCGACCACCGTGGTGCTGTCCACGATGTGGGAGAGCAGGGTGGGCGAGATCGCGGAGGAGTAGGCCGCGTAGGCTCGGATACGCGCAGATGCGCAGGAACGTGACTTACGGGCTGGGAGGCGGCGCGTGGACGCAGGGCTCAGGCGCGAGCTGGCGGAGAAGGCGCGCGCGGGCGCACGGCTGAGCCGGGCGGACGGTGTCGCGCTGTACGGGTGCGGTGACCTGGCGTGGCTCGGCGGGCTCGCGCACGAGGCGCGGACGCGGCGGCACGGGGAGCGCGGGTACTTCGCGGCGGCCGCGGACGCCGCGGAGCCGGTGGCGGAGGTCCCGTACGGCGAGGAGGACCCCGGGCAGACCGTCGACGCGCTCCTGGCGCTCCGCGACCGGCAGGACGCAGGCGCCGGCCTGCTGGCCGTCGCGCCGCTGGCGGCGGGGCGGGTCACGGGCGCGGCGGCGCTGAAGACGTTCGCGGTGGCGCGGCTGCTGCTGGACAACGTGCCGCACGTACGGGCCGCGTGGACCGCGTACGGCACGCAGACGGCGCAGCTCGCGCTCCAGCACGGCGCGGACGACTTCGCCCCGGCCCCGGGCGCGGCCGGGATCCTCCCGGTCGCGGAACTCGTCGAGCTGATCCAGGACGCGGGCCTGCACCCGGTCGAGCGCGACGCGCGCTACGACGCCGTCCGCGAGCACGCGGGACCGGACCCGGAGCGGCGCGAGGCGCCGCAGCCGATGCGCTTCTGAGGCCGCGATGACCCTGCGCTACGAGCTGGACCCGCCGGTCACCCCTGCCCTGCGGGACGGCATATGCACGCTCTGGGCCGACGTCAGCAACGCGGGCGGCGCTGTGGGCTTCGTACCCCCGGTGACGCCCGCGGACATCCGCCCGGAGCTGGTCAGGCACCTCGCGGCCATGGCGGAGGGCCGCACCCATCTGATCGCCGCCCTCGACGCGGCGGGCCGCCCGGCCGCCACCGCCTTCCTGACGCTCAACACCCACCGCCTGATGCGGCATTGGTGCTGGCTCTACACCGTGATGGTCCACCCCGGCCGGCAGGGCACGGGCGAGGGCCGCCGCCTGATGGCCGCCGCGGCGGACGCGGCGCGCGGGCTGCCGGGGATGCGGGGGATCCGGCTGACGTGCCGGGGCGGGACGGGGGTCGACACGTTCTACGCGTCCTGCGGCTACAAGGAGGTCGGCCGCGTACCCGACGCGATACGGGTCGCGGAGGACGACTACCGCGACGACATCACGATGTGGCTGCCGCTGCATACTTGAGTACGACCGCACGCGCGTCCCGTACGACCCGCGCGCACCTCGCGCGCATCCCGCACGGAGCACCACCCGCACACAGCACCACCCTGACCGACGGAGCAGAGAGCAGAGAGAAGTTGTCAGCCGTGACCCCCAAACCGAACCCCGCCGTCCGCTACACCGCCATGCGCCTCGGCGTCTTCGCCGCGTCGTTCGTGATCCTGGCCGTCCTGGTCCGGGTCGGCGCGCTCCCGGCGGGCCTGGGCGACTCGAACTACCTGTGGGTCATGCTGCTGTCGATCGTCGTCTCCGCACCGCTGAGCTTCATCCTGCTGCGCCGGCAGCGGGACGAGATGTCGGAGCAGATCGTGGGCCGGGTGCAGAAGTCGAAGGAGCGGCTGGCGGCGAACCGCAGCCGCGAGGACGAGGCGGACGACGAGGCCCGCGGCACCGCGTAGGGCGCGGCGCGAGGACGGCGTAGGCGCGGCGCAGGGGAACGTGAGGGGCGTCACCGTCACCCCCAAAGCCGCACTATGGGAATGTCAAAGCAGGAGTGTTAGTCTTCTCGTCATGACGACGACGGTGCCTGCGCTACGCATGCCTACGAGCCCTCTGCTCGTGGCGCGCCTGCACGTCGATCTGTGCCGCTGCCTGTCGGCGGCATGTCAGAGCCGCTAGTCCCCGCGCTCTGACCGGTCACGCACCACATTCCCCAAGTAGCAGACGCGCGCCCGTCGTCCCGGTCCCGGCACCACCGTGCCCGGACGAGGCGGCCCGGCGCGCCCAGTCACGGAGACGCCCGTGTCCACACCCACCCCCGCCCCCACCGCGCAGCCGCGCAGCGGCTTCCGGATACCCAAGGTGCCCTTCTGGGCCCAGATCCTCGCCGGCCTCGTCCTCGGCGTGCTCCTCGGCTGGGCCGCCCGTACCGGCGACGTCGCCTGGCTGAAGGACACCCTGGACCAGATCGGCACCATCTTCGTCCAACTGCTCAAGCTGGCGGTCGCCCCGCTGGTGTTCTTCGCCATCCTGGTGTCGATCACCAACCTGCGGAACGTCAACAACGCCGCCCGCCTCGCGACCCGTACCCTGCTGTGGTTCTTCGCCACCTCGCTGATCGCGGTCGCCATCGGCCTGGCCATCGGCCTGCTCACCAACCCCGGCGCCGGCACCGACCTCTCCCCGAAGGACGGCGCGGCCCCCGAGGACAGCGGCTCGTGGATCGACTTCCTCACCGGGATCATCCCGACGGACGTCATCACGCCCTTCACCGAACTGAACGTGCTGCAGATCGTCTTCATGGCCGCCGCCCTCGGCGTCGCCGCCCTGAAGCTCGGCGAGAAGGCCCAGCCGATCATCGCGTTCAGCGAAACGATTCTGGAGCTGCTGCAGAAGGCGCTGTGGTGGGTCATCCGCCTCGCCCCCCTCGGCACCGTGGGCCTCATCGGCTTCGCGATCGCCGACTACGGCTGGAACCTGATCAGCAAGTACGCGACCTTCACCGCCGACGTCTACATCGGCTGCGCCCTGGTCCTCTTCGGCGTCTACCCGCTGCTGCTGGCCACGGTCGCCAAGGTCAACCCCCTGCAGTTCTTCCGCGGCGCCTGGCCTGCGATCCAGCTCGCCTTCGTCTCCCGCTCCTCGGTCGGCACGATGCCGGTCACCAAGAAGGTCACCGAACGCCTCGGCGTCCCCAAGGAGTACACCTCCTTCGCGGTCCCCTTCGGCGCGACGACGAAGATGGACGGCTGCGCCGCGATCTACCCGGCCCTGGCGGCCATCTTCATCGCCGAGATCTTCGACGTCAGCCTGGGCCTCCAGGACTACATCCTGATCGCCTTCGTCTCGGTCATCGGCTCCGCCGCCACCGCGGGCCTCACGGGCGCCACCATCATGACCACCCTGACCCTCTCCACCCTGGGCCTCCCCCTGGAGGGCGTGGGCCTGCTGCTGGCGATCGACCCGATCCTGGACATGGTCCGCACGGCGACGAACGTCGCGGGTCAGGCGGTGATCCCGGTGCTGGTCGCGTCGCAGGAGAAGATCCTGGACCGCGACATGTACGACAACGCCACCAGCTTCGACCTCGACGACCCGGACCCGGCAGACCCCACCCCGTCCAAGACCCCGGTCACAGCAGTGGCCTGACCGCCACCGCTCCCAACGCGACGCCCGCAGCCCGGGGCTGCGGGCGTCCGCATGCGCACCCTCGTCAGCCCTGCGGCTCGTGGATGACCACAGCATCGGCTGGCAGGCAGACGAATAACACGCAGCCTTTGTCTAACGGCTGGAGTCGTACAAGGTCGCCGCCCATACTTCGTTGCATCGTTGATTATTTCTCGTTCGGCCCTATGGCGCCGGCTGCATGATTCGGCGGATTTCGTCCGGGGTGAAATGCCTCGCTATCCACACTGTTTCAACGGAGTCCGGGGGATGATGAAATCTTGATTCCCCTCATCGCGGATCGTGTCCAAGCCGACAAAATATCTCACTTCCGCTTCGCCGTCGGCGACTTCTCCGGGTTCCGGCTCATTGGCTTTCTTGACCTGAGTGAAGGTTCGGATCCATAATTCACCGACCGTGTCCGTGAATATGATCCCCCGAAAATCGGAGTTCCCCATTTCGTCGTTCTTGGATAGCGCTCGTGAGGGGAAGGTGACTTTGGTGCATGGTTCCAGGGACTGGAATCCAATGGACTTGCTGTGGGTGGGGGAGAAGATGACGCTGTAAACGGGGTCGAGGGATCTGTTGCTGATGACCCAACGGCTCTTTCCGCCTTCCCGGGTCAACCAGTACGACACCTTCGACGCTTGGCTCTTTTCCTTGGCTTTCGCGTCGTTTCGTGACTGTTCTAACTGGTCCCGGGCCACCAGGGCGCCGTAGTAGGTACTCGCCCCGGTGAACACGAGGGCAAGCGCAGCGACCAGTGCCGAAATCAGTGTGGCTCGCATCGTCCATGTGATGTTCTTGTCATCCGGACTGGCCGGTGGCTCGGGGGATGAAATCCTCCTCGGACGCGGGCGACTCCGGGCAAGCCGGGACCGATCTTGCCTCGTTGGCCGCCGCGACATATCTGCCACTCCCTTGTTGCCGCCTGTCTCGAACTTGCTGAAGGATAATGCGAGGTCCTTCCCTGGCGGAAGGCGCGTGATCCCGAGTTCCTGGCCGTCGGCGTCCTGCTGATGCGTACGTGGATCCCGACGCGCTGCGGCCTCGCCATGTGACCGCCGCCCCCTGGCCGGCCGGCCTCACGTACCTACATGGGGTCCGGCTGTGAACGTCGCGGGTCAGGCGGTGATCCCGGTGCTGGTCGCGTCGCAGGAGAAGATCCTGGACCGCGACATGTACGACAACGCCACGAGCTTCGATCTCGACAACCCGGACCCGGTGGACCCCACCCCACCCAAAACCCCGGTCACGGCCGCGGCCTGACCCTCGACCACGCGATGCCCGCACCCCGGCCCACCCGGGGTGCGGGCATCACGCACGTCCGGCCTCGGTGTCCGCGCAACCCCCCGACCCGGGTGGGACGTCCTATGAGCGTGAGGGACACCGAATGGCCGTCGCGCCGCTTTCTGCCTGCTTTCTGGCTGGCGGTGCTGACCGGAGTGGGGTGCGGGGTCCCCGCCGCCTTGCTCGTCCTGCGTTCGCGGGACTACTGCGATGCCGCGAACGAGCCGGGGCACCGTTTCGGCCTCATCTTCATAGGACTCCCAGCCCTCCTGTTCGTCAGTGCCCTTGCGGCCGTGATCGCCTCGGGTCTTCTGTGGCGCCTGGTCCGGCCCGGTTCCCGGAAGGCGGCCGTCTTCACCGTGGTGCCGATCGCGTTGCAGGTCTCCCTGCTCGTCGGCTGGGCGGCATTCGCGGTTCTCGGCACGCCGGACGGGTATCCCGGCGACTCCGGCCTCTGCCCGGCGAGCAACATCCCGCCCTGGTGGCCCTCCTGGCTGCCCGCTTGAGCGAACCACGGCAGCGGGCCGGGCCGATGCCGGGCCGATGCCGGGCTCGCGGGGAGCCCCGGGGGGCTCTGGCAGACTGCGGGGGTGATCGTCAGACTTGCGGGCGAGCGGGACTTCGGCGGGTTTCTCGGGCTTGCGGGCGGGGTTGAGCAGTGGTTCGGGGCCATGGTCGACGAGCCCGGGTTCCACGAGGCCGTGCGGGAGCACATACGGGGTGGGCTGGCGCTCGTCGCCGTTTCCGGGGGGTCCGTCGTCGGGGGGTTGTTGTTCGGGGGTGCGGCGCCCGTCTTCCGGGTGCACTGGCTGGTGGTCGCCGAGGACGCCCGGGGGCAAGGCGTCGGGCAGGCGTTGATGGGGGAGGCCGAGCGGCGGTTCGTACGGGGGCGGGGGGCCGGGTGCGTCGAGGTGGTGACGTTCGGGGCCGATCACCCCGGGGCCGTCGCCAGCGGGGCGCGGGTCTTCTACGAGCGGCTGGGGTTCAGCCCCGCCGAGGCTGCCCCGGCCGGGCCCGAGGGGGGCTCGCGGCAGGTGTTCCGGCGGGTGGTCGGCGAACCGGCGTAGCCACGGTGCGGGTTCGTACTCAGGTGGGGGTGAGTACCTTCGCTCTGGTTCGGGTCGCGGGCGGGGCACGAGGGTGGGGGTATGCGTCGTGTGCTGCGGATTCTTCTCCTTCAACTGCTCTCCCTCGCCCTCCTGGCCGGTGCCGCCGCCGGGGCCTGGGCCGCGTGGCTCGGCTGGGACCAGGAGCGCGAGGTGGTCGGTGACGTCGAGACCGGGCCGTACGAGGCGTGGCAGGTCGGCGGGTTGGTGCTGACGCTGCTCGTCGCCGTGGCCGTCGTCGCGTACGTGCGGCACTTCGTGCCCGCCGTGCTCGGCTCGACCGCCGGGCTGACCTTCGCCTCGTACTACGACTGGTCGGACGACAACTCCGGGCTCTTCGCCGTCGGGGTCGCGCTGATCCTCATGGGGACCTTCGTCGGGTCCGCCCTCGTCGCCGTTGCCGTGGGTGCCATGCGTGGCGAGCCCGAGGCGGGGCAGGGGGCCTTCGCCGTCTGCCGCTGAAACGGGGCGCCGGCGCGCCCGGGGCAAGCGGAACCGGGAGTACCGGGCGACGCGTCCTCTGGCGGGGTGGCCGGGCGTTCGCGAGAATGCGGCGTCCGCTGCCGCCCGGCGAGTCGTACGAAGCCGACGCGAACGTCACGGAGCCACCCATGACGCAGTCCGCACCACAGCAGCAGCACCCGGCGCCCGCATCCCCCTCGCAGTACCTCAAGGAGATCAACTCCAGACTCCTCCCCGGCCCCGTCGTCCCCCCGCTGCTGCCGCCCGCCGTCCACGCCGACGCCCGCGGCGTCCGCGAAGCGGAGGTGCCCCCCGCCGCCCCGCACGCCCAGCACGGCTCCCTGGCCGACATCCCCTTCGACAACGCCGCCCACGCCCCCGGCGAGCCCGCCCTCGCCCGCCCGCGCGCCGACGGGACCTGGGCCGACGTCACCGCCGCCGAGTTCGCCGAGCACGTCCTCGCCGTCGCCAAGGGCCTCATCGTCCACGGGCTGCGCCCCGGCGACCGGCTCGCGATCATGTCGCGTACGACGTACGAGTGGACCCTGCTGGACTTCGCCGCCTGGGCCGCGGGACTCATCACCGTCCCCGTCTACCCCACGTCCTCCGCCATCCAGGCCCGCCACATCCTGCACGACTCCGGCGCCATCGCCTGCGCCGTCGAGAGCGTCGAGCAGGCCCGCCTCATCAGCGGCCGGCGCCAGGACCTGCCGCACCTCGCCCACCTCTGGCAGCTCGACACCGGCATCCTCGGCCAGCTCGCCGCCGCCGGGCGCGACGTCCCCGACACCCTCGTCCGCCAGCGCCGCGCCGGCCTCGGCCCGGCCAGCGTCGCCACCGTCATCTACACCTCGGGCACCACCGGCCTGCCCAAGGGCTGCGTCCTCACCCACGGCAACTTCCTCGCCGAGGTCGACAACGCCATCGAGCTGCTCTACCCGCTCTTCACCGCCGTCAGCGAAGACCCTCCCGCCACCCTCCTCTTCCTCCCCCTCTCCCACGTCCTCGGCCGCATGACCGCCATCGGCTGCCTCCGCGCCCGCGTCAAGCTCGGCCACGCGCCCAGCATCAAGACCGGCGACCTGCTGCGCGACCTCGCCGCCTTCCGCCCGACGTTCTTCGTCGGCATCCCGTACGTCCTCGAAAAGGTCTACAACACCGGCCGCGCCACCGCGGAAGGCATCGGCCGCGCCGCCTCGTTCGACCGCGCCGCGAAGGTCGCCGTCCGCTACGCCGAGGCCATGGAGGCCGAGCTGCACGGTGAGGGCCCCGGCCCCGGAGCGCGCCTCAGGGCGCTGCGCAAGCTGTACGACGCGCTCGTCTACCGCCGCATCAGGGCCGCGCTCGGCGGCCGCGTCAAGTACGCGATCTGCGGCGGCTCCCCGCTCGGCCGCCGCCTCGCCGCCTTCTACGCGGGCGCCGACGTCATGGTCTTCGAGGGGTACGGACTCACCGAGACCACCGCCGCCGCCACCGTCACCCCGCCGCTCAAGCCCCGCTTCGGCACCGTCGGCTGGCCGCTGCCGGGCACCGCGATACGGATCGCGCCCGACGGCGAAGTGCTGGTCCGCGGCGGCCACCTGTTCTCCGGCTACTGGGACGCCGAGGCCGGCGTCACCCGGCTCGACACCGACGACGGCTGGTTCGCCACCGGCGACCTCGGCGAACTGGACGCCGACGGCTATCTGACGATCACCGGCCGCAAGAAGGACCTCATCGTCACCGCCTCCGGCAAGAACCTCGCGCCCGCGCCCCTGGAGGACAGGCTGCGGGCGCACCCGCTGGTCAGCCAGTGCCTCGTCGTCGGCGACGACCGCCCGTACGTCGCGGCGCTCCTCACCCTCGACCCCGAGGGGCTGCAGCACTGGCGGATGATGCGCAAGCGCGAGTACGTCCCGGTCACGGAGCTGGTACGCGACCCGCTGCTCCGCGCCGACCTCCAGCGGGCGGTCGACGGGGCGAACGAGCTGGTCTCGCGGGCGGAGTCGATCCGCAGGTTCGCGGTGCTGCCGGCGGACTTCACGGAGGAGGCCGGGCACGTGACGCCGTCGATGAAGCTCAAGCGGGCGGCGATCGTACGGGACTTCGGGCACGTCATCGACGAGCTGTACGCGGCCGGAGGCTGACCGGGAACGGCCCCCGGGCCCGGCGGCCCGGGGAACGCGGGTGCGCCCTACCGCCGTTCCGCGTCCGCCAGCAACCTCCGCAGCGACGCCCGCGCCGGCGGGCCCCACGTCTCCTTGCCGCCCTTCCTGCCCCGCACGCCCGCCTCCCCGACGAGCAGCCCGACCAGCGCCCGCAGTACCGCGACGCCGCGGGCGCGGCGCAGCGTCGCCGCGTCGACGGCCGGTCCGTACGCGGTGTAGAAGCGCTTCGCGGCGGCGTCGTCGGGGAGCAGGATCCACGGGGCGGCGAGGTCGAGGGCCGGGTCGCCCGCGCTCAGGTCGCCGAAGTCGATCACGCCGCAGAAGGTGCCGTCGGCGGTGAGGACGTTCGCCGGGTGCAGGTCGCCGTGCTGCCACAGCGCCGGGCCGCTCCACGCGGGCGCGGCGACGGCGTCGTCCCAGACGGCCCGTACGGCATCCGCGTCCGCGACGAGCCCCAGCCCGGCCGCCTCCGCGAGTTGCTGCTCGAACCACTCGGCCGCGTCGGACAGCGGCCCGCCGCGGCCCCGTCCGGTGGGGGCGCCGCCGGGGGCGGGCCGGTGCAGCGCGGTCAGGAACGCGGCGAGGGTGTCGGCGGCGGCCGGGCCGCGGGTGACCGGGGCGCGGTCGGCGGGGGTGCCGGGCACCCAGGTGGTGACGATCCAGGGGCGCGGGAAGCGCTCCGAGGGCTCGCCGATGCGCTGCGGTACGGGCACGGGGAGCGGCAGGTGCGGGGCCAGCCCGGGGAGCCAGGCGTGCTCCTTGCGCAGCAGTTCGTCGGCGGACTCCGTGGCCCACGGCAGGCGTACGGCGAGGTCGTCGCCGAGCCGCCAGAGCTGGTTGTCCCAGCCGCGGGCGCCGAGGGTGAGGGGGTGCCCTGCGAGGTCGGGGTGCTGCTCGCGCAGCAGCTCGCGGATCAGGTCCGCGGTGATCTCGGGGCCGGTGCCGGTGCCGGAGGCGGCGGCGGGCCCGGCCGCGGTGCCGTCCCCGGCGCCGGCTTCGCGCTCGGCCGCGCCCTCGGTCCCGCGCTCGTCCCCGCCCTCGGCTGCGCTCCCGGCCGTACGCTCGGCATCGGCCGCGGCCGCGCCATCCGTCGCGCCACCGGCTCCCGCCGCGTGCCCCGTACCGCCCGTTACGCCTGTTACGCCTGTCTCGTTCTCGGGCTCCGCGCCCGTCTCCGCGTCGCTCATACGACGCCACCGTATCCGGCCCCACCGACACCCGGGCATGAGAAAACCCCCGCCAGGCGGACGGGGGTTCCTCAGGTCAGCGTGGGGCCAGCGTCACGACGGGGAGACGTTGGCCGCCTGCGGACCCTTCGGGCCCTGCTGCACGTCGAAGGTCACCTGCTGGTTCTCCTCGAGCGAGCGGAAGCCTTGGGCGTTGATAGCGGTGTAGTGGACGAAGACATCGGGACCGCCGCCGTCCTGGGCGATGAAGCCGAAGCCCTTTTCAGCGTTGAACCACTTGACGGTTCCGGTAGCCATGAGCCCTCCTTGGGCCAAAGGGTCGCCCTGCCCCAGAGCCTCGAAGAAGCCTGAAAACGACACATGCCCGCGGCGTCACAATCTCCGCAGGCACGGTACTGCAAGGAAACCAAACTGCAACTTGCGGTTGAGCCTAGCACGCGCGAGCCCGCCCCGGTAGGGAAAAGATCACCCTCCGGTGAGCCCCCGTACCCGCGTGCGGTCGGGGCTGCGGTTAGCCTCGGAGCCGTGACAGCACCGCCACCCGACGCAGGAGCTCGGCGCCGGCCACGAGTCGGCCACATCCAGTTCCTGAACTGCGTCCCCCTCTACTGGGGCCTCGCCCGCACGGGCACCCTGCTCGACCTGGAGCTTTCGAAGGACACCCCGGAACGGCTCAGCGAGCAGCTCGTCGACGGGGAGCTGGACATCGCCCCCGTCACCCTCGTGGAGTACCTGCGACACGCTGACGAGCTTGTCGCCCTGTCCGACATCGCCGTCGGCTGCGACGGGCCCGTGATGTCCTGCGTGATCGTCTCGCAGCGGCCGCTGGGGGATCTGGACCGGGAGCGCGTGGCGCTCGGTTCCACCTCCCGCACCTCCGTGCGCCTGGCCGAGCTTCTGATCGGCGAGCAGTACGGCATCACGCCGGACTACTACTCCTGTCCGCCCGACCTCTCCCTGATGATGCGCGAGGCCCAGGCCGGCGTGCTCATCGGGGACGCCGCCCTGCGCGCCTCGCTGCACGACGCCCCGCGGCTCGGGCTGCACGTGCACGACCTCGGGCAGATGTGGAAGGAGTGGACCGGGCTGCCGTTCGTCTTCGCCGTGTGGGCCGTACGCCGCGACTTCCTGGCCCGCGAGCCCGAGCTGGTGGCGAACGTGCACCGGGCGTTCCTCGACTCCCGCGACCTGTCGCTGGCCGAGGTCGACAAGGTGGCGGAGCAGGCGGCACGGTGGGAGTCGTTCGACCCGCCGCTGCTCGAACGGTACTTCCGCACCCTGGACTTCAGGCTGGGCGCCGACCAGTTGGAGGGCATCGACGAGTTCGCCCGCCGCGCGGGCTTCCCGGACGAGGCGCGGGTACGCCTGCTGCCGGCGGGGGGCGCGGCCTAAACTGGGCGGCCACAGGAGGGCGTACGAGGGGCCGTAGGAGCGGCGGGGCCGGGGGGAGTCCATGCAGCCAGCGCAGAGCGGTGATCCCGGGGTCGTCGGGCCGTACCGGGTGCTGGGCAGACTCGGCTCCGGCGGCATGGGCCGGGTCTTCCTGGGCCGCAGCCCGGGCGGCGCCACCGTGGCCGTCAAGGTCGTCCACCCGCACTTCGCGCACGACGAGGAGTTCCGAACCCGCTTCCGCCGCGAGGTCGAGGCCGCCCGCCGCGTCGGCGGCGCGTGGACCGCACCCGTGCTCGACGCCGGGCCCGACGACGACCTGCCCTGGGTCGCCACCGGGTACGTCGCCGGGCCCAGCCTCAGCGACGCGGTCGCCGAGCACGGGCCGCTGCCCGGGGAGACCCTGCGCCCCCTGGGCGCCGGGCTCGCGGAGGCGCTGGCGGCGGTGCACGGGCTCGGGCTCGTACACCGGGACGTCAAGCCCTCCAACGTCCTGCTGACCCTCGACGGCCCCCGGCTCATCGACTTCGGCATCGCCCGCGCCACCGACGGCACCGCCTCGCTGACCGCCTCCGGCGCCTCGGTCGGCTCGCCCGGCTACATGTCGCCCGAGCAGATCCTCGGCCGGCCCGTCACCGGCGCGGGCGACGTCTTCAGCCTGGGCGCCGTGCTGGTCTTCGCGGCCACCGGGCGGTCGCCGTTCCCGGGCGACAGCGCGCCGACGCTGCTGTACCTGGTGGTGCACGAGAAGCCGCAACTGCACGGTCTCACCGGCGAGCTGGGCGAGCTGGCCCTCGCGTGCCTGTCGAAGGAGCCGGCGGCGCGGCCGGGGCCGGCGGAGCTGGTGGAGCGGCTGACAGCGGGCGGCGAGGCGGCGCACCTCGTACGGCCCGGATGGCTGCCGCCGCCGGTCACGGAGCAGATCAGCCGGCGCGCGGTGGAACTGCTGGCGATGGAGGCGCATCCGGCGGCGGCGCCGGAGCGGCGGGACGACGGGCTGCCGTCGGGTCCCGTGCCGCTGCAGCAGGCGGAGTACGGGCCGGGGGCGTTCGGGCCGCCGCCGGTGCTGGACGGCACGGCGGCCGGTGCCGGGTCTGGGCCTTGGGTGAAGGACGCGCAGGCGGCCGCGGCGGGGGCGACGCCGCCGGGCGGGCCCGGTGCCGGGGCCGCGGGCGCCGCGCTCGGCGCCGTCGCGGCGACGCCGCCCGAGCGGCGCGCGGAAGTCGGCCTGCGCTCGCGCCGGTTCAGCTGCACCCTGGTGCTCTCCGTCGCCGGGGTCCTCGCGGCGCTGGTGCTCGGTCTGTTCCTCGTGCCCGGGCTGCTGGGCGACGACGGCGCCGCCGACCGCCCGCAGGCCCAGGACACCACCGGCGGCAGCTCCGCGGGCAACGGCAACCACGGCGGCAACGACAGCGGCAACGAAGACGGCGGCAGCGGCGGGAGCGGCGGGGACTCCGGCGCGGCCACCGACAGCCCGTTCCCGGACCCGACGGAGCGCGTGGACCTGGTCTCCGAGCGGTTCCTCGGCACCTGGAACGGCGAAGTCATCCAGGACGACGGCGTGCCGAACGGCAGCGTCACCGTCGAGATCGAGGAGGGCGGGAAGGGCGAGTACGTCGCGTACTTCGACTACTCGCTCTACGACGTCGCCCACTGCTACAGCCGCGCCAAGCTCACCCACGCCACCGGCGAAACCCTCCTGCTGCGCGAGGAGGACGACCCGTCGCGGAAGAACAGCGAAGGGGTGTGCGCCCCCGGCACTTCGGAGGTGACGCTGATGCACAAGGGCGGCACGACGCTGGAGTACCGCTCCGACGCCGAAGCCTCCGGCAACCCGCGCGCCACGCTGCGGAAGGACGGCGGCTGACGGCGGCGCCCGCCCCGGCGCCCGCCCCTGCGCCGGAGCCGGTGCCCTGCTCCGCGTAGGCTGGGGTCCGCTCGTACGCACCACTCGCGGAAGGGGCCGGTCACCTTGACCACCGATCTGCAGGCAGTCCTGGACCGCGCCGCCGCGGGCGGCCGCGTCACCCCCGGCGAGGCCCTCGACCTGTACCGCTCCGCTCCGCTGCACGCGCTGGGCGCCGCCGCCGACGCCGTACGCCGCCGGCGCTACACCGGGACCGAGCACATCGCGACGTACATCATCGAGCGGAACATCAACTACACCAACGTCTGCGTGACGGCCTGCAAGTTCTGCGCCTTCTACGCCCCGCCCACCGCCAAGGACAAGGGCTGGACCCGCGGCCTGGACGACATCCTGCGCCGCTGCGAGGAGACCGTGCGGCTCGGCGGCACGCAGATCATGTTCCAGGGCGGCCACCACCCCGACTTCGGCGTGGAGTACTACGAAGAGCACTTCTCCGCGATCAAGAAGGCGTACCCGCAGCTCGTCATCCACTCCCTCGGCGCCTCCGAGGTCGAGCACATGGCGCGCATCTCCGGCACCACCGCCGAGGACGCCATCCGCCGCATCCACGCCGCGGGCCTGGACTCCTTCGCCGGCGCCGGCGCCGAGCTGCTGCCGGCCAGGCCGCGCCAGGCCATCGCGCCGCTGAAGGAGAGCGGCGAGCGCTGGCTGGAGATCATGGAGACGGCGCACGGCCTCGGCGTGGAGTCGACGTCCACGATGCTGATGGGCACGGGCGAGACGAACGCGGAGCGGATCGAGCACCTGCGGATGATCCGGGACGTACAGGACCGCACCGGCGGTTTCCGGGCGTTCATCCCGTACACCTACCAGCCGGAGAACAACAAGCTGAAGGGCCGCACCCAGGCCACCACGCTGGAGTACCTGCGGATGATCGCCATCGCGCGGATCTTCCTCGACAACGTGGCGCACATCCAGGGCTCCTGGCTGACCACGGGCAAGGACGCCGGCCAGTTGACGCTGCACTACGGTGCGGACGACCTCGGCTCGGTGATGCTGGAGGAGAACGTGGTGTCCTCCGCCGGGGCCCGGCACCGCTCGAACCTGCGCGAGATCATCGAGATGATCCGCGGCGCCGACCGGGTGCCGGCGCAGCGTGCGACAACGTACGAGCACCTCGTCGTGCACGACGACCCGGCGGACGACCCCGTGGACGACCGCGTCGTCTCGCACCTGTCGTCCACCGCCCTCGACGGCGGCACGGCGCACCCCGAACTCACGCTGGTGGAGGCCGACCGGTGACGCGCGCGACCCTGGAGAAGCAGCCGCACGAGGTGGCGGCGATGTTCGACGACGTCGCCGCGAACTACGACCTCACCAACGACGTCCTCTCCCTCGGCCAGGCGCGGCTGTGGCGCAAGGCGGTCGCCCGCGCGGTCGACGCGCGGCCGGGGCAGCGGGTGCTGGACCTGGCGGCGGGTACGGGCACGTCGTCGCTGCCGTTCACGGCGGCGGGGGCGTACGTGGTGCCGTGCGACTTCTCGCTGGGCATGCTGCGCGAGGGCAAGCGGCGCCACCCGCGGCTGCCGCTGACGGCCGGGGACGCGACGCGGCTGCCGTTCGCGGACGGGGTGTTCGACGCGGTGACGATCTCCTTCGGGCTGCGCAACGTCCAGGAGACGGCCGCGGCGCTGCGCGAGATGCGGCGGGTGACGCGGCCCGGCGGCCGGCTGGTGATCTGCGAGTTCTCGCACCCGACGTGGGCGCCGTTCCGGACGGTCTACACGGAGTACCTGATGCGCGCGCTGCCGCCGCTCGCGGAGCGGGTGAGCAGCAGCCCGGACGCGTACGTCTACCTCGCGGAGTCCATCCGCGCCTGGCCGGACCAGCCCGCGCTGGCCGCGGAACTCGGCGCCGCCGGCTGGACCCGCCCCGCATGGCGCAACCTCAGCGGCGGCATCGTCGCCCTCCACCGCGCATACGCCCCGAGCTGAGCCGGCCGGGTTCCGGGGGGTGGCCGGACACGGCCGGGGTGGACGCGAGGGTGTCGGTGGCGGCACCTAGAATGCGGGGAACGACCTGCGTTCCTGGGAGCCGCCGTGACCGACGCCTCTGAGTCCACCCGCACTGCCGATGTGATCGTCGTCGGGGCCGGACCGGCCGGCTCGACGACCGCGTACTACCTCGCGAAGGCCGGGCTCGACGTCCTGCTGCTGGAGAAGACGGCGTTCCCCCGCGAGAAGGTCTGCGGCGACGGGCTCACCCCGAGAGCGACGAAGCAGCTCATCGCGATGGGCATCGACGTCTCGGAAGAGGCCGGCTGGCTGCGGAACAAGGGCCTGCGGATCATCGCCGGGGGCAACAGGCTGCAGCTCGACTGGCCGGAGCTGGCCGCGTACCCGGACTACGGGCTGGTGCGCAAGCGCGACGACTTCGACCAGCAGCTCGCCCAGCAGGCGCAGAAGGCGGGCGCCCGGCTGTACGAGCGGTGCAACGTGGGCCAGCCGGTCATCGACGAGCGCAGCGGCCGGATCACCGGCGTGCACGCCAAGCTCGGCGAGGAGAAGACGCCCGTCACCTTCCACGCCCCGCTGGTCATCGCCGCCGACGGCAACTCCTCCCGGCTCTCCCTGGCCATGGGCCTCCACCGCAACGAGAAGCGCCCGATGGGCGTTGCCGTACGGACGTACTTCACCTCCCCGCGGCACGAGGACGACTATCTGGAGTCCTGGCTGGAGCTGTGGGACAAGCGCGGCCCCGAGGACCGGCTGCTGCCCGGGTACGGCTGGGTGTTCGGCATGGGCGACGGCACGTCCAACGTCGGCCTCGGCATCCTCAACTCCTCGTCCGCCTTCAAGGAGCTGGACTGGCGGGACGTGCTCAAGGCGTGGTGCTCCTCGATGCCGGAGGAGTGGGGCTACACCCCGGACAACATGACGGGCCCCATCCGCGGCGCCGCCCTGCCGATGGCCTTCAACCGCCAGCCGCACTACGACCGCGGCCTGCTCCTCGTCGGCGACGCCGGCGGCATGGTCAACCCGTTCAACGGCGAGGGCATCGCGTACGCGATGGAGTCCGGCCAGATCGTCGCGGACGTCGTCGTCCAGGCCCACGGCCGCTCGACGCCCGCCCAGCGCGAGCTGGCGCTCCAGCGCTACCCGAAGGTCCTCAAGGACACCTACGGCGGCTACTACCAGCTCGGCCGCGCCTTCGTCCGCCTGATCGGCAACCCGAAGGTCATGAAGATCGCCACCGAGCGCGGCCTGACCCACCCGGTCCTGATGCGCTTCACCCTCAAGCTGCTGGCGAACCTCACGGACCCCCAGGGCGGGGACGCCATGGACCGCATCATCAACGGCCTGACGAAGGTCGCCCCCCGAGCTTGAGAATTCGCGCACACGCGCCTGGGACACCTACGCGAGAGCCCCCGCCGGCAGTCCGGCGGGGGCTTCTCGCGTAGGCGGGTGTGCGGGTGTGCGGCAGGGCTCAGAGGACCCGCACGGCCGACGTGGGCATGTAGTACGACATCTCCTGGATGACCACGCCCTTCGACGGGTTGGCCGCGTCCAGGTACTTGCCGTCGCCGATGTAGACGGCCACGTGGTACGCCGAGCCGGTGCCGCCCCAGAAGACCAGGTCGCCGGGCTGGACGTCGGAGACCGCGACCGGGGTGCCGACAGTGGACTGCTCCGCGGCGGTGCGGGGGAGCTCCACTCCGACGGTGCGGAACGCGGCCTGGGTCAGGCCCGAGCAGTCGTACGACGACGGGCCGGTGGCGCCGAGCACGTACGCCTTGCCGACCTGGGCGTTGAGGAAGTCCAGCACCGTGCCGACGCTGCCCGACGCGGCCGGGGCTGCCGCGGGAGTCTCGGCGGCGGGCGCGGAGTCCTCGGCGGGGGCGTCCGAGGAGGCCGAGGCGGCGGCCAGTTCCTCGCGCTCCGCGGCACGGGCCGCTGCGCGCTCCCTGGCGCGCTCCTCGGCGGCGGCGCGGGCCTCCGCCTCCTTCTTGGCCTTCGCGGCCGCCTTGCGGGCGTCCTCGGCGGCCTCCTGCGCGTTCGTGCGCAGTTCGAGGCGCAGGGCCGCGGTCTGGGTGGCGTCGGCGCTCTGCTCCACGCCGGTGGTGAGGGCCGTGCTCACGTCCACGGTGGGGAGTGCGGCGGTGGCCTCCGTGGCCGTCGAACCGGTGCTCTTGCTGGTGTCGGCGAGGGCGGGAGCGGACGCCGCCGTCGCGACCATGGTGCCGAGGGCGCCACCGGCGACTCCGGTGCGGACGACCCACGCGGGGGCCTGCCGGCGCCGGGGCTTCCGGTGGCTGGGTATGTGCGGTTTACGGGACATGAACACCAGCGCTATCAGGGAGAAGGACCGTGTTTCAACAGTCGTGGGATGCGCCACACTTGGCGCCCCCCTCTGTGAAATGAGGCATTTGGGCGGTCTGTTCCCCGGGTGCTCTCCGGCGGCCGGCCTTCCCCGCGTCGTTACCTCCCTGATACGCCCGGCATTTGGCCGCCCCGCCGAACGTTGCCGGACGGTTATCACTTCTGCCGCCGCAAACCAAGCAAGGGTGGTTGCTCCGTAACTCGTACTGTGGTCCAAATCACTCGGATCCGTTTCCGCGCCCGCGCTGCCCGCGGAGGCGCTTGCGCGTGTGCGGGAACGTGCCGGGACACCCGAATAACAATTGAGCGCGACGGCGCTCGAATTCGCCTCCGGTCGCGCCACGGTGAAATCGCCCGTCCCCCGAACCCCATCGCCCCCGCCTCGCTGACCTGCGGACGGCCGCCGGTGGCGGAGATCCGGTGATCGTTCCGTCGCACCGCGCGGCCTGCTCCGCGGGCATTCGCGCGTCCGATCGATCACCGGGTGGTTAAGATCACAAACCCGTAGGGGACCCCCGTGTCACAGATCACAGAGCGATGGGCATAAGATGCCCATCAGTAGGGCTTGTGAACTGCCTCACATGTGAGCGATCTTGGTGGGGCAGGAACGCGAGTCCGGTGTGGACTTGCAGGCAGTCATCGTCGACTGGAGAGGAGCGGGGCCAGCGGTGAACGTATACACGCCGATCCTCGTGCTCGGAGCCATTGCGGCGGCCTTCGCGGTGTTCTCCGTGGTCGCGGCGGCGCTGGTGGGTCCGAAGCGCTACAACCGGGCCAAGCTCGAGGCCTACGAGTGCGGCATCGAGCCGACGCCGATGCCCCCCGGTGGGGGCCGCTTCCCGGTCAAGTACTACCTGACGGCGATGTTGTTCATCATCTTCGACATCGAGATCGTCTTCCTCTACCCCTGGGCCGTCTCGTTCGACGCCCTGGGGATCTTTGGGCTCGTGGAGATGCTGCTCTTCGTGCTCACCGTCTTCGTCGCGTACGCCTACGTGTGGCGCCGCGGCGGACTGGAATGGGACTAGGGGGTACTACGAATGGGACTTGAAGAAAAGCTCCCGAGCGGGTTCATCCTCAGCACGGTCGAACAGGCCGCGGGGCTGGCGCGCAAGTCGTCCGTCTTCCCGGCGACGTTCGGGCTGGCCTGCTGCGCGTTCGAGATGATGACCGCCGGTGCCGGCCGCTACGACCTGGCGCGCTTCGGCATGGAGGTCTTCCGCGGCTCGCCCCGCCAGGCGGACCTGATGATCGTCGCGGGCCGGGTGAGCCAGAAGATGGCGCCGGTGCTGCGGCAGGTCTACGACCAGATGCCGAACCCCAAGTGGGTCATCTCCATGGGCGTCTGCGCCTCGTCCGGCGGCATGTTCAACAACTACGCGATCGTGCAGGGCGTCGACCACGTCGTGCCGGTCGACATCTACCTGCCCGGCTGCCCGCCGCGCCCCGAGATGCTCATGGACGCGATCCTCAAGCTGCACGAGAAGATCCGCCACGAGAAGATCGGCGTGAACCGCGAGGAGGCGGCCAGGGAGGCCGAGGAGGCCGCGATGAAGGCCCTCCCGACGATCGAGATGAAGGGTCTTCTCCGGTGAGTGGGGAGAGCGCGGACGGGGTCAACCCCGACCAGGACCTGAACGCCGAGAACCTGCCCGGCAGGCGCGGCGATCACGGCGAGACCATCCGCGTCCAGCGCGGCATGTTCGGCTCCGCGGGCGGAGGTGACACCTCCGGCTACGGCGGGCTGGTGCGCAGCGTCCGGCTGCCGGGCGAGTCCGTGCGCCCGTACGGCGGCTGGTTCGACGAGGCCGCCGACGAACTGGAGGGTGCCCTCGAAGAGCAGGGGCTCCTCCCCGACAACGCCATCGAGAAGGTCGTCGTCGACCGCGGCGAGCTGACCTTCCACGTCGACCGCACGCACCTGGTGCGCGTGATGCGGGTCCTGCGCGACGACCCGGCGCTGCGCTTCGAGCTCTGTACCGGCGTCTCCGGCGTGCACTACCCCGACGACAAGGGCCGCGAGCTGCACGCCGTGTACCACCTGCGCTCGCTGACCCACTCCCGGCTGCTGCGGGTCGAGGTCAGCGCGCCCGACGACGACCCGCACATCCCGTCCGTCGTGGAGGTCTACCCGACGAACGACTGGCACGAGCGCGAGGCGTACGACTTCTTCGGCATCGTCTTCGACGGCCACCCGGCGCTGACCCGGATCTTCATGCCGGACGACTGGCAGGGCCATCCGCAGCGCAAGGACTACCCCCTCGGCGGCATCCCCGTCGAGTACAAGGGTGCCCAGATCCCTGCTCCCGACCAGCGGAGGTCGTACCGATGAGCACCACCCACGCGACCGGGGCCGCCCGGGAGACCACCGAGGGCACCGTCTACACCGTCACCGGCGGTGACTGGGACGAGGTCGTCGAGTCGGTCCACCGGGCCGACGACGAGCGGATCGTCGTCAACATGGGTCCGCAGCACCCCTCCACCCACGGCGTGCTGCGGCTCATCCTGGAGATCGACGGCGAGACCGTGACGGAGTGCCGTTGCGGGATCGGCTATCTGCACACCGGCATCGAGAAGAACCTCGAATACCGCACGTGGACCCAGGGCTCCACCTTCGTGACCCGCATGGATTACCTGACCTCGTTCTTCAACGAGGCCGGGTACTGCATGGCGGTGGAGAAGCTGCTCGGCATCACCGACGACGTGCCCGACCGGGCCACCGTCATCCGGGTGCTGCTGATGGAGCTGAACCGGATCGCCTCTCACCTGGTGGCCATCGCCACCGGCGGCATGGAGCTGGGCGCCACCACGGTCATGATCTACGGCTTCCGCGACCGGGAGCTGGTCCTCGACCTGTTCGAGCTCATCACCGGACTGCGGATGAACCACGCGTTCATCCGCCCCGGCGGCCTGGCCCAGGACCTGCCCCCCGGTGCGGTCGACTCCATCCGCGAGACGATCAAGACGCTCCGCAAGAACTTCCCGGAGTACGACGCGCTGGCGACCAACAACCCGGCGTTCAAGGCCCGGATGCAGGACGTCGCGCACCTGGACCTGCCCGGCTGCATGTCCCTCGGCGTCACGGGCCCCGTGCTGCGCGCCACCGGGCTGCCGCACGACCTGCGCAAGACGGACCCGTACTGCGGCTACGAGACGTACGACTTCGACGTCCCCACCGCGGACACCGCCGACGCCTACGGCCGGTTCCTCATCCGGCTGGAGGAGATGCGCCAGTCGCTGCGGATCGCCGAGCAGTGCGTGGACCGGCTGGAGCCGGGCCCGGTGATGGTCGCCGACAAGAAGATCGCCTGGCCCGCGCAGCTCGCGCTGGGGCCCGACGGCCTCGGCAACTCGCTGGACCACATCAAGAACATCATGGGGACCTCGATGGAGGCCCTGATCCACCACTTCAAGCTGGTCACCGAGGGCTTCCGGGTGCCACCGGGGCAGGCGTACGTGGCCTTGGAGTCGCCCAAGGGCGAACTGGGCGTGCACGCCGTCAGCGACGGCGCCACCCGCCCGTTCCGGGTGCACTTCCGTGAGCCGTCGTTCGTGAACCTGGGGGCCATCGCGGCCATGACCGAGGGCGGCCAGGTCGCCGACGTGATCGTGGCGATCGCGTCCATCGACCCGGTACTGGGAGGCGTCGACCGATGACGACAGCAGAGCAGGGCCAGGCGGCCGTGTCGCTGGGCATGCCCCAGTTGCCGGCCCCGGACTATCCAGCCGAGGTGCGTGAGCGGCTGGCCGCGGACGCCAGGGAGATCATCGCCCGCTATCCGGACAGCCGGTCCGCGCTGCTGCCGATGCTCCACCTGGTGCAGTCGGAGGAAGGCCACGTCACGCGCACTGGCATGCAGTTCTGCGCGGAGACGCTGGACCTGACCGCCGCCGAGGTGACGGCGGTCGCCACCTTCTACACCATGTACCGGCGCAAGCCCTCCGGTGACTACCAGGTCGGAGTCTGCACCAACACGCTCTGCGCGGTGATGGGCGGCGACGCCATCTTCGACGAGCTGAAGGAGTACCTGGGCGTCGGGAACCAGGAGACCACCGAGGACGGCAAGGTCACGCTGGAGCACATCGAGTGCAACGCCGCGTGCGACTTCGCCCCCGTGGTGATGGTCAACTGGGAGTTCTTCGACAACCAGACCCCCGAGTCCGCCAAGCGGCTCGTGGACGATCTGCGCGCCGGCGCGGAGGTGCACCCCACCCGCGGCGCGAAGCTGTGCACGTTCAAGGAGACCGCCCGCATCCTGGCCGGATTCCCCGACGAGCGCCCTGGCGCCGTCGCGGAGTCCGGTGGTGCGGGTCCCGCCTCGCTGATCGGGCTGCGCATGGCCAACGGCGAGGAGCCGGCCGCGCGCGTGGTCAGCCAGCGCGCCCAGCCGCACCCGGCGAACCCGCCGGCGGACGCGCTGGAGGACCAGCCGCCCGCCGGCCACCCCAGTTCCCACGATGCGCCGCAGCAGACCTCCGCGTCCGACCCGGCGCACCCGCCCACCGCGTCCGCGGATGAGCCCACCGAGGAGGAGGGCGCGTGATGACCGTCGACTCGCCGGAGAAGCTGCTGACCCCGGTGCTCTCCGCCTTCTGGGACGACCCCGAGTCCTGGACGCTGGACACGTACCGGCGGCACGAGGGCTACCAGGGGCTGCGCAAGGCCCTCGCGATGTCGCCGGACGACGTCATCGCGTACGTCAAGGACGCCGGCCTGCGCGGCCGCGGCGGCGCCGGCTTCCCCACCGGCATGAAGTGGCAGTTCATCCCGCAGGGCGACGGCAAGCCGCACTACCTCGTGGTCAACGCGGACGAGTCGGAGCCGGGCACCTGCAAGGACATCCCGCTGCTCTTCGCCAACCCGCACTCCCTCATCGAGGGCATCGTCATCGCCTGTTACGCGTTCCGGTCCAACCACGCGTTCATCTACCTGCGCGGCGAGGTCGTGCCGGTGCTGCGCAGGCTGCACGAGGCGGTGCGCGAGGCGTACGCCGCGGGCTTCCTCGGCAAGAACGTCCTGGGCTCCGGGCTCGACCTGGACGTCACGGTGCACGCGGGCGCCGGCGCGTACATCTGCGGTGAGGAGACCGCGCTGCTCGACTCGCTGGAGGGCCGGCGCGGCCAGCCCCGGCTGCGTCCCCCCTTCCCGGCCGTCGAGGGCCTGTACGCCTGCCCCACTGTGGTGAACAACGTCGAGTCCATCGCCTCCGTTCCCGCCATCATGAACAAGGGCAAGGAGTGGTTCCGCACGATGGGCAGCGAGAAGTCCCCGGGCTTCACGCTGTACTCGCTCTCCGGCCACGTCGCCCGCCCCGGTCAGTACGAGGCGCCGCTCGGCATCACCCTGCGCCAACTGCTCGACATGGGCGGCGGCATGCGCCCCGGCCACCGGCTGAAGTTCTGGACCCCCGGCGGCTCGTCCACCCCGATGCTCACCGACGAGCACCTGGACGTCCCCCTCGACTACGAGGGCGTCGGCGGCGCCGGCTCCATGCTCGGCACCAAGGCGCTGCAGTGCTTCGACGAGACGACCTGCGTGGTACGGGCCGTCACCCGCTGGACCGAGTTCTACGAGCACGAGTCCTGCGGCAAGTGCACCCCCTGCCGCGAGGGCACGTACTGGCTCGTCCAGCTCCTCCGCGACATCGAGGCCGGCAAGGGCGCCCTCGCCGACCTCGACAAGCTCAACGACATCGCCGACAACATCAACGGCAAGTCCTTCTGCGCCCTCGGCGACGGCGCGGCCGCGCCGATCTTCTCCTCGCTGAAGTACTTCCGCGACGAGTACGAGCAGCACATCACCGGCGGCGGCTGCCCCTTTGACCCGGCCAGATCCACCGCCTGGGCCGACACCCCCGGCTCCACGAACCACCAGGAGGTGACCGCGTGACCATCACGGAGCCGGAGAAGGCACCGGAGAAGACCGATCTGGTCACGCTGACCATCGACGGCGTCGAGGTCAGCGTGCCCAAGGGCACCCTGGTCATCCGGGCCGCCGAGCAACTCGGCATCGAGGTCCCGCGGTTCTGCGACCACCCGCTGCTCGACCCGGTCGGCGCCTGCCGCCAGTGCATCGTCGAGATCGAGGGCCAGCGCAAGCCGTCGGCGTCCTGCACCATCACCTGCACCGACGGGATGGTGGTCAGGACCCAGCTCACCTCGGCGGTCGCCGAGAAGTCGCAGCGCGGCGTGATGGAGCTGCTGCTCATCAACCACCCGCTGGACTGCCCGGTCTGCGACAAGGGCGGCGAGTGCCCGCTGCAGAACCAGGCGATGTCCGCCGGGCAGGCCGAGAGCCGCTTCGACGGCCAGAAGCGCACCTTCGAGAAGCCGGTGCCGATCTCGACCCAGGTGCTGCTCGACCGCGAGCGGTGCGTGCTCTGCGCCCGCTGCACCCGGTTCTCCAACCAGGTCGCGGGCGACCCGATGATCGAGATGCTGGACCGCGGCGCGCTCCAGCAGGTCGGCACGGGCGAGGGCGTGCCCTTCGAGTCGTACTTCTCGGGCAACACCATCCAGATCTGCCCGGTCGGCGCGCTCACCTCGAAGATGTACCGCTTCCGCTCGCGCCCCTTCGACCTGATCTCCTCGCCGTCCGTCTGCGAGCACTGCTCCGGCGGCTGCGCCACCCGCACCGACCACCGCCGCGGCAAGGTCATGCGGCGGCTCGCCGCCAACGACCCGGAGGTCAACGAGGAGTGGATGTGCGACAAGGGCCGCTTCGGCTTCCGGTACGCACAGCTCCCCGACCGGCTCACGCACCCGCTGGTCCGCGACGACAGCGGTGAGCTGCAGCCGGCGAGCTGGCCCGAGGCGCTGCGCGCCGCGGCCGCGGGGCTGGCGGCGGCCCGCGGGCGGGCCGGGGTGCTCACCGGCGGGCGGCTGACGCTGGAGGACTCCTACGCGTACGCGAAGTTCGCGCGCGCCGCGCTCGGCACCAACGACATCGACTTCCGCGCCCGGGTGCACAGCGCCGAGGAGACCGCGTTCCTGGCCGCGCAGGTCGCGGGCAGCGGCCGCGGCGTCACGTACGGCGCGCTGGAGAAGGCGCCCGCGGTGCTGCTCGCCGGCCTGGAGGCGGAGGAGGAGGCCCCCGGCGTCTTCCTCCGGCTGCGCAAGGCGTGGCGGAAGAAGGGCCTGAAGGTCTACTCGATCGCCCCCTTCGCCACCCGCGGCCTGACGAAGGCCGGCGGCACGCTGCTGCCGGCCGCCCCCGGCACCGAGCCGAGCTGGCTCGACGCCCTCGGCTCCGGCGCCGGACTCGGCGAGGACGGCAAGGCCGCGTCCGACGCGCTGCGCCAGGAGGGCGCGGTGATCCTCGTCGGCGAGCGGCTGGCGGGGGTACGGGGCGCGCTGTCCGCCGTCGTACGCACCGCGGAGGCCACCGGTGCCACCCTCGCCTGGATCCCGCGCCGCGCCGGCGAGCGCGGCGCGATCGAGGCCGGCGCGCTGCCCGGAATGCTCCCCGGCGGCCGGTCCGGCGGCGACGCCGAGGCCCGCCGCGAGACGGCCGCCGCGTGGGGCCTGGCCGAACTGCCCACCGGCGAGGGCCGCGACACCGGCCGGATCCTCGACGCCGCCGCGGCCGGCGACATCGGCGCGCTGCTCGTCGGCGGCATCGAGGTCACCGACCTGCCGGACCCGGAGAAGGCCCGCGAGGCCCTGGACCGGGCGGCGTTCGTGGTCAGCCTGGAGCAGCGGCCCAGCGAGGTCACCGAGCGGGCCGACGTGGTCTTCCCGGTGGCCGCGGTCGCCGAGAAGCAGGGCACGTTCGTCAACTGGGAAGGCCGCGCCCGGCCGTTCGAGGCCGCGCTGAAGCCGGACCAGATGACCCGGCGGCTCGCCCCCGCGGACCAGCGGGTGCTGCACATGCTCGCCGACGCCCTCGACGTCCACCTGGGCCTGCCCGACGCCCGTACGGCACGGGCCGAGCTGGCCCGCCTCGGCGTCCGCACCGAAGGCCCCCGCCCCACGCCGCCGGACGAGCGCGCGGCGCCGCTGCCGCAGCCCGGCGCCGGCGAGGCGGTGCTCGCGGGCCACCGGCTGCTGCTCGACGAGGGCCGGCTGCAGGAGGGCGACGAGGCCCTGGCCGGCACCCGCCACGAGGCGGCGGCCCGGCTCTCGCCCGCCACCGCGGAGGCCACCGGCGTCGCCGACGGCGACCCGGTCGCGGTCACGGGACCCGCCGGCACGGTGACGCTCCCGCTGCGGATCACCGCGGAGCTGCCCGACCAGGTCGTCTGGCTGCCCATGCGGTCGCAGGCCCCGGGCGTGCCGGCGGCCACGGGTGCGAACCCCGGCGACGTGGTCCGGGTGTCCGCCGTATCCAAGGAGGTCGAAGCGTGAGTGCGATGCGGAAGCGCTGCGCGCGATCGCGCGGCGGAGAGGCGTACATGACGGAGGCACGACGGTGATCGCAAGCGCATCCGCGGCGCAGGGCGCGAGCGTCCTCGCCGCGGAGGATCTCAGCTTCTTCGGGAGCGACCCCTGGTGGCTGATCCTCCTCAAGGCGGTCTTCTGCTTCGCGTTCCTGATGGTGACGGTCCTCCTGGCGATCGTCTTCGAGCGCAAGGTGCTGGGCTGGATGCAGCTCCGCATCGGCCCGAACCGGCACGGTCCCTGGGGCATGCTGCAGTCGCTCGCCGACGGCGTGAAGCTGATGTTCAAAGAGGACATCATCGTCAAGGGCGCCGACAAGGTCGTCTACATCCTGGCGCCGCTGCTCGCCGTGATCCCCGCGTTCATGGCGATCGCGGTCATCCCGTTCGGCCCGGCCGACAACCAGGTGTCGATCTTCGGCGAGCGCACCGCGATGCAGCTCACCGACCTCCCGGTCGCCATGCTGTACGTGCTGGCCACCGCGTCCATCGCCGCCTACGGCGTCGTGCTCGCGGGCTGGGCGTCCAACTCGACGTACCCGCTGCTCGGCGGCGTCCGCGCGACGGCCCAGGTGATCTCGTACGAGGTCGCGATGGGCCTGTCCTTCGCCGCGGTGTTCCTCTACTCCGGGTCGCTGTCGACCTCGGAGATCGTCGCGGCGCAGGACGACCGCTGGTTCGCGGTGCTGCTGCCGGTCTCGTTCATCGTGTACCTCATCGCGATGGTCGGCGAGGCGCACCGGCTGCCGTTCGACATGCCGGAGTCCGAGGGCGACCTGGTCGCGGGGTACTCCACCGAGTACTCGTCGATCAAGTTCGCGATGTTCATGCTCTCCGAGTACGTGCACATGGTGACGCTGTCGGCCGTGGCCGTCACGCTCTTCCTCGGCGGCTGGCGCGCGCCCGCGCCGATCAGCACCGTCTGGGAGGGCGCGAACACCGCCTGGTGGCCGATGCTCTGGTTCACCGGCAAGGTCCTCGTCCTCCTGTTCGTCTTCGTCTGGCTGCGCGGCACGCTCCCACGGGTGCGCTACGACCAGTTCATGAAGCTGGGCTGGAAGGTCCTCATCCCGGTCTCCATGGTCTGGCTGATGCTGGTCGCCACCGTCCGGGCGCTGCGCAACGAGGACGTGGACTTCACCGAGATCGTGCTCTACATCGCCGGCGGGCTCCTGGTGATCCTGCTGCTGTCCTTCGTCGTGGACATCTTCCGCGACCGCAAGGACAAGGAGGAGGCGGCCCGCGAGGCGGCCAAGCCCACGCCGGAGTTCGACCCGATGGCGGGCGGCTACCCCGTACCGCCGCTGCCCGGTCAGACCCTCCCGCCCGTGCCCCGCCGCCCCTCGCGCCGCGAGCGCGAGCTGGTGGGCACGAACGGTCCCGGAGGCGACACTGAGGAGGCCGACAATGGCTGACGAGAAGAAGGACAAGCAGGGGTTCGTCAACCCGGTGGCCGGCTTCGGCGTGACCTTCAAGGCCATGTTCAAGAAGCGGCTGACCGAGCAGTACCCCGAGTACAAGAAGCCGACGGCGCCCCGCTTCCACGGCCGCCACCAGCTCAACCGGCACCCGGACGGGCTGGAGAAGTGCATCGGCTGCGAGCTGTGCGCGTGGGCCTGTCCGGCGGACGCGATCTACGTCGAGGGCGCGGACAACACCGAAGAGGAGCGCTACTCGCCCGGTGAGCGCTACGGCCGCGTCTACCAGATCAACTACCTGCGCTGCATCCTGTGCGGGCTGTGCGTCGAGGCGTGCCCCACCCGGGCGCTGACCATGACCAACGAGTACGAACTGGCCGACCGCAGCCGCGAGTCCCTCATCTACACCAAGGATGAGCTGCTCGCCGGTCTCCAGGAGGGCATGGTCGACTCGCCGCACGCCGTCTACCCGGGGATGACGGAGAAGGACTACTACAGCGGCCTGGTCACCGAGGCCGCCCCGGGTACGGAGCGCCAGGTCGCCGTCAGCAAGGGCGAGTCGGCGGCGGACCCGGCGGCGCACTCCGAAGGAGCCCAGGCATGAACGCCCTCGCCCAGGCCGGCTACACCACCTCCACCGGGGAGGCGACCCAGTTCTGGGTGCTGGCCGTCTTCGCCGTCGCCGGTGCGATGGGCACCGTGCTGATGAAGAAGGCGGTGCACTCGGCGCTCTGCCTCGCCGGGACGATGGTGATCCTGGCGGTCTTCTACCTCGCCAACGGCGCCTACTTCCTCGGCGTCGTGCAGATCGTCGTCTACACCGGCGCGGTCATGATGCTCTTCCTCTTCGTGCTGATGCTCGTCGGCATCAGCGCGGCGGACTCGCTGAAGGAGACCATCAAGGGCCAGCGCTGGCTGGCGATGCTCTGCGGCATCGGCTTCGGCATCCTGCTGATGGCCGGCATCGGCAACGCGAGCCTCAACACCTTCGAGGGCCTGGAGGACGCCAACGCCGGCGGCAACGTCCACGGGCTGGCCGCGCTGATCTTCCGCGACTTCGTCTTCGCCTTCGAGCTGACCGGCGCGCTGCTGATCACCGCCGCGGTGGCGGGCATGGTCCTGACCCACCGCGAGAAGACCGAGCGCACCCCGACCCAGCGCGAGCAGGCCGCGCAGCGCGTACGCGACGGCGTCCAGGTGCCGCCGATGCCCGCGCCCGGCGTCTACGCCCGCCACAACGCGGTGGACCTCCCGGCCCTGCTGCCCGACGGCACGCCGTCCGAGCTGACCGTCAACCGCACGCTGCGCGACCGCGGCCAGATCCGGGACGTCTCCGCGCAGGCGCTGGCGGATCTCGCGGCGATCGAGCAGCGCACCGCCGACTACCAGGGCAAGGCCCTGGAACCGGACACCGGCGACGACGACGGGGACGGCTCCGTCAGTGCGAACGCCGGCGGTAAGGCCGGAAAGGGAGAGGGCGAGTGAACCCGGTCAACTACCTGTATCTCTCCGCGCTGCTGTTCACCATCGGCGCGGCCGGGGTGCTCATCAGGCGGAACGCCATCGTGGTGTTCATGTGCATCGAGCTGATGCTGAACGCCTGCAACCTGGCGCTGATCACGTTCTCCCGGATGCACGGGAACCTCGACGGCCAGATCGTCGCCTTCTTCACCATGGTCGTCGCCGCCGCGGAGGTCGTGGTCGGCCTGGCGATCATCGTGTCGTTCTACCGCTCCCGCCACTCGGCCTCGGTCGACGACGCCGCTTTGATGAAGCTGTAAGGGGACGCACCAGTGGAGTCACTCATCGGATTGCTCGTCGCGGCGCCGCTGCTCGGCGCGGCGGTGCTGCTCTGCGGCGGGCGGAGGCTGGATCGTACGGGCCACTGGCTCGGTACGGGCCTGTCCTTCACCTCCTTCGTCCTCGGCCTCGTCCTCTTCGCCGACATGCTCGGCAAGGACGGCGAGGAGCGGGCGCTGCACAGCCACCTCTTCACCTGGATTCCGGTCGAGGGGTTCCAGGCCGAAGCGGCGTTCCAGCTCGACCAGCTCTCGATGACGTTCGTGCTGCTGATCACCGGCGTCGGTTCGCTCATCCACCTGTACTCCGTGGGCTACATGGAGCACGACGAGCGCCGCCGCCGGTTCTTCGGCTATCTGAACCTCTTCCTCGCGGCGATGCTGCTGCTGGTCCTCGCGGACAACTTCCTGCTGCTGTACGTCGGCTGGGAGGGCGTCGGCCTCGCCTCGTACCTGCTGATCGGCTTCTGGCAGCACAAGCCGAGCGCGGCGACGGCGGCGAAGAAGGCGTTCATCGTCAACCGCGTCGGCGATGTCGGCCTGTCCATCGCGATCATGCTGATGTTCGTCACCTTCGGCACCTTCGCGTTCGAGCCGGTGATGAACTCGGTCGGCGAGACCAGCGAGGGCAAGCTGACGGCGATCGGGCTGATGCTGCTGCTCGCGGCGTGCGGCAAGTCGGCCCAGGTGCCGCTGCAGTCCTGGCTGGGCGACGCGATGGAGGGCCCCACGCCGGTCTCCGCGCTGATCCACGCCGCCACGATGGTGACCGCGGGCGTCTACCTGATCGTCCGCTCCGGCGCGATCTTCGACGCGGCGCCCGACGCGCAGCTCGTCGTCACGATCGTCGGTGCGGTCACGCTCCTCTTCGGTGCGATCGTCGGTTGCGCGAAGGACGACATCAAGAAGGCGCTGGCCGGCTCGACCATGTCGCAGATCGGCTACATGATCCTGGCTGCCGGGCTCGGCCCGATCGGCTACGCGTTCGCGATCATGCACCTGGTGACCCACGGCTTCTTCAAGGCCGGGCTCTTCCTCGGCGCGGGCTCCGTCATGCACGGCATGAACGACGAGGTCGACATGCGCAAGTACGGCGGCCTCAGGAAGTACATGCCGGTCACGTTCATCACGTTCGGCCTCGGCTATCTGGCCATAATCGGATTCCCGGGCCTGTCGGGCTTCTTCTCCAAGGACCTCATCATCGAGGCGGCGTTCGCCAAGGGCGGTACGCAGGGCTGGATCCTGGGCGGCGCGGCGCTGCTGGGCGCGGCGCTCACCGCGTACTACATGACGCGCGTGATGCTCATGACGTTCTTCGGCGAGAAGCGCTGGGAGCCGGACGCGAACGGCAACGAGCCGCACCCGCACGAGTCGCCGAAGACGATGACGATCCCGATGATCGTGCTGGCGATCGGCTCGGTCGGCGCGGGCGCGTTCTTCGACGTCGGCGAGCGGTTCGTGCACTGGCTGGAGCCGGTCACCGGCTTCGAGCACGGGCACCTGCCGGACGGCCTGAGCGTCGGCATCGTCACCGGCGCCACCGTCACCTGCATGGTCCTCGGTGTCGCGGTGGCCTGGCTGCAGTACGGCCGCCGCCCGGTCCCCGCCGCCGCACCGCGCGGCTCCCTGCTCACCCGCGCCGCCCGGCGCGACCTGCTGCAGGACGACTTCAACCACGTGGCGCTGGTCAAGCCAGGCGAGTACCTGACCCGCGGCCTGGTCTACCTGGATCACAAGCTGGTCGACGGCATCGTCAACGGAACCGCGGCGGCGTTCGGCGGGCTCTCCGCCCGGACGCGGCGGGTCCAGAACGGCTACGTCCGCAGCTACGCGGTCTCGATGTTCGGGGGCGCGGTGGTCCTCATCGCCGCCACCCTGCTGATGAGGGCGGTCTGAACCCATGGCTGATTCTTCCTTCCCGCTGCTGACGATCACCGCGGCGGTCCCGGCCGTGGGCGCGATCGCCACCGCCGCGGTGCCCGCGGCCAAGCGCGAGCTGGCCAAGTGGCTCGCGCTGGGCGTGTCACTGGCGACGCTGGTGCTGGCCGCGGTGATCGCGGTCCGGTACGACCCGGACGGTGACCGCTTCCAGCTCACCGAGTCGCGGGCGTGGATCGCCGACTTCGGGGTGAGGTACGAGCTGGGGGTCGACGGCATCGCCGTCGTGCTGGTGGCGCTGACCGCGCTGCTGATCCCGTTCGTCATCCTCGCGGGCTGGCACGACGCGGACCCGGTCACTGCATCCGAAAGCGGCTCCGCCGCGGGGAAGTCGTCCCGGTGGCGTCCCACCCAGGGCTTCTTCGCGCTGATCCTGGCCGTCGAGGCGATGGTGATCGTCAGTTTCCTGGCCACGGACGTCTTCCTCTTCTACATCTTCTTCGAAGCCATGCTCATCCCGATGTACTTCCTCATCGGTGGCTTCGGGGACAAGGCGCACGAACACGGCGAGGAAGAGGCGGCGCGGCAGCGTTCGTACGCGGCCGTGAAGTTCCTGCTGTACAACCTGGCCGGCGGCCTGATCATGCTGGCCGCGGTCATCGGCCTCTTCGTCGTCACCAACGACCAGCTCGGCTCGGGCACGTTCTCGCTCCAGGAGATCCTCCAGGCGCGCGCCAACGGCGACCTGGACATCTCGACGAACACCGAGCGGCTGCTCTTCCTCGGCTTCTTCTTCGCCTTCGCCGTGAAGGCGCCGCTGTGGCCGCTGCACACCTGGCTGCCCAACGCGATGGGCGAGTCCACCCCGCCGGTCGCCGTGCTCATCACCGCGGTGGTCGACAAGGTCGGCACGTTCGCCATGCTCCGCTTCTGCCTCGGGCTCTTCCCCGAGGCGAGCGACTGGGCGACGCCGGTGGTGCTGGTGCTCGCGCTGGTGAGCATCCTGTACGGCGCGCTGCTCGCGATCGGGCAGCGGGACATCAAGCGGCTGATCGCGTACGCCTCGATCTCCCACTTCGGCTTCATCGTGCTGGGCATCTTCGTGATGACCAGCCAGGGCCAGACCGGGGCGACGCTGTACATGGTCAACCACGGCATCTCCACCGCCGTGCTGATGCTGGTGGCCGGGTTCCTCATCAGCCGCCGCGGCTCGCGGCTCATCGCCGACTACGGCGGCGTGCAGAAGGTGGCGCCGGTGCTGGCCGGCACCTTCCTGATCGGCGGCATGGCGACGCTGTCGCTGCCGGGGCTCGCGCCGTTCGTCAGCGAGTTCCTGGTGCTGGTGGGCACGTTCAGCCGCTACCCGGCGATCGGCATCATCGCCACCGTGGGCATCGTGCTGGCCGCGATCTACGTCCTCGTGCTGTACCAGCGGACGATGACGGGTCCTGTCACCGAGAAGGTCGCGAAGCTGCCCGACCTGCGGGTGCGCGAGGTGCTGGTGGTCGCGCCGCTGATCGCGCTGCTCATCGGCCTCGGCGTGTACCCGAAGCCGCTCACCGAGATCGTCAACCCGGCCGTCGAGCACACCATGTCCGACGTGCAGAAGTCCGACCCGGAGCCCGACGTGAAGCCTGTGGAGGCCACGCATGACTAGGGGTGTCCACAGCCTGTGGATGGCACAGGACGGTGTCGACAAGATCAAGGCACCGCACATCGAGTACGACCTGCTGGCGCCCACGCTGATCGTCATCGGCGCGGCCGTGCTGGGCATCGCCATCGAGGCGTTCCTGCCCCGGCGGCACCGGTACGCCGTCCAGGTCGGGCTCGCGACGCTCGCGATGGCCGGCGCGTTCGGCGCCGTCATCGCCCTGGCCGCCACCGGCAAGGGCACGGACGAGGCGCAGACCGCCGCGATGGGCGCGCTGGCCGTCGACGGCCCGGCGCTGTTCCTCCAGGGCGTCATCCTGCTGGTCGGCGTGCTCGGGGTGTTCACCTTCGCCGAGCGCCGGCTGGACCCGGTCGCGCACGGCAACCGGGTCGACTCCTTCGCCGCCGAGGCCGCCGCCGTACCCGGCGGCAAGGCGGAACAGGCCGCGGTGAAGGCCGGGTTCACCACCACCGAGGTGTTCCCGCTGCTGCTCTTCGCGACCGGCGGCATGCTGATCTTCCCGGCCGCGAACGACCTGCTGACGCTCTTCATCGCGCTGGAGGTCTTCTCCCTGCCGCTGTACCTGCTCTGCGCCGTCGCCCGCCGCAAGCGGCTGATGTCGCAGGAGGCGGCGGTGAAGTACTTCCTGCTGGGCGCCTTCTCGTCGGCGTTCCTGCTCTTCGGCGTCGCGCTGCTCTACGGCTACGCGGGCAGCGTGCGCTACGCCGAGATCGCCGACGTCGTCGCGGGCAACCCGCAGAAGATGACCCCGGCGCTCGCCGACACCATGGGCAACGACGCACTGCTGCTCATCGGCGGCGCGATGGTGCTGCTCGGCCTGCTCTTCAAGGTCGGCGCCGTGCCGTTCCACATGTGGACCCCGGACGTCTACCAGGGCGCCCCCACCCCCGTCACCGGCTTCATGGCCGCGGCCACCAAGGTCGCCGCGTTCGGCGCGCTGCTGCGGCTGCTGTACGTCGTGCTGCCGGGCATGAAGTGGGACTGGCGGCCGGTGATGTGGGGCGTCGCGATCCTCACGATGGTCATCGGCGCGATCCTCGCGATCACCCAGACCGACGTGAAGCGGCTGCTGGCGTACTCGTCGATCGCGCACGCGGGGTTCATCCTCGCGGGTGTCACCGCGGCCAACGAGGAGGGCATCTCCTCGGTGCTGTTCTACCTGGCCGCGTACGCCTTCGTGACGCTCGGCGCGTTCGCCGTCGTCACGCTGGTGCGGGACGCGGGCGGCGAGGCGACGCACCTGTCCAAGTGGGCGGGTCTCGGCCGGCGTTCGCCGCTGGTCGCGGCGGTCTTCGCGGTGTTCCTGCTGGCGATGGCGGGTATCCCGCTGACCAGCGGCTTCGCCGGGAAGTTCGCGGTGTTCAAGGCGGCGGCGGAGGGCGGCGCGACGCCGCTGGTCGTCGTCGGCGTCATCGCCTCGGCCATCGCCGCGTTCTTCTACGTCCGCGTCATCGTGCTGATGTTCTTCAGCGAGCCGCGTCCCGAGGGTCCCGCGGTGACCGTCCCGAGCGCCTTCACCGTCACCGCCATCGCCGTCGGCCTGGCCGCGACGCTGGTGCTGGGCGTGGCGCCGCAGTACTTCCTGGATCTGGCAGGGAACGCGGGGGTGTTCGTCCGCTGAGCGGCGGGGTCCGGGGGCGCCGCCCCCGGACCCCGCTCGGCTCTAGTGCTCCGGCGGGGTCCAGCCGGCCGGCTTGACCTGGCCGTGGACGCCGCCGAGGGCGATCCGCACGCCGTCCGGTCCCGGGGCCCAGCCGTCGATGGCGACGGTGTCCCCGTCCTCCAGCCACGGGCCCTTGCCCTTCGTCAGCTCCAGCAGCGAGCCCACCTGACCGGGTTCAGGACCGCTGACGGTGCCGGAGGCGTAGAGGTCGCCGGTGCGTACGGAGGCGCCGTTGACGGTCATGTGGGCCAACTGCTGCGCCGCGGTCCAGTACATGGAGGCGAACGGCGGGCGGGAGACCGTCTCGCCGTTGATCCGTACCTCGAGTCGCACGTCGTAGCCGTCGCCTGGGGCGCCGGGGCCGGTGTCGTCGAGGTACGGCAGCAGCGGGTGCGTGCGCTCCGGCGGGGCGACGCGGGCGGCTTCGAGGGCGTCGAGGGGGGTGATCCAGGTGCCGATGGACGTGGCGAAGGACTTGGCCTGGTGGGGGCCGAGGGGGCGCTGCTCCCACGGCTGGACGTCGCGCGCGGACCAGTCGTTGACCAGGCAGACGCCGAAGACGTGGTCGCGGAAGGCGGTACGGGGCACGGGCGTGCCCATCCGCGACGGTACGCCGATGACGAAGCCGACTTCGGCTTCGATGTCGAGGCGGATGCTGGGTCCGAACACAGGGCCGGGCCGGGCGGGAGAAGCCGGTTCGGGCGCGGGGTCGTCGGCGGCGCGTTTGCGCTGGCCCGCGGGGCGTACGACGGGGGTGCCGGTGGGGACGATCGTGCCGGACCTGCCGTGGTAGCCGATGGGCAGGTGCTTCCAGTTGGGCGTCAGGGGCTCCTCGCCGGGGCGGAAGATGCGGCCGACGTTGGCGGCGTGGTGCTCGCTGGAGTAGAAGTCGACGTAGTCGCCGACCTCGAAGGGCATGTGCAGCGCGACGCGGTCCACCTCGTGCAGGTGCGGCTCGACGGCGGCGCGGTGCGCCGGGCCGGTCAGCCAGCCGGTCACCTCGGCCCGTACCGCCTGCCACACCGGCCGGCCCGCGGCCATCAGCGGCGCCAGCGTCCTGGCGGCGAGCAGCGCCGCGTGCGGGGAGCCGAGGGCCGCCGCGACGGCGGCGGTGTCCAGGACGTAATCGCCGTAGCGCACGCCCACTCGGGGGTTCGTGCCGTCGGGCGCGGAGAAGACACCGTACGGAAGGTTGTGCGGCCCGAAGGGATCGCCTTCGGGCACGTCGAGCGGGCTGTGCTCGGACATCGCGGGGTCCTGCCTCATCGTGGTCGGCGGGCTGGGGACCTCAGGTTACGACCCCCAGGTCGGCCTAGGGGAAGCCGCCCGACGTGATCGTCGCGTGACCGGATACGCTGCGAACGTGGTGCATGGTGGTTGCTAACGACACATCGACAATCTGTTCCACATGAACGTCTGCAGACAGGAGGAGCCCTCGTGACCGTGGTCGCGCCCTTGGGGCTCAGCGTTCAGGACCGCGCCTTGGAAGCCGATGTCGACGCCGGACTGGCGGCCGTCGAAGAGGGGCTCCTGGAGGCTACGAAGAGCGATGTGCCGTTCATCACCGAGGCCGCGCGGCATCTCGTCCGCGCGGGCGGCAAGAGATTCCGCCCCCTGCTTGTCATGCTCGCCGCGCAGTTCGGCGATCCGCACGCGCCGGGCGTCGCGCCCTCCGGCGTCGTCGTCGAGCTGACGCACCTGGCCACCCTCTACCACGACGACGTGATGGACGAGGCCGCCGTACGCCGCGGCGTCCCCAGCGCCAACAGCCGCTGGGCCAACTCCGTCGCCGTCCTCACCGGTGACTTCCTCTTCGCGCGCGCCTCGCGGCTACTGGCCGACCTGGGCCCCGAGATGGTCCGTATCCAGGCCCAGGCGTTCGAGCGGCTGGTCACCGGGCAGATCCTGGAGACCGCGGGACCGACCGAGGGCCGCGACCCGGTCGACCACTACCTGGACGTGCTCGCCGGCAAGACCGGCTCGCTCATCGCCGTCTCCGGCCGCTTCGGCGCGCTGACCGCGGGCGCCGACGAGTCGGTGGTGGAGGTGCTGACGCAGTACGGCGAGCGCATCGGCATCGCCTTCCAGCTTGCGGACGACCTGCTCGACATCACCAGCGACGGCACCGAGTCGGGGAAGACCCCCGGCACCGACCTGCGCGAGGGCGTCGCGACGCTGCCGGTGCTGCACCTGCGCGCCGCCGCCCAGCGCCACCGCGAGCCGGCGGACCTGGAGCTGGCGGCGCTGCTCGCCGACGACCTGACGGACGACTCGCGGCACGCGGAGGCCCTGGCCCGGCTGCGGGTCCACCCGGCGGTGGAGCAGGCCAGGCGGGACACCGTGCGGTACGCGGCGGAGGCCCGGGCGATCCTCACGGCGCTGCCGGCGTGCCCGGCGCGGACGGCCCTGGAGGGGCTGTGCGACGCGGTGGTGGACCGGGCGGGGTAGCGGTGCCGGCCGCGGTCCCCGAGCGGACGACCCGTAGAAGGAGTCAGGGTGATCCCCCCTCCCAGGGCGGATGCCGTCATACGACAGGAGTAATCGAAGCTGCACCCAGGGGCTGACGCCAGGGGCCGTCCGGTTTGTTGTGATGGAGGGGAAGCCGTGACGCAGCGAATGACTTTCCGCGGACCCTCGCGGAGACGGAGGTACTTCCCATGGCACTGATCCCACCGGAGCGACCCGCCGACGAGGCAGAGGACCGCGCCGCGGACCTCGCCGCGGCCCGGCGCAGAAAGGCGGTGCGGTACGGGGTGCCCCTGGGTATCGCGGGGCTTGCCGCCGCCACCATCGGCCTGGTCCCCGCGCTGGCGCAGGACGAAGGACCGAGCAAGGACGACGTGACGGCCGAGGAACTGATCGCCAAGGTGCTGGCGTCGGAGGTCGAGTCGGTCGACGGCACGGTGAAGGTCAGCACCGACCTGGGCCTGCCCTCCATACCGTTCGGCGGCGGCGGTGGCGAAGGCGCGGACCTCTCCCGGCTGCTCGCCGGCGACACCAAGCTGCAGGTCGCGGCCGACGGCCCGGAGAAGCAGCGGGTCACGCTCAAGGGCTCCGACGGCGATCAGACCGTGGTGCGCAACGGCCAGGACGTGTGGACGTTCGGCGGCGCCTCCGACGAGGTGTCCCACTCCACGCTGCCGAAGGACGCGGGGAAGAAGGACGCCGGGGAGCACGACCTGGGCCTGCCGAAGGACCTGAAGGACGCCACCCCGCAGGAGCTGGCGGAGCGGCTGCTGAAGGCCGCGGACGAGACGACGGACGTGGACGTCGCCGGCACGGCGCAGGTGGCCGGGCAGGACGCGTACGAGCTGCGGCTGACGCCGAAGCAGGACGAGTCGACGGTCCGGGACGTCACGATCGCGGTGGACGCCGACAACGGCGTGCCGCTGCGGGTGGCGCTCACGGCGGACGACGGCAAGGCGGTCCTGGACGCCGGCTTCACGAAGGTCGACTTCAACAAGCCGGCCGCGGACCTGTTCAAGCCGCCCGCGGGTGCCGACGTGACCGAGAAGGGGCTCGACGAGGGCTTCGGCGAGGGCCACGGCGGTGACTTCGGCGAGGGCTTCGGCGGCTTCGGCGGCGACTGGACCGGTGGCGACCGGGCCGGGGGCGGCAAGGCCGGCGGCCTGGAGGACGTGAAGGTCCACGGCGAGGGCTGGGGCTCGATCGCCGAGATCTCGCTGCCCGGCGGCACGCTGAGCGAGGACGGGGTCGGGGCCGCCCTCGACTTCTTCACCGACAAGACGGACGCGGGCCGGGTCTTCGAGAGCAGGCTCGTCAACGTGCTGATCACGGACGACAAGGTCTACGTCGGCGCCGTCACCCCGGAGGCCCTGGCGGCCGCCGCGGGCTGACCGCAGTACCGCACCGCAAGGCCGCCGCGCGCCTCCCCGGCACGCGGCGGCCTTTGCGTGCGCGTGCGCTCCCGTCAGTGCACACAGAACTCGTTCCCCTCCGGGTCCGTCATCACGGTCCACTCGCCGCCCTGTTCCTTGACGTGCCGGACGACTGCGGCCCCCAGCTCCGCGAGCCGGGCCGTCTCCTCCTCGCGCCGCCCGGACTCGGGGTGGAGGTCGAGGTGCAGGCGGTTCTTGTGGGCGGGCTTGGGCTCGGGGACCTGGTTGAAGAGCAGCCGGCGGCCGAGCCCGGTGCCGGAGGTGGGGTCGTACGGGTCGTCGGGGTGCCGGACGGCGGCGGCGGTGCGCCAGGCGCGGCGGTCGTGGTGGCGGGTCAGCACGTCCTCGGGGACGGCGCCCGCGGTGAGGAGCTGCTCGATGAGCGGGCTGTTGTCCTCCACCTCGTAGCCGAGGGCGGCGGCCCAGAAGTCGGCCTGGGCGTGCGGGTCGGTGGCGTCGATGACGAGCTTCCAGTGCGTGGGAACCATGTACCGGTTATACTGGTTACATGGTGGACGAGGCAAGCGCCCGCGCCCCGGGCGTCGAGATGCGACCCCCGGACGGCCAGGTCTTCCGCTTCGATCCGGGCGCGCTGAGCCTGGAGTTGCTGACGACCGGCGGCCCGGGTCCCTTCGCGCGGTACGAGGTGCTGCACACCCCCGCGGACGTCGTGGCGTGGACGGCGGCGAGCAGGCTGCGCCCGGTGCCGGAGCTGTCGGTCACCGACGACGACGTACCGGCCGTACGCCACCTGCGCGACGCCCTGTTCCGCCTCACCCAGGCCCGCGCGCACGCCGAACCCCTCCCCGCCGCGGACCTCGCCGTCCTCAACGCCGCCGCCGCCCAACCCCCGCTCGCCCCCCGCCTCACCCCCGACGGCACCCCGTCCTGGGCCCCGGGACCTGCGACGACGGCCCGGCTCCTGGCGACGGTCGCGCGCGACGCGGTGGACCTCTTCTCCGGCCCGTACGCGCACCGCATCCGCGAGTGCGCGGGCGAGCGCTGCTACCTCCTCTTCGCCGACACCTCCCGCCCGGGCCGCCGCCGCTGGTGCTCCATGGAGCGCTGCGGCAACCGCCACAAGGTCCGCACCCTCAGAGCCCGGCGCGAAGCGGACCACTCCTGACAAGATGCGACACATGAAGCGTGTCGTCGCCCGGGCCTGGAAGCTCCTGCGCGGTCCCCTGCAGTGGCGGATCCTCTGGCTCACCCAGGCCAAGTTCATGATCGGCGTGACGGGTGTGGTGCGGAACGAGCGGGGCCAGGTGCTGCTGCTCAAGCACCGCATGTGGCCCGACTCCCGGCCCTGGGGCCTGCCGACCGGCTTCGCGGTCAAGGGCGAGGAGTTCGCGCAGACGGTCGTCCGCGAGGTCAGGGAGGAGACCGGCCTCGACGTCGTGCCCGGCCGCCTGGTCCAGGTGACCAGCGGCTACCGGCTGCGCGCCGAGATCGCGTACGAGGCGCTGCACGTGGGCGGCACCCTGAAGCTCGACGACTTCGAGATCCTCGCGGCGGACTGGTTCAGCCCGGACGCCCTTCCGGAGGGACTCCAGGAGGCACACGTCCGCCTGATCAGGGCGGGCGCGCCGGCCTGACGCGCCCCGGTGCCTCCTCCGCGCCGCCGGACCACGGCGCCGCGGAGAAGACCCCGGGGCGGGCGACAGGCCGCCCGCCCCGGGTTACGGCACGAAGGTCAGGGCCGGCGGCGGGGCGGCGAAAGCGGCGGAGCGGTCGTCCTTGGGCTGGATGCCCGGGCAGGTGCCGTCGTCCGGGCTGCCCGTCTCGAAGTACGCGACGAGGCGTGCCGCGCACTCCGGTGCGAACGGCACCGAGGCGTGTGCGAAGTCCTCGACCGTCAGCAGGTTTCCGCCGATGCGGTCCTGCATCTGACGGGCCCACGCAAACGGGGTCGCCGTTTCGTACGAGTGCCCGGACAACTGCAGCGAGCCGCTGCTCCACCGCAGCGGGAACCGCTGCACCGGGAGCGTCCAGCCCGCGCAGGTCGGGCGGAGTGCCGTCATCTGGCCGGTGATCGGGTTGCGGTCGAGGTTGCGCCGGTACTCGTGCCACAGCGGCTCGAACTCCCGCGAGCTGGTGTCCTCGTTGCACAGGTAGGCCCTGCTCGCCGTGCTGTCGAAGTCCACGGGCGCACCCGCCGGCGGCTCGGGCGGGGCGCCGTCCGGGCCGCCGATCACGTCCTTGACCGCCTGGGGTGCGGGACCGCCGTTCACCGCCGTCGTCAGGACGCGCAGGATGCCGGCCGCCTGCGGATAGTCGAAGTTGGTCGCCGAGGCCAGGAACGCGATGAAGCCGCCGCCCAGCGCCCCGTCGACGTCGGTGAAGCGCCAGGGGTCCGCGTCCGCCGCCTCCCGCATCGCCAGCACCTTCGCCCGGACGTCCGCTGCGGTCGTGCCGAGGCCGTACGTGCCGTCCCGCTCCGCCAGCCACTGCGCGAACAGGTCGAAGAGCCGCTCCTGGGTCTTCGCCGCGTCGTCGAACCGGTAGGCGAGGTCGTACGCACGCGGCGAGACCACGCTGTCCAGCCACATGCGGCCGATCGTCGCCGGGAACATGCTGCGGTAGACGGCGCCGAGTTGCGTCCCCCACGAGGCCCCGTAGTAGCTCATCCGCCGCTCCCCGAGCGCACGGCGGATGAGGTCGAGATCCCGCGCGGCGTTCGCGGTGGTCAGCCCGGAGAGGAACGGGGGACTGGCGGACGAACAGGCCGCGTTGCGCTCGGCTTCCTCGTCGTACACCTGCCTGACTTCGGCCTTCGTCAGCGGTTGCGTGTCCGGAACCGTCGGGCCGCCAGGTCCGGTCTGCGGGCAGTCCCAGGACGTGCTGTAGCCGATTCCGCGCGGGTCGAAGCCGATGAGGTCGTAGCGGTCGCCCAGCTCCGCCACGGTCGGGCTGTCGAGGCTCAGCATGGCCGGCATCAGATAGCCGCTGCCCCCGGGGCCGCCGGGGTTCGTGGCCAGGCTGCCGAGGCGGTGCCCCTGGTCCCTGGCCTTGAGGCGGGTGAGCGCGACGGTGATGTGCTCGCCGTCGGGGCGCCGGTAGTCCAACGGCACGTCGACGGTTCCGCATTCGGTCCGTGCCCACAGGTCGCGGAACTTCCCGCGGTCCTCCTTCCGGATACGCAGGTAGTCGAGCACCGAGTCGGAATACTCGGGGCAGGGCCGCCAGTTCACCGCCGGCGCCGCGGCTCCGGCGGCGGTTCCCGGGCCGGCGCCGGCCAGACCGAGGCAGATCCCGGCCGCCGCCGCCAGCGCCCCCATTCGCTTCCCTTGACCCATGGTCTTCTCCTCTTTCCGGGTCCGGTGGTCCGTTCGCGACAGGTCTACGCGCCGGGCGGCAACAGCGGCTCTACGGCACCTGTTATCGGGTTGTTGACGCCGCACGCCGATACTGGGCCGGGCAACACGGCCGTACGACGGGGGAGGTGCGCAGGGAGTGCCGATCACGTGGCGTCCGCGCACGATACGCATGCGCCTGACGATCCTGTACGCCTCGCTCTTCCTCGTTTCCGGTATCGTGCTGGTGGCCCTGGCATGGCTGGTGGTGTTCCGTCAGCCGGTCCTCGTGACCTTCGCCCCGGACCCGCCCTCGGTGACGGCACCCGACGCGGTCGATGCCGCCGGGCCGCTGCCCGGCCTTCCCCCGGGGACGAATGTGAAGAGCGCGGATGTACTGGTCGCCCCGACCGCCCACACCGTCCGCGCCGTCTTCGCCCAGTCCCTGGCGGTACTCGCCGGAATGGCCGTCCTGTCCGCCGCACTCGGCTGGGTCGTCGCCGGGCGGGTGCTCGGCCCGTTGCGTGCGATGGCCGCGAAGACCCGGCACATCTCCGAGCGGAACCTCCATGAACGGCTCGCCCCCGCCGGGCCCCGGGACGAGCTCACCGAACTCGCGCACACGATCAACGGTCTGCTGTCCCGGCTGGAGCTGGCCTTCGAGGCGCAGCGACGATTCGTCGCGAACGCTTCGCACGAACTGCGCACCCCCCTCACGATGATGCGCACCTCGGTCGACGTCGCCCTCGGCAAGCCGCAGCCTGCCGGGGAGGTCACGGTGCTCGCCGGCAAACTCCACGAGGGTCTGGACGCCGCCGACCGGCTGCTGGAGGGGCTGCTTCTGCTGGCCCGGGCGCAGAACAACGGCCGCGCCGGGGCCTCGGCCGTCGAGTTGCCGGCGGTCGCCGAGACGGCGTTGGCCGCCCGTGCCGCCGCGATCGCCGCCGGCGGACTCACCGTGGAGCTACGGCTCGCCCCCGTCACGGTGCAGGGGAACGCGATGCTGCTGACGAGTCTCGTCGAGAACCTCGTCGACAACGCGGTCACGCACAACGAACCCGAGGGCTGGCTCCGGATCACGACGGCGCTGCTTCCGCCGGAGCCGGGCGGCGGCCCCCGGGCCCGGCTCACCGTCGAGAGCGGCGGCGAGCCCCTGGAACCGGCCTCGGTGGCCCTGCTCGGCCAGCCGTTCCTGCGCCTTGGCGGTGACCGGACGTCCCGCCCCGGCACGGGCCTGGGTCTGTCGATCGTTTCGGCCATCGCGACGGCGCACCACGGCACACTCACCCTGCATGCCCGGGCGGCAGGCGGGCTGCGCGCGGAGGTGGAACTGTGAGGATCCTGGTCGTGGAGGACGTGCGCCGCCTCGCCGACGACATCGCCGAGGGGCTACGGGACCAGGGCATGGCCGTCGACGTCGCGTACGACGGCCTGACCGGCGCCGAGAAGGCGGCCGCCACCGGCTACGACGTCGTCGTCCTGGACCGCGACCTGCCGGGGCTGCACGGTGACGTGCTGACCCGGCAGATCACGGCCGCACCGGAGCCGGCGATGATCCTCATGCTCACCGCCGCGGGCTCGCCCGGAGACCGCGTCACGGGCCTGACGCTCGGCGCCGACGACTACCTCCCCAAACCCTTCCACTTTCCCGAACTCATCCTGCGTATCCGGTCGCTGGCCCGCCGCCGGCCGTCCGCCAAGCCGCGGATCCTGCGGGCGGCGGGCATCGAACTCGACCCCGTACTGCGGACCGCGCTACGGCTGGGCCGTCCCCTGCGTCTCTCACCCAAGGAGTTCGAGGTGCTGGCCGCTCTGCTGGCAGCGGCCCCGACGCCCCTCAGCGCCGAGCAGTTGCTGGAACAGGTCTGGGACGAGAACACCGACCCGTTCACCAAGACGGTCCCGGTCACGGTGGCCCGCCTGCGCCGCAAGCTCGGCCCGCCCGACGTGATCCTCACCGTCGCCCGCGCGGGCTACCGGATACCGGACGGCGCCGAAGCCCAGGACGCGGCTGCGGACGACCGACCCGCACCGTGACCGGCAGCGACCCGCGGGCGGGGCGGCCACCGTCCGGACCTCCGCGGGCCGCGCGGACGGAGGGGCCCTTGCCGGCTGCCGCGGCGGTCGGCCCCAGCGGTCAGCCCCAGGTGAGGGGGTCGAGGTGGAGGTAGAAGCGGAGGCGGTCGGGGTCGGGGGCCGTGCCGTAGTGCTCGGCGAAGGCGGCGTCCTGGGCGCGGGCCTGGGCCTCGTCCGGCCAGGTTTCGCGGGAGTTGGCCAGGAGCAGGGCCAGGTCGCTGTGGCGGTCGGCGAGTCCGAGGCGGCCCAGGTCGACGAAGCCCGACACGTCCAGGGTCCCGGGGTCGAGGACGATGTTCGGCAGGGTGAGGTCGCCGTGGCAGACGACGGTGTCGTCGGCGGCCTGCTTCCGGCGCCGGGCGAGCTGGGGTTCGAGGCGGGCCAGCAACTCCGCGGGCGGGGTGTGCTGTTGCTCCTCGGGCAGGAAGTCGGGCTGGACGGCGCCGCGGGCGACGACGTCGCGGGCGGTGGCGATCACGTCGTCCAGGTCCCTGCGGTACGGGCAGCCGGCGGCGGGGAGCGCGTGCAGGGCGCGTACCGCCTCCGCGATGCGGCTCCAGCAGGCCCGCAGGTCCTCGGGCGGCAACTGGTCGGCGGAGATGCCCGGGACGGCGGCGGTGACCAGGCGGGCGCCGGTGCCGTCGGAGCGCCAGTCGAGGACGCGGGGTCCCGGCACGCCCTGGCCGGCCAGCCAGGCGACGCGGTCGCGCTCCTCCGCGAGTGCGGCGGCCCCGGCGGGGTCCGCCGCGGGTACGTGCTTGGCGTAGCGGGTGCCGTCCGGGCTGCGGAGGACGGTGGCACCGGACTCGCCGGTGGTGACGGGGGTCCAGTCGTCGTGCGTCATGCCTTGCGGTCCATTCGGTAGTGCAGGACGAGGAACGGGATGCCGAAGACCGAGAAGGCGTGTTCGGCGCGGAGCCGGCCGTCGCCGCCGACGTGGACGTCGAGCCGCTCGGCGAAGCTGTGCACGCCGAGGGTGGTCAGCTCGCGCGTCTCGGGGTCGATGTACGTCAGGTAGTGGCCGGGGTGGTCGGTGCCGCCGGCACCCGCCTCGTCCGCCGCGTGGCTGGTGAGCGTCAGGCCGCCGCCGGGGCGGGCGCGGGGGAGGAGGGTGGCGGTGAAGCTGGCGTGGGGGAGCGGGAATCCGACGCTGACGTAGCCGCGGCCGCCGTGCCGGTACGTGGTGTAGATGCCGACGTAGATGGGTTCTTCGGTGTCGGCGAAGGAGCGGATCCAGCCGCGGATCGCGGTCTCCCCGGCGGCCGCCCTGTCCGGTGCTGGGGTGATGGTGTCGATGCGGCTGCGCATGCCGCGCTGCACCTCGCGCTGGTTCATCGGCACGTTGGCCTGGCCCAGGGGCTGGGCGACGAGGGCGCGGTAGAGGAGGTAGCCGGGACGGACCCAGAGGCGCCAGCGGGGTTCGATGTCGAGGGTGAAGCGGGCGGTGTGCTCGTAGAACTCCCGTACCCGCGGGTTCACTTCCGCGGGGTCGAAGCCGGGTCCCGCGAGGGCGTCGAGCGACTCGACGATGCCGACGTCGGGGGCGTCGGCGGTGTACGTACCGCCGAGGACGCCGGCGAGGTCGCGCACGTAGGAGGTGCCGACGTACGCGGACCGCGCTTCGAGCGGCACGACGAACGGCAGGTCCTCGGTGGCGGCCTCCTCGGCGACGAGGCTGACCTGCGCCTCCCGGAACACCAGCGCGGAGACCACCCGGAACGCCACCACGGCCCCCGCCGCCACGGCGGCACCCCGCGCGGCGACGACCCCGGGCCGGCCGGGATGGGGGCGGCCGCGGCGGCGCAGGGGATACGAACCCGCCGGCGCGGGGCCGGGGATGAGCGCGGGCCGGAGGCGGGGCGCGGAGACGGGCGCGGCCGGGCGGGCCTTCCCGCTCGTACGGGTCCCGCGGGGCCGCCGCGGAGGGGAGGCAAGGGCACCCGCGCCGCCGCGCAGCGCGTACGCGCCGCCGACCGCCGCGCCCACCACCGGGCCCAGGGCGACCTTGTGCGGCCGTATGCCCAGCGCACCCGCCGTCGCACCCGCGACCGTGCCCATTGCCACCGGGCCCGCGCCCGTCAGCCGGGCGCCCGCCCACCCCGCGCCGGCGGCCAGGGCGCCGCTCGCGGCGATGCGCTGCCACAGTGCCGGGATCTCGCCCGGCCGCTGCCGTATCCGGGCGACCGCCTCGGCGACCCCGAGCCCGGCCGCCCCGGCGGCCGCCCCCTTGACCGCCGTACGCGCTCCCCGACCCCCGGCGAGGGCTGCCCCCGCGAGGGCACCCATGACCCCCGCGGTCACCACCTGCGCCCGCAACTCCGACATGTCCACCCGCTCACGCCCCATCCCCGCACCTTACGTGCGCCGTTCCGGCCGGCGTCCCGCCGCCGTCACGTACGCCGCCCGCAGGCCGCTGCCTCGGCCGGTGTCTCAGTCGGTGCCTCAGCCGGCCCGGCCCGGGTTCGCCGCTTCCGGCACGCCCCCCGCAGCCGCCTTCGTCTCCCCGGTCGCGGCCGCCTCGCCGCCCGCGGCCGCCGCCCTCGCCTCCGCCTCCGCCCGGCGCAGCTCCAGCCGGCCGCGGCGGGCGGTGCGCAGCGCGTCGTACGTGAGCAGGGCAAGCGCCAGCCAGACCAGCAGGAAGCCCGCCCAGCGCTCCGCCGGCATCGACTCGCGGAAGTACAGGACCCCCAGCACGAACTGCAGCGTCGGCGCCAGGTACTGCATCAGGCCGATCGTCGACAGCGGCAGCCGGACGGCCGCCGCGCCGAAGCAGATCAGGGGGAACGCGGTGATCACGCCGCAGCTCGCGAGGAGCAGCGCGTGGCCGACGCCCTCGGTGTGGAACGTCGAGTCGCCGCGGGCGCCCAGGATCACCATGAACACCAGCGCGGGCAGGAACTGCACCGCCGTCTCGGCCGCGAAGGACTCGATGCCCTCCAGTCCGATCCGCTTCTTGATCAGCCCGTACGTCCCGAACGAGAAGGCCAGCACCAGTGCGATCCACGGCAGCCGGCCGTAGCCCACCGTCAGCACGACGACAGCCGCCGTGCCCACCCCGACCGCGATCCACTGCAGCCCGCGCAGCCGCTCCCGCAGCAGCAGCACGCCGAAGGCGATGCTCACGAGGGGGTTGATGAAGTAGCCGAGGGCCGCCTCGACGACGTGGCCCGAGTTGACGGCCCAGATGTAGACGAACCAGTTGACGGTGATCGTCGCCGCCGCCCCCGCGACCAGCGCCAGCCGCCGCGGCTCGCGCAGCAGCGGCCGGATCCAGGACCAGCGGCGCAGCACCAGCAGGAGCAGGATGCAGGCGACCAGCGACCACACCATCCGGTTGGCCAGGATCTCCGCCGGACTCGCGGGTTCCAGCAGCGGCCAGAAGAGCGGGATGACGCCCCAACTGCCGTACGCGGCGAAGCCGTAGAGGAGCCCGAGCCGGGCCTCGCTCGCCGCGCGATCCGGTGCTTCACCTGATGACCCCACGGCCGCCCTCCCGTTCCGCTGCCCGCACGGCGGGCGCCGTGCCGACGGTAGCGGGCGGGAGAGCCCATTGTCATATCTGTATCAGTATTTGGGTCCTTACGGTCACCGAGCCGCGGAGCCTCCCGCAAGCCCCGCCGCGAGCCCCGCCGCGAGCCCCGCCGCGACCGCGTCCGCCAGCGGCGTCGTCGGCCGGCCGATGAGCCGGGACAGTTCGCCGGACGTGCCGGCCAGCAGCCCGCGGGAGACGGCCGCGTCGACGTCGACGAGCACGTCGGCCATCGCCTTCGGCAGCCCGGCGCCGAGCAGGACCCGGCGGTGCTCGGCGGGCGGCAGGTCGCGGTAGCCGACCTGGGTGCCGGACTGCCGGGCGACCTCCGCCGCGTACTCCGGCAGGCTCCACGCCGTGTCGCCGCTCAGCTCGTACGCCCGGCCCTCGTGCCCCTCGCCGGTCAGCACCGCGGCGGCCGCGGCGGCGTAGTCGGCGCGGGCGGCGGCGGCGATCCGGCCGGCGCCCGCGCTGCCGAGCACGGCGCCGCTTTCGAGGACGGCGGCGAGCTGGTCGGTGTGGACCTCGTGGTACCAGCCGTTGCGCAGGAAGGCGTACGGCAGTCCGGAGTCGAGGATGATCTGCTCGGTCGCCTTGTGCTCGTCCGCCAGCAGGAAGTCCGCCTTCGGCCCGCCCAATATGCCGGTGTACGCGAGCAGCCCCACCCGCGCCGCCGCGGCGGCGTCGACCACGGACCGGTGCTGCGGCACCCGCCGCCCGACCGCGTTGCCCGAGACGAACAGCACCCGCTCGCCCGCGCGGAAGGCGTCCGCCAGCGTGGCCGGCTCGTCGTAGTCGGCGACCCGCACCTCCACCCCGAGCGCCGCGAGGTCCGCGGCCTTCTCCCTGCTGCGTACGACGGCGGCCACCCGCTCCGCGGGCATCTGCTCCAGCAGTGCGGCGATGACGTGGCGGCCGAGGTGCCCGGTGGCTCCGGTGACGGTGATCTTCATGTCAGCCACCGTAGGCTGCACACTTACGAAGAGAAAGTACCCACTTTCACGTAAGGTACTGGTGTGGAGGTAAGCATGCAGGCAGAGGGAGATGCGGCGCCCCGGCTGCGGGACTTTCCGGACCTGATCACGGCCGACTGCCCCGCCCGGAACATCATGGAGCACGTCGTCAGCCGCTGGGGCGTGCTGGTGCTGCTCGCGCTGCTGGACGGCACGATGCGGTTCAGCGCGCTGCGGCGGCGGATCGGCGGGGTGAGCGAGAAGATGCTCGCCCAGACCCTGCAGACGCTGGAGCGCGACGGCCTCGTGCTGCGCGAGGCGAAGCCCGTCATCCCGCCGCACGTGGAGTACTCGCTGACGCCGCTCGGCGAGGAGGCGGCTCTGCGGGTACGGCCCCTGGCGATCTGGGCGAACGACAGCGTGCCCGCGGTGACCGCGGCGCGTGAGGGGTACGACGAAGCCCGGGCCTGAGGTGCTCAGGCCCGGGCCCGGGTCGTATCAGCGGGGGACCGGCGGTCGCAGGACCGTCAGTCCGGGGTCGGCACTCGGCTCAGCCGAGCACCGTCCAGGTGTCGCCGCCCGCGAGCAGCCCGGCGAGGTCGCCCTTGCCCTTCTGCTGCACCGCGTCGTCGAGCTGCTCCGCCATCTCCGTGTCGTACACCTTCCGGTTCACGTCCCTCAGGATGCCGATCGGGGTGTGGTGCAGGGTGTTCGGGTCGGCCAGCCGGGAAAGCGCGAACGCCGTCGTCGGGGTGGCGGCGTGGGCGTCGTGGACGAGGACGTCCGCCTCGTTCTCCGGCGTCACCTCCACGATCTCCAGGTCGCCCGTGGCCGGGTTCCGCACGACGCCCTTGTGGCCGTCGGCGCCGAAGCGGATCGGCTGCCCGTGCTGGAGCCGGATCACCGCCTCCTGCGCCTGCTCGCGGTCCTTCAGCACCTCGAAGGCGTCGTCGTTGAAGATGTTGCAGTTCTGGTAGATCTCGATCAGCGCCGTGCCCGGGTGGGCCGCCGCCGCGCGCAGCGTCTCGGTGAGGTGCTTGCGGTCCGAGTCGACCGTACGGGCGACGAACGACGCCTCCGCGCCGAGCGCCAGCGAGACCGGGTTGAACGGCGCGTCCAGCGAGCCCATCGGGGTCGACTTGGTGACCTTGCCGACCTCGGAGGTCGGCGAGTACTGCCCCTTGGTCAGCCCGTAGATCCGGTTGTTGAAGAGCAGGATCTTGAGGTTGACGTTGCGGCGGAGCGCGTGGATCAGGTGGTTGCCGCCGATGGACAGCGCGTCGCCGTCGCCGGTGACGACCCAGACGGACAGATCGCGCCGGGTGCTGGCCAGGCCGGTGGCGATGGCCGGGGCGCGGCCGTGGATGGAGTGCATCCCGTACGTGTTCATGTAGTACGGGAAGCGGGACGAGCAGCCGATGCCGGAGACGAAGACGATGTTCTCCTTGGCCAGGCCCAGCTCCGGCATGAACCCCTGGACGGCGGCGAGGACGGCGTAGTCGCCGCAGCCGGGGCACCAGCGCACTTCCTGGTCCGTCTTGAAGTCCTTCATGGACTGCTTGGCTTCGGCCTTGGGGATCAGCGAAAGGGTGTCGATCGCCGGTCCCTCGGCGGTCGTCTCAGCCATTGTCGATGGCCTCCTTGAGAGCGGTGGCGAGCTGCTCGGCCTTGAACGGCATGCCGTTGACCTGGTTGTAGGAGAAGGCGTCCACGAGGTACCTGGCCCGGACCAGGGTCGCGAGCTGGCCGAGGTTCATCTCGGGCACGACGACCTTGTCGTACGCGGTCAGCACCTCGCCGAGGTTGCCCGGGAACGGGTTGAGGTAGCGCAGATGGGCCTGCGCGATGTGGTCGCCGGCGCGGCGCACGCGGCGTACGGCCGCGGTGATGGGCCCGTAAGTCGAGCCCCAGCCCAGCACCAGCGTGCGCGCCTTGCCCTCGGGGTCGTCGACCTCGATGTCGGGCACCTCGATGCCGTCGACCTTCGCCTGGCGGGTGCGCACCATCAGGTCGTGGTTGGACGGCGAGTACGAGATGTTGCCCGAGCCGTCCTCCTTCTCGATCCCGCCGATGCGGTGCTCCAGACCCGGCGTGCCGGGGATCGCCCACGGGCGGGCGAGGGTCTGCGGGTCGCGCTTGTACGGCCAGAAGACCTCGGTGCCGTCGGCCATGGTGTGGTTCGTCTTGCTGGCGAACTGCACCCGCAGGTCCGGCAGGTCGTCGACCTCCGGGATCCGCCAGGGCTCGGAGCCGTTGGCGAGGTAGCCGTCGGAGAGCAGCATCACCGGCGTGCGGTACGTCAGCGCGATCCGGGCCGCGTCCAGGGCCGCCGTGAAGCAGTCCGACGGCGTGGCCGGCGCGACGATCGGCACCGGTGCCTCGCCGTTGCGCCCGTACATCGCCTGCAGCAGGTCCGCCTGCTCGGTCTTGGTGGGCAGCCCGGTCGACGGGCCGCCGCGCTGGATGTCCACGATCAGCAGCGGCAGCTCGAGGGACACGGCCAGGCCCACGGTCTCGGCCTTCAGTGCGACACCGGGGCCCGAGGTGGTCGTCACGCCCAGCGCGCCGCCGAAGGCCGCGCCGAGCGCGGCGCCGATGCCGGCGATCTCGTCCTCGGCCTGGAAGGTGCGCACGCCGAAGTTCTTGTGCCGGCTCAGCTCGTGCAGGATGTCGGAGGCCGGCGTGATCGGGTACGAGCCGAGGAAGAGCGGCAGGTCCGCCTGCTGCCCCGCGGCGATCAGGCCGTACGCGAGCGCCAGGTTCCCCGAGATCGAGCGGTAGGTGCCGGCGGGGAACGCAGACTGGGCCGGGGCGACCTCGTACGAGACGGCGAAGTCCTCCGTCGTCTCGCCGAAGTTCCACCCCGCCCGGAAGGCGGCGATGTTGGCCTCGGCGATGTCCGGCTTCTTGGCGAACTTGGCCCGCAGGAACCCGATCGTGCCCTCGGTGGGCCGGTGGTACATCCAGCTCAGCAGCCCGAGGGCGAACATGTTCTTGGAGCGGCCCGCGTCCTTGCGGGACAGCCCGAACTCCTTCAGCGCCTCGACCGTGAGCGTGGTCAGCGGCACCTCGTGCACGCTGTACCCGTCGAGGGAGCCGTCCTCCAGGGGGCTCGCCTCGTAGCCCACCTTGGCCATCGCGCGCTTGTTGAACTCGTCGGTGTTGACGATCACCTCGGCGCCGCGCGGGACGTCCCCGATGTTCGCCTTCAGGGCGGCCGGGTTCATCGCCACCAGCACGTTGGGGGCGTCGCCCGGGGTGAGGATGTCGTGGTCGGCGAAGTGCACCTGGAAACTGGAAACCCCCGGCAGCGTGCCTGCGGGGGCGCGGATCTCGGCGGGGAAGTTCGGCAGCGTCGACAGGTCGTTGCCGAACGACGCGGTCTCCGAGGTGAAGCGGTCGCCGGTCAGTTGCATCCCGTCTCCGGAGTCACCGGCGAACCGGATGATCACCCGGTCCAGACGCTTGACCTCTTTGCTGTTGACCTCGCTGGTCACCTTCGTGGACCTCCCTCGCGGCGGCCGCTCGGGAACGGGATTCCGACCGCCTGACCCAGTGAACATCGTACGCGGGTTAGGCATGCCTTCCTGAGCCCGTCCGCAAACTGGACGGTGGCGAGACGTCAGGTTATATCCCTTTTTGTCACTATCTAATGCCCCTCTTGACCCCATCCGCCGGTGTGACAATCCCTTGTCACCGGAACGGGGGCCGGGGCGCACCGCCGGGGCGGGGGGCGGTCAGGAGTTGAGATACGTCAGGACCGCGAGCACCCGGCGGTGATCTCCCTCACTCGGCGCCAGGCCGAGCTTCATGAAGATGTTGCTGACGTGCTTCTCCACCGCGCCGTCGCTCACCACGAGCTGCCCGGCGATGGCCGAGTTCGTCCGGCCCTCGGCCATCAGGCCCAGCACCTCGCGCTCCCGCGGGGTCAGCCCGGCCAGCACGTCCTGCTTGCGGCTGCGGCCCAGCAACTGCGCGACGACCTCCGGATCGAGCGCCGTGCCGCCCTCGGCGACGCGCACGACGGCGTCGACGAACTCGCGGACCTCCGCCACCCGGTCCTTCAGCAGGTACCCGACGCCGCGGCTGGAGCCGGCGATCAGCTCGGTGGCGTACTGCTCCTCCACGTACTGCGAGAGCACCAGCACGCCGACGTCCGGATGCTCGCGCCGCAGTTGGACAGCCGCGCGGACCCCTTCGTCGGTGTGGGTCGGGGGCATCCGCACGTCGGCGACGACGACGTCCGGCGCGCTGCCCTCGGCGGCCAGGTCCCCGACCGTCTTGACCAGCGCCACGCCGTCGCCGACCCCGGCGACGACCTCGTGGCCCCGGTCGGTGAGCAGCCGGGTGAGCCCCTCCCGGAGCAGCACCGAATCCTCGGCGATGACCACCCGCACGCTGTCCTCCACCGTTGCCTGCCCCCCATACGAAGATGTGTAGACCTCCAGCATCCCAGGATTCCGCGGCGGGGGAGGTGCCGGAGGGGGATAACGGCAGGTAAAGGGTGGAGAACGGCGGTGGTGCGGGGCGCGCGGGAGGCCCCGGCGGCGGGCCGGGGCGCGGGCGCGCGAGGCGGCGTGGGGTCGCGCGGGACTTCCGGGGCGGGGGTGCGGAGGGCCGTCGGGCGTACGGGGACGGGGCCGGCCCGCGGGCCCGCCCCGTCCCCGTACGCCCGACGGGGCCGCGTCCCCGCAGAAGCGCTCAGGCCCGCCAGGGCAGCTCCGCCGTGACCACCGTCGGGCCGCCGGGCGGCGAGTCGACGACCAGCAGCCCGTCCACCGAGCCCAGCCGCTCCGCAAGACCCGCGAGCCCCGAGCCGGCGTCCAGCCGCGCGCCGCCGTTGCCGTCGTCCGTCACCTGGATCATCAGCCGGCCTTCCGCGCGCCACAGGTCGACCATGGCCCGGCTCGCGCCGCTGTGCTTGCTGATGTTCTGCAGCAGCTCGGAGGTCGTGTAGTACGCGATGCCCTCGATCGACTGCGCCGGCCGCTCCAGCAGGTCCACCGTCACCGAGACGGGCACGGTGCAGCGCGCGGCGACGGCCGACAGCGCCGGACCCAGGCCCCGGTCGGTGAGGATCGCCGGGTGGATGCCGCGGGCCAGGTCGCGCAGCTCCTGGAGCGCGAGCTTCACCTCGCCGTGCGCCTCGTCGACCATCGCGGCCGCCGCCTCGGGGTCCTCCAGCAGCTTCTCCTTCGCCAGGCCGAGGTCCATCGCCAGGGCCACGAGCCGGGCCTGCGCGCCGTCGTGCAGGTCGCGCTCGATGCGCCGCAGGTCCGCCGCCGCCGTGTCGACCACGACCCCGCGGTCCGTCTCCAGCTCCTGCACCCGGGTCGCCAGCTTCGACGGGCCCAGCAGCCCGATGACCATCGCCCGGTCCACGTACGACAGGCTGCGCACCACCCACGGCGAGGCGAGCAGGAACACCGCGCCGACGCCGACCGCGAAGAGCTGCTCCAGCGGCGAGTCCAGGTACCAGCCGTCGCCGTCGGCGTTCCCGTACACCTGGAGCCCGTCCTGGCCCCAGTGCGCCGGGAAGACCCACTGCCACAGCGGGTACGTGACCATGGACCAGCTCCAGAACATCACGGCCACCGAGATGCTGAAGGAGCACACCGCCCAGAACATGTGCAGCAGCCCGTAGAGCATCGTCCGCCACGACTCGCCGCTGCGGAACAGCGAGCCGACCCAGCCCATGAACCCGGAGGCCCGGCGGCGCAGCGGCTCCGGGTCGTCGATGTCCAGGCCCAGCAGCATCCGGGCGCGGGTCCGCTCGAAGTAGCCCATGCCGCGGCAGCCGGCCAGCATCCCGGCGAGCACGGGGACGCCGAGGAACGTGATCAGCAGGCCGAGGCCGAGCGACAGCATCGTGATCGTGTAGACGAAGAACACGATCGACACCGGCAGGCTGAGCAGGTGGTAGAGGAACTCGCGCCAGGTGCGTGCCTCGAAGGGGGCGCGCAGGGCGAGGGGAAGCCGCGGGCGGCGGGCCTCGGGTGCGTACGCGGTGCTGTCCATCGTCGGAAGTCCTTCTGCCGGAGCGCTGGTGACGGGTCTGTCGAGCTTGTGCCTCCAGCCTCCTCGGCGGGGGCGGCGCGGGCCATGGAGCAGGTCGGTCTGTCGTTACGGGGGAAAACCCCACCCCCGGCGGGGGGGCTACGCGCGCGTCTGCGCCTCGGACTCGCGGTTGCGCCAGGGGAGTTCCGCGGTGACGACCGTGGGGCCGCCGCTCGGCGACTGCACGGCCAGCAGCCCGTCCACCGAGCCCAGCCGCTCCGTCAGCCCGGACAGACCCGTGCCGCCGTCCAGCCGGGCGCCGCCCTTCCCGTCGTCGGTGACCTGCACCATGATGCGCCCCTCAGCCCGCCACACGTCGGCGCTCGCGGTCTTCGCGCCGCTGTGCTTGCTGATGTTCTGGAGCAGTTCGGAGACGGTGTAGTACGCGATGCCCTCGATGGCCTGCGCCGGGCGGTCCTTGAGGTCGACGGTCACCGAGACGGGCACGGTGCAGCGCGCGGCGACGGCCGACAGCGCCGGACCCAGGCCGCGGTCGGTGAGGATCGCCGGGTGGATGCCGCGGGCCAGGTCGCGCAGCTCCTCCAGGGCGAGCTTCACCTCGCCGTGCGCCTCGCCGACCATCTCGGCGGCGGCCTCGGGGTCCTCCAGCAGCTTCTCCTTCGCCAGCCCCAGCCCCATGGCCAGGGCCACGAGCCGGGCCTGCGCGCCGTCGTGCAGGTCGCGCTCGATGCGCCGCAGGTCCGCCGCCGCCGTGTCGACCACGACGCCGCGGTTCTCCTCCAGCTCCTTGATGCGCCGCTCCAGCGGGTCGGAAGGACCGAGCAGGCCGCGGACCATCGCCCGGTCCACCTCGGTCAGAGCGCGCGACAGCCAGGGCAGCAGCGGCCACAGCACGAACATGGAGACGCACATGAGGGCGAAGGTGAAGATCCCCCACGGCAGCCGCATCGTGCAGTACAGCGTCGTCCGCCAGCCCACCGGGTCCTTCAGCGTCGCCCACAGCCACGGCAGGAAGCCGCCGTACGTGCTGCGCCGGATCGGCGTCGGCTCCTCGACGTACACGCCGAGCAGCGCCCGCGCCCGCGCACGCTCCCAGGAGCCGAGCATGCGGGCTCCGGCGAGTCCTGCGGCCAGCATCGGCAGCCCGATGACGGTGATCGACAGCGCGGCGCCCGGCAGCAGCCAGAAGGAGACGTAGACGAAGCCGAAGAGCGCCATCGGGAGGTTCACCAGCAGGTGCACGACCTCCAGCCAGGTCGTGCCGCTGAGCGGCGGGCGCGGTGGGGGCAGCGGCTTGTCGCCGCTCGGCTTGACCGGCGGCTCCGCACCCGGGCGGCTGTGACTCATCCTCCCAGGGTGCCGCGCCGGGGCACGGGGGCGCCATGGGGGGTGTACCGGGGAACGTACGGGGGTTAACCCCACCCTTTGCGGAGAAGTCTCCGGTTCGTGCTCCGCCGCGGCCCGCGGCGGAGGCGGGCGCGGTCCGTACCGTCGGCGGCTCGCAGGAACTGGCGCACACGGGATGGCCACAGCGCCCGGGGCAGGGCCTACACTCCTTGCCCGTACAGGTCGATGTCCTGACCGAATACGCACGGGTCAGCCAGCCACAGCAGTCAGGAGCGGAGCGGACGTGCCGGACATGCTCGCCGCCGACGCCCTTGCCGCCGGGTACTTCGACGGCTACGGGGTGGTCGGCCTCGTCGCCGTGCTGGGCCTGCTCTTCGTCGGCGTCGCCTTCGGCGGCGCCCGGCTGCTGCGGCCCGCGGTGCCGACGCCGGAGAAGCTGCTGACGTACGAGTGCGGGGTGGACCCGGTCGGAGAGGGCTGGGCGCACACGCAGGTCCGCTACTACGTGTACGCCTTCCTGTACGTGATCTTCGCGGTCGACGTCATCTTCCTCTTCCCCTGGGCGACGGTCTTCGCCGCGCCGGGGTACGGGGCGGTGACGCTCGTGGAGATGTTCATCTTCCTCGGCTTCCTCGCCGTGGGCCTGCTGTACGCCTGGAAGAAGGGCGTCCTGGAATGGACGTGAACCCCGCCGCCCCTGTCCCCGCCGCCGCGCCCGCCCCCGTGCGGAGCGTGGGCCTGCTCCAGCGGCTGGCGCCCCAGCCGATGAAGGTCGTGCTCAACTGGGGCCGCCGCTACAGCCTGTGGGTCTTCAACTTCGGCCTCGCCTGCTGCGCGATCGAGTTCATCGCCGCGTCGATGGCCAGGCACGACTTCATCCGCCTCGGCGTCATCCCGTTCGCGCCCGGCCCGCGGCAGGCGGACCTGATGGTGGTGTCCGGCACGGTGACGGACAAGATGGCGCCGGCGGTGAAGCGGCTGTACGAGCAGATGCCGGAGCCGAAGTACGTGATCTCCTTCGGTGCCTGCTCCAACTGCGGCGGGCCGTACTGGGACTCGTACGCGGTGACGAAGGGCGTGGACCAGATCATCCCGGTGGACGTGTACGTGCCCGGCTGCCCGCCGCGGCCGGAGGCGCTGCTGCAGGGGATCCTGAAGCTCCAGGAGAAGATCGCGCGGGAGTCGCTGGACGAGCGGTACGGGAAGTCGTCGTCCGGGGCGCCGGCGGGGGCGCTGACGAGCGGGCTGGTGAAGCCGCCGGAGGACGCCGGATGACGGAGCCGCAGGGGGAGGGCTGGCTGCCCCGCCCCGCCACGGAGCTGTTCGGCCCGGAGGCGGTGGCGAAGGAGGCGTACGGCGTCCTGACGGTGGACGTACCGGCGGCCGCCTGGACCGTGGCGCTGCGGACGGCGCGCGACGAGCTGGGCTGCACGTTCTTCGACTGGCTCACCGCCGTCGACGAACCGGCCGAGGGCTTCCGCATCGCCGCCCACGTCGTCGCGGTCGGCACCCCGCCGCGCAGGCTGCTGCTCCGCACGACGGTCCCGCACGCGGCCCCGGCGCTGGCGACGGCGACGGGCGTCTACGCGGGGGCGGCGTGGCACGAGCGGGAGACGCACGAGATGTTCGGCGTCGACTTCCCGGGCCACCCGCACCTGGTGCGGCTGCTGCTGCCGGAGGAGTTCGAGGGCCACCCGCTGCGGAAGGACTTCGTCCTGGCGGCGCGGGTGGCGAAGGCGTGGCCGGGCGCGAAGGAGCCGGGCGAGTCGCACGCGGGCGGCCCGAAGCGGCGCCAGATGCAACCCCCGGGCGTCCCGGACCCCAACGACTGGGGCCCCCAGAAAGGCACCCTCCCGCCGGCCCCGGCCCGCCCGTCCCGCCGCTCCCGCGCGACGTCCGCCGAAGCCGGCGGCGACCGCCCGGCCCGCGACGCACGGCGGACGCGCTCGGCGAGCGGGGGCTCCGCCTCGCAGCGGACGGCCGAGGAGACTTCGGGCGAGACGCCCGAAGTCTCCGGCGGCGAGAAGTCTGGCGGCAGGACGCCTGCCGAGGGCGCGCGGGGCGACGCCGGGGGCGGGTCTGCTGCGGGTGACGGGTCCGGGGAGACCCCGGCGGCCGCGGCCGCGGCCGCGGCTCCCGGCGGAGCCGGGGCCGCCCGCACGCCACGGGGTGCGCGGCGCACGCGTTCGGTGAGTGAGGGCTCGGCGTCGCAGCAGGCCGCCGACGGCAGTTCTGCGTCCCGGCCGGGTGAGACGCAAGACGGCGACGACACCGGGGGACCGGCGCCTGCCGACGGTACGGCGGACGACTCGGCAGGCGCGGCTCCCGGCGGAGCCGGGGCCGGGCGGCCGCCTCGCGGAGCGCGGCGGGCGCGTTCCGCCAGTGAGGGTTCCGCGTCGCAGCGGGCCGCCGGCGGCGGGCCCGCCGCCGCGGGCGGGGAGCCGCGCCCCCGTGCGCGTACGCCCGATGCCCCCTGGCAACGCCCCCAGCCCGACGACGAGCCGACCCCACCGGCCGAACCCACCGCAGGCGAAGGCCCCCCACCCGCCGAGCCCGCCGCAGGCGAACCCTCCTCCGACCCCGAGGGCGGCGAAGGCGGTGATCGTCCGTGAACGACGTGGTCGCGATCCTGCTCACACTCCTCGGCGTGCTCGTCGTCTTTCTGCTCTTTCCGCTCGTCGTCGGGCAGACCGAGCACAAGGTCATGGCCCACATGCAAGGCCGCGTAGGCCCCATGTACGCCGGCGGCTTCCACGGCTGGGCGCAACTCGTCGCCGACGGGCTCAAGTTCGTACAGAAAGAAGACGTCGTCCCCGCCGGTGCCGACCGCCGCGTCTTCCAACTCGCCCCCGCCGTCGCCCTCCTGCCCTACCTCGTCGTGCTCGTCGCCATCCCCTTCCACCCCGACGGCGGCGTCGGCGAGGCACTGGACGCCGGCATCTTCTTCGTGCTGGCCGTCATGGGCGTCGGCGTCCTCGGGTCCCTCATGGGCGGCTGGGCGTCCGCCAACAAGTACTCCCTCCTCGGCGGCCTCCGCACCGCCGCGCAGCTTCTCGCCTACGAGCTGCCCATGCTGCTCGCCGCCGCCTCCGTCGCCATGGCCGCCGGGACGGTCTCGCTCGTCGGGATCGTCGACGGGTTCGAGTGGTGGTGGCTGCCGTGGCAGCTCGTCGGCGGCTTCGTCTTCTTCACCGCCGGGCTCGCCGAGCTGCAACGCCCGCCGTTCGACGCCCCCGTCGCCGACTCGGAGATCATCTTCGGCGCGTACACCGAGTACTCCGGCCTGCGCTTCGCGCTGTTCCTGCTCGCCGAGTACGCCGGCATCGTCGTCCTCAGCGCGCTGACCGCCGTGCTCTTCCTCGGCGGCTGGCACGGCCCGTACGCCGACGGGCTCGGCTGGCTCTGGACGCTGCTGAAGACCGGGATCCTGGCCTTCGCCGTGATCTGGCTGCGCGTCACGTACCCGAGGCTGCGCGAGGACCAGATCCAGCGCTTCGCCTGGACGACCCTCATCCCGCTCGCCCTCGCGCAGATCGCGCTGACCGGCATCGTGAAGGTGGTGATCTGACGGTGAAGGGGCTCGCCAAGGGGCTCGCGGTCACGCTGCGCACGATGACGCGGCGCTCGCACACCGCGCACTACCCCGACACCCTGCCCGCGCTTCCGCCGCGCAGCCGCGGCGTCATCGCGCTGTTCGAGGAGAACTGCACGGTCTGCATGCTCTGCGCCCGCGAGTGCCCGGACTGGTGCATCTACATCGACTCGCACAAGGAGACCGTGCCGCCCGCCGCCCCCGGCGGGCGCGAGCGCAGCCGCAACGTGCTCGACCGTTTCGCGATCGACTTCGCGCTGTGCATGTACTGCGGGATCTGCATCGAAGTCTGCCCGTTCGACGCGCTTTTCTGGTCGCCGGAGTTCGAGTACGCGGAGACCGACATCCACGAGCTGACCCACGAGCGCGACCGGCTGCGCGACTGGATGTGGACCGTGCCGGTCCCGCCCGCGCCGGACCCGGCGGGGGAGGAGCCGAAGGAACTGGGCGCGGCGCGCAAGGCGGCGGAGAAAACGGAGGCAGCGGGGGCGGCAGCAGCCCCGGAGAAGACGGAAGCCCCGCGCGTACGGGACGCGGGGGAGCCCGCGGCCGGGGAGGGCGACGGCGCATGACCCTCGCCGCCGAGACCCACGGCTTCCTGTCGCCCACCGGTGTCGAGATCGTCTTCCTCCTCACCGGCCTGGTGACCCTCGGCGCCGCCGTGATCACCGTGACCACCCGGCAGTTGGTGCACGCCGCGCTGTGGCTGGTGGTCGCGCTCGGCGGGCTGGCGGTCGAATACCTGCTGCTGACCGCCGAGTTCGTCGCCTGGGTGCAGGTGCTGATCTACGTCGGCTCCGTGGTCGTGCTGCTGCTCTTCGGGCTGATGCTGACCCGCGCGCCGATAGGCCGCTCGCCGGACGCCGACTCGGGCAACCGGTGGGTGGCGCTGGGCGTGGCGGGGGCGGCGGCGGTGCTGCTGGTGACGCTGGTGGTGGACGCGTTCCGTACGCAGTGGATCGACCTCGACGAGCCCAAGGGCACCACCGACCTGCTCGGGGCCAGCGTCTTCCGGCACTGGGTGCTGCCGTTCGAGGCGCTGTCGGTGCTGCTGCTGGCGGCGCTGGTGGGGGCGATCGTGCTGTCCCGCAAGGACGGCGGGTCCGCGGCCGAGGACGCCGCCGAGAGCTCCGGCGCAACCGGGGCCGCCGATGCCGCCGGGGCCGCCGACGACGGCGGGGAGGGCTGATGCATCTCGCGTATCCGGCGGTGCTGGCCGTGCTGCTGTTCTGCGTCGGCCTCTACGGCGTGCTGGCGCGGCGCAACGCCATCCTGGTGCTGATGTCCGTCGAGCTGATGCTCAACGCCGTCAACCTCAACCTCGTCGCCTTCGACGTCTGGCTGCGCGACACCCTGCGCGCCGGGCAGTCGTTCACGCTGTTCATCATCGCGGTGGCCGCGGCCGAGATCGGCATCGGGCTGGCGATCGTGCTGATGGTGTACCGCAACCGGGGCACCTCCGCCGTCGACCGCCTGCGGGACCTCGCCGACACGGACACGGACACGGACGCGGGCGCCGGTGACACCGGCGACGGAGCGAAGGACTCGGCGGAAGATGCGGCGCAGGGCGCCACCGCCGGCGGCGAGTCCGGGACCGCGTCGAAGAAGGCCGAGGCCACCGCGTGACCACCACCACCCTCGCCGCGCTCGTCCCCCTGCTGCCCTTCCTCGGCGCCGTCGCCGGCCTGCTCCTCGGCCGCCGCTCCCCGGGCATGGTGCAGCCGCTGGCCGTACTGCCGACCGTCACCGCCGCCGTGCTCGCCGCCGTCGTCGCGGCGCGGCAGGGCGGCGACGAGCCGGTGACCGCCGCCACCGAACTGACCCCGACCGGCTCCGTGCCGATCGAACTGGCGCTGCACCTCGACGGCATGGCGGTGCTCGTCGCCGTGCTCGTCGGCGTCGTCGCCTCGTGCGTGCAGATCTACTCCACCGGCTATCTGCGCGACGACCCGCGCTACCCTTCGTACGCCGCCCTCGTCTCCCTCTTCACCGCCGCGATGTTCCTCGTCGTCTACTCCGGCGACCTGATGGTGCTGCTGGTCGGCTGGGAGATCATGGGCATCTGCTCGTACTTCCTCGTCGGCCACTACTGGGACACGGAAGTCGCGCGCGCCGCCTCGCTCAAGGCGTTCCTGGTCACCAAACTCGGCGACGTCCCCTTCCTCATCGGCATCTTCGCGCTCGCGTCCGAGGCCGGTACGTTCCGGATCAGCGGCATCCTGACCGCCGCCGGCTCCGGCGACGGCCTCGCGCACCCGACGCTCATCGCGCTGCTGCTGCTCGCCGGCGTCGCGGGCAAGTCCGCGCAGTTCCCGCTGCACACCTGGCTGCCCGACGCGATGGCGGGTCCCACGCCCGTCTCCGCGCTGATCCACGCGGCGACGATGGTCGCGGCCGGCGTGTACGTCGTCGCCCGGCTGCTGCCCGTCTTCGCCGCCTCGGCCGCCGCGCTGGTGGTGCTGGCGGTCATGGCCGCCGTCACGATGGTCGGCTCGGCGCTCGCCGCGCTCGCGCAGGACGACATCAAACGCGTGCTCGCGTACTCGACCGTCGGGCAACTCGGCTACATGACCGGCGCGCTGGCCGCGGGCTCCCGCGACGCCGCCGTCTTCCACCTCCTCTCGCACGGTGCCTTCAAGGCGCTGCTCTTCCTCGCCGCCGGCGTCGTCATCCACGCCGCCGGCACCAACTCGCTGGCCGCGATGGCCCGGATGGGCGGCCTGCGCCACCGCGTGCCGGACGCCTACTGGACCATGACCGCCGCGCTCCTCGCCCTCGCCGCCATCCCGCCCTTCGCCGGCTTCTTCTCCAAGGAAGCCGTCCTGGGCGCGGCCGAGCACGCCGCGACCGGCGACGCGGGGGGCATCCCCGCCGCCGCGGCCTGGACCGTGCTGGTCGCCGGGCTCGCCGCCGCGCTGCTCACCGCCGCGTACGCCGCCCGGCTGTGGCTGCTCGCCTTCCACGGCCGCGGCGAACCCACCCCCGACCACGGCCGCCAGCCGGTCGTCATGAACGCCGTGCTGTGGCTGCTGTTCCTGCCCACCCTCGCGTTCGGGCTGAGCGTCTGGACGCTGCCGGACTGGCTCGGCGACCACTCCCTCACGCCTACGCTCGCCACCGCCGTCCTCGGTACGGGGCTGGCGCTCGTCGGCATGATGGCGACGTACGCGGCGTGGAAGCAGACCGCCGGGCTCGCCGCCCGCGTGCCCGCGGGCGCCGTCGCCGCCCACCCCGACGCCGAGCCGGCGCTCACCGAGGTGGAGGCGGAGGCCACGCACGAGGCGGTGTACGGCAGCCCGTCGGACGAGGGCACCGCCGCGTCCGGCGCCGCCCCCGACGGCACCGCCACGGACCCTGGCCGCATACTGCTCGGCCCCGCCCTCTACCGGCACGCCGCCCGCGGCTTCCACGTCGACGCCCTGTACGCCGCGGTCTTCGTCCGCCCGGTACAGGCCGCGGCCCGGCTGGTCCGCTTCCTGGACCGGGAGGTCGTCGAGACGTACGTGCGCGGCGCGGGCACCGCGCCCCGGCTGCTCGGCGCCGCGGTCCGCCGCGCGCAGACGGGCAACGTGCAGAGCTACCTCAGCGCGCTGCTCGGCGGCGCACTCGTCCTGGCCGTCGCGGTCGTCGTCGCCACCACGTCGGTCACGGGAGGCTGACGCCGCATGGACACCGGCACCCCCGCGCACCGCCCCGGCACCAGCCCGCCCGGGCACCGCGCCGGCACCCGTCCCACGCCCCGGCCGTCCTCCGAAGCCGCGGAGGTCACCCGCGTATGAACCACACAGCGATGCAGCTCGTCCTCGCCGCCATCGTCGTCCTCCCCCTTCTCGGCGCCCTGGCCGCCCTGTTCCCCGCGCCGCCCGGCCTGCGGGGCAAGAGCCCCGACCAGGCGGTGCTGCGCCACGGCGTCACCGTCACCGGCGCCGTGTTCGTCCTGTCCGTCGTCCTGGCCGCCGGCTTCGACTACGACGACGCCGGCACCATGCAGGCCGACTCCGACGTCAGTTGGATCCCCGCCCTCGGGATCCGGCTGCACCTCGGCGTCGACGGCGTATCGCTCCCCCTCCTCGTCCTCACCGCGCTGCTCACCTTCCTCTGCGCGGTCTACGGCTACTTCGTCATGCCCGCCGGGCCGTCACCCCGGGCGTTCGTCGCGCTGCTGCTCGTCCTCGAAGGGGGCATGCTCGCCACCTTCGCCGTCCTCAACCTGCTGCTCTTCTTCCTGGCGTTCGAGATGGTGCTCATCCCGATGTACTTCCTCATCGCCCGCTGGGGCGGCGCCGGCCGGACCGCCGCCGCCTGGAAGTTCATCCTCTACACGCTGCTCGGCTCGGTCGTGATGCTCCTCGGCCTCCTCCTCGTCGGGTTCCAGGGCGGCACGTTCGACATGGTGGCACTCGCCACTGACAACGGCGCCAACCTCACCCACACCACGCAGCTCATCGCGGTCCTGGCCATCGGCGTCGGCCTCGCCGTGAAGACCCCGATGTGGCCGCTGCACAGTTGGCTCCCCGACGCCCACACCTCCGCGCCCACCGTCGGCTCCGTGCTCCTCGCCGGCGTGCTGCTGAAGATGGGCACGTACGGGTTCGTGCGCGTCCTGCTGCCCATCGCCCCCGAGGGCATGGAGACGTACGCGCCCTACCTCGCCGCCTTCGGCGTCACCGGCATCCTCTACGGCTCCCTCGCCTGCCTCGCCCTCGCCAGGACCGGAGCGCGCGGCGACCTCAAGCGGCTCATCGCGTACTCCTCCGTCGGCCACATGGGCTTCGTGCTCCTCGGCATCTCCACGCTGACCCCCACCGGCGTCAACGGCGCGCTCTTCGCCAACATCGCCCACGGCCTCATCACCGGCCTGCTCTTCTTCCTCGTCGGCGCCCTCAAGGAGCGCACCGGCACCACCGACCTCGACGCCCTCGCCGGCCGCACCGGCGCCGCCCTCTACGGCAGCGCCCCGCGGCTGGGCGCACTGCTCGTCTTCGGCGCGGTCGCGTCGCTGGGGCTGCCGGGGCTGGCGGGGTTCTGGGGCGAGATGCTGGCGATGTTCGCGGCGTACGACCCGGCCGCAGGGCTCCCGCGGCCGGCGTACCTGGTCTTCATGGCCGTCGCCGGCTTCGGCACCCTGCTCACCGCCGCGTACCTCCTGGTCGTCGTCCGCCGCGTCTGCATGGGTGACAGGACGCCGGGGGAGCGGCCGGCCTTCGGGGACGTACGCCGGTACGAGATCGCCGCCTGGAGCCCGCTCGTCACGCTCACCGTCCTCGCCGGCCTCTGGCCCGCCGCACTCCTCGGCCTGACCGACCCGGCCGTGCAGAAGCTCCTCGCGGGAGGAAGCTGATGACGTACGCACACGCCGCCGCAGTCCCGTCCGCCGCACCCCCGGCAGGCGGGACGGCGGACACGGTCCTCGCCGAGTCCGTCGTGCAGTCCGTCGACTGGCTCGCCGTCGCGCCGCCCACGATCGTCGCCGTGGCCGCCGTCGCGCTGCTGGTCGCCGACCTCTTCGTACCCGAGCGCGCCAAGCACCTCCTCGGCTGGGGCGCGGTCGCCGCGCTCGCCGTCTCCCTGCTCGCGCTCCTGCCGCTCCTCGACGGCGACCGCACCACCTTCTGTCTCACCGGCGATCCGAACGTCTGCAGCTACACCGCCGACCGCTTCGCGCTCGTCGTGCAACTCCTGGTGCTCGCGGGCGCGCTGCTCGCCGCGCTGCTGTCCGTGCACGACGTGCGCGCGACGAAGCTGCCCGCGGGGGAGTTCTGGTTCCTGCTGCTGGCCTCGGCAGCGGGCGCGGCGCTGCTGCCCGCCGCGCGCGACCTGGCCACGCTCGTGATCGCCCTGGAGGTCGCCTCGCTGCCGGCGTTCGCGCTGGTCGGCCTGCGCCGCGGGGACAGGCTGTCGTCCGAGGCGGCGCTGAAGTTCTTCCTCTCCTCCGTCACCGCGACCGCCGTCATGCTCCTCGGCATCAGCTTCGTCTACGCCGCCGGGGGCAGCCTGCACCTGGCGCACCTGTCCGACGGGCTCGCGGACGCGCCGGAGCGGCTGGAGACGCTGGCGGCGGCGGGGGTGGTGCTGACTCTGGTCGGGTTCGCGTTCAAGACGGCGGCGGTGCCGTTCCACTTCTGGGTGCCCGACACGTACGTGGGCGCACCGATCCCGGTCGCCGCGTACCTGTCGGTGGTCGGCAAGGCGGTGGGCTTCAGCGGGCTGATCCTCGTCACCGTCCTGGCCTTCCCGGCGTACGACGAGGTGTGGGGCCCGGCGATCGCGGTCCTGGCGGCGCTGACGATGACCGCGGGCAACGTCGCCGCCCTGCGCCAGCGCGTCGGCGCCCCGCACAGCGCGGTCCGGCTGCTGGCCTGGTCGTCCGTGGCGCAGGCCGGCTATCTGCTGGTCCCGATCGCCGCCGCGGCCTACGCTGACGAGCCGGAGCGCGCCGTGGGCGCCACCCTCTCGTACGCCCTGATGTACGGGGTGGTGAACCTCGGCGCCTTCGCGGTGGTCGCCGCGGTGGCCGCGAAGGGCGGCCGCGGCGGCCGGATCACCGACTACCGGGGCCTGGCGGCGACGCGGCTGCCGGTCGCGCTGGCGCTGGCCTTCTTCCTGATCAACCTCGCCGGGCTGCCGCCGGGGATCATCGGCCTGTTCGCGAAGGTGACGGTCCTGGGGGCCGCGGTGGACGCGGGTCTCGGGTGGCTAGCGGTGGTCATGGCGGCGAACGTGGTGGTGGGGTTGTACTACTACCTCCAGTGGACGGCACTGCTGTTCCGCCCGGCCCCCGCGGCTCCGGACGGCGATCCCGCCCCGGTCCGTACCACCCTGGCCGCCCCGCTGCGCGGCGCCATCGGCCTGACGGCGGCGCTCGGCGTCGCGCTCTCGGGCGCACCGCAGCTCGTACTCCGCTTTGCGGGCGAAGCCCTGCTGTAGCGCCGCCTCACCCGCGCGGCGCCCGGGGAATCTGCGCTGACCAGGGAACTTATCCGGTGAGCCGGGCGTTCAGTGCGTGGGAGGGGTCCACTGGAAGGAGACGGCCGACACTTGCGGCGGCAGGCTTTGGAGGGCACACCGTGCACCGGTCGAACAACGGGCTGAAGACAGCCGCGCTCCTCGGCGGCATGTCTGCGCTGATCTTGCTCATCGGCAGCATCTTCGGCCGTACGGGCTTGATCATCGCGCTCGTCGTGGCCATCGGCACCAACGCGTACGCGTACTGGAACAGCGACAAGCTGGCCCTGCGCGCGATGCGCGCCCGCCCGGTCAGCGAGATCGAGGCGCCGAACCTGTACCGCATCGTGCGCGAGCTCTCCAACGAGGCCCGCCAGCCGATGCCCCGGCTCTACATCTCGCCCACCCAGGCCCCGAACGCCTTCGCGACCGGCCGCGACCCGCGCAACGCGGCGGTCTGCGTCACCGAGGGCATCCTGCAGATCCTCGACGAGCGCGAGCTGCGCGGCGTCCTGGGGCACGAGCTGATGCACGTCTACAACCGGGACATCCTCATCTCGTCGATCGCGGGCGCGCTCGCGTCGGTGGTGATGTTCCTGGTGAACTTCGCCTGGCTGATCCCGAGCGGCGACCGCAACGGCAACGGCCCGGGCCCGTTCGGCATGCTCCTCGTCCTCTTCCTGGGCCCGGTGGCGGCGAGCATCATCAGGCTCGCGGTCAGCCGCTCCCGCGAGTACGAGGCCGACCAGACCGGCTCCCAGCTCACCGGCGATCCGCTGGCCCTGGCGAGCGCGCTGCGGAAGCTCGAAGCGGGCACGAAGCAGCTCCCGCTGCCGCCGGAGCCGCGGATCGAGACGGCGAGCCACATGATGATCGCGAACCCGTTCCAGCGGGGGTCGGGCAACATGTCGCGGCTGTTCTCGACGCACCCGCCGATGGCGGAACGTATCGCCCGGCTGGAGCGCATGGCGGGCAGGAACCTCGGCCACTGAAGAACCGCCTGTGGCCTGCCGGCCCGGCTGGGATAACGTAGGACTCATGTCAGGTGCTTCTGGAGCCGGCTGCGCCGGTGTGACGAGGACGTCCCGCTAGCGGCGGGACGTACGTCACCTTCTGCCCGTAGGCGCGTATAGGCGTTCTACGGGCCCATGGACAAGCTCGTACATTTCCGTCGCTTCGTGATCGATCGACCGGAGCGGCCTCTTCGTGCTGCCCGGAACTCGTCTCACTCGACTCCGAGCAACGGAGCTTCCAGGTGTTCTCAGGCATTCTTTCCGTTCTTTCCGCGCGCGCGGACTCCGCGTCCCCGGCGCGCGCATGGCTGGTGCTGTGCTGCATGGCCATGCTGCAGTTCCTCATCGCGGTCGACGTGACCGTGGTCAACATCGCCCTGCCGTCGATCGGGGCGGACTTCGCGGCCGACGACCGCCAACTGACGTGGGTGGTCGTCGGATACACGATCACCGGCGGCGGGCTGCTCATGCTCGGCGGCCGGCTGGGCGACGTCCTGGGCCGCCGCCGCGTCCTGCTGTCCGGCACTGCGCTCTTCGGCCTCGCGTCGCTGGGGGCGGGGCTGGCGCCGTCGTTCGGCTGGCTCGTGGCGGCCCGGCTGCTCCAGGGCGCGGGCGAGGCGGTCGCGCTGCCGGCGGCGATGGCGGTGGTGGTGCTGATGTTCCCCGAGGGGCCGCGGAGGTCGCGGGCGCTGAGCGTGTGGGGGGCGGTGGCGAGTTGCGGGCTGGTGCTCGGGTTCGTGCTGTCCGGGGTGATCACGGAGCTGTTCGGATGGCGGTGGATCTTCCTGGTGTCCGTACCGTTCATCGCCGTCGTCCTCGCGGCGACGCTCCTCCTCGTACCGGCAGACCCGCCGCCGGCCCGCACCCCGATGGACCTGCCGGGCTCGCTGCTGCTGACCGCGGCACCGCTGCTGTTCGCGGTAGGCGTCGTGGAGGCGGGGGAGGAGGGCGGTGGCGGATCGTGGCTGCCGCCGGTGTCCCTGGCGGGCGCGGTGCTGGCGGCGGTGGGCTTCGCCGCGGTGGAACGCCGCTCGGCGAACCCCCTGGTGCCGCTGGGGTTCTTCCGCAACGGCCCGCGGGTGATGGCGAACCTGGCGACGGCACTGCTGAGCGCGGCGCTGTCGACGTCGTTCCTGCTGTTCACGTACTACTTGCAGGAGCACCGGGGCCTGAGCCCGCTGGAAGCGGGCCTGACGATGCTGCCGCTGGCGTTCACGCTGATCGGGGCGTCGATGCTGGTACCGCGGCTGCTGGGCCGCTGGGGTGCGCGGATGTGCGCGCTGACGGGGATCGGGCTGACGGGGCTGGCGCTGCTGCTGCTCGCGTTCGTGACCCACGTCGAGGCGGGCCCGCTGGCGATGACCCCGGCGATGCTGCTGATCGCGGCGGGCCTGGGCTTCGGGATCATCGGCCTGCAGTACGCGGCGGTGAGCGGGGTGACGGAGTCCGACGCGGGCATCGCCTCGGGCGTCCAGCGGGCGGCGGACCAGTTGGGCGGCGCGACGGGGGTCACGCTGTACGTGGGCGTGGGGTTCGCACCGGCGGTGGGGGGTGGGAACCCGTTTGTGGTGAGCAGCGCGCTGGCGATTGGGGGGCTGGCGGCGGCGGGAGCTGTGGCCTGGCGGATGGGGGTGGGCCGGCGGTAGGGGTGGGGCGGTGGGGGGAGTCGCCGGGGCGGGACTCTCCTGGGCGCCGGGGCCGGGTCGTGGCCCGCGGGCGTCTCGGGGGACCCCATCTCCCCTCACACCCGCCCAAGGGTAGGCGGCTGGTGTGACAGTGCGGTGGCGGTGGGGCGTTGAGCTGGTACGTCGTGTCTGTGCTGGCCGGGTGCGGGGGTACGGCACCGGGCGCGCGCGGTGGTGCGTGGGGTGGGCCCGTATCGGGGGAGCGGCGAGGGGAGTGGCTGTGTCGTCAGGGCTCCCCCCGGGCCACCCCGCTTTTGAGTGTGCGGGCCTGCGTCCGGTGTCAAGGGCGCTCCTCTCCGCTTCGCTGCGTGGAGCGTCGCTTCGCGATGGGGCTTCGCCCCACCCTTGACACCGGACTCCGGCCCGAAAGGCGGGCGGCTATGGGTGGCCCGGAGGGAGCGGGCGCCCTCGAATGGGACTACGGATGCCGTGCCCTGCGGACGGGGTGGCCGGGCTGCCCGGAGTCGGCTGCCCCGTTCGCGGAGCGACCCCGCATCGGAGGGGGTCGGCGCCGCCGCTTCGGGGACCGCGCGGCTGCGTGCCGCGGTGCAAAACCCGGCTCCGGGGCCCGATTGGGCCCCGATCGCCGCGGGTTACCCGGAGTTACGACCGAATTTCTCCACTTGGGTACTGCGGACGGCGGCGGCAGGGCCCAGCCCGGTCGAGTGCGCCTCGGTGGGCAAAAGTCGGGTCGGGTGGGCGATTTGGGTGGGTATCCGGGGCGGGTTGCCGCGAGTTTGTCGCGGTGACATTCGTCCCGGCCGTCTCGATGGTGGTGGTCGTGCGCGGGCAGCCACTCTCGGCGCGCAGATGTCCCCCCTACGCGCCGGCCGCCCTGCTCTCGTGCTCCCGCCCCGACTCGGTCAGGGCCTCCGCCGCGTGGAGACAGCCCACCTGCTACTCGCGGCCCGCCGCCACCGCCTCCGCAGGTGTCAGTGCCTCACCCCGCCGCAGCGCCTCTTCCGCGCCCGCGTCTCCCAAGCCCTCCCGGATGCGTCCCGTCGTCCGGTTCACATCCCCCCGTTCCGCCGGAGGCAGCGGCGCTCCCGAGGCGCGGCGCAGCGCCGTTGCGGCGCCCAGGAGCAGGGCCGCTTCTCGTAGGGCGGCCGACGTTCCCGTCAGGGTGCGGGCCGCCGACAGGCCCTCCAGGGACAGGGCCACCGCGCGCGGGTCGCCTGTCGTGAGGGCCGTTTCGTAGCCCTCCTCCTGGCGGCGGCGCGCCTCCTCCGCATCGCCCCGCAGCTCCGCGACGAAGCCCAGTTCCGCGAGGATCAGCGCGTTGGCTCCTTCCAGGCCCACCTCGCAGTGCCAGTCCAGTACGGCCCGCAGGTGCGACTCCGCCGCGTCCAGCCGGCCGTCCCTGCGCGCTGTGAGGGCCAGGCCCAGGCGGGCGTTGATCTCGCCCGCGCGGAAGCCGATCTCGGTCGCCGCGCGCCTGGCTCCCTCGTGGTGGTCGTACGACGCCTCCAGGTCGTCCGCCAGCAGCGCGGCCCGGCCCAGGCCGGCCAGCAGGTCGACGGCCTGCGGTGACGCGCCGAAGCGACGGGCCACCGCAAGGCCGTTGCGCCACAGCTCCGTTGCCCGCGCGTAGTCGCCGTGGATCTCCGCGAGCGACGCCAGCGGGTACACCGTCCACAGCCGCGAACACGCGTCCCCCACGCCCTCGAACAGCTCCGCGCTGCGCTCCGCCGCCGCCGCCGTCTCGGCCAGGTCCCCCTTCAGCAGTCGCTGCACCGCCCGGTCCGACAGCGCCGCCCCCTCGCCCCACCGGTCACCCTGCTCCCGGAAGGCGGCCAGGGCCCGGGCCGTCAGCTCCTCGCCCTCCGCCATGCTCCCCGTACCGCACAGCGTGTGCCCGAGGAACCACCCCGCCCACGCCGGACCCCGCCAGCCCGCCGTCCCCGTGTGCTCCTCCTCGTACGCACCGACCGCAGCCCCGATACGCGCCGAACGGTCCGTCCCGTCCCCCGTCAGGATCGCGAACCCCGTCCGCCACACCCCCACCCGCGCCCGCATCGCCGCGTCGCCCCCCGGCAGCGCCAGCGCGTCCGTCGCCGAGCGCAGCGCCTCGACGAGGCGGCCGCGCATGATCCAGTACCACCCCAGCGCGTCCACGAGCCGCAGCGCATCCCACGCGCTGCCGCGCCGCACCGCCGTGGCGAAGGCCGTACGCAGGTTCGCGCTCTCCGCGTCCAGCCGCTCAAGAGTGGCCACCTGCGACGGCCCCCGCAGCCGCGGCTCCGCGCCCCCGGCCAGCTCCGCGTACCACTCCAGGTGCCGCGTCCGTACGGACTCGCGCTCACCCGCCTCGTCCAGCCGCTCCAGGCAGTACGCGGCGACCGACTCCAGCAGCCGGTAGCGCGAGCCGTCCGGCGCCGCGACCACCAGCGAGCGGTCGACGAGCCGCGCCATGATCCCGAGTACGTCCTGCTCCGCCACCCCGTCCTCCGCGCACACCGCCTCCGCGGCCTCCAGGGTGCAGCCCTCTGCGTGCGCGGCCAGCCGCCGCAGCACCGCCTGCTCCGGTGCGGTCAGCAGCTCCCAGCTCCAGTCGATCATCGCCCGGAGCGTCTGCTGCCGCGCCGGGGCGCCGCGCTGCCCCGCGGACAGCAGCCGGAAGCGGTCGTCGAGGCGCTGCTCAAGCTGGTGTACGCCCAGCGCGCGCACGCGCGTTGCCGCCAGCTCGAGCGCCAGCGGGATGCCGTCCAGGCGGCGGCAGACGGCCTCGGCCGCCGCCCTGCCCGCCGCGTCGAGCGTGAAGCCGGGCGCGGCCGCGGCGGCGCGCGCCGTGAACAGTTCGAGCGCGCTGGCCGGCGCCAGCGGCGGCACCGCCCACAGCGTCTCCCCGGCGAGCGCGAGCGCCTCCTGGCTCGTCGTCAGTACGGTCAGACCGGGCACGCTGCGCAGCAGCAGCTCCACCAACTCGGCGGCCTCGTCGACGACATGCTCGCAGTTGTCGAGTACGAGCAGCATCCGGCGGCCGGCGAGCGCCGCCGCCAGCCGCCCGGCGGCGCCGGGATCCGCCTCGCCCGCGGGGCGCCGGCCCCACGTACCGTCGTCGCGCAGTCCGAGGGCGATGGCCGCCGTCTCGGCCAGCCGGCCCCCGGCACCGGGCGGCGGGCCGCCGAAGCCCGGCCGCCGCTCGTCGGCGCCCGCCCGCCCGCCGTCTGCGCCCGCCGGCCGGCCCTCCGCGTCCGAACGGTCCGCCTCCGTACGGGCCGTCCGCCCCGTCGCCCCCGCCGGCCCGCCCGCCGCGCCGGCCAGCTCCACCACCCACTCGCCGTCCGGGTACGTCCCCCGCAGCTTCTCCATCACCGCCAGCGCCAGCCGCGTCTTGCCGACCCCGCCCGGCCCCGTCAGCGTGACGAGCCGCCGCTCCGCCAGCAGCCCGGCCACTTCCCCGATCGCCTCGTCCCGCCCGACGAGGTCGCCCAGCGGCGGAGCGATCAGGTTCGTACGCGGCGGAGCCGCAGTCGCAGCACGGCGCCCAGCGGCCGAAGAGGCCGACGTAGCCGAAGAGGCCGCGGCGGGCGGGGCGTCCAGTGCCGCGTCCTGCCGCAGCATCGCCCCGTGCAGCGCGGCGAGCGCCGGGCTGGGGTCGACCCCCAGCTCGTCGGCGAGGCGGGCGCGCAGGTCCTCGTACCCGGCGAGCGCGTCGCTCTGGCGCCCCGCCCCGTACAGCGCCCGCAGATAGACGGCCCGCAACTGCTCCCGCAGCGGATGCCGCTCCACCGACTCGGCCAGCTCGCCCACCACCCCGGCGTGCTCACCCAGCTCCAGCCGCGCGTCCGCCCGCGCCTCCACGGCGGCCAGTCGCTCGTCCGCCAGCCGCGCCACCGCCGCCTGCGCGAACGGCTCGTCGGCGAAGTCCGCGAACGCGGGCCCGCGCCACAGCGCCAGCGCCTCGTTCAGCAAGGCGATCCGTCCGGCGGGATCCGATGCCGTACGGGCACGGGCGGTCAGCGCCGCGAACCGCCGGGCGTCCAGGGCATCCGGCGCGAGCACGAGCTGATACCCCGGGGCGCGCGTGGCGACCAGCTCCCGCCCGCCTGCCTCGGCCGCCTCCAGCACACCCCGCAACTGCGAGACCTTCGCCTGGAGCGAACGCGCCGGGTTCCCCGGCGGCTCGTCGCCCCACAGGTCGTCGATCAGCCGCGACGTCGCGACGGGCTGCCCGGCTTGCGCCAGCAGGGACGCGAGGAGGGCACGCACCTTCAGCTCGGGTACGCGCACGGGCCGGCCGGCGTCGGTCCAGACCGCCGTCTCCCCCAGCACCCCGAATCGCATGTCGATCACGGTAACCCAGCCCACCGACACCGGCCCGACGTCCCGCACCGCGCCCGGACCGGCGGCGGGATCCCGTACGACCGGCCTCCGGAGGCCCGCCCCGGAGCGTCCCCGCCCGGCCCCCGCCGCCTCCGAACGCTCCCGAACCCCGCCCGAACACCACCCGAGCCCGATCCGATGCGGCCCCCCGGACAGTGAGGTGCACCGGACGCCACCCCGGCGGTCCGGACCCGCCCAAGGAGACCGCGACATGTCCGCCACCACCCACCCCACGAACCCCAGCCAGACCACCTCCACCACCCCCACCCGCCTCACCGGCAAGACCGCCCTCGTCACCGGCGCCAGCCGCGGCATCGGCCGGGCCATCGCCGAGCGCCTCGCTGCCGAAGGCGCCCGCGTCGGCGTGCACTACGGGACCAACGACGCGGCGGCGAAGGAGACCGTCCGCGCCATCGAGGCCGCGGGCGGCAACGCCTTCGCGTTCGGCACCGAGCTGGGTCAGCCCGGAGACGCCGCCGCTCTGTGGCAGGAGTTCGACGCCCACGCCGACGGCCTCGACATCCTCGTCAACAACGCCGGCGTCAGCGGCGGCGGGGAGATCCACCAGGTCTCCGAGACCGCCTTCGACGAGGTGTTCGCGGTCAACGCCAAGGCCCCCTTCTTCCTGATCCAGCAGGGGCTCACGCGCCTCCGTGACGGGGGCCGCATCGTCAACATCTCGTCGGGCGTCACCAAGACCGCCTTCCCCGCGATGGTCGCGTACGCCGCCGCCAAGGGCGCGATCGACGTACTGACGCTGACGCTCGCCCAGGCCCTCGGCGCCCGCGGCATCACCGTCAACGCCGTCTCCCCGGGCACCATCGAGACCGACATCCACCCCTGGCTCGCGGACCCCGAGGCCCGCGCCCACGCCGCCGCCTTCTCGGTCTTCGACCGCGTGGGCCGCCCCGACGACGTCGCCGACGTGGTCGCCTTCCTCGCCTCCGCCGACGCCCGCTGGGTGACCGGCCAGAACATCGACGTCAGCGGCGGCTCCGGCCTCGGCATCTGACGCGCCGCCCCCTCCGCCCCGTACGACCTCCCTTGGAGACCTCTCATGTCCCACACGCTCATGGTCGTGGCCCACCCGCGCCCCGACTCCCTCACCGCGCAGGCCGCGGCCGGCCTCCAGGCCCGTATACGGGACGGGGGCGGCACCGTCGACGTCCTGGACCTGTACGCAGAACGCTTCGACCCGCGCATGTACCCCGAGGACGAACCCGACTGGGAGAACCGCGACAAGCGGTACTCCGCCGAGGTCCACGCCCACATGGACCGCATCACCGCCGCGGACGACATCCTCGTCGTCTTCCCGGTGTGGTGGTACGGGCCGCCGGCCATCCTCAAGGGCTGGATCGACCGCGTCTGGAACTACGGCTTCGCCTACGGCCGCAGCACCCCGCGACTCGGCGCCAAGCGGATGCTGTGGCTGGGGCTGGCCGGCGGCACGGCCGCGGAGTTCGCCGACCTCGGTCTGGACACGGCGATGGACACCCAACTGCGGGTCGGCATCTCGGAGTACAACGGCATCACCGCGTCGGCGGTACGGCTGCTGCACGGCACCGAGCTGACCGGCGTCCCCGTACACGTACGGCCCGCGCGGGTGCGCGACGTGCTGGCCGCCGCGGAGGCGGCGCGGCAGGAGATCCTCGGCGACCCCGCACGGCAACCCGGTGAGGCACCCCTTCGCGGCACCGCAACCGCGCGCGTGGAGGTGGCCTCATGAGCACCGACGCCAACGCCCGTACCACCGGCCGCCACACCCCGCCACCGCGCGCGGGAGCGCGTCAGTGGCTCGGTCTCGCGCTGCTGGTGGTGCCGGTCGCCCTGATGACCGCCGACCTGGGCGTGCTCTGGCTCGCCACCCCGTACCTCGCCGCCGATCTCCAGCCCAGCGGCTCCGAGGTGCTGTGGATCACCGACATCTACGGGTTCCTCACCGCGGGCACCCTCGTGATCATGGGCACGCTCGGCGACCGCGTCGGGCGGCGCAGGCTGCTGCTGGCCGGTTCCGCCGGGTTCATGATCGCGTCGGTGGTCGCGGCGTACGCCCCGAACGCCGCGACCCTGATCGGCGCCCGCGCCGTCCTCGGTGTGGCCGGCGCGGCCGTCCTGCCCTCCACCCTCGCCCTGATCAGCCACATGTTCGCCGACCCCCGGCAGCGCGCGACGGCCATCGCGATGTGGGTCACCGCGCTGTCCGCCGGTCTGGCGGCGGGGCCGATCGTCGGCGGCGTACTGCTGGAGCACTGGTGGTGGGGCTCGGTGTTCCTGATCGGGCTGCCCGTGATGCTGCCGGTGCTGCTCGTGGCACCGCTCCTCCTGCCGGAATACCGCGATCCGGACCCGGGCCGCCTGGACCTGCCGAGCGTCGCGCTCTTCCTGACCTCGGTGCTGCCGCTGGTCTACGCGGTCAAGCACACCGCGGAGCACGGCCCGGGCGCGACGGCCGCGCTGTCCACGGCGGTGGGCGCGGCGGCGGTCGCCGCCTTCATCCGCCGCCAGAACCGGCTGACGGACCCGCTGCTGGACCTGGCGCTGTTCCGCCGCCGGGAGTTCACGGGGGCACTGCTGACGCTGCTGCTGGGCATGACGGCGCTCAACGGGGTCGAGTACCTGGTGCCGCAGTACCTCCAGGCCGTGACGGAGCTGTCGCCGCTGGCGGCCGGGCTGTGGCTGGTGCCGGGCGCGCTGGGGCTGGTCGCCGGCTCCCAGTTGACGCCGGTCCTCGCCCGGCGCGTACGGCCGGCGTGGGTGCTGGTCGGCGGCCTGCTGGTCTCGCTCGTCGGCTACGCGATGCTGACGACCGTGACGGGCGTCGGCGCCACGGCGGCGGGGCTGACGGTGGTCATGTTCGGGGTCGCCCCGATCAGCGTCCTGGGCACGGCCCTGGCCGTAGGCGGCGCACCCCCGCCGAAGGCGGGCGCGGCGGCGGCGACCGGGCAGACGGCGTACGACCTGGGCCTGGCCCTCGGCATCGCGGTGACCGGCAGCCTGGCAACGGCGGTCTACCGCAACGAGATGCCGTCCGACGCCCCCGCCGAAGCCCGCGACACGGTAGGCGCAGCCCTGGACACGGCCACCGCCCTCCCGGACCCGGACCGCGCGGCGGCCCTGGCGGCAGCGGCCCGCGACGCCTTCACGGCGGGCCTGCACACGGCGGCGGTGGCGAGCACGGTGCTGGCGGTGGTGACGGCGGCGGTGGCGGCGGCACTGCTCCGGCGGGTCCCGCCGATCACGGGGGAGGAACCGGGTCCGGAGGAGCCGGGGACGGAGGAGATGGAGGAGACGGAGAAGGTACTCATGGACCACGAACCGACACCGCAGCGATGAGAACGCCGAAGCCCGGAGCCCGGATAGAGGAGGCTCCGGGCTTCGGCGCGCGTGGAGAACCCACCGGGGCGAAGGCGCACTCAATGCGCATCCACCCCGGAACAAGTCACCGTCGCCCACACACACTTCCCCACCCCACCCCGCTCCTCCACCCCCCACCGCTCCGCCAGTGCCGCCACCAGCGCCAGCCCGTACCCACCGGACTCATCCGGCACGCGCGGCACCGGCAGTTGGTCACTGGCGTCGTGCACCTCGATCCGCACCCCGCTCTCCACGACCAGAAACCGCGTACGAATTTCCCGCCCGGGGGACACCCGTGCATGCACGACGGCATTCGCCATCAACTCCGACAACACCGCCACCGCCGCAGACTCCAACTCACCCAGCCCCCACGCCGCCAACGCCTTCCGTAACTGCGCCCGGGCCAGCCCCACACACCTCCGATGCCGCCGCCACTGCCACACCACCGCCTTCTCTTCGCCATCCACCTGCTGAATCTGCATGCCCGACACCATGGGCGAGGTGTTGGGGATCTCGTTTCCCGACGAAGGGGATACCCATGGTGGGTACACTCCTCGGACGGATCGGCACTCACTCCGCAAGCGGTAGATCGCGGGGAAATCGCATGTCAGGACGCATGTCGTCAATCTCTCTTCCGCCGCACGTGCTCGAACGTGCCGATGTGCGGGCCGCCTTGCGGTGTCATGATTTCGGCAAGGAGTTCAAGCTGGCTCGGCAATGGGGCGGAATCAGCTTCGTGAAGATCGCCGATGCCTGCGACATCAAGCCCGAACGGGTGGGGCGGTTGGCCCGGGGCGAAGGTGCGATCACCACCTACGAGAAGATCACGCGCATTGCGGACGCCCTGGCCATCCCTGGCCACCTGGTGGGTCTGGCAGCGCGTCCGTGGGAACAGACGCAACCGGACGCGCTGCCGCAGGGCGAACACACTTGCCGGTTACCCACGCCTGAGGCGAGGGCCGCGGGTGTCTCCGCACGTGCAGTTGGGGCAACAGCCGGTCGAGCAGGAGGCGACGTGGAGCGAAGAAGATTCCTCGCGGCATCGGGAGTGGCAGGCATTGCCGGCGTGCTCCCCGAGCGCAATGCGGGATCGCATCTCGGACGCCGTGAGGTAGCGCAGTTGAGAATGCGCTCTTCTCGGCTTCGCCGCCTGGACGACGTTCTTGGCGGGGCGGACACGCGTCACATCTACCGCACCGAGTTGGACGGAACGGTGAGTCTGATGCGTCATGCCAGTTACTCGGAGAAAACCGGAAAGCAGTTGCTCACCATCGTTTCCGAACTGGCGCAACAAGCCGGCTGGGCCGCGTTCGATGCGGGGGACCAGTGCGAGGCGTCGATCCTCTACCGGCGGGCGCATCAGGCGGCAAGCGAAGCCGGTGACCGCGCACTCGAAGGAAACTCTCTGGCCTTTCTGGCATATCAGCAGGTCAGCGGCGCATCTTCGGGAGTGGCCACCGCGGTGGCAGCGTGCCGTACCGCAGGCTCCGACGCGCCTCCCACCGTCCGCGGGCTGCTGCACGAACGCCGGGCCTGGGCTCATGCCCGTGCCGGGGAGGCGAAGGAATCGGAGGCTGCGCTCGCTCAGGCAGAGGAGGCCCTGAGCAGTAGCGCCGATGAACCGGGCCCCGAGTGGGCCTCGTGGGTCGACGGGCGAGAGTTGCGGATCATGAAGGGTCGCTGCTGGACGGAGTTGCACCGTCCGTTACGCGCCGTGCCGGAACTGGAGGCGGCGCTGGCCGACTTCGATGACGCACAAGCCAGAGACAAGGCCCTCTACCTCTCCTGGCTGGCGCACGCCTACCTTGACGCCGGGGAGGTCGAGCAGTCGGCGCAAGTGATCGGCAGGGCTATCGATCTCTCCGAAGGGATCGGCTCGGTCCGTCCCCGGCAACGCATCCAGACGTTCTTGACCCGCCTGCATCCACATCGGTCCCTGGAGCCTGTGGCCGAGGTGCTGCGTCGCGGGGCGTAGATCAGGCCGTCTCGTTGCCGGGGGCTTCGACGGTACGGCGTACCCAATCCAGGTAGGGCTGCGAGCCGGCAGACATCGGGATGGCGGTGATCTCCGGATTGCTCCAGGGGTGATGTTCTAGCAGGTGCGCTTCCAACTCCGGGTAGCGGGCCGCAGTGGTCTTGAAGATGACCTGCCACTCTTCTCCCTCCCCGAACTGTCCCTGGTGCCAAAACAGCGACACCACTGGACCGACCACCTGCACCCCGGCCGCCAGCCGCGCCCGCGTCACTCCCCGGCCGAGCGCCACGGCTTCTTCGCGGGTCTCGGCCGCGGTGTAGACCTGCACGAAGTCGTTCATACTCACCGGCTACCGACCGGTGGACGTACGCGGCGCGGGGGCATGCACGGGAACCGCCCCCGCGCAGGCGGCGAGCACCGCGGGCGTGCGGACGCTGACGGAGCGTCGGCAGACACCATCCCCGCATGGGCGGGGAGGACAGTGATGCGTCATGGGTCTCCTAACGTCGGAGGGCTGTCCCCGCGCGGGCGGAGAGCACAGTTCGGCCTACGCTCCCAGAGCGGAGCCAGAGAGACCATCCCGCCGCGGGCGGGTAGCACCATCAAGGCCAGGACAGCACAGCCGGGCTACAACAGCCATCCCCGCCTGTGCGGGGAGCACGGCTCCCGCACCATGACCGGAACCACGGCTCGCGGGACCATCCCGGCAGTTCGCGGACCGGTGGAGCCTACGGCGTACGCGCGGGGGAGTCCCGTCAGCGCGGGGCGTAGCCGAAGCGTTCGTCTGTGGAGACGATCTCGCGGCCCAGGGGCATCAGGGAGATCGGGATCAGCTTCAGGTTCGCCCAGCCGAAGGGGATGCCGATGATCGACAGGAAGAGCGGGATGCTCGTGAGCAGGTGCCCCAGTGCCAGCCACCAGCCGGCGAAGACCACCCAGATCACGTTGCCCACGACCGAGGGCGTTCCCGCGTCCGGTCTTTCCACCGTGGTTCGGCCGAATGGCCACAGTACGTAGCCGGCGATGCGCAGCGACGCGACGCCGAACGGGATCGTGATGATCAGGATGAAGCAGACCACCGCGGCCACCGTGTAGGCGATCGCCATCCAGATTCCGCAGAAGATCAGCCACAGCACGTTCAAGAGGAGGTTCAAGGGCTTCATGATCGGCACCTCTCCCGGACACTCGCTTTGATGCGGTCCCTCCCCATCAATTATCGGCCCGTCGGCCGCCCGGACGGAAACGGAGCGCGTACGGGACCGCCCCGCGCCCGGTAAGGCGCGGGGCGGTCCCGCAGAAGCTGACTCAGACCCCCACCGGGGTACGGTCCCCGTCCGCCGCCGACGCCGCCCGAGGGGCGGCCGCCGCCGGGGCCCGGTGCTTGTGGATCAGCAGCGCCAGCGCCGCGCCCAGCCCCACACCCGCCGCGCCGACCCACAGCGCCGGCGCCAGGCCGTCGACGAAGCTCTGCGGCGTCTCGTGGCCGCCCTGGGCGGAGAAGACCGCCGCCAGCAGGGCGATGCCCAGCGCGCCGCCCAGTTCGCGCAGCGCGTTGTTCGCACCCGACGCGATGCCCTGCTCCTCCGGGGCGACGCTGGACAGGACCACGTTCGCGGACGGCGCGAAGTACATCGCCATGCCCACGCCGCTCACCGTCAGCGCCGGCAGGATCGACCCGTACGAGAAGCCCACCTCGACCGCCACCGCCCACAGCACCAGGCCCACCGCCTGCAGCGCCAGACCGGCCGCGATGATCGGCCGGCCGCCGATGCGGTCGGAGAGCGCGCCCGCTATCGGGGTGACGATCAGCGGCATCGCGGTCCACGGCAGCATGCGCAGGCCCGCCTCCAGCGGCGAGTAGCCGCCGACGCCCTGGAGGAACTGGCTCAGCAGGAAGATCGAGCCGAACATCCCGACGAACATCAGCACGCTCGCCGCGTTGACCGCGCTGAAGCTGCGGTTGCGGAAGAGCCGCATGGGCAGCATGGGGTTCGCGGCGCGCAGCTCGTACGCGACGAAGGCGGTCAGCAGCACCGGTGCCGCGATCAGCCCGGCGAGGACGGGGGCGGCGGTCCAGCCGTCGGCGTTGCCGCGGACCAGGGCGTAGATGAGGCCGAAGAGCGCGGTGCTGGCGAGCACGGTGCCGGGGATGTCGAGGCGGTTGTTGGGGCCGTGGCTCTCGGCCAGCTTCAGCCGGACCAGCGGGATGAGGGCGATGCCGACGGGGACGTTCAGCCAGAAGATCCAGTGCCACGAGATGTGCTCGGTCAGCGCCCCGCCGACCAGCGGCCCGGACGCGACGGCCAGGCCCTGCACCGCGCCCCAGACGCCGAGGGCCATGCCGCGGCGGGCGGCGGGTACGGCGGCGGAGAGCAGGGTCAGCGACAGCGGCATCAGCAGCGCGGCGCCGACGCCCTGTGCGGCGCGGGCCGCGACCAGGCCGTCGATGCCGGTGGAGAGCGCCGCGGCCGCGGAGGAGGCGGTGAAGATGCCGATGCCGACGGCGAACATCCGGCGGCGGCCGAAGCGGTCGCCGAGCGAGGCGCCGAGCATGAGGAGGACGGCGAAGGTGAGCGTGTACGCGCTGACCGTCCACTCCAGGTCCTCCATGCCGCCGCCGAGGTCGTCGCGGATGGCGGGTAGCGCGGTGGTGACGACGAGGTTGTCGAGCGCGCCCATGAAGCTGGCGAGGCTGGTGAGGAGCAGGGCCCAGAAGGTGGGGCCGAGGCGGCGGCGGTCGCCGGTGCGGGCTGGGGCGGACATGGTTCCCTCCGGATTAGTTATCAGTCAATAACTTTCGCGGGCATGCGTGTGCGACGTACGAGGGTGGCTGTGCGGGGTTACGTGCGGGGCAGGGCGTCGGGCCAGAATCCGTCCCACACCCGCTCCCTCGGCGCGTAGCCGAGCGCGACGAACGTGTTGATCAGCATTCCGTACGCGAGGAAGGTGGCCGCCGTGTCGGCCTCCCCGCCGAACGTCAGCAGCGCGAAGTCGTAGAGCTGTTCGGACCAGGCGGCCCGGATGGGCTTGCCGAACTCGTGGTCGCCCGAGGACTCGGCCGTGGCCACCGCGACGTACATCTGCATCTGCATCATCAGCCGGTCGCGGTCCTCGATCAGCCGCTGGTACGCCACGGCCATCGACTTCTCCTCGGTGCCCGCCGGCGCCTCCTCGGCGGCGGCGCGGAGCACGGCCGCCGTCTCCTCGATGCAGCGCAGGGAGGCGGCGAGGAAGATCGCGCGCTTGTTGGGGAAGAGGCGGAAGAGGTACGGCTGCGAGACGCCGACCCGCTTGGCGATCGACTCGGTGGACGTGCCGTGGTAACCGCCCCGGCCGAACTCCGTGATCGCCGCCCGGATGACGCTCTCGCGTCGCTCTTCTGCGCTCATCCTTGCCATGCGAAGTAAGTTATTGGCTACTCACTAACTTGTCAACCTCCGGGCTCGCGTACGGGTCCCGCCTCCCGCTCCGCTACGCCAGCCGGACCACGGCCCGCGACATCCCCAGCACCTTCTGCCCGGCGCTCGTCGCCGTCAGGTCCACCCGGACCGTACGCGCGTCGTCGTCCAGCTTCTGCGCGACCTTGCCCGACACCTCGATCACCGCGCCCACGCCGTCGTCCGGCACCACCACCGGCTTGGTGAACCGCACCCCGTAGTCCACCACCGCGCCCGGGTCGCCGACCCAGTCCGTGACCACCCGGATCGCCTCGGCCATCGTGAACATGCCGTGCGCGATCACGTCCGGCAGCCCGACCTCCTTGGCGAACCGCTCGTTCCAGTGGATCGGGTTGAAGTCCCCGGACGCGCCCGCGTAGCGCACCAGCGTCTCGCGGGTCACCGGAAACGACTGCGCCGGCAGCTCCGTACCGGCCTCGACGGCGTCGTACGCCACCTTCGCCACCATCGGCCCTCAGTCCTCCCCGGCGGCGCGGGCCACCAGCTTGATGATCGTCGTCACCACGTGCTCGCCCGCCTCGTCGCGGACCTCGCCGCGCACGTCCATGATGTCGTTCCCGGCCATCGACTTGATCGCCTCGATCGTCGACGTCACGGAGAGGCGGTCCCCGGCCCGTACGGGACGGCTGTACGCGAACTTCTGGTCCCCGTGCACCACGCGGCTGTAGTCCAGCCCCAACTGCGGGTCCGCGATCACCTGTCCCGCCGCCCGGAACGCGATCGCGAACACGAACGTCGGCGGCGCGATCACGTCGGGGTGGCCCAGGGCCTTCGCGGCGTCCGGGTCCGTGTACACGGGGTTCGCGTCGCCGACCGCCTCCGCGAACTCGCGGATCTTCTCCCGGCCCACCTCGTAGGGGGCGGTGGGCGGATAACTCCGGCCCACGAAGGACTGATCGAGCGGCATGAACCCTCCTGTCGCGCGGGCGGGGGTGGGGAGACGGGCGCCGGGTGTGTGGAGTGAAGCGCGGCGAACCCCTCGTCCCGGGTGGGACGAGGGGTTCGATGGCCTGCGTTCAGCGAGTCTCGCGGTGCGCCGTGTGGGCGTTGCAGCGAGGACAGTGCTTCTTCATCTCAAGACGGTCCGGGTCGTTGCGCCGGTTCTTCTTGGTGATGTAGTTCCGCTCCTTGCACTCCACGCAGGCCAGCGTGATCTTCGGGCGGACGTCTGTGGCAGCCACGTGAGTGCTCCTTGACGAACGGACAACTTCTTCAACGCAGAAAGAGTAGCCGATCGAAGGTCCGAGCCTGCAATCGGCTACCTGAGGTAAGTAGCGGTGACCGGACTTGAACCGGTGACACAGCGATTATGAGCCGCTTGCTCTACCGACTGAGCTACACCGCTGCGATGCTCTGCGCCTCCCAGGATAGCGAGGTGCGAACCGCATCAGAGCCCCAAAACGGAATCGAACCGTTGACCTTCTCCTTACCATGGAGACGCTCTGCCGACTGAGCTATTGGGGCGAGCGATGAAGACACTACACGCTGAGCGGCCGAAGGTGAAATCAGTAACCCTCCCTTGATCGCGCCCGCTCGTACGCGCCGATCAACGCCTGTGGGCGGGCCCCGCGCCGCTTGTGGGCCGGACCTGCGGTGCCAGTGCGCGGGAGCCGGGCCGGCCGTGCGCGGCACCGGTCGGTTGCCACGCCGATACGACTTTTTCCTCCTCCCTGGCGTGCGCGTCCGCCCCACCTAGGCTCGTTCGCGCTGATTGCTGCAGTCTGATGTCTTCTGATCGCAACTGTGAGATTTTGCTCACACCGTGGATGTTTACCCTGACCTGCCCGCAGGAGTCACATGCCCGCCAGTCACCCCCCGCAGCAGCCCCGGCACGGGTCCGTACAGGGGGGTGACGGAACACCTGTGCTGTGCGGCGCACGGCTCGCGGACGGCAGAACGGTGGACGTACGTCTCGGCGGCGGCCGGATCCTGGCGGTGGGGGCGGCGGGCAGCCTGGCGGGGCGGGCGGGTGGATGCGGGGCGCGGGTGGATCTCGGGGGATATGTGCTGCTGCCGGCGCCGGTGGAGGCGCATGCGCACTTGGACGTGGCGTTGACGGGGGTGGGGGGTGCGGCTGGTGCGGGCGGGGGTGCTGGTGCTGGTGCGGGTGTCCGGGAGGTCGGCGGGGGTGCGGGGGCTGCCGGTGCCGGTGCCGGGGTGCAGCGGCGGGCCGTCGAGGCCGCGCTCCTCCAACTCGGGCACGGCGCAACCGCCTTGCGCACGCATGTACGGATCGGCGGCGGCGCCGGGCTCGACGGACTCCGCGCCGTGCTCGCCGCCCGGGCCGCGCTGCGGGGGCTCGCCGACGTCGCCGTGGTCGCCGCCGCCCCGGTGCTGACCGGCGTCGCGGGGGCCGGGGGGCGGGCGCTGCTCCACGACGCCGTCGCCATGGGCGCGACGGCGGTCGGCGGCTGCCCGGACCTGGACCCGGACCCGGCGGGGTACGCGGAGGCGGTGTTGCGCGTGGCCGCGGAGCACGGGTGCGCGGTCGATCTGCACTGCGACGGTACGGATCCCGCACGGCTCGACCGGGTGGCGGCGGTGGCGGGGGAGCTGCGGTGCGGGGTGGCTGTCGGGCCGTGCGGCGGGCTGGCGCGGGTGCCGTACGAGACGGCGGCGGGGGTGGCCGAGCGGCTGGCGGGTGCGGGGGTGGCGGTGGTGTGTCTGCCGCAGGGGGACTGCGGTGCGGCGCGGGGGGTGGGCGGCGGCGGTTCCGCTCGCGGCGCGCGGCCGTTTGCGTACGCCCCTGTGCGGCTGCTGCGCGCCGCCGGCGTGCGCGTTGCGGCGGGGACCGGTGCCCTGCGCGACGCGGCGAACCCCGTGGGGCGCGGGGATCCGCTGCAGTCCGCGTACCTCCTCGCCTCGGCGGGCGAGGCCGACCCGGCGGCGGCGTACGCGACGGTGGCCGGGCAGGCGCGCGCGGTGCTGGGGCTGCCGGAGGTGCGGGTGGAGGCGGGCTTTCCGGCGGAGCTGCTGGCGGTACGGGGCGACTCGGTCGCGGGTGCGCTGTCGCTGGGGTACAGCCGGATCGTGATCCATCGCGGGCGGGTGGTGGCCCGTACGAGCGCGGTACGGGAGTACTGCGACTCGGGAGCCGCGGACCTGGACCTGCCCCGCCAGGGCCTGCCGCGTACGGCGGGCTGAGGGGCCGGCTCCGCGTGCGAGGGGCGCGGTCCCGGGGAGAGGGCGGCGTTCCCAGGGAGGGGACGGCGGTCCCGGGGAGGGGGCGGCGGGGAGCGGGCGGGCCGCCGCGGGCTGATCGTCTTTGTCAGAGGAGGCGCATACCCTTGGGCGGGAGTGCGGGTGACGGCGGGTAACCGTGGACGGGTAGCGGTGGGCGCGTGGGAGGCGTGCGGGTGGAAGTGGAAGGCGTGCGGGTGGAAATGGTGCGGGGCAGGGCGTAGGGGCAGGGCCTGAGGATGTGCCGGGGGACGTCACACGGGGCTCCGGTCCGCCGATTGCCGCACGTCGCGCGTTTCGGGTGGCCAGGCGTTACGGTCGGAGCCATGCGCATCGTCATCGCTGGAGGACACGGTCAGATCGCCCTGCGGCTCGAGCGGTTGCTCGCCGCCCGGGGCGACGAAGTCGCGGGGATCATCCGCCGCCCGGAGCAAGCCGACGACCTGCGGGCCGCCGGTGCCGAACCCCTCGTCTGCGACCTGGAGTCCGCGGGTGTCGACGAGGTCGCCCGGCTCCTCGAAGGCGCCGACGCCGCCGTGTTCGCCGCCGGTGCGGGACCCGGCAGCGGCGAGGCGCGCAAGGACACCGTCGACCGCGGTGCCGCCGTGCTCTTCGCCGACGCCGCGGTGGCGGCCGGGGTGCGGCGCTTCCTCGTCGTCTCGTCCATGGGCGCCGGCAGCGAGCCTTCCGCCGGCGGGGACGCGGTGTTCTCGGCGTACCTGCGGGCGAAGACCGCCGCCGACGAGTACGTGCAGGCGCGTGACGGCCTGGACTGGACGATCCTGCGCCCCGGCATGCTGCGCAACGACGCCGGTACCGGCCAGGTCAACCTCGCCGCGAAGACGGGCCGTTCGGCGATCCCGCGCGACGACGTGGCGGCCGTGCTGGTCGCGCTGCTGGACGAGCCCCGGACGGTGGGCCTGACGCTGGAACTCGTCGAGGGCAACGCCTCCGTGCTGGACGCGGTCGCGGCGGTGGCGGCCAAGGAGTAGGCGCACCAGGCGGCGTCGGCGATTCCGGCGGTTCCGCGTCCCGCGGCCGTTCGGGATCGCCGTGTACGCACCGCGGGATCGCCGCGCCCGCGCGGCCCGTTGAGCCCGCGCCGCCCTGGTGCGTACCGCCTCGTGCACGCGCAGCCGGTCCCTGCCAGAACGCCGCCGCGCGTCCTCCGCGCGTACGGGATCGCCCCCCGTCGGCCCACCCACGCACCCCACCCACGCACCCGCCCCCCATCACCCCCCGCCCATACCGCCGTGCGCCCTTGTGCTCCCCTCACGGCTGTAGTGCGCTGTCGCCCATGGGGAACAGGAGCACCGCCACACTCGTCGCCGTCCTCGCCGCCGGAACACTCCTCGCCGGGCCCGGTGGCCTGCCCAGCCCGTCCGCCACCGCCCAAGCCGCCCAAGCCCGCCCAGCCGATCCACCGCCCGGCACCCCCGCCGCCCTCGGGGTCGACCTCGACACGGTCACCATCCCCGAGCTGCAACGCCGCATGCACGGCGGCTCCCTCACCTCCGCCGCGCTCACCCGGGCCTACCTCCGCCGCATCGACGCCGTCGACCCCAGGCTCGACTCCGTTCTCCGCACCGACCCCACCGCCCTCCGCCAGGCCGCCGCCAGCGACGCCCGGCACCGCCGCGGCCAGACCCGCGGGCCCCTCGACGGCATCCCCGTCCTGCTCAAGGACAACATCGACACCCGCGACCTGCCGACCACCGCCGGCTCCCTCGCCCTCGCGGGACCGCCCCCCGCCGACGACGCCGCGCTCGTGACCCGCCTCCGGGACGCGGGCGCCGTGATCCTCGGCAAGGCGAACCTCTCCGAGTGGGCCAACTTCCGTGCCGCGAAGCCGACCTCCGGCTGGTCGGCCGTCGGCGGGCAGACCCGCAACCCGTACGTCCTCGACCGCAACCCCTGCGGCTCCTCCTCCGGCTCCGCCGCCGCCCTCGCCGCCTCCCTCTCCCAGGTCGCGATCGGCACCGAGACCGACGGCTCCATCGTCTGCCCGGCCGGAATGACAGGCGTGGTCGGGCACAAGCCGAGCCTCGGCGTCGTCAGCCAGGACGGCGTGGTCCCCATCTCCGCCGAGCAGGACACCGCGGGGCCCATGGCCCGCAACGTCACCGACACCGCGCTCACCCTCGCCGCCCTCGCCGAGGACGACTCGGTACGGGCCTCCCTCCCGTCGTACGCGGCCCTCGCCCGCCCCGGCGCCCTCCGCGGCAAGCGCATCGGGCTGTGGCGGCTGCCCGAGCTCGGCCCCGAGGTGGATGCGCTGATGACCAGGACCGCGGGGGAGCTGCGGCGCGCGGGCGCGGAGGTCGTGGAGGTGACGCCGCCGTATCAGGACCGGCTCGGGGAGCTGGAGTTCCCGGCGCTGCTGACGGAGTTCCACCGGGACATCGACGCCTACCTCGCCACCCGCGAGGGCCCGGAGGACCTCGCCGGGCTGATCGAGTTCAACCGTACGCACCCGGAGGAGCGGACCTGCTTCGCGGGACAGGAGCTGTTCGAGGAGGCGCTGGCCGCGCCGCCGCCCACCGACCCGGGGTACCGGGCGATGCGCGCCGAGCTGAACGACCTCTCGAAGCGCTCCATCGACGAGACGATGGCCGCCCACCGCCTCGACGCCATCGCCGCGCCGACCAACCCGCCCGCCTGGACCACGGACTGCGCGCGCGGCGACGACGACGTGATCCCGTCGTCCACGCCGGCGGCGGTGTCCGGGTATCCGTCCCTGTCGGTGCCGGCCGGGTTCGTCGGCGAACTGCCGGTCGGGCTGCTGCTGATGGCCGGCGACCGGCAGGACGGTGAGCTGCTGACGCTGGGCGCCGCGGTGGAGGGGCGGCTGGACGCGTGGCGGGCGCCGCGGTACCTGCCTTCGGTGGGCCCGGGGGAGTGAGTAGGGGCCCGGGGCGGCGGCCCCGGGTCAGTCCTCCCGCAGCATCTCCGCCAGCGCCGGGAGCACCTGCGAGGCCCAGCCGCCGCCCATGATCCGGTGGGCCCGGCGCTGGAGCGGGTCGTCGGGGTCGAAGCCGGCGTGGACGAGGAAGAGGCGGGTGCCGCGGCCCTCGGGGGCGAGGGTCCAGGTGATCGTCCAGTCGGCGGCCCCGGCTCCGCCCCCGGTCCCGGCTTCGCCCCCGGTCCCGGCCTCGGTCCCCGCTCCGTCCTCGGCGCCCGGCTCCGCGTCGGTCCAGCGGACGCGGAGCATCCGCTCCGGTTCGTACGCCAGGACCTCCTCCGCCACCGTGCCCGAGAAGCCGGTGCCGGGGCGGGGGAGCGCCCGCATCGTGGTGCGGTGGCCGACTTCGAGGCGGAAGTCGCCCGGCATGAGCCAGCGGGCGCGCAGCTCTGGCTCGGTGAGGGCCCGCCACACCTTGCCGGGCGGGTGGGGGAGGAAGGCGTCGAGCCGGATCTCGGTGGGGTCGGCGGGCTCGGGGAAGCCGGGGACGCTCATGCCCCGGCCCGGGAGTCGTCCGTACGGTCCGTATGGTCCGTACGGTCTCCGCTCCCCGCCTCCGGCAGGTCGTCCAGCAGCTCCGCCAGGCCCGCCAGCTTGGCCCGCCAGAACCGCTCGTACGGCCCCAGCCAGTCCCGTACCTCCGTCAGCGGCTCCGCCTCCAGCCGGTAGATCCGCTGCCGCCCCGCCCGCTCCTCGCTGACCAGCCCGGCCTCCCGCAGCACTTTCAGATGCTCCGAGAGGCTGGGCCGCCGCATGTCGAAGTGCGCCGCCAACTGCTGTACGGGCTGGGGGCCCTCGTCGCGCAGCAGCCGCAGCACCTCGCGCCGTACGGGACTGGACAGCGCGCCGAAGACGCGGTCCTCGCCGCGGGTTTCCTGTGTCGCAGGCAAGTCCGCCGTCTCCTCTCCGTCCCGGGCGTCAGCCCTCCGGGGAGAGCAGGAACCGGTTGCCGTCGGGGTCCTCCAGGGTCGCCTGGCGGCCCCACGGCTGGTCGTCCGGGCCCTCGACCTTAGCGCCCGCGGCGCGCAGAGCAGCGCAGTCGCCGTCCAGGTCGGCGCTGACGAGCGCCGTGCCGCGGACGCTGCCGGGGGTGAAGCCCTGCTCCGCGGCGGCGAGCACGAAGTGGGTCTGCGCGCCCTTGGGCGCGACGGCGAGCCAGCGGACGGGGCCCATCTGCCGGTCGGCGACGACGTCGAAGCCGAGGGCGTCGGTGTAGAAGGTCCTGGCCCGGTCCTGGTCGGTGACGGGCAGGGTCACGAACTGCGCATGGGTGATGTTCATGCGGCAGATGATACGTAGGAAATTTCCTACGTATCAAGTCGGGCCCGGTGAGGCGGGCGGCGGCGGGCAAGGCGGCCAGGGGTTCTCGTCGCCGTCGTACGCCGCGAGCGCCGCCTGCCGCAGCTCGAACAGCCCGGCCAGATCCGCGGCGCCGATCCCGTCCCGCGCGAGCAGCACGGTGGCCCGCGCCTCCACCGCGGCCCACGCCTGCCGGGACCACTTGTTCGCCAGCCGCCGCCGCCCGCTCCGCAGGAACGCCGCCCCCGCCGCGAACCCCGCGGAGACCAGGGTGCCCAGCGCCGCCGGCACTCGCGCGTCCGCGGAGGCCAGCGCGGCGGCGCCGGAGACGGCGGCGAGGAGGGCGGCGGGGAAGCCGAGGGCGATGTCGGTCCTGGCCCAGAACTCGGCCCTGCGGTGGGCGAGTTTCCGCTGCCGTGTCGCGTCCTGGCGTAACCGCTCCACTTCGGTACGCAGCCGGTGTGCCGGCTCGTCCGGGGTGGCCGGTGGGGTGCCGTCGGTGGTCGTGGCCATAGTCGATTGCAGCACGGCGGCCGCCGCCGCGGAGGTGCACCGGGGCCACAGTCCTCGGCCCGTACGGTCGTCGGCTTCCGCCAACGGCCCCCGTGCGCGGGGGAGTCGAGCGCCCGCAGAAGCGCGGGGTGCCCGCCGGGCGAGCACGCCGGGCCCCGCCCGGCCCGCCCTCACCGGTACCGGCGCGTCCCCGCCAGCCACGCCCCCGCCGCCACCGCGAGCGCCGCCCCCGCCGTCGCGGCCTCCGCCGTACCGAGCGGCAGCAGCACCCCGCCGAGCAGGGTGCCGAGCCCGACGCCGGTGTAGATCGCCGAGGCGTTGAGCCCCACGACGAGCGCCGTCTCCTGCGGCGCGGCCGAGATGAGCCGGTGCTGCTGCGGCGGCGTCTGGCACCAACTGCTCGCGCCCCACGCCACCATCGCAGCCGCCGTCAGCGGCAGGAAGCGCTGCCCCGCCGCGGCCGACAGGGCGATGACGCCGAGGCCCGCCGCCATCAGCGCGTACCCGGCGGCCAGCACCCGCACCGCCCCCCAGCGGTCGGTGGCCAGCCCGGCGGCGAAGTTGCCGGCGACCGCCCCGGTTCCGTACAGGCACAGCATCCACACCACCCCCGAGGCGCCGATGCCGACGTCCGCCAGGACGGGCACGGTGTACGCGTAGACCGTGTACCCCGCGCCCATGCCGAGTGCGGTGAGCGGCAGCACGGCGAGCACCCCGGGCCGGCGCAGCGCGCGCAGCCGCGCCCGCAGCGGCACCGGCGCCCCGCCGGGCAGCGGGGGCATGACGGCGTAGACCGCGAGCGCGCACACCGCGCAGAGCGCGGCGACGAGGCCCAGCGCCGTACGCCAGTCCACCGCCCGCGCGGCGAACGTGCCCAGCGGCACGCCCAGCGCGGTGGCCATGGTCAGCCCGCCGATGACGACCGCCAGCGCCCGCGCCCGCCGCTCGGGCGGCGCCAGCGCGGCGGCGACGGCCCCGGCGCCGGGCGTGAACGCCGCCGCTCCGGCGGCGGCGAGGACGCGGCCGGCCATCAGCGCGGCGAAGTCGGGGGCGAGCGCGGAGCCGAGGTTGGCGGCGGCGAGCACGAGCAGGGCGCCGACAAGCAGCGGCCGCCGCGGGACGCGGGCGCAGACGGTGGCGAGCACGGGGGAGAGGACGGCGTACGCGGCGGCGAAGACGGTGACGGACTGCCCGGCGGCGGACTCGGAGACGTCGAGCGAGCCGGCCATGGCGGGGAGGAAGCCGGCGACCACGAAGGCGTCGGTGCCGACGGCGAAGGTGCCGAGGGCGAGGACGAGGGTGGCGGAGAGCCCGCGCGCCTGGCCGGCTCCCGCCGGCTCCGCGGATCCATTGACCGGGATATCGGACATCCCCATTCCTTCGTGCGTCGCGTACGGGATGCGGCGTCAGGGGTGCGGTGTTGGGGTGCGGCGTGACGGGGCGGGGCGTGAAGGGGTGCGGCATGACGGGGCGCGGCCCGGTCAGCCCGTCAGCCGGGCGTACTGCCGCCGCGTGCGCTCCGCGCTCGCCTTCGGCGCGGCGGCCATCAGATCGGCGACCGTCTGCCCCGCCAGCTCACGCCGCCAGGCCAGCTCCGCGCGGCGCATCGCGGTGGCCACCCCGCACGGCCGGGCGAACTCCCGCCCCGCGCCCTGCCCCCCGTGCCCCTGCTGCCGGATCTCGGTGCAGACGAACGGTTCGAGCGGCCCCTCCAGGGCGGTCACCACGTCCATGAGCGTGATCCGCCCGGGCTCCCGCGCGAGCGAGAACCCGCCGCGCGCGCCGGGCGTGGAGTCGAGGATCCCGGCGCGGGCGAGGGCCTGGAGCCGCTTCTTCAGATACTCCTGCGGCAGGTCGAACCAGACGGCCAGTTTGCGGATGGGCACCGGCCCCGCGTCCCGCAGCCAGGCCAGGGTCAGACAACTGTGCAGCCCCCACTCGACGCCTTCGCCCATATGCATGAAGGGGATGCTACACATCCCGATTATCTTCTGCGGCGACGGGCCCCGCCTACGGGACGTACCCCTCGACGACCCGCCGCGCCTCGTCGTACAGATGCGGCCCCTCGCTCCGCACCGCCGCCCGCGCGGCACCGCGCTGCACCTCACGTAGCTGAGCGCCCGACAGGGCGTACACCACCCGCCCGAGCCCCGACCGGGCCAGCGCCCCCGCGCACATCCCGCACGGCTCGCAGCTCGTGTACATCGTCGTCCCCGCCGCGGTCGCCGCGTCCAGCTCCCGCGCCGCCCACCGCGCGAGCTTCAGCTCGGGGTGCGCGGTGATGTCCCCGTCCGTGACGGTGGTGTTCCGGTCCTCGGCCAGCACGTCCCCGCCGGGCCCCACGAGCAGCGAGCCGAACGGCCCGTTCCCCTCGCCACGTGCCTCCCTCGCCAACTCGAACGCCCGCCGCAGAAACCGCTCCTCGCCACGCTCCACCGTCACCACTCCCTCCGCACGACCGACGAGGGGGATTCAACCCGACGGAAGGGCCGCGGGGCAGCCGCCACACCTGGTGCGTACGGGACTCACGCTCCGTCGGCGCGCGGCATGCCGCTTGCCTGGGGCCAGGGCGCTTCGCGCACCGGGATCGGAGCGGCATCCGGATGGCGCCCGTACCGGTTGTCCCCCAGGCCGCTCTTCACCACCATGAAGACGAAGTACACGATCCAGCCCACCGGGCCGGCGAACCACAGGAGAAGCCACCAGCCCGACCTGCCCGAGTCGTGCAGTCGCCGGACGTTCACCGCGAGCCAGGGCGGGAAGGTCGCCAGGAGATAGGTGCTGGTCGCCAACGAGACGGCGAGCGACCCGGACAACTCCCGCGCTGCCATGAGGGCGACGGCCGGAATCAGGGTGAGCAGGAAGAACGACCAGTACTCCCGCCGGCCCGCCCGCCCGGTGAAGTCCACGTACTTTCTGAACGGTAAGAAGCAGATGCTCACAAGATCCTCCAGGTGAACGCAGAGTGGAGGCGAGGGAATCTAGCGGTGACCGCATGTCTGGACCAGACCTTGGAATCGGGCATTCCGGTCGCGGGGTCCGGCAGGCCCGTGATTCATGTCACGGTTGTGCGAACGGTCGTCACGGTTCCCTCCCGACTCCCCGCCGCGCCCGCCGTGACCTGCGGATTTCATCGGCTTTCAGGTTCCCGCCGGGCGTTGAAACCGAGCTGAAAGGCCGTTGAGCGCGGGGCCCCGCAAGCTTCGGGCCATGACGACGACCACCGACACACCCGCCATCGCCGCCACCGGGCTGCGCAAGTCGTACGGCGACAAGACCGTCCTCGACGGCATCGACCTGCACGTGCCGGAGGGCACCGTCTTCGCCCTCCTCGGCCCGAACGGCGCCGGCAAGACCACCGCCGTGAAGATCCTGTCCACCCTCATCACCGCCGACGCCGGCGCCATCAGCGTCGCGGGCCACGACCCGGCCACCCACCCCGACGCCGTACGCGCCGCGATCGGGGTCACCGGCCAGTTCTCCGCCGTCGACAACCTCATCACCGGCGAGGAGAACATGCGCCTCATGGCGGACCTGCACCACCTGCCGCGCGCCGAGGGCCGCCGGATCACCGCCGAGTTGCTGGAGCGCTTCGACCTCACCGACGCCGCCACCCGGCCCGCGTCCACCTACTCCGGCGGCATGCGCCGCCGCCTCGACATCGCCATGACCCTCGTCGGCAGCCCGCGGATCATCTTCCTCGACGAGCCGACCACCGGCCTCGACCCGCGGTCCCGCCACAACATGTGGCAGATCATCCGCGAGCTGCTGACCGACGGCGTCACCGTCTTCCTCACCACCCAGTACCTCGAAGAGGCCGACGAACTCGCCGACACCATCGCCGTGCTGCACGGCGGCGGGATCGCCGCCCAGGGCACCGCCGCCGAGCTGAAGCGGCTCGTCCCCGGCGGCCACGTGCGGCTGCGCTTCGAGGATCCCGGGGCGTACGAGCGGGCCGCCGGCGCGCTGCGCGAGACCGTACGCGACGACCAGGCGCTGACGCTGCAGATACCCAGCGACGGCACCCAGCGGGAGCTGCGCGCGATCCTCGACTGGCTGGAGGCCGCCGACGTGCACGCCGACACCCTCACCGTCCACACCCCCGACCTCGACGACGTCTTCTTCGCCCTGACCGCCACGCCCGAGAAGGAAGCCGCCCGATGAGCACCCTCGCCCTGGCCGTACGCGACTCCTCCACCATGCTGCGCCGCAACCTGCTGCACGCCCGGCGCTACCCCTCCATGACCCTCAACCTGCTGCTCACCCCGGTCATGCTGCTCCTGCTCTTCGTCTACGTCTTCGGCGACACCATGAGCGCCGGCCTCGCCGGCGGCGCCCCCGACCGCGACGTGTACATCGCCTACGTCGTGCCGGGACTGCTGCTCATGACCATCGGCAGCACCACGATCGGCACCGCCGTCTCCGTCGCCACCGACATGACCGAGGGCATCGTCGCCCGCTTCCGTACGATGGCGATCCACCGCGGCTCCGTGCTCATCGGGCACGTCCTCGGCAGCGTGCTGCAGTGCCTGGCCAGCGTCGTCTTCGTCGGCGTCATCGCCGTGGCCATCGGCTTCCGCTCCACCGACGCGACCGTGCTGGAGTGGCTCGCCGCCCTCGGGCTGCTGGTGCTCTTCGCGATGGCGCTGACCTGGATCGCCGTCGGCATGGGGCTCGTCAGCCCGAACGCCGAGGGGGCCAGCAACAACGCCACGCCGCTGATCCTGCTGCCGCTGCTGTCCAGCGCGTTCGTGCCGCTCGACGCGATGCCCGGGTGGTTCCGGCCGATCGCCGAGTACCAGCCCTTCACCCCGGCGATCGAGACCCTGCGGGGGCTGCTGCTGGGCACGGAGATCGGGCACGACGGGTGGCTGGCCGTCGCCTGGTGCCTGGGGCTGATCGTGCTCGGCTACCTGTGGTCCAAGGCGTCGTTCAACCGCGACCCGAAGTGACCGGAATGAGCCCGCGGGCCACCTCGCGCAGCTCGCTCCGCCCCAGGGCGGCGTACTCCGACACCGCGTCGGCGTACGCCGCCCCGTCGGCGTCCTGCGCGGCGCGGCGGGCGCGGTCGACGGAGAGGGTGGGGTGGAACGCCTGCGGCACGTACAGCCGGTCGGCGAGCGCCAGAAGCCGTACGGCGTCCGGCTCGCCCTCGGCGAGGCGGACCAGGCCGAGGCACAGCACGGCGGTGCCGTCGACGGAGGCTTCGGCGGGGATCTCCCCGTCGGGTCGGGGGCCGTGTCCTGGGCCGTCGGCCAGGAGGGTACGTATCCTGCGCTCCACCTCCGCGACGAGCCCGGCGACGGGCTCCAGGCGGCCGGCGTACGCGTGCGCGGCGACGGCCGCGGCGGCGATGTGCAGGCCCCAGGAGTCGTCGAGGGGATCGGGCGGCGCGGCCGGCGCGGGCTCCGGCCCGGCAGCCGGCGCGGGCGCCGACCCGGGCACTGCCGCCGACCCGGGCACTGCCGCCGACCCGGGCACTGCCGCCGACCCGGGCGCCGCGACCGGCGGGTACGGCGTCTCCGCCGGCCGCCCGGACCGCAGCTTCTCCACCGCCGTACGCCACCGCTTCAGCCCCAGCTCCGTCAGTCCCCGCGACAGCGCGATCTCACCCCACCCCGCCATCTCCGCCGCCAGCAACTCCGGCTGCTCCGCCGCCGACCGCGCCTCCTCCACCAGCCGCAGCCACTCCTCCGCCTCGTCCGGCTTCCCGCGCTGGAGGCACGCCAGCACCAGCCCGCGCCGCAGCCCCGTCGTCGGCGACTGGTCGCTCAGGTGCGCCATCGCGTCCAGCGCCGCCAGCAGATGCCCGTACGCCTCCTCGCCCAGGCCGCCCTCCAGGCACAGCTCGGCGCAGCGGGAGTGGCCGAGGAGGCTGAGGGACGGGTTGGGCACGGCGTCGACCGCGGTGAGCGTCCGGCGCGCGGCGGCCAGCGCGCGCTCCGGCTCGTGGGCGTGCTCCAGCAGGTAGCTGACGACGCACTCGGCGATGCCGGCGAGCAACGGGGCGTCGCTCGCGCGGAGTTCGTCCAGGGCTTCGAAGTGCGGCGGGCGTACGTCAGGCACGGCGCACAGCACGACGGCGAGCGCCCGCAGCAGGGTGTCCGGCTCGGCGGGCGGAAGGCGGCGCAGGGTGGCGAGGTGGCGCGGCTGGAGCGGCCCGTAGCCCATGAAGGGGGCGGCGGTGCACAGGGCGCTCAGGGTGCGGGTGACCTCGGTGTGGCGGGGGTCGGGACGGTAGTGCGACAGCGGGCGGGCGGTGTCGGCGGCCAGGGCGAAGCTGCGGTGGAAGCTCGCCGAGTCGGTGATCCAGATGCCGGCGAGGACGGCGCCGGCCGCGGCGGTGGCGGCGTGGTCGCCGCGGGCGAGGGCGTAGCGCAGGGCGAGTACGAGGTTGTCCTGCTCGGCGCGCAGAGGCGCCCAGTGGCGTAGCGGCTCGGGGCCGAAGAGCGCGTCGTGGCGGGCGACCCCGAAGTCCCGTGCCCAGCCCAGGAAACGGGCCCTGACCGCCTCGTCCTCACCGGCCGCCGCGCGCCGGGCGGCGCTGAACTCCCGCACCGTCTCCAGCATGTGGAAACGGATCCCGGCGGCGGTGTCCGCGGCCTTCAGCAGCGACTGGTCCACCAACTGCTCCAGCAGCTCCAGCGCGTCCCCACTGGTCAGCAACTGCTCCGCGGCCTCCGCCGTGAAGCCGCCGGGGAAGACCGACAGCGCCCGCAGCGCGGCGCGGGCCTCCTCCTCCAGCAGGTTCCAGCTCCACTCCACGACGGCGTGCAGCGTGCGGTGCCGCTCGGGCGCGTCCCGCGACCCGCCGCGCAGCAGCGCGAACCGGTCGCCCAGCCGCCGCGCGATCTCCGGTACGGACAGCACCCGCACCCGCGCCGCCGCCAGCTCCACGGCCAGCGGCAGCCCGTCGAGGTGCCGGCACAGCTCCGCGACGGCGGCGGGCGGGAGTTCGGCGTCGGGGCGGGCGGCGCGGGCGCGCTGGGCGAAGAGTTCGGCGGAGGTCGCGGGGGTGAGCTGGGGGAGGTGGTAGACGGCCTCGGAGCTGAGCCCGAGGGGCGCGCGGCTGGTGACGAGCACGCGGAGGTCGGCGGCGCTGGTCAGCAGGTCACGTACGAGATCGGCGGCGCCGTGCACGACCTGCTCGCAGTTGTCGAGCACGAGCAGCGCGGGCTGGCCGCCGAGGGCGGCGATGAGGGTGGCGTGGACGTCGGCGCCCGGGGCGCCGCTGCCGCCGCCCACCGCGGAGGCCACCTCGCCGGCCACGTCCTCGTCCGCGCGGACGCCGGCCAGCGAGACGAAGTGCACGAGCCGCTGCTCCGCGCGCCGGCTGACGGTGTACGCGAGCCGCGTCTTGCCGAGGCCGCCGGGCCCGACGATCGAGGTGAGCCGGGAGGAGTGCAGCAGGGCGCCGACCGCGGCGAGGTCGCCGTCGCGGCCGAGCAGCGGGTTGGGGTCGTGCGGCACGCCGTGCCGGACGACGGGGGCCTCGGCCCGTAGCAGCTCCTGGTGGACGGCCCTGAGCGCGGCACCCGGGTCGGCGCCGAGGTCGTCGCGGAGCCGGCGCCGGTACGTGTCGTAGCGGGCGAGCGCCGCCGCGGACCCGGCGGCCGCGGCCTCGGCGCGGAGCAGCTCCGCGAGCACCTCCTCGTCGCGGGGCGAGTCGCCGTGGAGCCGGGCCAGCGGCGCGGCGGCCTCGGCGCGCCGGCCGGTCCGCGCGAGGGCGAGGGCCCTGGCCCGTACGAGATCGCCGTACACCGGCGCCCGCTCGGCCCGCAGCTCCGCCACCGGATCGCCGGGCACCGCCGCCGCCTCCGGCGGCGCGTCCCAGAACCCGAGCCCCTCCTCGGCGGCGGCGAGCGCCGCGGCGTGGTCCCCGGCCCGTACGGCACGCGCCGCGTCCTCGGCGCACCGCTCGACGGCCGCGGTGTCGACCTGCTCCGCCGCCAGCGCCAGCCGGTACCCGGTCGGCGTGCTGACGACGACGTCCGCCCCGACCTGGGCGCGGGCACGGGAGACCAGGATGCGCAGCGCGTTCGCCGGATCCGCCGGCAGCTCCTCGCCCCACAGCCCGTCCACCAGCCGCCCCACGCTGCACCCGCCCCGCAGCTCCCCGGCGAGCAGGGCGAGCAGGCCGCGTACGCGCGGCGCGGTGATCTCCCGCCCGCGGAAGGCGACGCGCGACAGAAAGGTCAGCTCGACGCGGCCGGTCACGGCCTGCGACCGGCCGCGCTGAATCCGGAGGGGGGCGGCTCGGTGGTGTCGGTCACGGCGGCGGCTCCCTCCACGAGAACGGGTGTGCGGGCAGCCTATAGCCAGGGCTTACGGGCCACCCCACCGAAATCGTCGACGCCGGCGGGGGCCCCTGACGGCGCCGGGACGCCGCCCGCCTCTCCAGCCGGCCGGAGAACCGGGCGGCGCCCGGCGGCGCCTGGCCCGGCCCTGGGCCTCGGAGGGGCCTCCGGGTCAGCGCGGCACGAGCCGGATGGTGGCGGCCTGCGCCTGCGGCGTCACGACGGTGCCGAAGATGTCGGCGGGATAGCGCCCGTACTTCGCCCGGTACGCGGCATCCACCCGCGGCGTGGTCTCACCCGCGTCGCCCACGTCCACGAAGGCGACCTCCTTGTCGACACCCCCGGCCCGGATCCGCCCCTCAAGCCGCGCCCGGGTCCCCCGGAACCACGGCCCCTGCGCCCCCTTCACGGACCGCACGTAGACGTCGTCCCCGTCCCGTACGACCCACATGGTCACGGGATCCCGCAGACTGCCGTCGCCCCGCAACGACTGCAGATTCAACTCCTCGGCGGTCCCGATCCGCTCCAGCTCGTCATCCGTCCAACCGGCCATAACGGCTCCTCCGCTCCGTACCCCAAGCAAGACCCATACAGCCCAAAACCTAAACAAACCACCCCCCACCCGCACCCCCACAGCAGCCAATCGAGCACAACCCCACAACCCCCGGCCGCAACGCGGCACTTACACGGAGTCCGGGAACGCGAAAGGGCCCGCCCAGCATGCATGCTGGTCACGGACCCTTTTCGTGATGGTGGCGGCGCCAGGATTCGAACCTGGGAAGGCTGAGCCGGCAGATTTACAGCGGGCTGACTCAACCACCTGCAGCCTGCGCTTCTTCCTCCTCATGGCGCTGGTGGGGGACACTTGGGGGAAGCAGGGGTTGCTCTACAGCAGCGACCTCAGTGGGCTGAGTGTCCACCTGCGTGCGGTACGCGTACGAGATCACCGTGAGGTCGTCGTCTTCCACTTTCCATGGGGAGGTGCAGTGGAGGACGCCCCCGGATGTTCTCGGCTCCGTGCCCGTTCGGTCGAGCTGGATCGAGTGCACGACCACCAAAGCGTTGTCCGGGTAGTACGTACGCTGTTTCTCGACCTCGGCGCGGGTGAGGATCACCTCTGTCCCGACGGAAGTCGTCCCCTTGACCTCAGCGCGCATCTTCCGTTCTCCGCACGTAAGGAGAAGATCGAACGACTCTCTGTCGCCGACGTCTTTGACCGTCCAGCCGTGGGCTTGGAAGTGCTCGGTGGCCATGCGGACGCTGTGGAGCTCGATGGCCTTCCTCTCGCTGGCTGTAAGGAGGAAGCCCTGACCCGATTGGTGAGGCCGCGTGGCGCCGCGGGTACGGCGGCCGGCGGTCCTCGCCGCGCTGTGTTCCGCTTCCATCACCTCCGGGATGGGGTCTCCCGGGATGTAGGGAGCCATGCGCTCGGACTCGTACAGGGTGCGTAGAAGCTGGGTCATGTAGCGCAGATCCGCCAGCAGGGTGTCCTGTGGAGGGATCTGGTTGCGCTCGTAGGTGATCGCAACGACGTTGCCAGGCTCGTATCCACGCCCCAATGGGGTTCTGGCGTCCAGTTGGATGGTGTCGGACAGGTCTGACCGGACGCCCATTATCTCTGTCAGCATCGGGCGCGCCCACTCGACACGGGCCCGCAGGTCTTGGACTCTCCGTGCCTTGAAAACACCACCAGTCCAGATCGTCGTCCCTTGGTTCAGCGACAGATAGACCCGCTGTCCGGATGCGCTGAACAGGTAGACGACGTACCATCCGGTGGTCGAGCTGGGTGATTGCTCGCGCCCGAACACGCGAACCCACGGGATCTCCGACTTGAGCCCCGTGCCGTCGCGCCCCTCAACGCCCAGGTTGTCGAGCGAAACGCCCAGCGATCCCGCTAGAGGAGTGGAGTGCGCCCGCAACAGCTCGGGCAGCTGGTGGCGGATGACGTTACCCCGCTCCTTCATCGCATCCGTGTTCGATGCCGACCAAGACGGCTGGAGTTCCAGGACCTTACTCAGGAGATCGTTCACGTGCGGCAGCGTAGCGCTGACCTCTGACAGCCAAGTGATGGTGAACCTGCGGTGTCCAAGGGCGAATTGGTGCCCGTGCGGAGCGGGGATGGAACCGAAGTGGCTGACTTGGCACGAGGTGGCGCAGCTTGGGGCGGATGCGTTGGAGGGAACGCCAGGCCTCCCAAAGGTACGAGTGATCAACTTCGATCTTGTTGGGTGACGCCGCCCACCTACTAGCTGTGCGGCGAGGGGGCAGGTCAGACGGGGGGTGGGCGCACAGCAGCGAACGATGCCGACATGCACGGGAGCGGGCGCGCCCTTCAGGCCCGCGCAGCGATGCCAACGCAAGGCCTGCCGGCGCTGGGCCATATGGAGGGTGCCGCACACGGAGTGAACTGTGGTATGCACTCCCGGTGACACAAGTTGGTGAACGACAGTTGTTCCACTTCACCCACATACGGAACCTGCAAGGCATCTTCGCGGACAAGTGCTTGGTGTCCGACACGACCATGCAACTTCGCGGCGGTGTGCCTGTGGAGTGCGGTGATCGTGACATCAAGGCTGCTCGACGCACTAGACGTGTCTTGGTGCACCCCTACGGGGTGCCATCCGACTACGTGCCGTTCTACTTCGCGCCACGGTCGCCGATGCTGTACAAGATCAATAAGGGCAGCGTGCCTACCTATCAGGAAGGTCAGACTCCGCTTGTGTACTTCGTCACAACGGTTGATGCCGCCGTTGCCACAGGTCAGTGCTGCGTCTTCAGTGACGGCAACTGCGCCGCCGAGATCACCCGCCACTTCGATCAACTCGATTTGCTCGCTGAAGTGGTTGACTGGAAGGTAATATCCGCTCGAATATGGGCGAACACGGCAGATGACGGTGATCGCATGAGGCGTCGTATGGCCGAGTTCCTGGTACATGAACGACTGCCGCTCTCGGCGGTCTGTGAAGTCGCTGCGTACGACCATGCACACGCTGAGCAGGTGAGCAGCGTGCTCAGGTCGGCATCGGTTGACTTGCCTGTGAGTGTCAGACGCACGTGGTACTACTGAATCAAGGGCAGCTGAGGTCTAGACAACGCAGAGGAAGGATCACAATGATCACCCGTGGTACCGGCAATCTGCTTCTGGCGGATGTTGAAGCCCTTGTGAACACGGTCAATACCGTGGGTGTCATGGGCAAAGGCATCGCTTTGCAGTTCAAGCGGGCGTTCCCAGGGAATTTTGAAGATTATAAAGACGCGTGTGACCGTGGTGAAGTGGACGTAGGTCGCATGCATGTCTATGAGGTTGAGCAACTAAGCGGTCCGCGGTTCATTATTAACTTCCCGACCAAGCGTCACTGGAAAGCGAAATCGCGACTGGAGGACATTGCTTCCGGGCTGACGGCGCTACGCGATGAAATCGTGGAGCGAGGGATTAAGTCCATCGCGGTGCCTCCGTTGGGTTGTGGTAATGGCGGCTTGGAGTGGCGTGATGTTGGCCCATTGATCTCGCAAATCCTCGGAACAATTCCAGACGCGGAGATCCGAGTGTGGGAACCTTCGGGTGCTCCGCGCCCCGATGCGATGCCCAACTTCACTGATCAACCTCCGATGAACCCCCAACGTGCTGCGTTCGTTGCTGCGTTGAACCGCTACATTCGAAGTTCTCTCGGGCGGGGGCTGGCCTTTGAAGCCCGAGTGTCACTGCTCGAAGTGCACAAGGTGATGTACTTCTTGCAGAGACTCGGACTCCCTCTTGGGCTTCGGTTCGAAAAGGGGATCTATGGCCCATATTCCTCGAACCTCGACAAGGCAGTATCGGCTATGGAAGGCCACTTCATCACTGGATACGGTGATGGTACAAGTGGAGCGCAAGCAATTCTTGAACTCAACAAAGATGCAGTCGATGAAGCTGAGGGATTCTTGGTGGGATCCGTCGAATTCCGGCGGGTGTCCGATAAATTCTCGGAGCTTGTTGCAGGGTTTGAGGACGCTTTCGGAATGGAATTGCTCAGCACGGTATCATTCGCTGCTGATGAGCTGATTGAGCGCCCGGTAACGCCTGAGAAGGTACTCGAATGCATAAGCAGTTGGAATCAGCGCAAGCGTCAGCTATTTACTGATCCTCACGTCCACACTGCACTTTCGCGACTATCTCAGGCCGGGCTGCTCGATGCCAGTCACACCAGCAACGAATCGCAGTGAGCTCAGCTGTGTGACAAAGTGACGGCTGTGACCCCTGGTGTTGCCGCCTCCGTCTTCAGGCGTGCGAGGTCTCAGACAGTGTCGTCGTCCCGCCCCTGTCGGGCCGGTGGGAGCAGGAGGTCGCGTTGAGGGTGTTGTTGACCGGTGACGCGGCCGAAGACTCCGAGGTCTTCGCGGGCGGAGTCGTGGAAGGCATTGATTCGCTGGAACACTGTGCGGTGGCGTTGGCGCCACTCGGCGAGGGTGCCCGTGGTGCGGCCGGTGGCCTGCCAGTCGATCTCCTGGGCTATGGCGTTGACCTCGTGGCCGGCTTCTACGACTCGGTCACCGCCGAGGAGCATGATGCGCTCGAAGGCCCGGCCGCGTAAGCGGATGGCCTCGGCCAGCTCCGTTGAGAGGTCCTGTTCGCTCCGCTCGGCCTCAAGGATGCCCTCCCGGTGCTCGTAGAGGGACACGGCTAGAAACACGCAGGCGCGCACCCGGTCGATGTAGTCGCCGTAGGCGTCGAGCTTCTTGTCATCCCACCGCGTGTGCAACTCGTGGCGGAGGCGTCGGCGTTCCGAGAGTGTGTTGGTGACGTAGGTCATCGCTGCGCCGACGAGCACCGCGGAGATCGTCAGGAGTTGCTGGCCCAGCTCCACGTCGTTCCGCCCTCCCCGGCCAGACTCGTCAAGACGTCTTGAGGATTCTAGGGAACGGGGCGGCGCCCAGGGAACGGGCATCCTGAGCCAGTCCTAGGGCGTCTCGGCAGCGGCGTTATCGTTCGGGGTAACCCCGGCGGAGAGGCATACGCAATGCGGAGCACGATCGCAGAGACGCTGGTCACCCTCGGCCGGCGGTACGTGCGCGACGCCCCGGTGCCCGTTGGGAAGGCGGCGCTGGCTGCGCGCTTCCTGAACCCGTATCTCCGCGATCACCCTAGGCAGCGGGTCACGGAAGCACTGTTCGGGGCGCGGTTCGCCGTCGACACACGCGACCTCATCCAGCGGTACGTGTACCTGTTCGGCATCTGGGAGCCGAACATGACGAGCTGGCTACAGGGGAGGCTCCGCCCCGGGGACACGTTCGTGGACGTCGGCGCTCACGTCGGGTACTTCAGCGTGCTTGCATCGCGGTTGGTGGGGGATGCCGGACACGTGGTGGCCATCGAAGCGTCTCCGGAGTTCTACGGCCGGCTCCGGCACCATGTCGGCCTCAACGGCTTGGGCAACGTGCGGGCGGTCAACGCCGCAGTGTCTGACAGTCGGGAGACTCTGACGTTCATCCTGGCCAGTTCGATCAACACGGGGGCGAACAGCATCGTCCCGTATGACGGCCCGATTGAGTCGTCCTTCGAGGCCGAGGCGTGCCCGCTGCCGGAGCTGCTGGAGCCGGCCGAAGTCGCACAGGCGCGCATCATCAAAGTGGACGTCGAAGGTGCGGAGGGGAAGGTGGCCCGGGGCCTGGCTCCCCTGCTGGACCAACTCCGCCCTGACGCAGAGATCACGATCGAAGTGACTCCGGAGCGAATGGCGCAACTGGGCGACTCCGTAGACGAGCTGATGGAGACCATGACGCGGGCCGGCTTTCACGTCTACCGCCTGGCCAACGACTATGCACCGGGGAGCTATCCGCCGGCGCTTCGGCAACCGGCGGCCGTTCCGACGCGACTGCGAGGGCGGGTCGACGGCGAGAGCGATCTGATCTTTTCGAGGGTGGACGCGGACGAACTTGCGTGAGCTGACGAGCGAGGGCCGGTCCCCGACGCTGAGGTGTCGGGGACCGGCCCTCGCTGTAGCGCTTCTCAGCTACGGGCGTCGAGCCTTGAGTGCTCTGCTGGCCTTGCGGCGCCACGCCCGATACCACTCGGTGAGAGGCCGCTTTGCCACGTCTCCGTGACCGCCAATCGTGTCCAGCCGGGTTCCCCGAGACTTGGCGACTCGCAGAGCATCGCGCAGTGCCTCGCTCAGCCGCTGCGTCACGAATCGCAGTTCGGTCTTGCTCGGCTTGTCGTTGAGTAGGGCCTCGGACATACGCAGGACGTCCTCGCCGGTGTCGAGCTGCTGGCTCTCCAGAAGGTCTGCGTACTCCGAGAGCCACCCGCCCTCTCGTACATAGCAGGGGCGCCCCTGGTCGTTCACCCAGGGCAAAAGCCGTAGTTCGGGTCCCTGTGGGTTCACGTCTGCACCTCGGCCTCTGCGTGAGCGCTCTTGACGTGTCGCTTCCGCAGGACCCGGACGTCGGTTACGCCGCTCCAGTCGTACTTACCTCGCGCGGCGCGCAACTGCTCGTCCAGGTCCAGGCATTCGCCGCAATTCTCGTCCGCGACCTCGTTCTTCCAGTCATCAATCACGTGATACCTCCTTGTCGCTCTCCGCCGGGTTCAGGCCGTGGACGAGCTGGTTTGCTTCGTGGTGGTCGGCTGCCGGTGCCGAGGACTCGCACTCTTCGCTGGAGAGCGCGAAGTGGGTGGTGAAAATCGCCTCCGCGCACTGGCCTGGGATGACGACTACCGATGCTTCGACCACTCGGCCGGCGACATCAATGAGCGTCCGTCCGACCACAAGCACCGTCCCCCTCGGGCTGATGTGCAGCGTGCGGGCCTCGGTGGACGTGGGCAGTCGTGCAATGAGCCGTTCTGTGCTGGAGGCCAGTCGTACGCCTGACTCCGCCAACTGCTGACGGATGTCGTGTCCCCAAGGGTGCAAGGAGCGCTTCGGCGAGATCAGCGCAGCCAGCCGTGCCGGCACGTAAGCGTGGGTCAGGCTCCGGGGGCGAGTGCCCCGGCGGGCGAGGTAGGTGTACGCGATCACTGTGTCGCCCTGCTCTATCTCAAGGAGGGCAGCAACGGAGTTGTCTGCCTTCGTCTCCGTCCTACTGACGAAGGTGTTGAGGTCGTGCCCGTCCGTCATACGTGCAGTGCCGGGGTAGATCAGTCGGTCTGCGGGCCAGCGCACGAAGTTGCCGCTGCCGTGGCGCTTGTCCAGCAAGCCTTCGTTCTGCAGTTGTTCGAGCGCGAGCCTGAGGGTAGGGCGGCTGACGCCGTACTGAACTGCAAGTTTGTCCTCGGCAGGGAGCCGTGTGCCGTTCGGGTAGCTCCCCTGACTGATCAGCGTTCTCAACTGCTCAGCGACGTCCCAGTATTGAGTCGCCATGCGTGTGATCACCTCCAATCGGCTCGTGCGGCAACGGGAGTGAAGCGGGACCGCCACTTGCGGCGCCGGCGAGTGCGCGCGCCGCTGCTGGGACCGTGAGTGGGCATGAGGAGGTTCCTCCCTCATGAGCGTCCGGGAGGAGAAGCCATCACAACTCCTTAAGTTATCTTAAGGAGTTGCGATGCGGAGTCAAGCCACGGTCTTCACTGGTGGTCGAGCCTGTGGTGGAGGGCGGCAGGGTGCCGCGTGTGTGCAGCTAGGGGGAGCGCCTTCGTGGCGCTCCCCCTGCCTCTGGTTGCGTCGAGCTGAGCTACGGCACCGATCAGCCGTGGAGTGGAATGGTCCAGTCGAAGTCCGTCAGCGTGTGGGCCCTGGCCGCGATGACGGACATGCGGGCTTCCAGCTCCGCTGCGTTGCTGTGGGACGCCTGGCTGGTCATCTGGCCTGGCCACTTGCGGTAGAGCAGGCCCGATTCGCGGATGAACCAGCCGCGGCTGACCGCGTTGAGGGCGAGGAGAAGGCCCGTGTCCTCCGAGGCCGGCAGGGCCATCCAGCCGCCGAGGGCGAGCAGCAGGTCACGGCGTACGCAGAGGGTTGCCGGATGGACCTGGGCGCGGAAGTCGTTGGCCTCCCAGTGTTCCAGCACTGCTCCGCGCTCGACCGGGCCGTCGTCCGGGTCCTGGTCGAAGCCGGCGGTTGAGCCGTCCGGTAGGAGGTCGAGGACGCGCGAAGTCGTCCAGCCGACGTCCGGGTTGGCGTCCAGGACGGCGATGTCCCGGGCCAGTGCGCCGGGCGTCAACTGGTCGTCGGCGTCGAGCACCTTCACGTATTCGCCGTGCGCTTCTGCCAGCGCCATCGTCCGCGTCACTCCGGGGCCGCCGCCGCGGCCTTGGCGGAACGTCACGCGGACGTCGTTCGGCACGTGGGGCGCCACTTCCTCGCCCGTGCCGTCCTCCCGGATGGACCAGTGCCACTCCCAGCCGGCCGGAAGCTCCTGCATCTCCAGGGACTTGTACGCATCCTGAAGGTACGCGGCGGACGGCGCGTGGACGGCGGTTACGACCGAGATGCGGCGGGCCATCGTGGTCACCACCGCTCCAGGTGCGTGACGACGTGCACGTGGGTCCGGTCACCCGGCAGCGTGATGTCCGAGATCTCCACCGGCCGGTCGGTCGTGTCGTACGAGACCTTGCGCGCCAGGAGGACGGGCATCCCCGGCGGAAGTTCCAGCTCCTCCGCCTCCTCCGGCGTCGGGGGCCGGGTGGTGAAGCGTTCTTCTATCCGGGCCAGCTCGATGCCAACTGTGTGGAGTTGGTTCATGGTCCCGCCCGGCCACGGCTCCTTCGTCTCGTCCAGGAGGTCCGGGTTCTCCGCGACCATGTCGCGGACGAGGTACGAGGTGACCAGCGCGAACGGCGCCCGCTCCGCGGCGTAGCGCGTGCGGTAGGTGCGTTCGACGAGGGCCGTGCCCTGGGGCACGCCGAAGGCGTCGGCAATGTCCTTCGATGCCTCGATCTGCTTGTACGAGGCGTGGAAGACCAGGTCATCCACCTTGAGGCCGGTGTCGTACTCAGTCGCGCCGGTCTTCAGCCGGTGCTCCTCAGCCTCGCGCGCCCGGTCCTTCTCCCACTGGTGGCGTTCGTTGGTCCGCAGCACCGTGCTCCGCGGGCGCCGGACGAAGCTGCCCCTGCCGTGCTGCTTGTCGATCAATCCTTCGTACTGCAGTACCCGGAGGGCTGCCTGCACGGTCGGCCCGCTCTTCCCGTACCGCTCCACCAACTCCGCTTCGGAGGGGAGCCGGTCGCCGGGTTTGAGGTCGCCGTCGCGGATCGACCCGCGGAGGTCGTTCGCGATGCGCTCGTATTCCTTCGCCACGGCTCGTGTCCCTTGTCATCGCCTCGGAGCCCCAGGTGGAGGGCGCTGTCACGTGACACCAGCCTAGCGCTCCTAAAGAGGACTTGACGAGTTGAGCGACGTACGTCATAGTCATGGCACTCCTAAAGAGGACTTGATGACTTGATCTCTTAAGGAGTTACCTCGAACGGTCTGCACCTTGAGAACTCCACAGCGTGACGAGCGAACGAGTGTTTTTGATCTTTGGCGCCGCCGCCGAGCGGCGTCGGAGGTCATGACCACTCGCTCCGCCGAGTGATCGACGCAACCCGTCCGCTACTGCACGCGAAGGGTTCCCATGTGGCTCGCCATCGGTGACATCGTTCAAGAGCGCGGCGGCAACAACGCCCTCGGTGCCGTCGTCGGCGTCGCCGCCCACGGCACCGGCCGCTTCGTCCTCGTCGACATCCCCGGCGCCGGCCTCCGCCCGATGCCGCCCCACGAACTGACGGTCGCGGCTCGGAGACCGGCGCCGGCGTCGACCACCCGGGGACTGTTGGCGCTGTTCACGCTGCTGGTTGGCGTGATCGGCACGTACCTCAGTTGCCAGGCTGCACAGCAGGCGGGCGCCGGATGGCTGCTGACCTTGCTCTCCGGCTACGGGGCCTTCACCGCAGTGGCGACAGCGCATCGCGGCGTACAGCGGATCACGGGTCCGCGACGCTTCCGAGTCTGACCACCCGCGCCGGAGTGGCGGCCGACGGGTCACGAAGCCCGCCGCCCCGGCTCGCCCATCCCATCGAGGAGGCAGAGAGATCATGCGTGTTTACGACGGCGGCCGGGGGAGCCTGGACGCCTTCGAGTCCGAGGCGTTAGCGCTCGGCTTCGAGACCACGTGGGCCGAGGACTTCCGCAGGTTGTTCCTCGGCCCGACCGCGGCGGACGAGCCGGCCGGGCCGGTCGAGTCGGCGGAGGAGCGCGCGGCGCGGCTCGCCGTTGCCGACGACGTTCTTGTCGAACTGCAGGACGAGGCCGCCGGCGACGAGATCGCCCGGTCGAACGCCCGCTACGCGGCGCGGCTCAGCCGGTACGCCAGGGGCCGGCGGTGGACGCCGCGGCTGAGGCGGGCGGTATGAAGCCCGTCGCTCACATCCCCTTGGGGACGAACGCCGTGGTTGCCGCCACGGCGGTGCTCCTCGGGCTGGCGCTTCTCTGGTTCACGCTGCGCCGGCTGGCCCGGTACGCGAAGCTCGACACCCCCGCCGTGCGGGTCGCGGCGCTCGCCGCCGCGAGCTGCACGGCGTACACCGCGGATACGTCCTGGCGGTTCGCCGAGGACTACTTGGGCATGGGGAGCACAGCCGAGCGGGCGGCGATGTTCGCCGCCGCGGAACTGGGGCTGTTCGCCTCGGCGCTCATGGCGCGGCAGAACCTCAACGGCCCGATGAAGGCACCCGGCGCCCCCGGGCTCCTCGTCTGGCTCATCACGGGTGTGCAGGTCATCCCCGCCTACGCCGAGTCCGGGCCGCTCGGGGGCACGGTCCGCGCATTCGTCGGGCCGGTCATGGCGGCCGTGCTCTGGCACCTGGCCATGGGTATCGAACTCCGGCACCGCAAGCCCGGCGCGGAGTCCCGCGGCATGCTCGCCGTAGCCGGGCGGGAACTGCGGGAGCGGCTGCTTTCCCGGTTGGGGATCACCGAACGGGACCGGAACGCGGCCCAGATCAGCCGGGACCGCGCCACCGTTCGCGCGGTCGAGCTGGCGGCGCGCTTGGCGGCCCTGCCGCCGGAACAGCGGGCCGGGCGGTTCGGGCGACGCATCGCGCGGCGGCTGTCGGCCGCGGTGGCGAAGGCGTCGGTGGGAGCGGACAGGGAGCAACGGCGGAAGCTGCTCGAACTGCTCGCGGCCCGGCGGCACGCGGCCGAGCTGGCGACGGTGCCCCTGGCCTCCCCGTGGACGGAGGCGGCTGGTGATCCGGTTGCCTCCGCGCTCGCCGAGGAGGTTCGCGGGCAGATGCGGCGGGCGACGGACAGCATCCGGCGGGGAGGCCAGCCAGGCGTGTTCACCCTCGATGCCGCCCTGAACGGGGGTGGCCGTTCACCTGAACACGTCCCCGAACTGGAGCCGGACAAGCTCAGCACCGCTGAGGCGCAGCAGGTCATCGAGAACGGGTGGGCCGAGGGCCTGACCGTACGCGAGACCGCGAAGCGAGCGACCCGCGCACCGAGTTACGTGCACGGCGTGTTCGTAAGGCTCGATACCGAACGCGGCCCGCGGTCCGCCGCTGCTGGGCGACCGTAGCGCCCCTTGAATCGCTTACCGCCGGGGCCCGGCCGCTGCTTTGGCGGGTAGGGCCGGGCCCTGGCTTCCCTCCGAACCGGAAGGAAGATTCAGTGAAGCACGACGACTCGAACGAGGAGAGCGCGGCCGATTCCGGCGGCCCTCCTCCCGACGAGATCACGTTGGTCGACCGGCCCGGCGGCTCTTCCGCAGTACGGCTCATGGACCGGGTCACGGGCTCGAAGCGGCGGCCGGTTGTCCCGCCCTGGGCTCGTTCCTGGCGTGAGTTCAAGGCCGCCGGCTCCGGTGTCACCGCGTACGGCTGGCACGTGGTGGTGTACCACGCGGTGCGTACGCCCTGGTACCAGCTCCGGCTCACCCTCCAACTGCCACGGGGCACGGCTCGTTTCATCGGAGGCGCACTGCGGTGGGTTGCCGACGCCGAGGGACAGCCGTTCCGCAGCGCCGCGGCCAGCAAAGAGGACATCGACTACTACCTGAAGCTCTCCCGGCAGCGTGACCGCCGGGTCAGGTGGCGCACGGTCGTCGCTCTGATGGCTTCCATCCTGGGGCTTGCCGCAGCGCTCGCCTTATACGTCCTGGCGCCCACATGGTTGCTGGCCTTCTCGGGGTATGTAGTCGCCACGGCCCTCGGCTGGCTCGGCCAGTCGGCCGACGAACCGGTGATCCACCGCGCCGTCGAGATCCCCAAAACCACCAAGCTCACGTCGAACATCGTCCTTCGCGCCCTCGGCGCCTTGGGGATACAGGCGATAAACCAGGAGCAGTCGAAGGACGGCCCCGGCTTCTCCTTCTCGGCGCCCATCACGCGCGACGGCCCCGGTTGGCTCGCCGAGGGCGATCTCCCGTACGGCGTGACCGTCACGGACGTCATCGAGCGCCGAGACAAGCTGGCTTCTGGCCTGCGCCGCCCGCTGGGCACGGTGTGGCCGGAGCCGGTGCCGGACGAGCACACCGGCCGTCTGCGGCTGTGGGTCGGTGATCAGGACATGTCGCAGGCGCGGCAGGAGCCCTGGCCGCTTGCCAAGTCGGGCACGGTGGACCTCTTCCGTCCCGTGTCCTGGGGTACGGACCAGCGCGGCCGGTGGGTCGGCGTGACGCTGATGTTCATCGCGGGCGTCATCGGAGCCATCCCGCGGATGGGCAAGACGTTCCTTCTCCGGCTCCTCCTCCTCATCGCCGCCCTGGACCCGCGGGCCGAACTCCATACGTACGACCTGAAGGGCACCGGCGACCTGGACCCCCTCGGCCGCGTCGCGTACCGCCACCGGGCCGGCGAGGAGCCGGAGGACATCGCGTACGGCATCGCCGCTATGCGCGAGCTTCAGGGCGAACTGCGCCGCCGCGCGAAGGTGATCCGCTCGCTCCCGCGCGACGTGTGCCCGGAGTCGAAGGTGACGAGCGAGCTGGCCTCGAAACGGTCCCTCGGGCTGCACCCGATCGTGATCGGGGTGGACGAGTGCCAGGTGTGGTTCGAGCACCACAAGCACGGCGCGGAGTTCAAGGAGATCTGCACCGACCTGGTCAAGCGCGGCCCGGCCCTCGGAATCGTGCTTCTGCTGTCGACGCAGCGGCCGGACAAGGACAGCATCCCAACCGCGATCAGCGCCAATGCCTCCGCCCGCTGGTGCCTGAAGGTCATGGGCCAGGTCGAGAACGACATGGTCTTGGGCACCGGCGCGTACAAGCGGGGTGTGCGGGCGTCGATGTTCGCGTGGGGTGACAAGGGTGTCTGCTACTTCCTCGGCGAAGGTGCCGACGCCCGTATCGTCCGCTCCGCCAACATCGACGCCTTGCAGGCCGACGAGATCTCCCTCCGCGCACGTGCCGCGCGGGAACGCGCAGGCACCCTCGCCGGTCACGCCCTCGGCGAACAGCCGGAGGCCGATCCCGCGTCCTCGTACGACCTCCTGAGCGACCTGACCGCCGCCATCCCGGCAGCAAAGCCGAAGCTCTGGAACGAGTCCGTTCTAGCCCGCTTGGCCGACCTCCGGCCGGAGGTCTACGGCGAGTGGACCACGGACCAACTCACCGCCGCCCTGCGCCCGCACGGCATCCGCACGGTGCAGGTCTGGGGCACCACCGAGGACGGCAAGGGTGCCAACCGCCGCGGCATCCGCCGCGCTGACATCCTTCGCGCCATCGCAGAACGTGACGGCAGCGCCGTCGCCGCCTGACTAGCGGGCACCGCTAGACCTAGCGGGCATCCCTGCTAGGTCTAGCACCCCCGCTAGCACTTCAAACCGCCGCTGACCTGCTTTCTAGTGTCTAGCGGCTCTTCTCTCCCACTCCCTGATTCCGGCCCTGAGAGGGGTTGTTGTGTCCTCCCTGCTCTCCGCTATGCCCGGCATCCTCATCATCACCCTCTGCTACGCCGCGCTCTGCGCGATCAGCCCGTTCGGAAGCTGCCGCCGCTGCCGGGGCTTCGGCTTCCGCACGCGCCAGACCCGCCGCGGGCGGCTCGTCCGCGGCCGGGACTGCCGCCCCTGCCGCGGCAATGGGCGCCGCATCCGCTTCGGCCGCCACGTCTACAACTCCCTCTCCGACATGCGCCGCGAAGGCACCCGCTGACCCCGAGGAGTCCACGTGACGATCACGATCACCGCACTCGCCCTGTTCGGCCTGTTACTGGCGCTGCTGATCCGCTTCCGCGCGGTCGGCGTTGCCTCCGCGGCCGTCGCGCTCATGTTCGGCTTCTACCTCTCCCGGACCGGAGCCGCCGACTCCATCGACCAGATCATGACCGCACTCGCCGACGCCGTGAACGACGCAGGTTGAAAGGGGACGCCATGAACGAGCCCGAGACCAGCACCACGGACACCGCGTACGCGAACGCCCCGAGCATCGCGTGGGAGATCTCCTGGGTCCTGCGCGCCCTCCGCAAGTACCCCCTGAGCCACGGCATCGACCGCGAATTCTGGCTCCGCAAGGCGGCGCTGCTGGACCGCATCGCGCTCCGCGAGGAGACCACGCTCACCCCCGAGGCCGCCGCCGAGGCGGTCTCGGCCGCCGGTCGCGCCGCGCGCCAGCTCGCCGACTACGACGCCTCATTTCACGGCTTGAGCTTCCGCGGCGAGGAGCTGGCGACGGACGAGGACTTCCGCGCCTACGTCCGCCGGCAGTACGAGGCAGCCTGCGCCAACCGCGGCTGACCAGGGCCCGGGGCAGCGGCCGACGGGTCAACGAAGCCCGCTGCCCCGGCCTCCCATCCCATCAGGAATCAGGAGGTGTCTTCAGGATGCCCTACGGCTCCACCCGCCCACTGCACCACGCCGCAATCGCCGCCGCCGAACGCGGCTGGCACGTCTTCCCCCTCGTCCCCGGCACCAAGCGCCCCGCCGTCGCCGCGTGGGAGCAGCGCGCCACCGTCGACCACACGCGCATCACGCGCTGCTGGTCGACCGGCGCGTACAACCTCGGCATCGCCACCGGCCCCTCACGGCTGGTCGTCATCGATCTGGACCTACCCAAGCACGATGACGCCCCGCCGCCTGGTACACCCGCTGGAGTGGTCGACGGCGCGGACATGCTCGCCGTCCTCGCCGACGAGCACGGCCAGGAGCTTCCGACGCAGACCTACGCGGTCCGTACCGCGAGCGGCGGCACGCACCTGTACTTCACCGCACCGGCAGACACTTGCCTCCGCAACACCGCCGGGAAGCTGGGTTGGAAGATCGACACCCGGGCCGGTGGCGGGTACATCGTCGGAGCGGAAAGCACCATCGGTCGCGAGCGGTATGCCGTCCTCCACGACGCGCCGCCCACCCCGCTCCCTCACTGGCTGACCGAACTCCTCACCCCCGCGCCGCTGCCCCCGCAGCGTCCGGTGCCGCTGCCCGAGCTGGGTCCGCGGCGGCTGAGCGCGTACTTGCGTGGCGCGATGGAGGGGGAGTGGCAGCGGGTCACCGGTGCTGCGGTCGGCACCCGCAACACCGCCCTCTACCGCGCCTCCGTCGCCCTCGGTCAACTCGTCGCCGGAGGCGAACTGGACACCGCGGAAGTCACCGCGTTACTCGCCTCCGCCGCTGTAGGCGTTGGCCTTGACGAGCGCGCCGCCCACCGCACCATCGCGTCCGGACTACGGGCGGGTGCCAACCGGCCCCGTTCGGTCGCCCGGAGGGCCGCCGCATGAGCCAGGACCCCGCCAACGCGCCCCACCTGTACTCCGTCCCACCCGGCCCAGAGCCCAGCCCACTGCAACCGGCACAGCAGCGCATCCGCACCGCCTGGACCGCGGACGAGCTGATGGCCACAGAGTTCCCGGAGCCGCGCTGGGCCGTACCCGGGATCATCTCCGAGGGCGTGAACCTCCTCGCCGGACCGCCGAAGGTCGGCAAGTCCTGGCTCTCCCTCGGCCTGGCCCTGGCCGTCGCCGCCGGCGGGCGCGCGATGGACAGCATCGCCGTGGACGGCGGCCCCGTGCTCTACCTCGCTTTGGAGGACACCCCGCGACGGCTGCAGACCCGCATGCGCAAGCTCCTCGATTCCAACCGCGCACCGGGCACGCTGACGCTCGCCACCTCCTGTCCGCCGCTGCCTCAGGGCGGCGGGGAAGCCATCGCGCAGTGGGTCGAGCGGCACGCGGACGCTCGCATGATCGTGATCGACGTGTTCGCGAAGATGCGTGGCCCTTCCGCCCCCGGCGCCTCGGCCTACGACGCCGACTACGCCGCGGTCGGCCACGCCAAGCGCCTGGCCGACCACTACGGCATCGCCGTCGTCCTGGTCCACCACGTCCGCAAGGCCGCTTCCGACGACTTCCTCACCGAAGTCTCCGGCACCAACGGCCTGGCCGGCGCCGCCGACGCGACCTTGGTCCTCAAGCGCTCCCGCGGCCAGGCGGACGGTGTCCTTCACGTCACCGGCCGGGACGTGGACGAGGCGGAATACGCCCTGCGCTTTCACTCGGGCGTCGGCGCCTGGCAGCTTCTCGAAGGCCCCGCCGCCGACCACACCCTCAACCAGACCCGAGCGGTCATCCTGCGCTACGTCCGCGATCACCCCGGCGCCAAACCCAAGCAGATCACCCAGGCCACCGGCCTGGCCCCGGACCTCGTCCGGCAGACCTGCGCCCGCATGGCCAACGACGTCCAACTCATCCGGCAGTCCGGCGGCTACGTCGTCCCGAACCAGGAGGAGGCACAGGAGTGATCAGTCACACCCGTCACAGCGTCACCGCCGCCGGAGCACGTACCCGTCACCTCAAGCTCTGCGAAGTGCTCGAAGAACTGGGCATGTCGCGTGCGGCGTTCTACCGGATGCGTGCCCGGGGCAAGGCCCCGCGGTGCATCAAGCTCCCCAACGGCCAGCTCCGTTTCCGCCGGGTCGACCTGGACGCCTGGCTTGAGTCGTGGACGGAGGACCTGGCGTGCTGAGCTACGACGTAAGGATCTACTCCATCGAGGTACGCCCCGACCGATCCAAGGCGTACCGGGTGCGCTGGGTCGTCGGCGAAGGGGCACGCCGGCGGAAGCACTCGAAGAGCTACCGGCTCAAGGCTCAGGCTGACGGGCGCCGGTCGGAGCTGATGGAGGCCGCGCGACGGGGTGAGCAGTTCGATACCGAGCACGGGCTTCCGGTGTCCGAGCTGCGCGCCCTGAAGCAATCCGTCACCTGGTATGAGCACACCTGCGCCTTCATCGAGCAGAAGTGGGCCGAGGCTCCGGGGAAGTCGCGGCGGAACTTCGCGGATGCCCTGGCTACTATCACCCCTGCCCTAGTGACGAGCAACGCGGGTGGCCCCGGGCAGCGGGTACTCCGTCGGGCGCTGTATAGCTGGGCGTACAACAAGAAGCGGTGGACCGGGGAGGGGGAGCCGCCGCCCGAGTGGGCGGCGGCGCTCGAATGGATCGAGAAGCACTCGATCCCGATCATCGACTTCGAAGACCCGGCAGTCGTCCGCAAGGCGCTGGATGCCCTGGCCCTGAAGCTCGACGGCACCAAGGCCGCTGCGCGTACGGCGCTGCGCAAGCGAGCATGTCTCAGCGATGTCCTCGGCGTCGCCGTCGAGAAGGGCTACTTCTCGACCCGGGTCAATCCACTCGGCACGGTCAAGTGGTCAGCGCCAAAGACGGTGGAACAGGTAGACCCGGAGAGCGTGGCCAACCCCCGCCAGGTGCGCCGCCTACTGGCACAGGTACGCGCGCAGGGCACACGCGGCAGCCGCTTGGAAGCCTTCTTCGGCTGCCTCTACTACGCAGGGATGCGCCCCGCCGAAGCGATCAACCTGCGGATCGCCCAGTGCCAGTTACCGCAGGGCGGCTGGGGCATGCTCAACCTGCGCAAGGGCGTCGTCTACCCCGGCCGGGACTGGACGGACGACGGGGACGCCCACGAGGAGCGCGGCCTGAAGGCAAGATCCCCCAAGGACACGCGCCCCGTGCCCATCCCGCCGTCCCTCGTCCGGATGCTCCAAGAGCACGTGAAGGACTACGGCACCGCACCGGACGGGAGAATCTTCAGAACGCTACGCGGCGGGCTCCTGCAGGACAGCAGTTACGGCGCCGTCTGGGCGACAGCCCGCGAGAAGGCGCTGACCGGAGAGGAGGCTGCCTCCCCGCTCGTTCGTCGCCCGTACGACCTCCGCCACGCCGGCGTCTCCCTTTGGCTCAGCTCTGGCGTCGACCCCGCAGAGTGCGCCCGCCGGGCCGGCCACAGCCTCGCCGTGCTCTTCCGGGTCTACGCCAAGGTCTTGGCGCAGGCCGAAGACCGGGCGAACGGCCGCATCGAGGCAGCTTTGAAAGAGTGGGAGGGATCAGAGGAATAGCATTCGGCCAACCGCAGTTCTCCCGTGGCCGACTTTTTAACGGGGGAACACTCTGACTCCTTATCAGAATGGGTGATTACGAACCCCATCAGGCTGTTTTCCCAGCTCGAAGGGGTTCTGCCCACCAAATCTCGCTATCCGGGATGCCGCAGCGTGTCTACTCCTCCTCGAACCAACCGTTGTCTTCGGCTACCTGCGATAGTGGAACGGTCTTCCGAGCAATCGCCCTCCTCATGCTTGCTTCCGCGAGCCTGACCATAAAGCGAGGGTAAGCACTCGAATTGGCCGCAACTTTTTTGGCAATGTCGACCGGCATCTGATTCTGTGAGCGACGAGGGCCGAGCCTGAAATCTGCGTCTGAAGTTCGGTAGGCCCTTCGGGTTACCTCCACAGCATTCGCCCAATCCACATGCTCGTCAGTATGCTGGAGCTTGAAGGCCACGGCAAACACAATCACATCATGGACTACTGGGTCACTACCCAAGTAGTTCGACAGATACTTATCGACGATGGCAATGTGATCATCTCGCTCAGCCACATTCGCAAAGATGGCTGCCACGCGTGGGCTCAAAGAGCTCGGGAGGGCGCTCACTCGAACTGCACGAGCGGTGCCTGACCAACTGCGCGTAGAATCAACCGCTTCAAATAGACGTCGGCTTTGACGATCGTCCGTACCCTCGATCACATCTTCGATCTCAGGGCACAACTTCGCTACGGTAGCAGGACCGCACAGCAAGAGAGACGTCAGAGCCCAAAGTTGACGAGACGTCTCATCATCGCACAGCAACAGTTGTCGCTTCCACCACGTTGCTGCGCCTGCCTGGAGGCGGGCATATTGCAATCGTTTGACGATACCAACTGAGTCATCAAACAGGTCCGGTCGCCCAACAGATTCCCGTTTCGCGCGTGAGGTGGATGTAGCATAACCAAGGGCCATTACCCAAACGGCCCATCGGACTCCCACGGCTGATGCGATACCTTCAATGTACGTTTCATACCGGGCCGTGAGGGCATCCTCCCCGGTACTGCTGAGCGCACCGATAAAGTCCTCTACGACGAGGTCGATGGCTGGGTTGCCAGTGGGCGGGGGGAGTTCTTCTGGCCAACGGACACCAAGATGCCGCGAAATGTTTTCTGAAAGAGAACTCCGCGGATTACGGTATGCCCGTGAAATAGAGGAAGGATTCAGGGCTACGCAGAAAATATCCATACGATTGTTCACCGCACGAGGAACCCTGGCCCCTGTCACGAAACCATCGAGGATTCGATCTGCAAACTCACCAGTTAGTCGCCTGCTTCGTGTAAAGTAATCAGCGTGCGTGGCAGCCATTAACGCGCTCTGGATTTCATCATTTATCGTAACGGAGTGTTGGATCAACACTTTCTCAATGGCGTTGGTAGAGATAGCGCTGAGTACGCCAGTGTAATAGCCGGTCCAGACCCACGAGACCTTTTGAGAATATTCGGTGAGTGCCGGAAAGCCATTGAGCCAATGCTCCCGCAACTCATCCTTTGAACCATTTTGCTGGGCCAATTGAGTCAAGGATGTTTGTATGTCACGTGGCGGTGCCGTTTTAAGTACTTCAAAGCATCGCTCCAGCAGTTCCACTCGCCCGCATCCTTCGGGCAGAGTAAATGACTCTCTTCCTGCTGCGCCGACACGCTCGTCACCAAGCAGCGATCGGTAACCATCGCGGTCGAGGATGAGATTGATGACCTTCTTGAGGCTACGGGCATTTTGGCTAAACACCCAATCGGCAACCAATGTTGCTGCCAAGGCTCGAGGATGCGACGTCAGGCCGAGGTCGACGTCTGTGCAGAGCACCTCCAATCGATCCACTAGGGAAGGCAACTCTCCCTTACTGAAGCATCCAGCATAGAATCTTGTTACGTTCTGCCAGTAAGTGTTTCTAGCAATGGCATCGAAGCGTTCGTCTTTGGTGCCGGAGCGGGGGGAACCCACTGGGCTGTATGGGGCAGTCTCGTAAAGAAAACGGCCAGCGAAATATTCCCGCAAGGGCTGAACCTCGAATTCAAATAATCCTTCCACCGCGCCGACGAGGAATACAACCCGCTGCGCCAGTCCGGTGAACAGTTCGCCAGCCAGCCCAGGATCTCTCCCCTCCGTGAGGAGATATTCTCCAATCAATTCACGCAGTCGATGCGTATCCATCTTCCCAAGTGCTCTACCAGTCTCCGCTTCGCTGTGCAGAGTCCACGCTAGATATCGATGGATGTCGATGAGAATTTCCTGCCGCTTTTTTACAACCTCGCTCTTCTCTGCCTCTCTCGCAAGAAAGAGCTCGACGTAAATATCGTAGAGTGCTGTACGCTTGTCGGGAAGACTACTTCCGCGCGTATGGATAACACTGAGCAGGATTGCAAGCTGCATCGGGTTGCGGGCAAGATCTCGCATATGTGCCTGCCCCAGTCTGTCGGAAAGAACCCTTCGCAGATCAGCAACTTCTTTTCCGGACAATCTGCGGGATCTCGCCCAACGCTCAGTGTATTCCTCGATTAGCGGTCGATTCAGGCTGGTCAACATCCAGCGATTGAACCTTCGCGTCGGGAAATCACTGACTTCAGCTAGAGCTGAGGGACGCGTTGTTACGAGCATCTGCAAAGAGGCCGCTGTCTCCCTCAAGCGTCTCGCGGCAGCCGTGATCTCACGAACCACATCATTGCGGATTTTCACCTCCGCCACTTCGTCCAGCCCGTCGAGAACAATCAGAAGGGCGCTTGAATGGGCAACGGCGCTCAGGTCGTCGGGCGTAAAGGTGCGACCACCCGAACGCTCGCTGATCAGGGCGCTGATAAAAGATTCGAGAGACTTACTCATGTGCCGAGGTCTTGGCTCTTTACCCTCCTGCGAGAAGGGATCCCTGCCAGCTAGCCAAGTTGCATACTCGCGCAGATCAACCTTGATGGGAAACCGTGCAGCCGAGGGCCTATGACTCTTCGGAAGAACCTCGAAGTCATCGGAGCTAAGGATTTTCATTCTATGAACCTGGCAAATGTACTGAGCCAGTGTGGACTTGCCCTGGCCAGGTCCACCCTCCAGAACGACTGCGTCCCCTAGTTGGGCGACGCGTTCGTTGAGTAGAAGTGTCGCAGCGCCGACCCCGCTATCCTGATGAATATCCCACGGGTCACGCCCCGCGAGTTGTTGCGCGATGTGATAGATCTCCATAGCTCTTCTATCGTCCCTGCGCCGCCCTGCTTCCGGCTCGACCCTAACCTCAACGGGAACGTCGACGAAGAGACTGAGGATGTCATTGCTGAGTTCTACCTGTTTGAAACGTACCTCGTTATCCATGTCGTACTGATCGGCGATGAAGCTACGCAGCACGTCCAGCCTGTGGCCCTCTAGATCGGACCCGATAGAATCCGCCAGCGCTTGAAGAACGTCAACGCCTCTAAGAATGTCAGGATATGCCCATTTGATATCTGCAGCGGTGTCACAGCGGCGATCCAGATCATCCCGCCACCATGCACGGATGGGTACTGGCAGTTTTGTTTTCAGGGCGGTGTTTAGCGTATCGATCGACCCCGAGCCAGGATATGCGGTACCTGCCACGTTAGTGACAAGAATGTACTCCAGAACGTTTGGGTTCGCCTCCAGGAGGGGGGTGAGTTTTTTGAGCTCCTCTTGCATCGTATCGACAAGCCATTTATGGGCATCCTCTACGGAGAATGGATTCCTGACGAACTTCACCTGGAACAGTCGGTAGCTGTCTGATTGCGTGTTGAGGTACTGCACCGCATCTCGGCCGCCATCCCGCTGGCCGACTGGAAAACACTGGGTTCCCGGGAACTCGCGCGAAATCAGGGCTTGTGCGAAGTGTTGAAAGCGCTCAGGATCCAACTGCTCATAGTAATACGTCATCCTCGGCCCCTCCGCTCGCCAACCACCCGAGAAGCTGAGGAAACTGGTGCGCTGCCCAGCCTGCGACGTGGCAGTTGTTCGATGGATCGCTGTCGTCTATTACGTCCGCAAGACGCAACCAGGATAGCAAGTTGACGGGCTGTTACAGGCTGGTTCGGAGGTGAGCATCTTGCTGCTTGCGTCAAGCGTGGAACGTGCCGTCGGCGGGGCGCGTGACGTTTCAGGTACCGAAGGCAGCAGCACGGCGCATGCCAGGGACTCTGAAGAGTCCCCTTCAGCCGGACCTCCACGCCGGACTTCGCCCCACAAGACCGCGACGCGGCGCACAGTTGCGAGCGGGGGGCGAAGTGGGTGCTGCGTTCGCAAATGGACTGAGCCGGAGGCAGGTGATCAACTTGGAATGCGTATGAGATCTTGGTGATGACGTGCGTCGAAGGGGCGGCACACATGAGGTGTCGTCACGTACAGTGCCGACGATGTGCCTGCCTTTCACGTGCTGGGATTGGCATGGCTGATCAGGTGCGGGCAGCTACGTGCGTTCCTCCGCGAAGGGCTTGCCCTGGGGGACGTCTGGGGGAGGCGCGCCGACCAGGGTTGGGCGTCGCGTGAGACAGAATGAGACAAAGCGCTCGTATCGGTCTTCGGCTGAGCATGGATCGTTGAGCACAACGAAACCCCCCTCGCCCCGCGTATTCGCAGGTTGAAGGGGGTTAACCGAAGTGTGGCGGCGCCAGGATTCGAACCTGGGAAGGCTGAGCCGGCAGATTTACAGTCTGCTCCCTTTGGCCACTCGGGCACACCGCCTAGGGATGTCGCCTGGTCCGGCCGCTGGGGCTGCCTGGCAACGTCGTAAACCATACCCGATGGCCGGGGGTGGTTCGCCACTCGGTTGTGGGGCTCGTGGGTCGGGTGGGGTGGCTAGGCTGGGCCACGGCCCCGGGGACCGGGGTGCGGTATCAGGGAACCAGTGCACGAGGAGCGCACCGAAGATGGCCGACTCCAGTTTCGACATCGTCTCGAAGGTCGATCGGCAGGAGGTCGACAACGCTCTCAACCAGGCGGCCAAGGAGATCTCGCAGCGCTACGACTTCAAGGGCGTCGGCGCCGCCATCGCCTGGTCGGGGGAGCGGATCGAGATCCGGGCGAACGCCGAGGAGCGGGCCAAGGCCGTGCTGGACATCTTCCAGTCCAAGCTGGTCAAGCGGGGGATCTCGCTGAAGGCCCTGGAGTCGGGGGAGCCGCAGGCGTCCGGGAAGGAGTACAAGCTGTACTCCACCGTCAAGGAGGGCATCTCCCAGGACGACGCGAAGAAGCTCGCGAAGATCGTCCGCGACGAGGGGCCCAAGGGGGTCAAGGCCCAGGTGCAGGGGGACGAGTTGCGCGTGACCTCCAAGAGCCGGGACGCGCTCCAGGAGGTCATCAACCTCATCAAGGGCAAGGACCTCGACTTCGCCGTCCAGTTCGTCAACTATCGTTGAGGTAGGCCGCTGACCTGCGAAGATTTCGTTACGGGGCGGCTCTCCGGCTTCCGGCCGGAGGCCGGTGCGAATGTCGGGCGTGATCGACGGCCCGGCCGGGCCGCCTCTGAGCGGTCTTCACCCGCTCCCCTTGCCCGATCAGCGCTGAGACCGAGAAGTGCCGGAGGCCGTGCGTCGTCGCGGCCTCCGGCACCGCCGCAGGGCGGCCCGTGCCGCGGTTCAGCTCGTGTGCGGGTACGCGACCATCGTGTTCGACGCCTCGTCCCAGAACAGGCCGAATCCGGCGGTGTCGCCGAAGGGGAACTCGGTGTTGACGTCGTCGAACTCCTCGATCTCGCCGGTCCTCATGTCGAGTTGCACCGGCTCCTCCGCCGAGCTGAAGCCCTCCGACGAGATGGCGTACCCGAACACCACGCCCTCGTCGGTGACGTTCTGGAACTCGACCGCGTTGGTCGAGTCGGTGCGCTCGTAGCACACGCCCGTGCCCTCTTCGAGGTCGAACACGCGGCCTCCGTGGGCAAGGTAGCGGCCGTCGGCCGACAGGTGGTCGTCTATGGAGGTCGAATCTCCCTTGCAGCGGACCGTGGCGAGCGTCTTGCCCGAGGCGCTGTCGACGGCGCTCCACACGATCGCGTCCGAGGTCCGCTCCTGGCCCCAGTCGACGACGAGGAGGTCGTCGGAGATGACCTGGGCGATGGGCGACCCGTCCGGGTCGACGCCCTTCGGCCGGAGGTCGGCGGCGGTCCAGCCGCCAGGGACCCAGAAGCCGCCGTAGTCGATGTCGATGCTGGTGCCCATCAGCAGACCGTTGTCCGTGAGTCCCCGAACCTCCCAACTGCTCTCGCACTCTGGGCAGTCGGCCGGCGGCTCCTGGTCGTCGACGCCGTACTCGGTGGTCTCGCCGGTCGCCGGGTCGACGGCCACCACGGTGTCGCCGTCGTCCGACACGAGCAGTCCTGCGCCGCCGTTGCGGACCTTGCCCGCGCCCGCCACCTCGACGTGGACCGGCTTCACCCCGTCGCCCGACGCGTCGGCCGGGAAGATGTCGATGGCGACGACCTCCTTGCCCCGGTTGACGGCGTCGGCATCGGTGGTGCCGGACGACCAGGCGGCCAGATACTCCTTGCCGTCCACCGTCATCCTGATCACGGGCAGGTCCGTGTTGCCCAGCGGGCTGACGGGGACGCTGCTCCAGCGCTTCTCGCCGGTCGCGGCGTCCAGGACCGTGAACCCGTACTCGTCGGGTCCGCTCTCGCCCGGCCGCTCCCAGTACACCGCCACGGCGCCGCTCCGGGGGAGCACCATCTGCGTGCCCTCCTCCGTCGACTCCCAGCCGCGCCCCGTGTCGTACAGCGCCGGCACCTCCAACTGGGTGCCGGGCGGCGTCGCTTCGGCACTCGGCGACGGGCCGGTGCGCTTGCCCTCCTTCGCCCCGGGCTTCCCCTCGTCCTCCCCGGAGTCCGAGCAACCCGCCAGTAACGCCCCCGCCACCGCCACGCAGGCGATCCACCTCGTCGTACGCATCAGCGCCCCCCATTCCATACTCGACCGAGCGGACCACGATCCCACCGCGGCCGACGGGCCGCAAACCTCGTCCACGCCCGATCACATGCCGGGGCAGCCCGCTTCCCCAGCGATCGCCGCGCATGGTCTTCGACGGCCCCGTCTCGGACGCCGATACGCTTCACTTCGGGTCACTTCGGGCTCGCCGCCTGCGGAGGGAGAGGGATATGGGCAAGAGCCGGATCGGGTACCTCGGCTCGTACCGGCCGCTGGGCCCGCCGGAGGACGACGGCGGGAGGCTGGATGCGCTCGATCAGGGTGTGGCGGTCTTCTTCCAGCAGGTCTCGGACATGGCGTTCAAGGGCGGTCCGCTCGGCATCGAGCTGACGCGCCTGGACGCCGTCGGCCAGACGTTCACCTTCCGCAAGGCGCCCGAGCCGGATCCCCTGGTCCTGGCCGGCGAGGCCGGTGCCGTGCCCGCCGATGACCGTGAGCGGGCCGGGACGGAGTGGGCGCCGCTGCCCGCCTCCCCGGCGTGGGCGCATCTGGCGTGGCTGCTCGCCGAGCTCCCGGCCGTCCAGGCATTCCGGGAGTACGGCCCCGAGGGTGGCCCGGCGCTCCGCGGAGTGGTGGTCCCCTCGCGCCGGTGGGCGGACGTGCTCGTGGAGCATCGCGGGGAGGAGTGGCGCGTGCGGGTGGCGCTGCAGGGGCGCACCGAGCCCATCGAGTTTCCCGGGATGGCGATCGGCGAGCTGTTCGGCGAGGGCAGGCACCGGCGCCTGGCGGTGGCGGGCGAGCCGAACCTGGTGGCTTCCGGGATCTGACGGCTCCCTCCCGTGCCGTCAGGTACGGGCGTCCCGCACTTCTACGCCCCGGAACCCGGGCCGCAGCAGTTTGCGGGGGTCCCGCAGTCTTCCCTTCTCGTACATCTCCTTCACGTTCGGGTTCGGCTTCGGCCGGTGGCGGGCGGCGGGGCCCTCGGCGAAGGCGTGCAGGAGGTTCTCCGTGGTGCGGGTGACGAAGGTGCGGGTGCGGGCGTCCATGCCGTGTACGCGGCCCGCGTGCCGGGTCCTGGCCGTCAGGGCCTCCACCCAGCGCATGGTGCCGGTCGCGAACACGCCCGCGCCGCCCGGCACGGTGTAGTACGCCGAATCGCTGCTGCTGCGGCGGCCGTTGCACACCAGCGGGGAATGGGCGGTGATCTCGATGTCCCGTGGGTGCGGCGACTCCGGGGTGACGCGGTCGTACTCGACGCCGACCAGGTGGTCGAAGCCGTCGCCGCGGCGTACGCCCGTTCCCTCGTACAGCCAGTGGCCCGGGGTGTGGACGACGTACGGGGCGTCCGTCGGGTAGCCCTCGTAGAGCACGCCCGTCAGCGTGGACTCCGGGTCGGGCTCCGGGTCCTGGCGGAAGTCCGCCGTCACCGCGGCGGGGCGGGTGCCGTAGAAGGGGTCGTCTTTGAAAGAGGACTTGTAACAGACCACCTTGTCCTCTTCGAAGCGGACGCGGCGGTAGCAGGTGTTGGCGCCCAGGAAGGCCACGTTGGTGCCGGCGTCGCGGGCCTCGGTGAGGTGCCGGCGCTGCCGCGGGGTCCAGTACTCGTCGTGGCCCAGGGAGACGACCGCGGCGGCCCCACGCAGCACCCGCGGGTCGCGGTGCACGTCGTTCCCGGTCGTGTACGCCAGCCGGATGCCGAGCCGTTCGGCGAGGACCACCAGCGGCCGCTCGTACACCATGAACTTCTCCGCGCCGTCACGGTCGTAGGGCCGGTCGTAGCTCACGGCCAGGGACCGCTTCTCGTACGAACCGGAGTGGCCCTCGTAGAGGTTGTAGCCGCCCCACCGGTTGTACGCCTGCCAGGTCGCGGGCGCGTGCATCAGCACCGTCCGGCCCTCGCCCTGCTCCGAGCGCACGACCAGCGGGACGTAGCGCTGGTGGCCGTCCCGGGTGTCGAGCCGCAGCAGGTACGCACCCTCCGGCCAGCCCTCCGTGTCGAGGCTCATCGTGCGCCGCCAGTCCGCCCGGATCGTACGGGTGCCGGACACCAGCCGGGGCCCGGACTGGGCCCGCCCCCGCACCCGCCCGGACGACCACACCAGCCGCGCTCCCGCCCCGCCGTACCAGCCGATGCGGAAGGCCGACACCTTGAAGGCCGGCGCGGTCGTCGAGACGTACAGGCCGCACTCCTCGCCCGGCCGCACGCTCACCCGGTCGGCATACGCGGCGACGGCCGCCGCGGGACCCTGCGAGCGGATACGCCAGTCGGAGGTCCCCGACCGGTCCCGTTCGTCCTCCGGCCGGTGCGCGGCCGCCGCGCCGCCCTCGCCGGCGGCGGGGGCGTCGCAGGCGCCGGCGATCGCGGGAACGAGTCCGGCACCCGCCTTCAGCAGGGTCCTGCGGCGCAGCACCGGTCCGCCTTCCGCGCCGTGCCGCGGTGTCTCCTGCCCGCCAGGGCCCATGTCGCCTCCGTACGTCCGGCCCGTATGCCGCCACCTCCCCAGCGGCAGCGTCGCACGGCGGCAGGTGTTCCGCCCGGCGTGCCGGGCCCGTACGAAGGCGACGGCGGGGACGGCGGGGACGGACGGCGGGGACGGCGGCGGGGACGGAGGTGCCCCCTACGCGCCCGGGCTCACGGCTCCAGGTAGCGCAGGATCGCCAGCACCCGGCGGCTGTAGCCCTGCGTGTGGCCCAGGTCGAGCTTGTCGAAGATCGCGTTGACGTGCTTCTCCACCGCGCTCTGCGAGATGTGCAGGCGCGTGGCGATCGTGGCGTTGGTGTGGCCCTGGGCCATGCGGTCCAGGACCTCGCGTTCGCGCGGGGTCAGGCGGTCCAGGGGGTCCGTGCGGGTGCTGTGGGTCAGGAGGCGGCGGACGACCTCGGGGTCGAGGGCCGTACCGCCCGCGGCCACGCGGTCGAGGGCGTCGAGGAACTCGTCGACCTGGACCACGCGGTCCTTCAGCAGGTAGCCGACGCCGCCCGTGCTGCCGGTGACCAACTCGGCCGCGTAGCGCCGCTCCACGTACTGCGACAGCACCAGCACCCCCGTCTGCGGCCACCGTTCGCGGATCTCCAGCGCCGCCCGCAGGCCGTCGTCGGAGTGGCCCGGGGGCATGCGGACGTCGACGACGGCGACGTCCGGCGGGTCGGCGGCGACGGCCGCGACCAGGGCCGGGGCGTCGCCGACGGCGGCGGTGATCTCGTGGCCCTCGTCGGCGAGGAGGCGGGCGAGGCCCTCGCGGAGGAGTGTCGAGTCGTCGGCCAGCACTACGCGCACGGCAGCTCCGCGGTGACGGTGGTGGGCCCGCCGGGCGGGCTGGAGACGGCGAGCCTGCCGTCGAGGGCGGCGACGCGGCGGGCGAGGCCCAGCAGGCCGCCGCCGGCGGGGTCCGCGCCGCCCGTGCCGTCGTCCTCGATGCTCACGCGCGCCATGGTCGCATCCCGTGTCAGCCGGACGGTCACGAGCGTGGCGGACGAGTGCTTGATCGCGTTCGTGACGGCCTCGGAGACGGTGAAGTACGCGACCGTACGCACCGCGTCCGGCAGCGGGTCCGCGAGCGCGTAGTCGATCCGTACGGGCAGCTCCGAGCGCTCCGCCAGCGCCTCCAGCGCCGCCCGCAGGCCGGTGTCGTCCAGCGCCGCCGGGTAGACGTGCCAGGCGACCTCGCGCAGGTCGGTGAGCGCGAGTTGGGACTGTTCGTGGGCCTGGCGGAGCAGTTCCCGTGCCTTGTCCGGGTCGGCGGCCCCGGTGCGCCGGGCGCGGCCCAGGAGGAGGCCGAGCACGACGAGGCGCTGCTGCACGCCGTCGTGGAGGTCGCGTTCGATGCGGCGGCGCTCGTCGTCTACGGCGGCCACGATCCCGGCGCGGGTGGCGGCGAGTTCGCCGATGCGGCGCTGGAGGAGGTCGGCAGGGCTGGGGCCGAGGAAGCGGTGGGCGAGGTGGTTGTCGAGCGCGGCGACGCTTTCGACGCCCTGGACGGAGAGGAAGAGGAGGAACAGGCCGCCGAGGCCGGAGGCGAGCATGACGAAGGGGTTGGCGTCCCGCGCGACGAACCAGATCCACAACAGCGTCGAGCCGTACAACGCGCCGATCAGCGCCGTCAAGAGCACCGCGCCGCCGAGCGCTCCGACGCCCCAGCGCAGCGCGAGGTACTGCAGCGCGCGGGGGGTGGCGCGGGGCGGGGCGAGTTCGCTGCCGTAGAAGTACGTCATGCGCGTGCGCTCCGCCGTTGCCAGCCGGGCCGCGGCCGCGTACGGCAGCCGCGTCGCGCGCGGGGCGCCGCCGGCGGCGGCCTGCCACGGCCAGGCGGCGAGGAGCCACAGCCCGCACAGGGCGACCAGCGGCAGCTCGACGAGGGCGGTGAGACCGCCGGTGAGGACCCCGGCCGCGGTGCGCAGGCGGCGGAGCAGGATCGGACGCATGATGCCGTCACGCTAACCGCGGGCGGGGGAGGGGCGCACTGCGGCTTTCCTCACGATGGTCCGGGGTGCGGCCGGGCGCAGCCGGGGGGTGTGGTTTTCCGTACGGGCTTGGGTGGGACCCCGGATTCCGGTTGTCGGACCGGCCACGTAACGTCATCGCCATGATCGGAATCGCTGCGGGAGAGGCGCCCAGTGGTGGCGTCGCGGGGTGGGCCGCCGGGCTCATGGAGGATCTCGGGGCGCCGGGGGCCGGACTGGCCATCGCGCTGGAGAACCTCTTCCCGCCCCTGCCCAGCGAGGTCATCCTCCCGCTCGCCGGATTCACGGCCAGCCAGGGCGGGTTGAACCTGGCGGCGGTCCTCGTCTGGACCACCATCGGCTCGGTCGTCGGCGCCCTCGCGCTGTACTGGGTCGGCGCGCTCCTCGGCCGCGAGCGGACCGTGGCGCTGGCGGCGAAGCTGCCGCTGCTCAAGGTGCGCGACATCGAGCGTACGGAGGCGTGGTTCCTCCGGCACGGCACCAAGGCGGTCTTCTTCGGCCGCATGATCCCGATCTTCCGCAGCCTCATATCGGTGCCCGCGGGCGTCGAGCGGATGCGGGTGCCGGTCTTCCTCGGCCTCACGGCCGCGGGCAGCGCGCTGTGGAACACCGTGTTCGTGCTCGCCGGCTACTGGCTGGGCTCGCGCTGGCACGAGATCAGCGACCTGGTCGGGGTGTACTCCAAGGTGGTCCTGGGCGTCGTGGCCCTCGGGGTGGTGCTGTTCTTCGCCGTACGGGCCGTGACCGCCGGCCGCGGCCGGCATAGGGCGCCGCGCGGGGGCGCGTAGCCCGTACCGCCGGGGCGTCCGGCCCTATGCCGGGTCGCCGCCGCCCAGGTGCCGCTCGTACGCCGTCAGCGTCTCCACGAACGTCCGCCGCTCGGCCGCCGTCAGCGGTCCCAGCGCCACCCGCCACGCCGCCGCGCTCCGCCCCAGCCACCCGTCGATCGCCGGGCGGCGCTCCGCCGTGATGCTGACCAGCTTCCGCCGCCGGTCCGCCGGGTCCTCGCGCCGCTCCAGGACACCCTTGCGGCTCAGCTCGCCGACCATGAGGCTCACGGTCGTCGGGGCCACCTCCAGCCGCTGGGCCAGCTCGTTGACGCTCGACTCGCCGTCGAAGAGCAGGTAGGCGAGGAGGGAGAGGTGGCGCGGGGCGAGGGCGAGGGAGTGCAGCTCCTCCGGGACCCGCAGCCGTTTCGCGCGCCCGACCATGCGCGGCATGAGCAGCAGCAGCGTACGGATGGCGTCGTCGACGTCAGAACCGGCGGTTGACACCGCGGCGCTCCCCTCTTTAGCTTTGCACTCAAAGAAACTTTGCTTTCAAAGCAAAATCTTCTGCGGCGTGAGCGCGATGCTACCCGCGAGCGCGAGAGGCGATCCCCGTGACGACCGAACAGCAGCAGCCCGGCCCGGCGGAGTTCAACCGGCGGGTCATCGAGGAGTTCCGGGCGAACGGCGGCCGCGTCGGCGGCATGTTCGAGGGCGCGCCCCTCGTGCTGCTCACCACCACCGGCGCCCGCAGCGGCACCCGGCGCACCAACCCCGTCGTCTACCTCCGCGACGGCGCCCGCCTGCTCGTCTTCGGCTCCAACGGCGGCGCAGACCACCACCCCGCCTGGTACCACAACCTCCTCGCCCACCCCCGCGTCACCGTCGAGATCCGCGACGCCGACGCCCCCGGCGGCACGACGGCGTACGAGGCCGACGCGGTCCCGCTGCCCGCCGCGGAGCGCGACCGGATGTACGCGGTGCAGGCCGGACTGGACCCGGCCTTCGCCGCGTACGAGCGCGGCACCGCACGCACCATCCCCGTCGTCTCCCTGCACCCCGCCCCTTCCCCGGACGCCAACCCCTTCGCCGACCCGCGGCGCCGCCTGGCCGCCGGGGAGCAACTTCTCAAGGCGCACGAAGAGCTGCGCCGCGAGCTGGCAGGAGTGCTGGCCGCCGCCGAAGGGGCACCCGCGGACACGGAAGGGGACCCCGTCCTCCGCGACCTCCGCCGCCACTGCCTGGCCTACTGCGGGTCCCTCGAAGAGCACCACGGCGCGGAGGACGGCGCCCTCGGCGCCATGGAGCGGCAGTTCCCCCACCTCGCGCCCGCCGTCGCCCGCATCCGCGAGGAGCACCACGAGGTCACCGCGATGCTGGAGCGCGTACGCGACCTGGCCGCCGCGGTGCCGCAAGGGGCTGCCGCCCGGGCCGCCGCCCCCGCCCTCGCCGAGCTGCACGCCCTCGCCGGCCGCCTCGACGCCCACTTCGCGTACGAGGAGCGCGAGCTGCTTCCCGCCCTCGGCCTCCCGGCACCGCCTACGGGCGCTGTCACCCCCGGCCCGTAACCTTGGCCCCGTGCAGGTACGCCACGACGCCCCCCTCGCCCCGCTGACCACCCTCCGCCTCGGCGGCCCCGCCGCCCGGCTCGTCACCGCCACGACCGACGCCGAGGTGGTCGACGCCGTGCGCGCGGCCGACGAGGCCGGGACGCCGCTGCTGATCGTCGGCGGCGGCAGCAACCTCGTCGTCTCCGACGCCGGCTTCCCCGGCACCGCGCTGCGCATCGCCACCACCGGCTTCGCCCTCGACGGCACCGCGCTCGAACTGGCCGCGGGCGAGAACTGGTCCGACGCCGTCGCCCGCACCGTCGACGCCGGACTCGCCGGCGTCGAGTGCCTGGCCGGCATCCCCGGCTCGGCCGGGGCGACGCCGATCCAGAACGTCGGCGCGTACGGCCAGGAGGTCGCGGAGACGATCACCGAGGTCGTCGCGTACGACCGCACCACCGGCGAGACCGTCACCGTCCCCGGCGCCGACTGCGGCTTCTCGTACCGGCACAGCCGCTTCAAGGCCGACCCCGACCGCTTCGTGGTGCTCCGCGTCCGCTTCCGGCTCGCCGACGAGGGCGGGCTCTCCGCGCCCATCCGGTACGGGGAGACGGCGCGCATGCTCGGCGTCGCGCCCGGCGGGCGGGTGCCGGCCGCCCAGGCGCGCGACGCGGTGCTGAAGCTGCGCGCGGGCAAGGGCATGGTGCTCGACCCGGAGGACCACGACACGTGGTCGGCCGGCTCCTTCTTCACCAACCCGATCCTCGACGAGCAGGCGCACGCCGCCTTCCTCGGCCGCGTCGCCGACCGCCTCGGCCCCGACGCGCGCCCGCCGGCGTTCCCGGCGGGGGAGGGGCTGACGAAGACGTCCGCGGCCTGGCTCATCGACCGCGCCGGCTTCACCCGCGGCTACGGCACGGGCCCGGCCCGCATCTCCAGCAAGCACACCCTGGCCCTGACCAACCGCGGCTCGGCGACCACCGAGGACCTGCTCGCGCTCGCCCGCGAGGTGCGCGACGGCGTACGGGACGCCTTCGGCGTCACGCTGGTCAACGAGCCGGTGACGATCGGCGTCAGCCTGTAGCCGACGGTCGGGCGCCGCCTGTAGCGGAGGTTCGAGGGCACCCCGAGGCCGGCCGCCGGCGTCGGCCCGCGGCCGCCGTACGGGACCTCACCCCCGCGCCGACCCCAGCCCCACCGTCCGCCCCCGCACCGCGGGGTCGTCCACCAGGTCGAGCACCGCCCGCGCCAGGTCCGCCCGCGCCAGCGTCCCCGTACCGGGCACGTTGCCGCCGACCCGGCGCCGGTAACGCCCCTTGCCGCGCCGGTTCGTCAGCTTGCCCGGCCGCAGCACCGTCCAGTCGAGACCGCTGTGCGCCAGCTCCGACTCCATCGCGGCGGCCTCCGCGTACACGTCCTTGAACACCGTCCGCAGCACCGGCGACACCGCCCGCCCCAGCACCCCCTCGTCCGGCGGCAGCGGCCCGACCGGCGCCGTGCTGACGACCAGCAGCCGCCGTACGCCGGCCGCCCGCGCGGCCCGTACCAGCGCGTGCGCGGCGGCGCCGAGGCGGCCCGTGGGCCGGCCGCCGCCCGGCAGCCCCGGGCAGAACAGCAGCGCGTCGCGGCCCCTGACGACGGGGCCCAGAGCCGCGGGGTTCGTCAGGTCCTCGACGGTCATCACCGTCAACCGCCCGCGCCCGCCGCCCTGTCCGCCCCGCCGCGAGCCGTCCGCCGCGCCGCTACGGCCCTTCCCGCCCGCTGCCGCGCCGTCCCCGGGGTCCGCGCCCGCCACCGCGGCCAGGCTCCGCGCCCCCTTGCGCACCACTGCTGTCACCTCGTGCCCGGCGGCGAGGGCCTGCCGGACCACCTCCCGGCCGGTCCCGCCGGACGCGCCCAAGACCGTGAGCTTCATGGTCCCTCCCGTAAGTGGGTGCTCACCCACCCCCTGTTAGGGTGAGTGAATGCCCACCTCCCCGTCAAGGCCGGCTCCCGAGCGCATCGTCGACGCCGCGGAGCGGCTCATCCGCACCGCCGGGTTCGTGCACGCGACCACCAAGGAGATCGCGCGCGAGGCGGGCTGCTCGGAGGCGCTGCTCTACAAGCACTTCGTCAACAAGGAGGACATCTTCCTCCGCGTCCTCATCGAGCGGCTGCCCCGCCTGACCGCGCTGTTCACCGAGCTGACCGACGACCCGGGCGGGCGCGGCGTCGAGGAGTGCCTGACGGCCGTCGCGCGCAAGGCCGCGGAGTTCTACGAGGAGATGCTGCCGATGGTGGGCGCGCTGCTCGCGGAGCCGGGGCTGCTCGCGCGGTTCGCGGAAGGGCTCGCCGCGGTCGGGCGCAAGGGGCCGTACGAGGCCGGCGACGCGCTCACCGACTACCTGGTGCGGGAGCGCGAGCGCGGCCGGATCCGCGCCGACGCGGACCCGCGGGCCGCGGCCGGGATGCTGATCGGCGCGTGCTTCCAGCGGGCGTTCTTCGTGGCCTTCGGCGGGCCCGCGGCGGTTCAGCCGGCGGACGACTTCGCCGCGGCGCTGTCCCGTACGCTCTGGGCCGCGCTCGCCCCGCCGCCCGCGGCGGCCGCGCCTCCGGCAGCCCCGCCCGCGGCGCCCCCGCCCGCCGCCTGACGGCCGGCCTCAGGCTCTCCCGACAGCCAGTCGTCCACCCGCGCCAGCAGCCCCCGCCGCACGTCCTCCGGCGCCACCGAGGCCCGTACCGACTGCCGCGCCAGCTCCGCCAACTCCTCGTCCGTGAACCCGTGGTACGTCCGCGCCAGTTCGTACTGCGCCGCCAGCCGGGAGCCGAAGAGGAGCGGGTCGTCCGCTCCCAGCGCCATCGGCACCCCGGCGTCCCACAGCGCCCGCAGCGGCACGTCCTCCGGCCGCTCGTAGACCCCCAGGGCGACGTTCGACGACGGGCACACCTCGCACGTCACCCCCGCCGCCGCGAGCCGCGACAGCAGCCGCGGGTCCTCGGCGGCGCGGATGCCGTGCCCGATGCGGCCCGCGTCCAGGTCGTCCAGGCAGTCGCGGACGCTCGTCGGACCCGCCAGCTCGCCGCCGTGCGGGGCGGCCAGCAGGCCGCCGTCGCGGGCGATGGCGAAGGCCCGGTCGAAGTCGCGGGCGAAGCCGCGGCGCTCGTCGTTGGAGAGCCCGAAGCCGACGACGCCGCGGTCCGCGTAGCGCACGGCGAGCCGGGCGAGGGTACGGGCGTCGAGCGGGTGCTTCATCCGGTTCGCGGCGACCAGCACGCGCATCCCGAGGCCGGTGTCCCTGGCCGTGGTCTCGACCGCGTCGAGGATGATCTCCAGCGCCGGGATGAGCCCGCCGAGGCGGGGCGCGTACGAGGTGGGGTCGACCTGGATCTCCAGCCACCCCGAGCCGTCCGCGAGGTCCTCTTCCGCGGCCTCGCGCACCAGCCGCTGGATGTCCTCGGGCGTACGCAGACAGGAGCGGGCCAGGTCGTACAGCCGCTGGAAGCGGAACCAGCCGCGCTCGTCGGTCGCGCGCAGCCTGGGCGGCTCGCCGCTGCTCAGCGCCTCGGGCAGGTGCACGCCGTACTTCTCGGCCAGCTCGATGAGCGTGGCGGAGCGCATGGAGCCGGTGAAGTGCAGGTGGAGATGTGCCTTCGGCAGGCGGCGTACGTCTCGCGCGGCGGGGCGGTGGTCGTGCTCCATGGAGAGATCTTGCCGCATCGGCGGGGGGTGGCGACACCGGCACCTACGAACGAGGGCTTGCCCGGACTGGTGTCCGGGCAAGCCCCGCCTGCTCCACGTGCCCGGCTACTCCGCCTCCGCCAGCAGCTTCTGCATCCGCGAGACGCCCTCGACCAGGTCCTCGTCCCCCAGCGCGTACGACAGCCGCAGGTACCCCGGCGTCCCGAACGCCTCACCCGGGACCACGGCCACCTCGGCCTCCTCCAGGATCACCTCGGCCAGCTCCACCGAGTTCGCCGGCCGCCGGCCGCGGATCTCCTTGCCGAGCAGCCCCTTCACCGACGGGTACGCGTAGAACGCGCCCTCCGGCTCCGGGCAATCCACGCCCTCGATCTCGTTCAGCATCCGCACGATCGTGCGCCGCCGCCGGTCGAACGCCTCGCGCATCTTCGCCACCGCGTCCAGGTCGCCCGAGACGGCCGCCAGCGCGGCGGCCTGCGCGACGTTGGAGACGTTGGACGTGGCGTGCGACTGCAGGTTCGCCGCGGCCTTGATCACGTCCTTCGGGCCGATGGCCCAGCCGACCCGCCAGCCGGTCATCGCGTACGTCTTGGCCACGCCGTTGACGACGACGCACTTGTCGCGCAGCTCCGGCACCACCACCGGCAGCGAGTGGAACTCGGCGGTCCCGTACACCAGGTGCTCGTAGATCTCGTCGGTCAGCACCCACAGCCCGTGCTCCGCGGCCCAGCGGCCGATCTCCTCGACCTGCTCGCGCGAGTAGACCGCGCCGGTCGGGTTGGACGGGGAGACGAACAGCAGCACCTTCGAGCGCGGGGTGCGCGCGGCTTCGAGCTGCTCGACGGAGACCCGGTAGCCCGTGGTCTCGTCGGCGACGACGTCGACGGGCACGCCGCCGGCCAGCCGGATCGACTCGGGGTAGGTGGTCCAGTACGGCGTCGGGACGATGACCTCGTCGCCCGGGTCGAGCAGGGCCGCGAACGACTCGTAGATCGCCTGCTTCCCGCCGTTGGTGACGAGCACCTGGGCCGGTTCCACCTCGTACCCGGAGTCGCGCGCGGTCTTCGCGGCGATGGCGGCCTTCAGCTCGGGCAGCCCGCCCGCGGGCGTGTACCGGTGGTACGTCGGGTTGGTGCACGCTGCGATCGCGGCCTCGACGATGTAGTCGGGCGTCGGGAAGTCGGGCTCGCCTGCGCCGAAGCCGATCACCGGCCGGCCGGCCGCCTTCAGGGCCTTGGCCTTGGCGTCCACGGCGAGCGTCGCGGACTCGGAGATGGCGCCGACGCGGGCCGACACCCGTCGTTCGGTCGGGGACTGGGACGCGGTGTTTGCAGCGGTCATGACGCCCATCGTTCCAGACGGGCGGGGGGCCGGGCACGTGGGTTGCACGGCTCGTACGCGGGGCGCGCGGCGTACTCGTTCGACGGCAGGGCGTGAAACCCGTACACTCAACCACCGTGCCAGCCCTGGTGCAGATCTTGCACGCGCTCGTGAAGCCCCTGCAAGAATGCGTTAGGTTGGGATGACACAAAGGGTCGTAGCTCAATTGGTAGAGCACTGGTCTCCAAAACCAGCGGTTGGGGGTTCAAGTCCCTCCGGCCCTGCTACGCGCATCTCCTTCTGGGGGTGCGTACGCAGTTCACAGCAGCCCCGCCGTGCTGCACCACCGGGCGCGGCAGGTCAACGAACCGGGATCCAGGTGAGGGACGAGTGACGGAAGCCTCCACCGCGACGCCTGACCGCCCCGAAGGCGACGCGCGACCCGCTCGCCGCGGCGGCAAGCGCGGCCGGAAGGGCCCGTTCGCCCGCCTGGCGCTCTTCTACCGCCAGATCGTCGCGGAGCTGCGCAAGGTCGTCTGGCCGACGCGGAACCAGCTCACGACGTACACGACCGTCGTGATCATCTTCGTGGTGGTCATGATCGGCATCGTGACGGTGATCGACTTCGGGTTCACCGAACTCATGCAGTACGTCTTCGGCTGACCGATTCGCGTACGCCGCCCCGTAAGGTACGTAAGGTAGGCGACTGCATGTGCACATCCCCTTTTGAGCCAGGAAGAAGCAGCTACCGTGTCTGACCCGAACCTGAACGACGCAGTCGCGACCGACGAGGTCGCCGGCGCTGAGCCTGCCGAGCGGGTGGAGGCGGCCGAGACGGCGGCGGTGGAGGCCGGACGCGAAGACGCCGAGGAAGCCGCGGACGAGCGGGCCGGCGACGCCGAAGAGGCCGGGCAGGCCGAGGACGGCGCCGAGAGCGCGGCCGACGAGGCCGCGGACGAGGCGGACGACACCGGGGCCGGCGACGGGACGGACGGCGACGAGGCCGCCGCGGAGGCGGACGAGAAGCCCGACGAGGACGAGACCGGCGAAGCCGCCGAGCCGGCCGAGGAGGCCGTCGACCCGGTCGAGGCACTGCGCCAGGACCTGCGCGGCCTGCCCGGCGAGTGGTACGTGATCCACACCTACGCGGGCTACGAGAAGCGGGTCAAGGCCAACCTCGAACAGCGCGCCGTCTCCCTGAACGTCGAGGACTTCATCTACCAGGCCGAGGTGCCCGAGGAAGAAGTCGTCCAGATCAAGAACGGCGAGCGCAGGAACGTCCGGCAGAACAAGCTCCCGGGCTACGTCCTGGTGCGGATGGACCTGACGAACGAGTCGTGGGGTGTCGTGCGCAACACCCCGGGCGTCACCGGCTTCGTCGGCAACGCCTACGACCCGTACCCGCTGACGCTCGACGAGATCGTCCGTATGCTCGCCCCGGAGGCCGAGGAGAAGGCCGCCCGCGAGGCCGCGGAGGCCGAGGGCAAGCCGGCGCCGTCCCGCAAGGTCGAGGTGCAGGTGCTCGACTTCGCCGTGGGCGACTCGGTCACCGTCACCGACGGCCCGTTCGCGACCCTGCAGGCGACGATCAACGAGATCAACGCCGACTCGAAGAAGGTCAAGGGCCTGGTGGAGATCTTCGGCCGGGAGACCCCGGTCGAGCTGAGCTTCGACCAGATCCAGAAGAACGACTGAGGGCGCCCCGCCCGCCACGCTTCCGACCAGGTCAGAGGGCTTCACAGCCGCTCTGACCTGCTCGGTTTCAGGACCCGTACCCGATACGGCTATCGTGGTGCGGTATGCCTCCATCCGGACGATCTGGCAATCACCGGATCGAGGCGCAAAACCTCTCATTCAAGGACCCGGAGAGACATGCCTCCCAAGAAGAAGAAGGTCACGGGGCTGATCAAGCTCCAGATCCAGGCCGGTGCCGCGAACCCGGCCCCGCCGGTCGGCCCCGCGCTGGGCCAGCACGGCGTGAACATCATGGAGTTCTGCAAGGCGTACAACGCCGCGACCGAGTCGCAGCGCGGCTGGGTCATCCCGGTGGAGATCACGGTCTACGAGGACCGCTCGTTCACCTTCATCACCAAGACGCCGCCGGCCGCGAAGATGATCCTCAAGGCCGCGGGCGTCGAGAAGGGCTCCGGCGAGCCGCACAAGACCAAGGTCGCGAAGATCACCCGCGACCAGGTCCGCGAGATCGCCACCACCAAGATGGCCGACCTCAACGCCAACGACCTGGACGCCGCCGAGAAGATCATCGCCGGCACGGCCCGCTCCATGGGCGTCACGGTCGAGGGCTGAGCGGCCCGCGCCACCCGCAGCACCCTGTGGCAGGGCCGTGCGCCGGCCCGGACCACGACTCCGTACCGACACATCAGGAGCAGCAGTGAAGCGCAGCAAGGCACTCCGCGGCGGCGACGCCAAGGTCGACCGCACGCGGCAGTACGCACCCCTCGAGGCCGTCCGCCTCGCCAAGGAGACGTCCACGACGAAGTTCGACGGCACCGTCGAGGTCGCCATGCGCCTGGGCATCGACCCGCGCAAGGCCGACCAGATGGTCCGCGGCACCGTGAACCTCCCGCACGGCACCGGCAAGACCGCCCGGGTCCTGGTCTTCGCGACCGGTGACCGTGCAGCGGCCGCGGAGGCCGCGGGCGCCGACATCGTCGGCGCCGACGAGCTCATCGAGGAGGTGCAGAAGGGCCGCCTCGACTTCGACGCGGTCGTCGCCACCCCGGACCTCATGGGCAAGGTCGGCCGCCTCGGCCGGTTCCTCGGCCCGCGCGGTCTGATGCCGAACCCGAAGACCGGCACGGTCACGCCCGACGTGGCGAAGGCCGTCACCGAGATCAAGGGCGGCAAGATCGAGTTCCGCACCGACAAGCACTCCAACCTGCACTTCATCATCGGCAAGACCTCGTTCGACGAGCAGAAGCTGGTGGAGAACTACGGTGCGGCGCTGGAGGAGGTGCTGCGGCTCAAGCCGTCGGCCGCCAAGGGCCGTTACATCAAGAAGGCCACGATCACCACGACGATGGGCCCCGGCATCCCGGTGGACCCCGCCCGCGTGCGCAACCTCCTGTCGGAGGACACCGCGGTCTGACGGGCGCCGCCCGTTCGACAAGCGCGCATCATCTGTCACGGCCATGCAACGGGTCGGATCCGGAACGCCCATCGGGCACCGGGTCCGGCCCGTTTCTGGTGTTCACTGGCCCGTACGGGCAGAACGCCTGCCCGTACGAGAACGACCACCACGAGGGGGCGGGGATTCCCATGCACACGACCGTGAAGCGCGCAGGTGTCTCTCTGGGGGCGGCGCTGCTGCTCGCATTCGCGGCGGCCTGCGGGTCCGACTCGGGCGGCGGTGACGGCGGTTCCGGCAACGGGGGCGGCGACGGCGGCGGCAACGGCGGCAGCGGGACGATACGGGGCGCCCAGGCCGCACTGAAGGCGATCGACGAGAAGACCACCGGCGCGGAGTCGTCGAAGTTCGAGAGCACCATGGTCATGGGCGAGGCGATGACCACCGAGAACGAGGGCGAACTCGACTGGGCCGACGGCGCGATAGGCACCGCCACCGTCAAGTACACCGACGGCCAGATGGCTTCCTCGATCCAGATGATGGACGACGACGGCACGCTGGACGCCCGCTATCTGCCGGACGCCTACTACGCGGGCGTCGAGGGTGCGTTCCAGACCCAGTACCCGGACAAGAAGTGGATCCGCTACGACTACGACGACCTGTCGGAGTTCATGGGCCCGTCCGGGGACTACATGAAGGACCAGATGCAGAACAGCACCCCGGGGCAGGCCGTGAAGCTCCTGCTGGCCTCCGAGGACGTCGAGGAGGTCGGCCAGGAGGAGGTGCGCGGCGTGCAGACCACGCACTACTCCGGCACCGTGGACGTCTCCGACCTGGCCCGCGCGTCCTCCAAGACGCTGAGCGAGCAGCAGCTTTCCGACCTGGAGGACCAGCTCGAGGCATCCGGCGTCACCACGCAGACCGTCGACATCTGGGTGGACGAGAACGACCTGATGATCAAGCGCGAGGAGTCCGGGAAGATGACGGGCGGCGAATTCAGCACCACCGTCTACTACTCGGACTACGGCGTCGACGTGCAGGTCGAGGAGCCCTCCGCGGCGGAGAGCATCGACTTCACCGAAATCCAGTAGCGGCCCGCGGTTTCCCCGATCCGATAGCGTGTTCCCTTCCATGTCCCGGGACACGCGTGCCCGGAGGGAAAGGACCACCATGCGCTCGACCTTCGTACGGGGCGGTGCCGCGCTCGGCGCGGCCGCCCTGGCCCTGACCGCCTTCACCGCCTGCGGCGACGACGAGGGAGCCGGCAAGGCGGACGGCGGGAAGGGCGGGAACGCCGCCCAGCCGGTCGACGTCACGCCCGCGGCCGCCGTCCGCAAGGCCACGGAGAAGACGGAGGAGTTCACCTCCCTCGAGTACCGGATGGCCGGCGAGGTGCCCGGCGAGGGCGTCATGGAGGGCACGGGGTCGATCAGCATGGACCCACCCGCCATGCAGATGACGATGACGGTGGACGGGGCGACCCCCGACGAGAGCGGCGAGATGGAGATACGTCTCGTCGACGACGCCATGTACATGAACCTCGGCGACGAGGCCGCCGCCGGGATGGGCGGCAAGAGCTGGCTCAAGATCGGCATGTCCGAGGGCGAGTCGGGCGGGGGCGAGAACCCGCTGCTGGAGCTGAAGCAGGCGGACGACAACCCCGCCGAGGAAGCCCAGATGATGAACGCCGCCGACGACCTCAAGAAGGTCGGCGAGGAGGAGATCGAGGGCGTCCAGACCACCCGCTACACCGGCACGATCACCCTGGACGACCTCCGCGAGCAGCTCAAGGGCGAGGACGCGGAGACGAAGAAGAACCGCCAGGAGAAGATCGACGACATGGCGGAGCAGGGCGTCGACGAGTTCACCATGGACATGTGGATCGACGGCGAGGACCACACCAAGCAGTTCCGCATGCAGGCCGAGACGGCGGAGGGTCCGCTGGACACCACCATGACCTTCCTCAGCTACAACGAGCCCGTCACGGTGAAGGCCCCGCCGGCGTCCGACACGATGGACATGGACGGCATGGCGGAGGAGATGGAGGGCGCCGAGGGCGGCGCCTAGCACAGGACTTGACGTCGCGTACGGCCGGCCGTCCCGGGGGCGATTTGCCCGCGGGACGGCCGCTGCCGTACGCTTCCTCCTCGTAGCCAAAGACCGCTGGCCGCCTCCGTACGCCCGCAGGGGAGTGCGGTGGCCGAAGGTTCCGCGTACGTCGCGGACGGCCCGCGCAGGTGAACGAGGAAGACCTCCCGCCGGGCCCTGGCCCGTACGGTCGAGTCACGCCCCGAGCGCCTGCGCCGGGGCGTTTGCCGTGTGTGCGAGAGCCTCGTGCATCCGAAGGGCGGTCCATCACCCGGAAGGAGGCTGAGGCTCATGGCGACGCCGGACAAGGTCGAGGCCGTCAAGGAGATCGCGGACAAGCTCCGCGGCTCCAACGCGGCCGTCGTGACCGCGTACACCGGACTGAGCGTGGCGCAGCTCAAGGAGCTGCGCCGTTCTCTCGGCGAGAACGCGCAGTACCGAGTGGTGAAGAACACGCTGACCAAGATCGCGGCGAAGGAGGCCGGGCTCGACCAGCTCGACGAGCACCTCCAGGGCTCGACCGCGGTCGCCTTCGTGACCGGTGACCCGGTCGAGGCGGCCAAGGGGCTGCGTAACTTCGCCAAGGACAACCCCGCCCTCGTCATCAAGGGCGGTGTGCTCGACGGCAAGGCTCTGACCGCCGCCGAGATCAACAAGCTCGCGGACCTCGAGTCCCGCGAGGTGCTGCTCGCCAAGCTGGCCGGCGGCATGAAGGCGTCCATGGCGAAGGCCGCGGCGACCTTCCAGGCCCCGCTCACGAAGTTCGTCCGCACCGCGGACGCGCTGCGCGACAAGGTCGAGCAGGGCGGTGCCGGTACGCCGGCTCCCGCCGACGCCGCGGAGTAGCGGAAGCGCTCTCCGGGGCTCAGCGGGCACCGCGAACGCCCGCCGTACCGATGCATCAGCACAACCGGCACCAGCCGACTTAGTGGAAGGACCGCCACCATGGCGAAGCTCAGCCAGGAAGACCTGCTCGCGCAGTTCGAAGAGATGACCCTCCTCGAGCTCTCCGACTTCGTCAAGAAGTTCGAGGAGAAGTTCGACGTCGAGGCTGCCGCCCCGGCCGCCGTCGTCGCCGCCCCGGGCGGCGGCGCCGCCGCTGCCGAGGCCGCCCCGGAGCAGGACGAGTTCGACGTCGTCCTGCTCGGCGCCGGCGAGAAGAAGATCCAGGTCATCAAGGTCGTGCGCGAGCTGACCTCGCTCGGCCTGAAGGAGGCCAAGGAGCTGGTCGACGGTACGCCGAAGCCGGTTCTGGAGAAGGTCAACAAGGAGGCCGCGGAGAAGGCCAAGGACTCCCTCGAGAGCGCCGGCGCCTCCGTCGAGGTCAAGTGACCTCGTCCCGGCCGGTCGGGGCGCTGTGAGCCCCGCCCGCCGGGGCTGACGGCCACTGTGCCGCAACCGAGGGCGATCACCCATCCGGGTGGTCGCCCTCGCTGCGTTGCCGGGGCCCCCGGCCGGAGCGCTTGCCCCGCGGGCACCGGCGGGTATGGTGATCTTCACCGGCCGGGGCGGCCGACATGATCTCCCTGGGGCAGGGGGGCCTTGACGAACGGCCAGCGGCGCGCGATTCTCAGGTCGTCACATCTCAGGTCGTCACATCGGTCCGTACTCCGAGGCATGGATCGGTGACTGAGTGGGAATGGCTTCAAGCGCGAAGGCATCCGGTATTCGGCATAACTTCAGGGGAGGCCCCACGCGAGGGCGGGCACTCCTCAGGCAGGGAGAGATCGACGATTTGCTGGTCTCCAGCCTCCGCTGGACATCAGTGTGGCGAGTCGCTACACTGACCCTTTGCGCTGCCTGTTAACTGCCCCCTGCCCGTCACCAGGGGTCTGTCCAGAGCTCGTACGATCTTGAGAGACACGCTTTGACCTGGGCGTTCTCCTCCCCGTGTGGGTTTTGGGACCGGTACGCGCGTAGTGAGTCCGAGCCCTCGGAAGGACCCCTCTTGGCCGCCTCGCGCACCGCCTCGACCGCTAGTACGAACAACGGCGCCAGCACCGCCCCGCTGCGCATCTCTTTCGCGAAGATCAAGGAACCCCTCGAGGTTCCGAACCTCCTTGCGCTCCAGACCGAGAGCTTCGACTGGCTCCTCGGCAACGACGCCTGGAAGGCTCGTGTCGAGGAGGCCCTGGATCATGGACAGGACGTCCCCACCAAGTCCGGCCTCGAGGAGATCTTCGAGGAGATCTCGCCGATCGAGGACTTCTCCGGGTCGATGTCGCTGACCTTCCGCGACCACCGCTTCGAGCCCCCGAAGAACTCCATCGACGAGTGCAAGGAGCGCGACTTCACCTACGCCGCGCCGCTCTTCGTCACCGCCGAGTTCACCAACAACGAGACCGGGGAGATCAAGTCCCAGACGGTCTTCATGGGCGACTTCCCGCTCATGACGGACAAGGGCACCTTCGTGATCAACGGCACCGAGCGTGTCGTGGTCTCGCAGCTCGTCCGGTCCCCGGGCGTCTACTTCGACTCCTCCATCGACAAGACCTCCGACAAGGACATCTTCTCCGTCAAGGTCATCCCCTCCCGGGGCGCCTGGCTGGAGATGGAGATCGACAAGCGCGACATGGTCGGTGTCCGCATCGACCGCAAGCGCAAGCAGTCGATCACCGTGCTGCTCAAGGCCCTCGGCTGGACGAACGAGCAGATCCTCGAGGAGTTCGGCGAGTACGAGTCCATGCGCGCCACCCTGGAGAAGGACCACACCCAGGGCCAGGACGACGCGCTGCTCGACATCTACCGCAAGCTGCGTCCGGGCGAGCCGCCGACCAAGGAGGCCGCGCAGACGCTGCTGGAGAACCTGTACTTCAACCCCAAGCGCTACGACCTCGCCAAGGTCGGCCGCTACAAGATCAACAAGAAGCTGGGCGCCGCCGCGCCGCTCGACGCCGGCACGCTGACGGTCGAGGACATCATCGCCTCGATCAAGTACCTGGTGAAGCTGCACGCCGGTGAGGTCGAGACCGTCGGGGACAACGGCCAGTCCGTGGTCGTCGAGACCGACGACATCGACCACTTCGGCAACCGCCGCATCCGCAACGTCGGCGAGCTGATCCAGAACCAGGTGCGTACGGGCCTCGCCCGCATGGAGCGCGTCGTGCGCGAGCGCATGACGACCCAGGACGTCGAGGCGATCACGCCGCAGACCCTGATCAACATCCGGCCGGTCGTCGCCTCCATCAAGGAGTTCTTCGGCACCAGCCAGTTGTCGCAGTTCATGGACCAGACGAACCCGCTGTCCGGGCTCACCCACAAGCGCCGGCTCAACGCGCTGGGCCCCGGCGGTCTGTCCCGTGAGCGGGCCGGCTTCGAGGTCCGCGACGTGCACCCGTCGCACTACGGCCGCATGTGTCCGATCGAGACGCCGGAAGGCCCGAACATCGGCCTCATCGGCTCGCTCGCCTCGTACGGCCGGGTCAACGCCTTCGGCTTCATCGAGACCCCGTACCGCAAGGTCGTCGGCGGCGTCGTCACCGACGACGTGGACTACCTGACGGCCGACGAGGAAGACCGCTTCGTCATCGCGCAGGCCAACGCGCCGCTGACGAACGACCTGCACTTCGCCGAGAACCGGGTCCTGGTCCGCCGCCGCGGCGGCGAGGTCGACTACATCCCCGGCGACGACGTCGATTACATGGACGTCTCGCCGCGCCAGATGGTGTCGGTCGCGACCGCGATGATCCCGTTCCTCGAGCACGACGACGCCAACCGCGCGCTCATGGGCTCCAACATGATGCGCCAGGCCGTGCCGCTGATCCGGGCCGAGGCCCCGCTCGTCGGCACCGGCATGGAGTACCGCTGCGCGGTCGACGCCGGCGACGTCATCAAGGCCGAGAAGGACGGCGTGGTCCAGGAGGTCTCCGCGGACTACGTCACCGTCGCCAACGACGACGGCACGTACACCACGTACCGCGTCAACAAGTTCCACCGCTCCAACCAGGGCACCTCCTTCAACCAGAAGGTGCTCGTGGACGAGGGCTCCCGCGTCATCGAGGGCCAGGTGCTCGCCGACGGCCCCTCGACCGACGAGGGCGAGATGGCGCTCGGCAAGAACCTCCTGGTGGCGTTCATGCCGTGGGAGGGCCACAACTACGAGGACGCCATCATCCTCAGCCAGCGCCTCGTGCAGGACGACGTCCTGTCCTCGATCCACATCGAGGAGCACGAGGTCGACGCCCGCGACACCAAGCTGGGCCCCGAGGAGATCACCCGGGACATCCCGAACGTCTCCGAGGAGGTCCTCGCCGACCTCGACGAGCGCGGCATCATCCGCATCGGCGCCGAGGTCGTCGCCGGCGACATCCTGGTCGGCAAGGTCACGCCCAAGGGCGAGACGGAGCTGACCCCGGAGGAGCGGCTGCTGCGCGCGATCTTCGGCGAGAAGGCCCGCGAGGTCCGTGACACGTCCCTGAAGGTCCCGCACGGCGAGACCGGCCGCGTCATCGGCGTCCGCGTCTTCGACCGCGAGGAGGGCGACGAACTGCCGCCCGGCGTGAACCAGCTCGTCCGGGTCTACGTCGCCCAGAAGCGCAAGATCACCGACGGCGACAAGCTCGCCGGCCGGCACGGCAACAAGGGCGTCATCGCCAAGATCCTGCCGATCGAGGACATGCCGTTCATGGAGGACGGCCACCCGGTCGACATCATCCTCAACCCGCTCGGCGTGCCCTCCCGGATGAACCCGGGTCAGGTGCTGGAGATCCACCTGGGCTGGCTCGCCGCCCAGGGCTGGGACGTCTCCGGCATCAAGGAGGAGTGGGCCGAGCGCCTGCAGGGCATCGGCGCCGACCAGGTCGCGTCCGGTACGAACGTGGCGACGCCGGTCTTCGACGGCGCCCGTGAGGACGAGCTGGCCGGCCTGATCCAGAACACGCTGCCCAACCGCGACGGCGACCGCATGGTGCAGCCGTCCGGCAAGGCGCAGCTCTTCGACGGCCGCTCCGGCGAGCCGTTCCCGGAGCCGATCTCCGTCGGCTACATGTACATCCTCAAGCTGCACCACCTCGTGGACGACAAGCTCCACGCCCGGTCCACCGGCCCGTACTCGATGATCACCCAGCAGCCGCTGGGCGGTAAGGCGCAGTTCGGCGGCCAGCGGTTCGGCGAGATGGAGGTGTGGGCCCTGGAGGCGTACGGCGCCGCCTACGCGCTGCAGGAACTGCTCACCATCAAGTCGGACGACGTGACCGGCCGCGTGAAGGTCTACGAGGCCATCGTCAAGGGCGAGAACATCCCCGAGCCGGGCATCCCCGAGTCCTTCAAGGTGCTCATCAAGGAGATGCAGTCCCTGTGCCTGAACGTGGAGGTGCTCTCCTCCGACGGCATGTCCATCGAGATGCGCGACACGGACGAGGACGTCTTCCGTGCCGCGGAAGAGCTTGGCATCGACCTGTCCCGGCGCGAGCCGAGCAGCGTCGAAGAGGTCTGACGGGTCCGGCGGGGGCTTCCTTCGAAGCTCCCGCCACCCCCTCGGCCCTAGCGGGCCCGGGAGGCACCCCCTCCCCGCGACCCGCGATCAGACCATTGACACACGACCCTGAGAGGGATTGACGAGAGTGCTCGACGTCAACTTCTTCGACGAGCTGCGGATCGGCCTGGCGACCGCGGACGACATCCGGACCTGGTCGCACGGCGAGGTCAAGAAGCCCGAGACCATCAACTACCGCACCCTCAAGCCCGAGAAGGACGGCCTCTTCTGCGAGAAGATCTTCGGCCCCACCCGGGACTGGGAGTGCTACTGCGGCAAGTACAAGCGCGTCCGCTTCAAGGGCATCATCTGTGAGCGCTGCGGCGTCGAGGTGACCCGCGCCAAGGTGCGCCGTGAGCGGATGGGCCACATCGAGCTGGCCGCGCCCGTCACGCACATCTGGTACTTCAAGGGCGTTCCCTCGCGCCTCGGCTACCTGCTCGACCTGGCGCCGAAGGACCTGGAGAAGGTCATCTACTTCGCCGCCTACATGATCACGTGGGTGGACGACGAGCGCCGCCAGCGCGACCTGTCGTCGCTGGAGGCGCAGATCTCCGTCGAGCGCCAGCAGATCGAGCAGCGCCGCGACGGCGACCTGGAGGCCCGCGCCAAGAAGCAGGAAGCCGACCTGGCCGAGCTGGAGGCCGAGGGCGCCAAGGCCGACGTGCGCCGCAAGGTGCGCGAGGGCGGCGAGCGCGAGATGAAGCAGCTCCGCGACCGGGCCCAGCGCGAGCTGGACCGCCTGGACGAGGTGTGGAACCGCTTCAAGAACCTCAAGGTCCAGGACCTGGAGGGCGACGAGCTGCTCTACCGCGAGCTGCGCGACCGCTTCGGCACGTACTTCCAGGGCGGCATGGGCGCCGCGGCGCTGCAGAAGCGCCTGGAGTCCTTCGACCTGGACGAGGAGGCGGAGAAGCTCCGCGAGATCATCCGTACCGGCAAGGGCCAGAAGAAGACCCGCGCCCTGAAGCGGCTGAAGGTCGTCTCCGCGTTCCAGCACACCCGCAACAGCCCCAACGGCATGGTGCTGGACTGCGTCCCGGTGATCCCGCCGGACCTGCGTCCGATGGTGCAGCTCGACGGTGGCCGCTTCGCGACCTCCGACCTGAACGACCTGTACCGCCGCGTCATCAACCGCAACAACCGGCTGAAGCGGCTGCTCGACCTCGGCGCGCCCGAGATCATCGTCAACAACGAGAAGCGCATGCTGCAGGAGGCCGTCGACGCGCTGTTCGACAACGGCCGCCGCGGCCGGCCGGTGACCGGGCCCGGCAACCGCCCGCTCAAGTCGCTGTCCGACATGCTCAAGGGCAAGCAGGGCCGCTTCCGGCAGAACCTGCTCGGCAAGCGCGTCGACTACTCGGCCCGTTCCGTCATCGTCGTCGGCCCGCAGCTCAAGCTGCACCAGTGCGGCCTGCCCAAGGCCATGGCGCTGGAGCTCTTCAAGCCGTTCGTGATGAAGCGCCTGGTGGACCTGAACCACGCGCAGAACATCAAGAGCGCCAAGCGCATGGTCGAGCGCGGCCGCACGGTCGTGTACGACGTGCTGGAAGAGGTCATCGCCGAGCACCCGGTGCTGCTGAACCGCGCGCCGACGCTGCACCGCCTCGGCATCCAGGCGTTCGAGCCGCAGCTCGTCGAGGGCAAGGCCATCCAGATCCACCCGCTCGTCTGCACCGCGTTCAACGCGGACTTCGACGGCGACCAGATGGCCGTGCACCTGCCGCTCTCCGCGGAGGCCCAGGCCGAGGCCCGCATCCTCATGCTGTCCTCGAACAACATCCTCAAGCCGGCCGACGGCCGGCCGGTGACCATGCCCACCCAGGACATGGTGCTCGGGCTGTTCTTCCTCACCACCGACGAGATCGAGGGTGAGAAGAAGGGCGAGGACCGCTCGTTCGCCTCGGTCGCCGAGGCGATCATGGCCTTCGACGCCGGCGAGCTGTCGCTCCAGGCGAACGTCGACATCCGGTTCCCCGTCGGCTCCGTGCCGCCGCGGGGCTGGACGCCGCCGGTGCCCGAGGGCGAGACCGCGGCCGACTCGGACTGGCAGCCGGGCGACCCGTTCCGGCTCCGTACCACCCTGGGCCGCGCGCTCTTCAACGAGCTGCTGCCCGAGGACTACCCGTTCATCCACTACACCGTCGGCAAGAAGCAGCTCTCCGAGATCGTCAACGACCTCGCCGAGCGCTACCCGAAGGTCCTCGTCGCGCAGACCCTGGACAACCTGAAGTCCTCGGGCTTCTACTGGGCCACCCACTCCGGCGTCACCATCGCCATCTCGGACGTGGTCGTGCCGGAGGCGAAGAAGGAGATCATCGCCGGGTACGAGGCCCAGGACGAGAAGGTCCAGAAGCAGTACGAGCGCGGCCTGATCACCAAGGACGAGCGCACCCAGGAACTCATCGCGATCTGGACCAAGGCGACCAACGAGGTCGCCGAGGCCATGAACGAGAACTTCCCGAAGACCAACCCGATCTTCATGATGGTCAACTCGGGTGCGCGCGGAAACATGATGCAGATGCGCCAGATCGCGGGTATGCGCGGCCTGGTGTCCAACGCCAAGAACGAGACCATCCCGCGGCCGATCAAGTCCTCGTTCCGCGAGGGCCTGTCCGTGCTGGAGTACTTCATCTCCACGCACGGCGCCCGCAAGGGTCTCGCCGACACCGCGCTGCGCACCGCAGACTCGGGTTACCTGACCCGTCGTCTGGTGGACGTCTCGCAGGACGTGATCATCCGCGAGGAGGACTGCGGCACCGACCGCGGCCTGAAGCTGGAGATCGCGTCGGTCGGCGCCGACGGCGTGCTGCGCAAGGCCGAGGACGTCGAGACCTCGGTGTACGCGCGCTGCCTCGCCGAGGACATCGTCGTCGACGGCAAGGTGCTCGGCCCGGCCGGCACCGACCTGGGCGACGTGCTCATCGACGAGCTGATCCGCCACGGCGTGGCGACGGTCAAGACCCGCTCGGTGCTCACCTGCGAGTCCGCCGTCGGCACCTGCGCCATGTGCTACGGCCGTTCGCTGGCCACCGGCAAGCTGGTCGACATCGGCGAGGCCGTGGGCATCATCGCCGCCCAGTCCATCGGCGAGCCCGGCACCCAGCTCACGATGCGCACCTTCCACACCGGTGGTGTGGCGGGTGAGGACATCACCCAGGGTCTGCCGCGTGTCGTCGAGCTCTTCGAGGCCCGTACGCCCAAGGGCGTGGCGCCGATCTCGGAGGCCGCGGGCCGGGTGCGGATCGAGGAGACGGAGAAGACCAAGAAGGTCGTCGTCACCCCCGACGACGGTTCCGACGAGGTCGCGTACGGCGTGTCCAAGCGCGCCCGTCTCACCGCCGGCGAGGGCGACCACGTCGAGGTCGGCCAGAAGCTGACCGTCGGTACGGAGAACCCGCACGACGTGCTGCGCATCCTCGGCCAGCGGGCCGTGCAGGTCCACCTGGTCGGCGAGGTGCAGAAGGTCTACAACAGCCAGGGCGTGTCCATCCACGACAAGCACATCGAGATCATCATCCGGCAGATGCTGCGCCGGGTGACGATCATCGAGTCCGGCGACGCGGAGCTGCTGCCGGGCGAGCTGGTCGAGCGCTCGAAGTTCGAGCAGGAGAACCGGCGCGTGGTGGCCGAGGGCGGCCAGCCCGCCTCCGGCCGGCCGCAGCTCATGGGCATCACGAAGGCGTCGCTGGCCACCGAGTCGTGGCTGTCGGCGGCGTCGTTCCAGGAGACGACCCGGGTGCTGACCGACGCGGCGATCAACGCCAAGTCGGACTCCCTGATCGGCCTCAAGGAGAACGTGATCATCGGCAAGCTGATCCCGGCCGGTACGGGCCTGTCCCGCTACCGCAACATCCGGGTGGAGCCCACCGAGGAGGCGAAGGCCGCGATGTACTCGACCGTCGGCTACGACGACATCGACTACTCGCCCTTCGGCACCGGCTCCGGCCAGGCGGTCCCGCTGGAGGACTACGACTACGGCCCGTACAACCAGTAACGGCCGCGGTCACCGCACGCCCCGCAGGGCGGCTCTCCCCCGGGAGAGCCGCCCTGCGGCGTTACAGGGGCCCCTGGGCGGCCGCGCGAGTCACGGGCCGCCCGGCGGCGTCCCGGGGCCGGTGCCCGTACGGTACGGGGCCATGCTGGGGCAGCGTGCGAACCGGACGACGTGGTGGTGTGCCGGGGGCGCGCGGTGGCGGGGTGAACTTCGCGGCGCCGCGCCGGAACTCCCCCGGCGTCCCGTGCGTCGAGCACAATAGAAGGAACGCGGTGGATACCGCGGGTGGGGAGGTTCCTGAGTGTCCATGCAGCCGTGGGACCCAAGCCGGCCCCCGTCCATGCGTGCCGCGCACGCCGACCGGGAGCGCACCGTCGACGTGCTCAAGGCCGGGTTCGCGGAGGGCAGACTCACCCAGCCGGAGTACGAGCAGCGCATGGCGCAGGCGTACGACGCGCAGACCTACGGCGAGCTGCACGCACTCGTCGCCGACTTGCCGCAGGGCCCCGCCGGCATCCCCACGATGCCCGCCGTGGTGCCGCGTACGTTCCATCCGGTGCCCGTCCTGCCGCCCCCGCGGCGCACGAACAGCTCGGCGATCGGCGCGATGGTCTGCGGAGCGCTGGTGCCGACGACGCTCGGCGTGACCTTCATCCCGGCGATCATCCTGGGGCACAAGGCACGTGCCGAGATCCGCAGGACCGGCGAGCAGGGCGACGGGCTGGCGCTCGCGGGCCTGGTCATCGGCTATCTGACGCTCAGCTTCGCGGTCTTCATCGCCCTCGTCGTGGCCGCTGCGGCCGGCAGCGGGGGATAACTGTACCCAGGGCCACAGTCCCTTATGTCTCTTTGTTTTGACCGGAGCGGGTGGCTGTAGGTACCCTCTGACCTTGTGCCTGGGGTGTCCCCGGGTCTTCGCGTGCGCGGGGGCGCTCCCGCGAAGGCGCCGAGGCTGTGACACCGAAGAGCTGCACTTCCCCGTGAGACTGGCGGGGTCGTACGGGGCTTGCGACACACCCGACCGCGTGGGTCGGGGGCCGGCCGGTCTTCACGGACAAAACCCCAGGTTAGAAGTATCGAGATCGGCACACAGAAACCGGAGAAACGGTGCCTACGATCCAGCAGCTGGTCCGCAAGGGCCGGCAGGACAAGGTCGAGAAGAACAAGACGCCCGCGCTCGAGGGTTCGCCCCAGCGCCGTGGCGTGTGCACGCGTGTGTTCACCACCACCCCCAAGAAGCCGAACTCGGCCCTGCGTAAGGTCGCGCGTGTGCGTCTGACCAGCGGGATCGAGGTCACCGCTTACATCCCGGGTGAGGGGCACAACCTGCAGGAGCACTCGATCGTGCTCGTGCGCGGTGGCCGTGTGAAGGACCTGCCGGGCGTTCGCTACAAGATCATCCGCGGTTCCCTCGACACCCAGGGTGTCAAGAACCGCAAGCAGGCCCGCAGCCGCTACGGCGCCAAGAAGGAGAAGTAAGCATGCCTCGTAAGGGCCCCGCCCCGAAGCGACCGGTGCACATCGACCCGGTCTACAACTCTCCTCTGGTGACCTCCCTGATCAACAAGGTGCTGCTGCACGGCAAGCGCTCCACCGCCGAGCGCATCGTGTACGGCGCCATGGAGGGCCTGCGCGACAAGACCGGCAACGACCCGGTCATCACGCTGAAGCGCGCCCTGGAGAACGTCAAGCCGGCCATCGAGGTCAAGTCCCGCCGCGTCGGCGGCGCGACGTACCAGGTCCCGGTCGAGGTCAAGCCCGGCCGGTCCGCCACGCTCGCGCTGCGCTGGCTCGTGGGTTACTCCCGCGCCCGCCGTGAGAAGACGATGACCGAGCGGCTCATGAACGAGCTGCTGGATGCCAGCAACGGCCTCGGCGCCTCCGTCAAGCGCCGCGAGGACACCCACAAGATGGCCGACGCCAACAAGGCCTTCGCGCACTACCGCTGGTAGTCGAGAACCCCGTATTACGAGAGAGAAGACTGAGCCAAAATGGCCACCACTTCACTTGACCTGGCCAAGGTCCGCAACATCGGGATCATGGCGCACATCGACGCGGGCAAGACGACCACCACCGAGCGGATCCTGTACTACACCGGTGTCTCGTACAAGATCGGTGAGGTCCACGACGGCGCAGCCACGATGGACTGGATGGCGCAGGAGCAGGAGCGCGGCATCACGATCACGTCCGCCGCGACGACCTGCCACTGGCCGCTCGACGACGTCGATCACACCATCAACATCATCGACACCCCGGGCCACGTCGACTTCACGGTCGAGGTGGAGCGCTCGCTGCGCGTGCTCGACGGTGCGGTGACGGTGTTCGACGGTGTGGCCGGGGTCGAGCCGCAGTCCGAGACCGTGTGGCGTCAGGCCGACCGGTACGGCGTCCCGCGTATCTGCTTCGTCAACAAGCTGGACCGTACGGGTGCCGAGTTCCACCGCTGCGTCGACATGATCACCGACCGGCTGGGCGCGACCCCGCTGGTGATGCAGCTCCCGATCGGTACCGAGGCCGACTTCAAGGGCGTCGTCGACCTGGTCCGGATGAAGGCGTTCGTCTGGTCGCCCGAGGCCAAGCTCGGCGAGGCGTACGACGTCGTCGACATCCCCGAGACGCACCTCGAGGCGGCCGACGAGTGGCGGGGCAAGCTGCTCGAAGCCGTCGCCGAGAACGACGAGGAGATGATGGAGCTGTACCTGGAGGGCGAGGAGCCCACCGAGGAGCAGCTCCACGCGGCCGTGCGCCGTATCACCATCAACTCCGGCAAGGGTGAGGGCACCACCGTCACCCCGGTGTTCTGCGGCACCGCGTTCAAGAACAAGGGCGTACAGCCCCTGCTCGACGCGATCGTGCGGTACCTGCCGTCGCCGCTGGACGTCGAGGCCATCGAGGGCCACGCCGTGGGCGACCCCGACGAGGTCATCGTCCGCCGGCCCTCGGAGGAGGAGCCGCTCTCCGCGCTCGCCTTCAAGATCGCCAGCGACCCGCACCTGGGCAAGCTGACCTTCATCCGGGTCTACTCGGGCCGGCTGAACTCCGGCTCGCAGGTGCAGAACTCGGTCAAGGGCCGCAAGGAGCGCATCGGCAAGATCTACCGGATGCACGCCAACAAGCGCGAAGAGATCGACTCGGTGGGTGCCGGCGACATCGTCGCCGTCATGGGTCTGAAGCAGACCACCACCGGCGAGACCCTGAGCGACCCGGCGAATCCGGTCATCCTGGAGTCCATGGACTTCCCGGCCCCGGTGATCGAGGTCGCCATCGAGCCGAAGTCCAAGGGCGACCAGGAGAAGCTGGGTGTCGCGATCCAGCGCCTCGCCGAGGAGGACCCGTCGTTCCGGGTCAAGACGGACGAGGAGACCGGCCAGACCATTATCTCGGGCATGGGCGAACTGCACCTGGACGTGCTGGTCGACCGCATGAAGCGCGAGTTCAAGGTCGAGGCGAACGTCGGTAAGCCGCAGGTGGCCTACCGCGAGACGGTGCGCCGGCCGGTCGCGAAGCACGAGTACACGCACAAGAAGCAGACCGGCGGCTCCGGCCAGTTCGCGCGCGTCATCATCGCGCTCGAACCGCTGGAGGGCGACGGCTACGAGTTCGTCAACGAGGTCACCGGCGGCCGTATCCCCAAGGAGTACATCCCCTCGGTGGACGCGGGCAGCCAGGAGGCCATGGAATTCGGCATCCTCGCCGGATACCCGCTGACGGGCGTGCGTGTGCGCCTGCTGGACGGTGCCTACCACGAGGTGGACTCGTCCGAGATGGCCTTCAAGATCGCCGGCTCGATGGCCTTCAAGGAGGCCGCCCGCAAGGCCGCTCCGGTCCTGCTGGAGCCGATGATGAAGGTCGAGGTCACGACGCCCGAGGACTACATGGGCGACGTGATCGGCGACATCAACTCGCGCCGTGGACAGATTCAGTCCATGGAGGACCGGAGTGGTGCCAAGCTGGTCACCGGTCTGGTCCCGCTGTCGGAGATGTTCGGCTACGTCGGCGACTTGCGCAGCAAGACGTCCGGCCGGGCGAGCTACTCCATGCAGTTCGACTCCTACGCCGAGGTTCCCAAGAACGTCGCCGAGGAGATCATCGCGAAGGCCAAGGGCGAGTGAAGCCGTAGGCTGTAGCAAACGGCATACGGGTCATTCCGCCGCAGATCCCCCGGGAGCTGCGGCGGGTGCCCCGGCTGCCGATCACAGGCGGACAGGTCAAGGGCATCCCCCTAGGGGTCCTGACCGGTCCGGAACGACCACCTGAACCCCTCCGTAGAAGGCGGGGGGCGTACAGCACCAGTCCACAGGAGGACCCCAGTGGCGAAGGCGAAGTTCGAGCGGACTAAGCCGCACGTCAACATCGGCACCATCGGTCACATCGACCACGGCAAGACCACTCTTACCGCGGCGATCACCAAGGTGCTGCACGACGCTTATCCGGACATCAACGAGGCTTCGGCCTTCGACCAGATCGACAAGGCTCCGGAAGAGAAGCAGCGCGGTATCACGATCTCCATCGCGCACGTCGAATACCAGACCGAGTCGCGGCACTATGCGCACGTCGACTGCCCCGGTCACGCGGACTACATCAAGAACATGATCACCGGTGCCGCCCAGATGGACGGCGCGATCCTCGTGGTCGCCGCCACCGACGGCCCGATGCCGCAGACCAAGGAGCACGTGCTGCTCGCCCGCCAGGTCGGCGTGCCGTACATCGTCGTCGCGCTGAACAAGGCCGACATGGTGGACGACGAGGAGATCATGGAGCTCGTCGAGCTCGAGGTCCGTGAGCTTCTCTCCGAGTACGAGTTCCCGGGCGACGACGTCCCGGTCGTCAAGGTCTCCGCGCTGAAGGCGCTGGAGGGTGACGCCGAGTGGGGCAAGACCGTCCTCGACCTGATGAAGGCCGTCGACGAGTCCATCCCGGAGCCGGTCCGCGAGATCGACAAGCCGTTCCTGATGCCGATCGAGGACGTTTTCACGATCACCGGTCGTGGAACCGTCGTCACCGGCCGCATCGAGCGCGGCATCCTCAAGGTGAACGAGGAAGTCGCGATCATCGGCATCAAGGAAGAGACGACCAAGACCACGGTCACGGGCATCGAGATGTTCCGCAAGCTGCTGGACGAGGGCCAGGCCGGTGAGAACGTCGGCCTCCTCCTCCGCGGCATCAAGCGCGAGGACGTCGAGCGCGGCCAGGTCATCATCAAGCCGGGCACCGTCACCCCGCACACCGAGTTCGAGGCGACGGCGTACATCCTGTCGAAGGACGAGGGCGGTCGGCACACCCCGTTCTTCAACAACTACCGCCCGCAGTTCTACTTCCGCACCACCGACGTGACCGGCGTCGTGCACCTCCCCGAGGGCACGGAGATGGTCATGCCGGGCGACAACACCGACATGAAGGTGGAGCTGATCCAGCCCATCGCCATGGAGGAGGGCCTGAAGTTCGCCATCCGCGAGGGTGGCCGGACGGTGGGCGCCGGCCAGGTCACGAAGATCCTCAAGTGACCTGACGGTACTGCGTTCCAGGGGCCCCGGCCCGCCTTGCGGCGGACCGGGGCCTTTGGCGTGGGCGGGGGGAGTATGCCTGTTCAGGCAAGGGTGCCTTTGGGGGAGAGGCAATGGAATTCCAATTGCCTGATGGGGGCGGTGTGAAATGCGTCAACGAGCGGAGTTATCCACAGCCACGAAAGCGGGGGTGGTGAACGCTGCGGGGACTCCTATAGCGTCGGCTTCCTAACGTATCGTCACCGTAACCGGGAGTTGATCGTGTCCCCCCGCGCCCTTTCCGCCGCCGCACTGGCGGCCGCCGCCGCCCTGAGCCTGCTGCTGACCGCCTGCGGCAGCGACGAGGAGGACGGCGACGCCAAGCCGGACGACAAGATCCAGGGCGCGGACAAGCCGGAGACGACCCCGTCACCGAGCGCGGAGGAGGAGGCGACGGGCAGACCGGAGATCAAGCTCCCGAAGGACGTCCAGGTCGTTGCCGACTGGTCGGAGACCGGCACTGCAGCCGAGGACGCGATACTGCGAGACACGGAGCAGCGCATCGCGGCGATCGAGATGGCTCTCGCCGAACAGGATCCGACGCACGAGGCGTTCCGCTTCTACTCGGAGGGGGAGGCTGCCGCTGCCACAGAGGAGTACGTGAAGGCGTATGTGGATGAGGAGGCGCGCCTCACCGGAACGATCCGGTTGTACCAGCCGACCGTGACGATGAGGGACGATGGCACTGCCACACTGGTCTATTGCGAAGACCAGAGCAAAGCGTTCGACAAGTATCTGAAGACCGGCGAAGTCAACAAGACCCCGGTCACGAAGAACAGCTACTTCAGTCACGGTGCCACGCTTCGGAAGGACGAGCAGGGCACGTGGGTCACGATGACGGACGTATCCACACAGGGGGCTTCATCATGTCAGCCCTGAAATTCGCGCGCAGGACGTTAGCCGTGGCGTTACTTGTCACCGCTGTCACGAGCAGTAGTTTCGTGGCGCACGCGGAAGGGGAGATCGGCAATGGCACCGGCAACGTGGAAGAGCCACCGAGCGGCCCGGGCGGCGGTGCCGAGGGGCAGAACCTGAACGCTGAGGCCGGTGGGGTGGTGTTCGATGAGTCCGAGAACGGGGGCGGGGGTGGGGGCGGTTCCGGGGGAGCCGGGGCGTTGGCGCCTGTGGGGGACTGGTCGCCGCCGCCCTGCTGGTACGCGCCGCTCTATACGCCCAAGCAACTGAAGCAAGAGATGGAGCACATCTGGTCCCTGGAGTCCACCGGCTACCAGTGGGACGCTGAGCAGCGCGCGAAGTACTCCCAGGGCGGCGACAAGCCCGGCACGTACGAGGACTTCAACATGGCGAAGTCCGACGACGGCTACTGGTGGGACGGCTACGTGCCGGACGGCGGCGCGGGTGTCCCCGGCGCCCTGGACTGCGACGACGGGCCGTTCTGGCTGGACAAGGGCGATCCGCCGCCGGCGGAGTACCAGGACGCCGTGACGCCGCAGATCCTCTCCGAGATCGCGTACAACCGTATCCGGGTGCCGGATACGGAGATCAGCCTCAAGCCCGACGCCGAGAACGCGCAGAAGGTGAACCTCCCCACCTGGGCCTGGCTTGACGCCGCCACCTTCGAGCCCGTCGCGGTCACCGCCCGGGTGCCGGTGCTCGATATATGGGCCAGAACCACCGCCACCCCGGTGTCGCTCACCCTCGAACCCGGCACCGGCGACGCCGAGTTGCACCCCTCCTCGGGCACCTGCCCCATCGATGACGACGGCTCCATCGGCACCCCGTACACCGCCGGGTCGGCGGAGGAGACCCCGCCGTGCGGGCTGACGTACCTGCGTGCCACGCCGGACGGCGAGACCTACCCGCTCCGGGCGACGATCACGTGGTCCATCGAATGGACGGGCTCGGGCGACACGGGTGGCGACCTCCCCGACGGCTCCTTCGGTACGACCACCGAGGTGGAAGTCGACGAGATCCAGTCCGTCGTCCGCTGACGTTCGCGCCTGCTCGTTCGGGCACGTAGCCGAATTCGCAGTGCCGAATGGAATTCCACACGCGGCTATTGTCAACGGCCGTGATTGTGGGGTGGTGCGTGCCGTCGGGGCTCCTATAACGTCGAGTCTCCTTGCGCATCGTCGCTCTACCCGGGAGTTGGTGGAACCGTGCCAGCCGTGAGGTTTTTGCGAGAGGTTCTGGCCGCGTTGTTCGTGGTGGGTATCTTGGCCGCATTGCCATTCCCCGCGTCCGCGGCCGAGTCCTCTGCCACCCGGGTCACTCGCGTCGCCCGCGTTCCCGGCGCCGACGTCGGCGCCGGGGCCGAGCGGCAGGCGCTGCGGGACGAGGCGGGGGCGCTGGCTTCTCTTCCTGCGGCCACCTGGCCGGCCCGGGCGGCGGGGAGGGCGACCGGGCGGTGCGGAGGGCGGCGGGGGCGGGCCCGGGAGGCGGCGCGTTGTGCGGCGCCGGGCCGGACGGGGCGGCAGAGGTGCCGCGGGGGCGGTGCGGGGGTGGCCTCCGGTCAGGGAAGGGCGGGTAGCGTGGCCCGTTCGGGGTGGTCGTCCACGTCACTGAGGACCAGGCCCGGCAGGTGTGACTCCGGCCGGTGACCGTGCGACCGCCGGAGAACCGCAAAGGGGTGTGCGTGGAACTGGCCGGCGGGCTTCGCCATCCGCGGACCGTCGAGGAGGCGGTGGCGGAGCAGGAGCGGTTGCGGGGGCTCGTACGGGTCGAGTCGGCGCAGGACGTAGCGCAGTGGCGTACGGCGGCCGGGGTCGACGTGGCGTACGACGACGAGTCGGGGGTGTGCGCGGCGGCGGTCGTCGTGCTGGAGGTGGCGAGTCTGGACATCCTGGATTCCGTGACCGCCGTTTCGCGGATCGAGTTCCCGTATGTCTCCGGCCTGCTGGCCTTTCGGGAGATTCCCGCTGTCGCCGCGGCGCTGCGCAAACTCGGTGATCCGCCCGATGTGTTCGTGTGCGACGGCTACGGCATTGCTCATCCCCGTCGCGTAGGTCTGGCGAGTCACCTGGGGGTGCTGACGGGGATTCCGTCGTTCGGGGTGGCGAAGAATCCGCTGTATTTCCGGTGCGAGGTGCCGGGAGCCGAGCGGGGTGCGTCGACGCCGCTTCTGGACGGTACGGAGGCGGTGGGGCGCGCGCTTCGTACGCAGGCCGGGGTGAAGCCCGTGTACGTGTCCGCCGGCCACCTGGTCGACGTGGACGACGCCTGTGCGCTCACGCTCCGGCTGGCGCGGCGGTATCGGCTCCCCGAGACGACGCGTGTCGCGGACAGGCTCTGCCGCCAAGCGCTGCTGGACGCGGCCCCCGGCGAGCGGCAGACCCTCCCCGGCGAGCGGCAGACCCTCCCCGGCGCGGCCGGCTCCTGACCGCGGCCCCCCACCCGCCCCAGCCCCCGCACGGCGGGCGGCCTCAGCGGATGCCCGTGCGGGCCCGGTTGAAGCTCGCGCGGTACGCCGTGGGTGTGACCCCGACCTGCGCCGCCATGTGCTTGCGCAGCGAGTCCGAGCTGCCCAGTCCGCTCTTCTCCGCCACCAGATCCATCGGCAGCCCGGTCGTCTCCAGCAGCTCCCGCGCCCGGTGGATGCGTCGCTGGAGCAGCCACTGCAGCGGGCTCAGCCCCGTCTCCGCGCGGAAGCGGCGGGTCAGCGTGCGCACGCTGGTGCCCGCGTGGCGGGCCAGATCCGCGAGCGTGAGCGGGAGATCGAGGCGTTCGAGCGCCCACGCGCGCGTGGGGGCGAGCGAAGTGCCGCGTTCCGGCGGCAGCGGGGTCTCGATGAACTGGGACTGGCCGCCGGGCCGTACGGGAGGGACGACCGCGAGCCGCGCGACCGTGTTCGCGACCGACGCGCCGTAGTCGACCCTGACCAGGTGCAGGCAGAGATCGATCGCGGCGGCCGCGCCCGCCGAGGTGTAGATGCCGCCGTCCTCGACGAACAGGCGGTCGGGCTGTACGTCGACGGCCGGAAAGCGGGCGGCGAGATCGTCGGCGAGCCCCCAATGGGTGGTCGCGCGGCGCCCGTCGAGCAGACCGGCCTGGGCGAGTACGAACGCCCCCGTGCACAGCGACGCGATACGTACGCCGCCGGCCGCCGCGGTCCGCAGCGCGTCCAGGACCTCCGCGGGCGCCTCCGCGCCACCGCTGCCGACGGCGATCACCGTGTCGGCGCCCGCCGGCCCCTCCAGGCCGTACGGCACGACGATGTCGGGCCCGCCGACGGTCGGCATCGGCCCGGGGCGTACCGCGCAGACGCGCACCTCGTACTGCGGAACGCTGTTGAAGATCATCAGCGGGATCGAGACATCGAAGCTCAGCACGGGCTGCACGGCGACGACGGCGATGCGGTGCATGGCCTGATCCTCCGGACACTTGGCATTCCAGCCAGTATCGTACGAGCCCGCGGGGCGGCACCGTCGTCCGTATGAAAACTCATGTGATCGTGGGGCGCGGAGCCACCGCCACGAAGACCGCGCTGCTGCTGGCCGGGGACGGCGAGCGGGTACGGATGATCAGCCGGACCGGCGGCGGTCCCGAGCACCCGCTCGTCGAGCGGATCGCCGCGGACGCGACCGACACCGACCGGCTCACCGGTCTGACGGAGGGCGCGGACACGCTGTTCACCACCGCCGCCCCGCCGTACCACCTCTGGCCGGAGCAGTTCCCGGCCCTGTCGGCGTCGCTGCTGGGCGCGGTGCGGCGGACGGGGGCGGCGTACGTCATGCTCGGCAACCTCTACGCGTACGGCCCGGTCGCCGGAACGCTCACGCCGGACCTCCCGCTGGCCGCGACCGGCCCCAAGGGCCGAGCCAGGGCCCGGGTCTGGGAGGAGGCCGCGGAGGCGGCTGCCTCGGGGGTGCGGGTGACGGAGGTGCGCGCGGGGCAGTTCTACGGCGCCGGGGCGTACTCGGTGTTCAGCCTCATGGTGCAGGGACAGGTCCTGGGCGGCAGGCCGGTACTCGTACCGCAACCGCTCGACGTGCCGCACAGCTACTCGGCGATCGGCGACACGGCCCGCACGCTGGTCGCGGCAAGCCGCGAGGAGCGCGCGTACGGGCGCGCCTGGCACGCCCCGACCGCGACCCTGTCCCTACGCGAACTCGCCACGCGCCTCGCCACCCTCGCCGGCGCCCCGGAACCCCGGCTGGCGGAGATGACCGAACGGGAGATCTCCTTGCTCGCGCTTTCGGAGCCCTTCTGGGCGGAAATGCACGAGGTCCTCCTGAAGCCCGGCCACCCCTTCGTCGTCGACTACTCCGAGACCGAAAAGGTCCTCGGCGCGACCGCCACGGCGGTGGACGAGGTCCTGCGGGAGGTGGTGTAACGGAACGTGGGGATCGCGGCCTGTGCGGGAAGGCTGATGTATTCGCCAGTGCGTTTCCGTACCTCATCCCGGAGGACGATGTGCCGCAGAGGGCACAGGCGTCCATCGTGGCGATACCGACTCCGGTGCGGGGTCAGAGACCGTCTGCCGCCTGGCTAGCCTGTGATGAGGCCCTTGATCGCGATCGCGGCGAAGAACACCAGGACGATCTCGCTGATGACCCAGGAGTGGGAGTTCATCCAGTCGCGGATCTTCGGCAGGACGACCTGGGCCCGTCTCCCGAGGAACACGACGCACAGCGCGGGCACCGCCAGGAACAGCAGGGTCAGTGCCACGAAGGGAAGGCACTGCCACCAGGGGTCGCCGCTGCGTTCGACATGGAAACCGGCGGCGACTGAGCTTGCGATGTCCGTCGGGAAGACGCCCATGAGGGCGACGCCCATCAGAAGGGCGAACTTCGGTTCTGCCGCCTGCAGCTTGCCCATCCACTTCGGCGGCTGGGACTTTTCGCGGGTGAGGTATACGCGCACGATCAGGAACAGCATCAGTACGAGCACGATCCCGTCGATGCTGCGGTCGAAGGTCGCCTTGTGCCCGCTGGCCGAGTTGTTGACGCTTTTGGCGACGAAGTAGGCGACCGTGACCGTCGTGGTGACGGAGATCGCGGCGCCGAGGACATAAGCAAGGGAATTCGCAGCCCAGCGCCCGCTCGTCGCCAGGAAGAACGACGTGACGATCTGCGGTCCCGCGATCATCACGAAAGCCAGTGGAAGAGTTTCGCTGAAGCTCACGGCAATCGCCATCTCCTCGGGAGCACGAAAATCTCGCCGAGAACGTACCACCGGCTACGGCTCCGGCCCGGCTGACTCGATTCCGACCTGCATTGATGTCATTTTCTGATGGGCGTCGCGCACCTTTCGCGGGCTCCGACCTGCCGCCCGTCCGGCCTGCGGGACGGGCGGCAGGCCACGCGGCACGTCTACGAGCGGGACGACTGCACGTACGCTCGTCGCCGGTCCGTCGTGCGGCCGACTCGTAGGCCAGGTCATTGCCACCGCGCCGTACGCTGCGCATCCTGCGGGGATGCGCTTCTCCGTCAACATCCCGAACTTCGGTGATTTCGCCGCCCCCCGCAACGTCGCCACCGTCGCGGCAGCCGCCGAACAGGCCGGCTGGGACGGGCTCTTCGTCTGGGACCACGTCCTGCACCGACGCCACCTGGGCCGTCCTTTCGGCGACCCCTGGATGCTGCTGACCGCGGCGGCGCTGGCGACCTCCCGGCTCCGGCTTGGTCCCCTGCTCACCCCCGTCCCCCGCTACCTCCCGCAGCAACTCGCGCGCCAGGTCGCCACCCTCGACCAGCTCAGCGGCGGGCGCGTGATCTTCGGCGCCGGCCTGGGCGGTCCCATCGAGGACGAGTACCGCAGCTTCGGCGACACCGCCGAGCCGCGGGTGCTCGGCGAGCGCCTGGACGAGGGCCTGGACCTGCTCCAGCGCTTCTGGTCCGGTGAGTCCGTGACCCACCACGGCCGGCACTACGAGGCCGGGGACGTGACCCTCCTGCCCGCAACCGTCCAGCAGCCCCGTCCGCCGGTGTGGATCGGCGGCTTCTGGCCCCGCCGCCCTCCCATGCGCCGGGCAGCGCGGTGGGACGGCGCGGTGCCGTTGTTCGAGTCGGCCCGCCACGGATACGTACCGGATCCCGCCGAGGTGCGGGATCTCTTCGCGTACGTGCGCGAACACCGCGCGGCGGCCGGGGCCGAAGGGCCCTTCGAGTACGTACTCGGTGGTGCCACGCCGCCGGACGGGGCCAAGGCCAAGGACATCGTCGGCCCCCTGAGGGACGAGGGCGCCACGTGGTGGGACGAGCGCCAGGTTCAGACCGGCCCCGGTCTGGACAGTCTGTCCGCGGTGCTGCGTCGGGTGGAGGCGGGTCCGCCGGCGGTCGAGTAGCGGGTTCCGGGTGTGCCGAGGGGCGGGGGACCGCCGGGAGCGCGGGGGAGGAGCGCCGCTGCATGCGTGTTCGCGTGCGGCCGCTTGCTTTTGTGTTCGGCTCCCGGCTTCCGGCACGCCGTGGCTGCGTACCGCTCGTCGGTGGATACTGCACGTAGGTGTCCATTCGAGGGGGGGAACAGAGATGGCGCGGGCAGAGATCCCCGGGAATTCCGACCGTGAGCGGCACCGGCTGGTGCCCCGGCAGGTGTCCGGCCGGGCACCGCGAGAGTTAGCCGGCCGCGACGGTGTCTCCCTCCCCGCCCGGCGTGGCGGCGAGGAAGCCGCCGCCCGGATCCACCCGCCCGGCGAGCTGCCTTTCGAAGACGGCCCCACCCGCGAAGAGTGCTGGGACATGCTCGGCTCCGATGTACGGGCCCGGCTCCAGGCCAAGGCCGGCACCATCCTGGAGTGGTGGGCCCGCCTCGACCACACCGGGCGGCCCCGCGCCGTCGTCCTCGGGCCCAACGGGCTCTGCAAGGCCAAGCCCCTCATCCGGCACGGCAGGCACGCCCACCTCGTCGAGCGGCTCCAGCTCGAACCCCGCGCGCTGCGCCGCCAGACCTTCGACACCCGTACGCCCCCGGCGCCGCCCCCCGGCGCAGGCGGCGCCCGCGGTGCCGGCTCCCTCCCCACCGCCGACCTCGGGCTCGACGCCGAGACCACCGCCGTCCTCGGGAACTTTCCCCCCGCCGTACAGGACTTCCTCCAGCGCCCCTTCCTGCACGGCGACTCCCACGGCGTCGTCTCCGACTGGGACTACGAGGAGGAGACCGAGTTCACCCACCGGCACCTCACGGTGCTCCTCGCCCTGTCCGCCGACCGCAACGTGACCTTCGCCTCCGGCATCCGCATCCTGCCCCGCGGGCGCTCCCCGCAGGACGCATACTGGGAAGTCGAGTGCTACCACGCGCCGGTACGCGGCCGGGGCCCGGTCAGTACGTAGGAGCGCCCCAGGCGCAGGCACGCGCCCGGTCCCGGGGCGGCCGCCGGGGCCGTGTGGTATTTGGGCCGATTGGCGCGAGCCGAGCGCCGTATGGCACACTATCCGGGTTGCTCGGCTGAGCGTCGATGCTGCGCGCCTCCCGCCGGGAGGACCGGAAGCGAGTCCCACGTATTCGTCGCCCCTCATCAGGGGCGGAAGTACGGGAATCTTCCGGGAAGCGTCAGCGGGGTGCAGGCCAGGGCACTCGGTGGGATCTTCCCCCTCTTCCTGCAAGGAAAACCCCTGCGGACCGCGGACCCCCGCGGACGTCCGTGGGAGGAATGCTTTCGCGGGAGAAATGCGGGGAGGGTTGCGACACGCCCGACCGCGTGGGTCGGGGAACGGGTACGCAGCGAGACCGCCGGGCGCCGGAGCGCTACGAGAACAGGACTGCTGAGAAGCCATGGCGGGACAGAAGATCCGCATCCGGCTCAAGGCCTACGACCACGAGGTCATCGACTCCTCGGCGAAGAAGATCGTCGAGACGGTGACCCGCACTGGTGCGTCGGTCGCGGGCCCGGTGCCGCTGCCCACTGAGAAGAACGTGTACTGCGTCATCAAGTCGCCGCACAAGTACAAGGACGCGCGCGAGCACTTCGAGATGCGTACCCACAAGCGTCTGATCGACATCCTCGACCCGACCCCCAAGACCGTTGACTCGCTGATGCGGCTGGACCTCCCGGCCGGCGTCGACATCGAGATCAAGCTCTGAGAGGTCGCGAAGAGATGGCTAAGCAGATCAAGGGTGTCCTGGGCGAGAAGCTCGGCATGACCCAGGTCTGGGACGAGAACAACCGTGTCGTCCCCGTGACCGTGGTCAAGGCCGGCCCCTGTGTCGTCACCCAGGTCCACACCGCAGACTCCGACGGCTACGACGCCGTCCAGATCGCCTTCGGCGAGATCGACCCGCGCAAGGTGAACAAGCCCCTCAAGGGCCACTTCGCCAAGGCCGACGTCACTCCCCGCCGCCACCTGGTGGAGATCCGCACCGCGGATGCCTCCGAGTACACCCTCGGCCAGGAGGTGACCGCCGAGACCTTCGAGGCCGGCGTGCGGGTCGACGTGACCGGCAAGAGCAAGGGCAAGGGCTTCGCCGGTGTCATGAAGCGCCACGGCTTCGCCGGCGGCAAGGCCAGCCACGGCGCCCACCGCGTGCACCGCAAGCCGGGCTCCATCGGTGGCTGCGCCACCCCGGGCCGCGTGTTCAAGGGCATGCGGATGGCCGGCCGGATGGGCAACCAGCGGGTCACCACCCAGAACCTGACCGTCCACGCCGTTGACGCGGAGAAGGGACTGCTGCTCATCAAGGGCGCCGTCCCCGGTCCGAACGGCGGCCTCGTCCTGGTCCGTAGTGCGGCCAAGGGGGCCTGAGGTAATGAGCACCGTTGACATCCTTTCGCCGGCCGGCGAGAAGGCCGGGACCGTCGAACTCCCCGCGGAGATCTTCGACGCGCAGGTCAGCATTCCGCTGATCCACCAGGTCGTCACCGCCCAGTTGGCCGCTGCCCGCCAGGGCACGCACAAAGTGAAGACCCGCGGCGAGGTCCGCGGCGGCGGCAAGAAGCCGTACCGCCAGAAGGGCACCGGCCGCGCCCGGCAGGGCTCGATCCGCGCCCCGCAGTTCGCGGGCGGCGGCGTCGTGCACGGCCCCGTGCCGCGCGACTACTCGCAGCGGACCCCGAAGAAGATGAAGGCCGCCGCGCTGCGCGGTGCCCTCTCGGACCGGGCGCGCCTCGGCCGGATCCACGTCGTCACCGGCGTGGTCGACGGCGAGGTCTCGACGAAGGCCGCCAGGCTCCTCCTCGGCAAGGTCAGCGAGCGCAAGAACGTGCTGCTGGTCATCGAGCGGGACGACGACCTGTCGATGCTGTCCGCCCGGAACCTGCCCGACGTGCACATCCTGGACGCCGGTCAGCTCAACACGTACGACGTGCTCGTCTCCGACGACGTGGTCTTCACGCAGGCCGCCTTCGAGCGGTTCGTGTCCGGCCCCGTCAAGGGCGGCAAGGCCGTGGCCGACGAGGTCGAGCTCCAGAAGGCTGAAGGGAGCGACGCCTGATGGTCGACATGGACAAGACCGAGGCCGAGGCCGCGGACGAGACGGCGACCGGGTTCACCGTCACCAGCAAGACCTACGACGACCCGCGCGACGTGCTGCTCAAGCCCGTCGTCTCGGAGAAGAGCTACGCGCTGCTCGACGAGAACAAGTACACGTTCATCGTCGACCCGCGGGCGAACAAGACCCAGATCCGGCAGGCCGTGGAGAAGGTCTTCCAGGTCAAGGTCATCGGGGTCAACACGATCAACCGCCAGGGCAAGCGCAAGCGCACCCGCACCGGCTACGGCAAGCGCGCCGACACCAAGCGCGCCATCGTGACCGTCGCCGAGGGCGAGCGCATCGACATCTTCGGCGGCCCGGTCTCCTGACGGGGACCGACAAGGCTGTCCGTCACGGACGAGGACTGAAGAAATGGGTATCCGCAAGTACAAGCCGACGACTCCTGGCCGTCGTGGCGCCAGCGTCGCCGACTTCGTCGAGGTAACGCGGTCCACGCCGGAGAAGTCGCTGGTCCGCCCGCTGCACAGCAAGGGCGGCCGAAACAATTCCGGTCGTGTGACCGTCCGCCACCAGGGCGGTGGCCACAAGCGCGCCTTCCGCGTGATCGACTTCCGTCGGCACGACAAGGACGGCGTCCCCGCCCGGGTCGCGCACATCGAGTACGACCCGAACCGCACCGCGCGCATCGCGCTGCTGCACTACGCCGACGGCGAGAAGCGCTACATCCTCGCGCCGGCCGGCCTGAAGCAGGGCGACCGGATCGAGAACGGTCCGGGTGCGGACATCAAGCCGGGCAACGCGATGTCGCTGCGCAACATCCCGGTCGGTACCGTCATCCACGCCATCGAGCTGCAGCCCGGCGGCGGCGCCAAGTTCGCCCGCTCCGCCGGTGCGCACGTGCAGTTGCTGGCGAAGGAGGGCCGCATGGCCCACCTGCGGATGCCGTCCGGCGAGATTCGCCTGGTCGACATCCGCTGCCGCGCCACCATCGGCGAGGTCGGCAACGCCGAGCAGTCGAACATCAACTGGGGCAAGGCCGGCCGCATGCGCTGGAAGGGCGTGCGCCCGACCGTCCGCGGTGTCGTGATGAACCCGATCGACCACCCGCACGGCGGTGGCGAGGGCAGGACCTCCGGTGGTCGCCACCCGGTCTCGCCCTGGGGCCAGAAGGAAGGCCGTACGCGCTCGCCGAAGAAGGCGAGCAACAAGTACATCGTCCGCCGCCGCAAGACGAACAAGAAGCGCTAGGAGCGGGTGGAGTAGAGATGCCGCGCAGTCTGAAGAAGGGGCCCTTCGTCGACGACCACCTCATCAAGAAGGTGGACACGCAGAACGAAGCAGGCACCAAGAACGTCATCAAGACCTGGTCCCGCCGCTCGATGATCATCCCGGCCATGCTGGGGCACACGATCGCGGTGCATGACGGCAAGAAGCACGTCCCGGTGTTCGTCACCGAGTCGATGGTCGGGCACAAGCTCGGCGAGTTCGCGCCTACCCGCACCTTCAAGGGCCACGTCAAGGACGACCGCAAGTCGCGTCGTCGCTGACCTGCGGAGTGCGAAGACCATGACTCACACCGAAGGGACAACCATGGAAGCCAGGGCCTCCGCGCGCTATGTGCGCGTCACGCCCATGAAGGCCCGCCGTGTGGTGGACCTCATCCGTGGCATGAATGCCACGGAGGCTCAGGCGGTCCTGCGTTTCGCCCCGCAGGCCGCGAGCGAGCCCGTCGGCAAGGTGCTGGACAGCGCCATCGCCAACGCGGCGCACAACTACGACCACACCGACGTCGACAGCCTCTTCGTCAAGGAGGCGTACGTCGACGAGGGCCCGACCTGGAAGCGGTTCCGGCCCCGCGCGCAGGGCCGGGCGTACCGGATCCGCAAGCGCACCAGCCACATCACGCTGGTCGTCGGCAGCAAGGAAGGGACCCGGTAATGGGCCAGAAGGTAAACCCGCACGGGTTCCGGCTTGGCATCACCACCGACTTCAAGTCGCGCTGGTATGCCGACAAGCTGTACAAGGACTACATCAAGGAAGACGTCGCCATCCGCCGGATGATGACGCAGGGCATGGAGCGCGCCGGCATCTCCAAGGTGGAGATCGAGCGCACCCGTGACCGCGTCCGCGTCGACATCCACACCGCCCGGCCGGGCATCGTCATCGGCCGCCGCGGCGCGGAGGCCGACCGTATCCGCGGCGACCTGGAGAAGCTCACCGGCAAGCAGGTGCAGCTCAACATCCTTGAGGTCAAGAACCCCGAGACCGACGCGCAGCTCGTGGCCCAGGCCGTCGCCGAGCAGCTCTCCTCGCGTGTCTCCTTCCGCCGGGCCATGCGCAAGAGCATGCAGTCCGCGATGAAGGCGGGCGCGAAGGGCATCAAGATCCAGTGCGGCGGGCGGCTCGGCGGCGCCGAGATGTCCCGCTCGGAGTTCTACCGCGAGGGCCGTGTGCCCCTGCACACCCTGCGCGCCAACGTCGACTACGGCTTCTTCGAGGCCCGTACGACCTTCGGCCGCATCGGTGTGAAGGTCTGGATCTACAAGGGCGACGTGAAGAACATCGCCGAGGTCCGCGCCGAGAACGCCGCGGCCCGCGCCGGCAACCGCCCGTCCCGTGGGGGCGGCGGCGGTGGCGGCGACCGTCCGCGTCGCGGCGGTGAGCGCGGTGGCCGCGGCCGTCGTCCGCAGCGCGAGCAGCAGCAGGCTCCGGCTGCCGAGGCCCCCAAGGCCGAGGCCGCGAGCACCGCCGCTCCCGCTGCCGAAAGCACCGGAACGGAGGGCTGACCCATGCTCATCCCTCGCAGGGTCAAGCACCGCAAGCAGCACCACCCGAAGCGCCGCGGTCTCGCCAAGGGCGGCACCGAGCTGGCGTTCGGCGACTACGGCATCCAGGCCGCCACGGCCGCCTACGTCACCAACCGGCAGATCGAGGCCGCGCGTATCGCCATGACGCGGCACATCAAGCGTGGCGGCAAGGTGTGGATCAACATCTACCCGGACCGTCCGCTGACGAAGAAGCCCGCCGAGACCCGCATGGGCTCCGGCAAGGGCTCGCCGGAGTGGTGGGTCGCGAACGTCAAGCCGGGGCGCGTGATGTTCGAGCTGTCGTACCCGAACGAGAAGACCGCTCGTGAGGCGCTGACCCGTGCGGCTCACAAGCTTCCGATGAAGTGCCGGATCGTCCGGCGCGAGGGTGGTGAGTCGTGATGGCCGCCGGTACCAAGGCGACCGAGCTGCGTGAGCTCTCCAACGATGACCTCGTGGAGAAGCTCCGCGAGGCCAAGGAAGAGCTGTTCAACCTCCGCTTCCAGGCGGCGACCGGACAGCTTGAGAACCACGGCCGGCTGAAGGCCGTCCGCAAGGACATCGCCCGGATCTACACCCTGATGCGCGAGCGTGAGCTGGGCATCGACACGGTGGAGAGCGCCTCATGAGCGAGACGAATGTGACCGAAGAGACCACGACCGAACGCGGCTTCCGCAAGACCCGTGAGGGTCTCGTCGTCAGCGACAAGATGGACAAGACCGTCGTCGTCGCCGTCGAGGACCGCGTCAAGCACGCGCTGTACGGCAAGGTCATCCGCCGTACGAACAAGCTCAAGGCGCACGACGAGCAGAACGCCTGCGGCGTCGGCGACCGCGTCCTCCTCATGGAGACCCGGCCGCTGTCGGCGACCAAGCGCTGGCGCGTCGTCGAGATCCTCGAGAAGGCCAAGTAAGTATTCCTGGGGGGAGCCCCCAGGACGGTTCCGCCAGGCTCGGCGGGTCCCCGCGCAACACGGGTCCCGCCGGGAACCGGCAGACGATCAGGAGATAGACGTGATCCAGCAGGAGTCGCGACTCAAGGTCGCCGACAACACGGGTGCAAAGGAGATTCTTTGCATCCGTGTGCTCGGCGGATCGGGCCGCCGCTACGCGGGTATCGGTGACGTGGTCGTCGCCACCGTCAAGGATGCGATCCCGGGTGGCAACGTCAAGAAGGGCGACGTCGTCAAGGCGGTCGTCGTGCGCACCGTCAAGGAGCGCCGCCGGCCGGACGGTTCGTACATCCGCTTCGACGAGAACGCCGCCGTCATCCTCAAGGCGGATGGTGACCCCCGCGGCACCCGTATCTTCGGCCCGGTCGGCCGTGAGCTGCGCGAGAAGAGGTTCATGAAGATCATCTCGCTCGCGCCGGAGGTGCTGTAGCACATGAAGATCAAGAAGGGCGACCTGGTTCAGGTCATCACCGGCAAGGACAGGGGCAAGCAGGGCAAGGTCATCGCGGCCTTCCCGCGCGAGGACCGGGTCCTGGTCGAGGGTGTCAACCGGGTCAAGAAGCACACCAAGGCCGGCCAGACGGCCCGCGGGTCCAAGACCGGCGGGATCATCACGACCGAGGCCCCGATTCACATCAGCAACGTTCAGTTGGTGGTGGAGAAGGACGGCCAGAAGGTCGTGACCCGGGTCGGCTACCGCTTCGACGACGAGGGCAACAAGATCCGCGTTGCCAAGCGGACGGGTGAGGACATCTGATGACTGCCACCACTGCGACCGCCGCGGGTACGCCCCCGCGCCTCAAGCAGCGCTACCGGGACGAGATCCAGGCCAAGCTGAAGGACGAGTTCTCGTACGAGAACGTCATGCAGATCCCCGGCCTGACCAAGATCGTGGTCAACATGGGCGTGGGCGATGCCGCCCGCGACTCCAAGCTGATCGAGGGGGCCATCAAGGACCTCGCCACGATCACCGGCCAGAAGCCGTCCGTGACCAAGGCCCGGAAGTCCATCGCGCAGTTCAAGCTGCGCGAGGGCATGCCGATCGGCGCCCACGTCACGCTCCGCGGCGACCGGATGTGGGAGTTCCTCGACCGGCTGCTGTCGCTCGCGCTGCCGCGCATCCGCGACTTCCGCGGCCTGTCGCCGAAGCAGTTCGACGGCCGGGGCAACTACACCTTCGGTCTCACGGAGCAGGTCATGTTCCACGAGATCGACCCTGACAAGATCGACCGGGTCCGGGGCATGGACATCACCGTGGTCACCACGGCGAGCAACGACGACGAGGGCCGCGCCCTGCTTCGTCTCCTCGGCTTCCCGTTCAAGGAGGCATGAGCCGTGGCAAAGAAGGCCCTGATCGCGAAGGCCGGCCGTAAGCCGAAGTTCAAGGTGCGCGGTTACACGCGCTGCCAGCGCTGCGGCCGTCCGCACTCCGTGTACCGCAAGTTCGGCCTGTGCCGCGTGTGCCTGCGTGAGATGGCGCACCGGGGCGAGCTGCCGGGCGTGACCAAGAGCTCCTGGTGATCCGCCGGATCACCGGGACGCTTTGACCGACTACTACGCCGTAGGTCCCCGCACCACACCCGTCCTCGTACCGAGGGAGAGGGACGGTGCAGACAGGAAACCGCGGCGAGAGAGGCCGAAGGCCATCACATGACCATGACCGATCCGATCGCAGACATGCTGACCCGTCTGCGGAACGCGAACTCGGCGTACCACGACACCGTGACGATGCCGCACAGCAAGATCAAGACGCACATCGCGGAGATCCTCCAGCAGGAGGGCTACATCAGCGGCTGGAAGACCGAGGAGGCCCGGGTGGGCCTGAGCCTCGTCCTGGAGCTGAAGTACGGCCCGAACCGCGAGCGCTCGATCGCGGGCATCAAGCGGATCTCGAAGCCGGGTCTTCGGGTCTATGCAAAGTCCACCAACCTGCCGAAGGTGCTCGGCGGCCTGGGCGTGGCGATCATCTCCACTTCCCACGGGCTGCTCACCGACAAGCAGGCAGGCAAGAAGGGCGTGGGCGGGGAAGTCCTCGCCTACGTCTGGTAACGGAAGGGAACGGAGGTAAAGCCATGTCGCGTATTGGCAAGCTGCCCATCCAGGTTCCCGCCGGCGTGGACGTCACCATCGATGGCCGTACGGTCAACGTGAAGGGCCCCAAGGGCTCCCTCTCGCACACCGTCGTCGCGCCCATCGACGTCGCCCGTGGCGACGACGGCACGATCGTCGTCAGCCGCCCGAACGACGAGCGCAAGAGCCGGGCGCTGCACGGCCTGTCGCGCACGCTGGTGGCGAACATGGTCACCGGTGTGACCCAGGGCTACGTGAAGAAGCTGGAGATCAGCGGGGTCGGCTACCGCGTCCAGGCGAAGGGCTCCAACCTGGAGTTCGCGCTGGGCTACAGCCACCCGATCCTCATCGAGGCCCCCGAGGGCATCACCTTCAAGGTCGAGAACCCGACGCACTTCAGCGTCGAGGGCATCGACAAGCAGAAGGTCGGCGAGGTCGCCGCGAAGATCCGCAAGCTGCGCAAGCCCGACCCGTACAAGGCCAAGGGCGTCAAGTACGAGGGCGAGTACATCCAGCGCAAGGTCGGAAAGGCGGGTAAGTAAGCCATGGCATACGGTGTGAAGATCGCCAAGGGCAGTGCCCGCAAGGCGGCCGCCGTCAAGCGCCGGCACATCCGCGTGCGGAAGAAGATCTCCGGTACGCCGGACCGCCCGCGCCTGGTCGTGACCCGCTCGAACCGCCACATGGTCGCGCAGGTCGTCGACGACATCGCCGGCCACACGGTGGCCTCGGCCTCCTCGATGGACACGTCCATCCGCGGCGCCGAGGGCGACAAGACGGCGCAGGCCAAGCAGGTCGGCGCGCTGGTCGCCGAGCGTGCGCGCGCCGCCGGAGTCGACGCCGTGGTGTTCGACCGCGGTGGCAACAAGTACGCCGGGCGCATTGCCGCCCTGGCCGACGCCGCCCGCGATGCCGGGCTGAAGTTCTGAGAGAGGAAGTCCAATGGCTGGACCCCAGCGCCGCGGTGGCGGCGCCGGCGGCGGCGAGCGGCGGGACCGGAAGGGCCGGGACGGCGGCAACGCTGCCGACAAGACCGCGTATGTTGAGCGCGTTGTCGCGATCAACCGAGTCGCCAAGGTAGTGAAGGGTGGTCGTCGCTTCAGCTTCACCGCGCTGGTCGTGGTGGGTGACGGTGACGGCACCGTGGGTGTCGGGTACGGGAAGGCCAAGGAGGTGCCGGCCGCCATCGCCAAGGGTGTCGAGGAGGCCAAGAAGCACTTCTTCAAGGTCCCCCGGATCCAGGGCACCATCCCGCACCCGATCCAGGGTGAGGAGGCGGCGGGTGTCGTGCTGCTGAAGCCGGCGTCGCCCGGTACCGGTGTGATCGCCGGTGGCCCGGTGCGTGCCGTGCTGGAGTGCGCGGGCATCCACGACGTGCTGAGCAAGTCGCTCGGCTCGTCCAACCCGATCAACATCGTGCACGCCACGACGGCCGCACTGAAGGGCCTGCAGCGCCCCGAGGAGATCGCCGCCCGCCGTGGCCTGCCGCTGGAGGACGTGGCGCCCGCCGCAATGCTGCGCGCCCGCGCTGGGGTGAACGGCTGATGGCACAGCTCAAGATCACCCAGAGCAAGTCCTACATCGGGAGCAAGCAGAACCACCGGGACACGCTGCGTACGCTCGGCCTGCGCCGGCTCCACGACAGCGTGGTCCGCGATGACAGTCCCCAGGTGCGCGGCATGGTGCACACCGTCCGCCACCTGGTGACGGTCGAGGAGGTCGACTGACATGGCCGTCCAGGACGCGGCGGAGCAGAAGCCGCTGAAGATCCACAACCTGCGGCCGGCCCCGGGCGCCAAGAAGCCGAAGACCCGCGTGGGTCGAGGCGAGGCGTCCAAGGGCAAGACCGCGGGCCGCGGCACCAAGGGCACCAAGGCGCGCTACCAGGTGCCGGAGCGCTTCGAGGGCGGGCAGATGCCGCTGCACATGCGGCTGCCGAAGCTCAAGGGCTTCAAGAACCCCGCCCGCAAGGTGTACCAGGTGGTGAACCTGGACAAGCTGGCCGAGCTCTACCCCGAGGGTGGCGAGGTCACGGTGGCCGATCTGGTCGCCAAGGGCGCGGTGCGCAAGAACGAGCTCGTGAAGGTGCTGGGCAACGGCGACCTCTCCGTGGCGCTGCAGGTGGCCGTCGACAAGGTCTCCGGCTCCGCCCGCGAGAAGATCACGTCCGCCGGCGGCTCGGTCACCGAGCGCGTCTGAGTGTGACGAGCAACCGGGGATGTCCCGCATGGGCATCCCCGGTTGGTCGTTCCACGGCAGCCACACCCCCCGGTAAGGTGGCCTGCACTGTCCCTACCCATGTGGGTGTACGCCTGCGTGGGACGTCTACCGACCATCCGCTGAACAAATGACCCGTCAGCCCCCGTGATCAAGCATGGGGGCCGCAGGAGGCACCGTGCTCACCGCGTTCGCCCGGGCGTTCAAGACACCCGACCTGCGCAAGAAGCTGCTGTTCGTGCTGGGCATCATCGTGATCTACCGGCTCGGTGCGCAGGTTCCAGTCCCCGGAACCGACTACCAGGCCGTGCAGCAATGCATGGACGAGGCCAACGCCAACCAGGGCCTGTTCGGCCTGGTCAACATGTTCAGCGGTGGGGCCCTCCTGCAGATCACCATCTTCGCGCTGGGGATCATGCCGTACATCACGGCGAGCATCATCCTGCAGTTGCTGACGGTGGTGATTCCGCGGCTGGAGGCCCTGAAGAAGGAGGGCCAGTCCGGTACCGCGAAGATCACACAGTACACGCGCTATCTGACCGTCGCCCTCGCGATTCTGCAGGGCACCGGTCTGGTCGCCACAGCGCGTAGCGGCTCGCTCTTCCCGCAGTGTCAGGTCAACGACCAGATCATTCCCGACGACTCGATCTTCATCGTCATCACGATGGTGATCTGCATGACCGCCGGTACGGCGATGGTCATGTGGCTCGGCGAGCTGATCACCGACCGCGGCATCGGCAACGGCATGTCGATGCTGATGTTCATCTCGATCGCCGCCGGCTTCCCCGGCGCCCTGTGGAACATCAAGCAGTCCGGCAAGATCATCGACGGCTGGGGCGAGTTCATCGTCGTCATCGCGCTCGGCCTGGCGATGGTCGGCCTGGTGGTCTTCGTCGAGCAGGCGCAGCGCCGCATCCCCGTGCAGTACGCGAAGCGCATGATCGGGCGCCGTTCCTACGGCGGCACCTCGACGTACATCCCGCTGAAGGTCAACCAGGCGGGCGTCATCCCGGTGATCTTCGCGTCCTCGCTGCTCTACATTCCCGCCCTGGTAGTCCAGTTCACCGGCTCCAACTCGGGCGCGGCCCAATGGGTCGAGAAGAACTTCGTCACCGGTGATCACCCGGTGTATATCCTCACGTACTTCCTCATGATCGTGTTCTTCGCGTTCTTCTACGTGGCCATCACGTTCAACCCCGAGGAAGTCGCCGACAACATGAAGAAGTACGGTGGCTTCATCCCGGGCATCCGGGCCGGCCGTCCCACCGCGGAGTACCTGAGCTACGTGCTCAACAGGATCACCTGGCCGGGCTCGCTCTATCTGGGTCTGATCGCGCTGGTACCGACAGTGGCGTTGGTGCTGTTCAACGCGAACCAGAACTTCCCCTTCGGCGGCACCAGCATCCTCATCATCGTGGGTGTCGGGCTCGAGACGGTGAAGCAGATCGAGAGCAAGCTGCAGCAGCATCACTACGAAGGGTTCCTCCGCTGATGCGAATCGTCCTCGTCGGGCCTCCCGGTGCGGGCAAGGGCACGCAGGCCGCCCTGCTCGCCAAGAACCTGTCCATTCCGCACGTCTCCACCGGTGACCTCTTCCGTGCCAACATCAGCAAGGGCACGGAGCTGGGCCGCCAGGCGAAGGCGTACATGGAGGCGGGCAACCTGGTTCCGGACGAGGTAACCGTGGGGATGGCCTGGGACCGCATGGAGCAGCCCGACGCTGCCGGCGGCTTCCTGCTGGACGGCTTCCCGCGGAACGTGGCGCAGGCGGTGTCGCTCGACGGGCTGCTGAAGGAGGCCGGGCTGGAGCTGGACGCCGTGCTCGACCTGGAGGTGCCGGAGGACGAGGTCGTCAAGCGCATCGCGGGCCGGCGGATCTGCCGGAACGACAGCAGCCACGTCTTCCACGTCACGTACTCCCCGCCGGAGCGCGAGGGCGTGTGCGACATCTGCGGCGGCGAGCTCTACCAGCGCGACGACGACAACGAGGACACGGTCCGGCGCCGGCTGGAGGTCTACCACGAGGAGACCGAGCCGATCATCGACTACTTCAAGGCCCAGGGCCTGGTGACGACGATCTCGGCGCTCGGCTCGGTCGCCGAGGTCACCCGGCGGGCGATGGAGGCGCTGCCGGGCGACGTCCCGGCGGACCGCTCCTGAGCCGCCCGTAGCAGCCGTGGAACACCCAGCCGGTCCCCGCCCGCCCGCGGGGGCCGGCTGACGCGGTTCCACGGCCCGTAGGGCTCCTGTACGGCCCGTGGCGCCCTGGGGCTACGATCCTTGCGCCACGGGCCGTACGACCCCCGTACGACCTCTGTACGACCCTTCTACGCCCCCCGCACCCGCCCCCGCCCGGCGGCCCGCGGCGGGCACGTATCGTGGACGGGGGAGACGTCCCTCGCCGGCCCAGGAGGCAGCAGCCGTCATGGTGGAGATCAAGACCCCGGAACAGATCGCGAAGATGCGGGCCGCCGGCCTCGTCGTCGCGGCCATGCACCAGGCGTGCGCCGCCGCCGCCGTGCCCGGGGCCACCACGAAGGACCTCGACGAGATCGCCGCCAAGGTCCTCGCCGACCACGGCGCCAAGCCGAACTTCCTGGGGTACGGGGGCTTCCCCGGCAACATCTGCACGTCGGTCAACGACGTCGTCGTGCACGGCATCCCGGACCGCGAGACCGTGCTGCGCGAGGGTGACGTGATCTCCATCGACGCCGGCGCCATCGTCGACGGCTGGCACGCGGACGCCGCCATCACCGCCTTCGTCGGCTCCGGGCACAAGGCCGAGCTGCACGAGCTGAGCCGGGTGACCGAGGAGTCCATGTGGGCCGGCATCGCGGCCGTCCGCAAGGGCAACCGGCTGGTGGACATCTCCGCGGCCATCGAGGGCTACATCCGCCGCCAGCCGCGCCCGGCCGCCGGCAAGTACGGCATCGTCGAGGACTACGGCGGCCACGGCATCGGCTCGCAGATGCACATGGACCCGCACCTGCTGAACTACGTCGACAGGCGCCGCGGCCGCGGCCCCAAGCTCGTCCCGGGTTTCTGCATCGCGATCGAGCCGATGGTCAGCCTCGGCACCCCGCGCACGCACGTGCTGGCCGACGAGTGGACGGTCAAGACGGACGACGGAAGCTGGTCGAGCCACTGGGAGCACTCCGTGGCCCTCACCGAGGACGGCCCGCTGGTGCTGACGGCCCCGGACGGCGGCCGCGAGAAGCTCGCGGCGTACGGGATCACGGCGGCCCCCGACCCGCTGGACTGAGGCCGCGGCGGGCACCGCGGCGCCCGGTTCGCCGGGTGCTTAACGATCTTGCGGAGCGGGCACACTCCCGATTTCGCCTTTCCGGTGCGGTCGCGTAGACTGGCTCGTCGGTCCCCGTGCACCCGTGTGCCCCGGACCATCCAGGTAGCCGAATCCGGAAGGTGAAGCGCTCAAGCATGGCCAAAAAACAAGGGGCCATCGAGATCGAGGGCACCGTCGTCGAGTCTCTGCCGAACGCGATGTTCAAGGTGGAGCTCCAGAACGGGCACCAGGTCCTCGCGCACATCAGCGGCAAGATGCGGATGCACTACATCCGTATCCTTCCCGACGACAGGGTCGTGGTGGAGCTGTCTCCGTACGACCTGACGCGCGGACGGATCGTCTACCGCTACAAGTAGATCTTGCTTCGTCCCGCTCCCGTGGGGCGGGGCACCGACCCGGAGAACCTCCAGACACATGAAGGTCAAGCCGAGCGTCAAGAAGATCTGCGACAAGTGCAAGGTGATCCGCCGCCACGGCCGGGTCATGGTCATCTGCGAAAACCTGCGCCACAAGCAGCGCCAGGGCTGACGTACGCCGACCCATCACCTCGCACCGCTCGCAGCTCATCGCGCGACGCAACAAGCGAACAAGTAAAGAAGCAGCCACCCGACCCCCACGAACGTGTGTGGGACGAAACCCCCGGCTCGGAGGCCGGGGACCCGGCTCGTAGCGAAATACGGGAACGGTGCTGCGGAAGACCTCCGACAAGACACAGGAGCCTTCAATGGCACGCGTTGCAGGTGTCGACATCCCGCGCGAGAAGCGCGTGGAGGTCGCCCTCACCTACGTGTTCGGCATCGGCCGGACGCTCTCCCAGCAGACGCTGGTCGCGACCGGGGTGAACCCCGACACCCGCGTCCGCGATCTGACCGAGGAAGAGCTCGTCAAGATCCGCGAGTTCGTGGACAACAACCTCAGGACCGAGGGTGACCTCCGCCGGGAGATCCAGGCGGACATCCGGCGCAAGGTCGAGATCGGCTGCTACCAGGGCCTGCGGCACCGCCGCGGACTGCCCGTCCACGGTCAGCGCACCTCCACCAACGCCCGCACCCGCAAGGGCCCGCGTCGCGCCATCGCCGGCAAGAAGAAGCCGGGCAAGAAGTAGTCCGCAGCGGTCCGCTCCGTGCGCCCGCATCGCTGCAGGACCGACCACCTCCACGGGAGATAACACCGAATGCCTCCGAAGAGCCGGGCGGCCGGGGCCAAGAAGGTCCGCCGCAAGGAAAAGAAGAACGTGGCCCATGGCCACGCTCACATCAAGAGCACGTTCAACAACACGATCATCTCGATCACGGACCCGTCCGGGAACGTGATCTCGTGGGCCTCCGCCGGCCATGTCGGCTTCAAGGGCTCGCGCAAGTCGACGCCCTTCGCCGCCCAGATGGCAGCCGAGTCCGCCGCCCGCCGTGCCCAGGAGCACGGCATGCGCAAGGTCGACGTCTTCGTGAAGGGTCCCGGCTCCGGCCGTGAGACCGCGATCCGCTCCCTCCAGGCCACCGGCCTCGAGGTCGGGTCCATCCAGGACGTCACGCCCACCCCGCACAACGGCTGCCGCCCGCCGAAGCGCCGCCGGGTCTGAGAAAAGCGAAGTAGGAGACGACTAGACATGGCGCGTTACACCGGGGCCGACTGCAAGCGTTGCCGTCGGGAGAAGCAGAAGCTCTTCCTCAAGGGAGCCAAGTGCGAGAGCGCTAAGTGCCCGATCGAGATCCGTCCTTACCCCCCGGGTGAGCACGGGCGCGGGCGCACCAAGGACAGCGAGTACCTGCTGCAGAAGCGCGAGAAGCAGAAGTGCGCGCGCATCTACGGGGTGCTGGAGAAGCAGTTCCGCGGTTACTACAACGAGGCCAACCGGCAGTCCGGCAAGACCGGTGAGAACCTGCTGCGCATCCTCGAAACGCGGCTGGACAACGTGGTCTACCGGGCCGGCTTCGCCAAGTCCCGCGACCACGCCCGCCAGCTCGTCCGGCACGGCCACATCACGGTCAACGGGCGGAAGACCGACATTCCGTCGGCCCGCGTCGTGCCGAACGACATCATCGAGGTCCGCGAGTCCTCCAGGAACCTGACCCCGTTCGCGGTGGCGCAGGCGGAGGCCGGCGACAGGACCGTCCCGGCCTGGCTGGAGGCGATCCCGTCGAATCTGCGGATCCTCGTGCACAGCCTGCCCGAGCGCCAGGTGATCGACACCCAGGTGCAGGAGCAGCTCATCGTCGAGCTCTACTCGAAGTAAGTCTTCGGGCGGAAGTTCGCAGGTACGGGCGGTATGGCGCGTTTGCGCCGTGCCGCCCGTACCCTGGTCGGTACAGCGGGCGTCAAATAGCGGGCGCCCACGACTGAAGGAACACACATGCTGATCGCTCAGCGTCCCTCTCTCACCGAAGAGGTCGTCGAGGAGTACCGCTCCCGGTTCGTCATCGAGCCGCTGGAGCCCGGCTTCGGCTACACCCTCGGCAACTCCCTCCGCCGTACGCTCCTCTCCTCGATCCCGGGTGCCGCAGTCACCAACATCCGGATCGACGGCGTTCTGCACGAGTTCACCACCGTGCCGGGCGTCAAGGAGGACGTCACCGACCTCATCCTCAACATCAAGCAGCTCGTCATCTCCTCCGAGCACGACGAGCCCGTCGTGATGTACCTGCGCAAGCAGGGCCCGGGCGTGGTGACCGCCGCCGACATCGCCCCGCCGGCCGGCGTCGAGGTGCACAACCCGGACCTGGTCCTCGCCACGCTCAACGGCAAGGGCAAGCTGGAGATGGAGCTGACCGTCGAGCGCGGCCGCGGCTACGTCTCCGCCGTGCAGAACAAGCAGGTCGGCCAGGAGATCGGCCGGATCCCGGTCGACTCCATCTACTCGCCGGTCCTCAAGGTCAGCTACAAGGTCGAGGCGACCCGTGTCGAGCAGCGCACGGACTTCGACAAGCTGATCGTCGACATCGAGTCCAAGCCGTGCATGCGCCCCCGCGACGCGGTGGCCTCCGCCGGCAAGACCCTGGTCGAGCTCTTCGGCCTGGCCCGCGAGCTGAACATCGACGCCGAGGGCATCGACATGGGCCCGTCCCCCACGGACGCCGCCCTGGCCGCGGACCTGGCGCTGCCGATCGAGGAGCTGGAGCTCACGGTCCGCTCGTACAACTGCCTCAAGCGCGAGGGCATCCACTCGGTGGGCGAGCTCGTGGCCCGCTCCGAGGCGGACCTCCTCGACATCCGCAACTTCGGCGCCAAGTCGATCGACGAGGTCAAGGCGAAGCTGGCCGGCATGGGCCTGGCCCTGAAGGACAGCCCGCCCGGATTCGACCCCACCTCGGCCGCCGACACCTTCGGTGCCGACGACGACGCCGACGCCGGCTTCGTCGAGACCGAGCAGTACTGATGTCCCGGGGGGCGCGACGCCCCCCGGACCCCGATCACCGGTACCTGACACGGCCGGTGCGGTAAAGGAGAAACACCATGCCGAAGCCCACCAAGGGCGCCCGACTGGGCGGCGGCGCGGCGCACGAGCGCGCCATGCTGCGGAACCTGGCCACCGCTCTCTTCGAGCACGGTCGCATCACGACGACCGAGGCCAAGGCCCGCAGGCTGCGTCCGTACGCCGAGCGGCTGGTGACCAAGGCGAAGAAGGGCGACCTTCACAACCGCCGCCAGGTCATGCAGCTCATCTCGGACAAGAGCGTGGTGCACACGCTGTTCACCGAGATCGGTCCGCGGTACGACAACCGCCCGGGCGGCTACACCCGGATCACCAAGATCGGCAACCGTCGCGGCGACAACGCCAAGATGGCGGTGATCGAGCTGGTCGAGGCGCTGACCGTGCAGCAGGAGGCGGTCGGCGAGGCCGAGGCGGCGACGAAGCGCTCCGCGAAGGACGTGGCGGGCGAGGAGGCGGTGGCCGGTCTGAAGAAGGACGCGGACGCCGCCGAGGCGAAGGACGCCGCCGAGTCCGAGGCGGGCGAGGCCGAGGCTTCGGCCGAGGCGGCCGACTCCGCCGAGGGCAAGGACGCCAAGGACGCCTGACACGCGTTTCGTGCATGACGACGGGCCCGTTTCCCTCCGGGGGAGCGGGCCCGTCGCGCTGAGAGGAACAGGGCAGTGAGTGACGAGGTGGCGGCCAGCTTCGTACGGGTGCGGCTGGACCTGTCGTACGACGGGAGCGGCTTCTCCGGCTGGGCGCGGCAGCGCGAGGGCCAGCGGACGGTGCAGGAGGAGCTGGAGACGGCGCTGCGCGTCGTCCTGCGGGCGTCCGCGCCGTACGAGCTGACGGTGGCGGGCCGTACGGACGCGGGCGTGCACGCGCGGGGGCAGGTGGCGCACGTCGACCTGCCGGAGCCGGTGTGGGCGGCGCAGGGGGAGCGGGGAGAGCTGCTGCTCCGGCGGCTGGCGGGGCGGCTGCCGCACGATGTCCGGGTCTGGCGGGTGACCGCCGCACCGCCGCACTTCAACGCCCGGTTCTCGGCGATCTGGCGCCGCTACGCGTACCGCGTCGGCGACGACCCCGGCGGCGTCGACCCGCTGCTGCGGGGCCACGTGCTGTGGCACAACCGGCCGCTCGACGCCGCCGCGATGAACGCGGCGGCGGAGCTGCTGCTCGGGGAACACGACTTCGCGGCCTTCTGCAAGCGCCGGGAGGGGGCGACGACGATCCGGCGGCTGCTGGACCTGCGGTGGTCGCGGCGGGCGGACGGGGTGCTGGAGGCGACGGTCAAGGCCGATGCCTTCTGCCACAACATGGTGCGGGCGCTGGTCGGCGCGATGCTCTTCGTCGGCGACGGGCACCGGGAGCCGGAGTGGGTGGGGCGGGTGCTGGGGGCGGCGGTACGGGACTCTGCGGTGCAGGTCGTGCGGCCGCACGGGCTGACGCTGGAGGAGGTGGGCTACCCTCCGGACGATTCCCTGGCAGCCCGCAACACGGCGTCCCGCCGTCTCCGCACCCTGAGCGCGGGCTAGGGGTCCGTCCCCCGGGGGCTGCGCGCTGTTCACGGGCGGGTGGGGGCGGGTCCGGACGCCGGGTGCGGGGGTGGGGGTCTGTCCCCGATCCCGCCCCTTCCCGAAAGCGGCGGCTCCGCCCCCGGGCCCCCGTCGCGCGCCAGCGCGCACCCCGGGGGCTGCGCCCCCGGACCCCTGCCTCCGGCGTGCAGGGACGCCGGCCGCTGATCCCGGCCACCCGCTGAAACCGGGGGCTTTGCCTCCCGGCCCTCGCGGGCTTCGGGCCCCGGATCGCCCGTGCCTCCGGTGGGCAGGGACGCCGATCGCTGATCGCGGCCGTCCCTGAAATCGGGGGCTCTTCCCTCCGGCCCTCGGGGCCTCGGGCCCCCGGACGGCCCCCTGCCTGCGGCGTGCATGGATGTCGGTCGCCGATCCCGGCCATCCTCCAGATCCGCGGCTTCGCCCCGGGACCCCTCCGTGCTCCCTCCGCCCGCCCGGGCTGCGCCCGCGGCGTCCGAAGCCAAGCCACCTCCTGCCCCCCGGCGGGTGACCCGCGCCCCCGGCCCCGTGTGCCTGGGCCCGCCGCGCCCCCGGCAGGGCTTGGGTGGGGGCATGCGTCTCCTTGCCGCATTCTGTGCCCTGCTGCTCCTCGGCGCCTGTGCCGCCCCTTCCTCCCTCGACCCCGACTCCCGGCCCCCCGCCCACTGCCGCGGTGTCGGCTGTCTGCGGCACATGACCCTCGCCGAGAAGGCCGGGCAGATGATCCAGGTGCAGAACGCCTTCCTCGGCGACCCCCGCGACCTCGCCCGTCTCGGCATCGGCGCCATGCTCAGCGCCGGTGACGACGGCGGGCCCCGCGGTGGGGGCGACGATGCCGCCGCCTGGGCCCGGATGGTCGACGGGTACCAGCGGGCCGCCCTGCGCAGCAGGCTGGGCATTCCGTTGCTCTACGGTGCCGACGCCGTGCACGGCATGAGCGGCACCACCGGGTCCGTGATCTTCCCGCATCACATCGGCATGGGCGCCACCCGCGACCCCGCCCTCGTCCGCCGCGCCGAGCGCGTCGCGCGGGACGAGGCGCTCGGCGCCGGGGTGCGGTGGGCGTTCACGCCGTGCGTGTGCGTGCCGCAGGACGTGCGATGGGGGCGTACCTACGAGGGCTACGCCGAGGATCCCGCCCTCGTCGGGAAGCTCGGCCCCGCCTCCGTGCGCGGGTTCCAGGGGCCCGCCCCCGGCCCCCGCTCCGTGCTCGCCACCGCCAAGCACTACCTCGGCGACGGCGCCACCGCCTACGGCACCGCCGCCGGCGAAGGCCGGCTGCTGGACCAGGGCGACGTACGGGTCACAGAAAAGGAGCTGCGCCGCGTGCACCTCGCCCCGTACCGCGACGCCATCGCGGCCGGCGTCGGCTCCGTCATGGCCAGTTACAGCAGCGTCCACGGCACCAGGACCCACGGCGACCGCCGGCTCCTCACCGGCGTGCTCAAGGGCGAACTCGGCTTCCGCGGCTTCGTCGTCAGCGACTACGACGCCGTGCAGCAACTCCCCGGCAGGGACCTCGCCGCCCAGGTCGCGCGCGCCGTCAACGCCGGCATCGACATGGTCATGGTCTCCAGGGACCACCGCGGCGTACACCGCGCGATCGTCGGCGGCGTCCGCCGCGGGGACATCCCCCGGGAGCGCGTGGACGACGCCGTACGCCGCATCCTCGCGGCCAAGGACCGCCTCGGGCTCTTCGACCACCCCTTCACCGACCCCGCCCGCACCGCCGCCGTCGGCTCCCCCCGGCACCGCGCCGTCGCGCGCCAGGCCGTACGCGCCTCGCAGGTGCTGCTCCGCAACGAGCGCGGCGCGCTGCCCCTGCCGCGGCGCGGCCCGTACCGCATCGTCGTCGGCGGCAACGGCGCCGGCGACCTGGGGCGGCAGCTCGGCGGCTGGTCGGTCGGCTGGCAGGGCGGTACGGGGCGGACGACGCGGGGGACGACGTTCCTCCGGGCGCTGCGGGCCGCCACCGCCGGTACCGGCATCGAGGTGGCGACCGAGGGGCGCGGCGACGTCGGGATCTGGGTCGGCGGCGAGGATCCGTACGCGGAGTGGTTCGGCGACTCCGCGAGTCTGGCCCTGGGGGCGCGGAACGAGGCCGATCTCGCCGACGTCTGCGGGCGCGCGAAGACCTGCGTGGGCGTCCTGTACTCCGGGCGGCCGCTGGTGCTGGGGAAGGCCCTGGCGCGCACGGACGCCTTCGTGGCGGCCTGGCTGCCGGGGACGGAGGCGCGCGGGATCACGGACGCGCTCTTCGGGGCGGGGTTCGGCGGGCGGCTGCCCTTCACCTGGCCGCGCCGGGCGGCGGACGCGCCGGTGTCCCGGGAGGCGGGGGCGAAGCCCCTGTTCCGGTACGGGTACGGGCTCCGGCCCTACTGAAGCGGGGTGTTTCCGGTCTTCCTACGGGGGCGGGTCGCCCCGCCCCCGTAGCCCTACCTTGCCGCGAACACCTCCGTGAAGCCCTCCCGCCACGTCGGGTGCCCCGGTTGCCACCCCAGCTCGCTCTTGGCCTTGTCGTTCGACGCCCCCCGGCCCTCCGTCATCACCATCGTCACCCACTTCCCCGCCGCCAGCCGCGCCAGCCACACCGGCACCCGCCGCGGCGGCCGCGCGCCCATCGCCGCCGCCAGCCGGGGCAGCCACTCCTTCTGCGCCGCGGGGTCGTCGTCGGTGATGTTGTAGATGCCCGGCGTGCCCCGTTCCACCGCCGCGGCCGTCGCCGCGGCCGCGTCTTCGATGTGGATCAGCGACAGCACTCCCTCGCCGCGGCCCACCACCGGCAGGAGGCGCCTGCGCACCATCTCCGCCTGCTCGCCGCCCGGGTAGATCGTCGTGCCGGGGCCGTAGAAGCCGCCGTAGCGCAGGACGATGCCTTCGATGCCGGGGGCGGTGGTGACCGCCTCCTCCAGGTGCTTCATGGCGCCCAGGCTCTGCTCGGTGCCGGGGGGCGGGGTGGTGTCGAGCGGGTCTTCCTCGGTCTTGATCCGGCCGCCCTCGCGCTTGTACGGCCAGCCGGCGAAGCTCTGCGCGATGAACCGGCGGGTGCCGGTCTCGGCGGCCGCCGCCAGCAGGTTGTCGGTGCCCTCGCTGCGCAGCCGGTTGGTGGTGGCGAAGACGGTGTCGAGGTTGCGGAGTTCGCGGGCGCTGAGGTCGGTCTGCTGCGAGAGGGCGGTGGCCTCGTGCACGATCACCTCGGGGGCGGCGTCCGCCACGGCCTGCCGTACGGCCGCCGGGTCGAGCACGTCGAGCACGACCGGCTCCGCGCCCGCCGCGCGCAGTCGCTCCGTCTTCGCCTCGCTCGTGGTGGTGCCGGTGACGGTGTGCCCGGCCGCGGTGAGGAGGGGGACGAGTCGGCTGCCGAGGGCGCCCGTGGCGCCGGTGACCAGGATTTTCATGGGTCCAGCGGACCACCGCGCGCGCCCTCGTACCACGTGGGTTGCCCCGTTCGGGGGCTGTCCGTCACCTGAAAGGCGGGCGGGGCTACTGCTCGGTTGACTTCAGGGCCTGCTCCCGGCCGCGGTCCATGATGCGGCGGTAGACGTACGCCCCGGTGTCCCGTACGGCCTCGCTCGTCGGACCGTCCTCGGCGGTGACGGCCTTGCCGTCGGCGTAGCCGGCGATGGTGAAGTAGGCGTAGCGGCCGAGGGTGTTGCTCGTCAGCCGGCAGGCGGTGGCGCGGCAGAACTCGGGGACGCCCTGGCCGGGCAGCGATTCCAGGTTGCCGTTCGCCTGCTCGGCGGTGCGGGCGGCCGGGCCCTCGTCGGCGAAGACGGCGACGCCGACGGTGACCGCGGTGCCCTCGCGGGTGAACGTGGCGCGCAGCAGCCGGTCGCAGCCGTTGGCGGTGAGGATCTTGCCGAGCTTGCTGGAGGCGCCGGAGGCGCACTCGCGGGTGCTGTGGGTGGCCCTGCGCTCGTACGTGTGGCCGCTGACGGTGATCTTCGCGTTGGGGAAGAAGCTGTCGACGGTCAGCGGGGCCGTGTCCTTGTCGGCGGAGCCGATGAACTCCTTGGGGTCAGGCGGCGGTGCCACCGACGAGAACGACGGGTCGCCCTTGCCGCTCTCGCTCCCCGCGCCGGATATCCGGTCCTCCGAGGCGCTGCTCGACGGATCGTCGTCGCCGCCGGAGGTGGTGACGACCGCCGCGGCGACGGCGCCGGCTATCACGACCGTGGCCAGCGCACCGCCGACGATCGTCAGCAGCCGCCGCTTGCGGCGCCGCTCGGCGGCCGCGGAGTCGGCGAGCGCGCTCCAGTCGGGCGCGGGCCCGCCGGATCCCGGCGGACCGAAGCCCGATCCCTGCCCCTGCCCCCCGGGGCCGCCGTAGCCGCCCCCCTGCCCGAAGCTCATGGCGGGCATCTTAACCGGGCCCACCGCCACCCGGACGGCGGCGTGGGGGCGTTGGGCGCCGCGGGGGCGGTCCGCGGCGTACGGGGACGGTGAGGCGGGTGCGGCGCGGAAAACCCGTTTCGCCTGGGCGCCGCGGGCGGCGAGGATGGGTGCATGGGACACCTGGAGGCCGCGCACCTGGAGTACTACCTGCCGGACGGGCGGCCGCTGCTCGGCGACGTCTCGTTCCGCGTCGGCGAGGGCGCCGCCGTAGCGCTGGTGGGGGCCAACGGGGCGGGGAAGACGACCCTGCTGCGGCTGCTGGCCGGGGAGCTGCAGCCGCACGGCGGCAGCGTCTCGACCGGCGGCGGGCTGGGCGTGATGCCGCAGTTCGTCGGCTCGGTGCGGGACGAGCGTACGGTCCGGGACCTGCTGGTCTCCGTCGCCCAGCCGCGGATCAGGACGGCCGCCGCGGCGGTCGACGAGGCCGAGTTGGCGATCATGGAGCGCGACGACGAGCGCGCCCAGCTCGCGTACGCGCAGGCGGTGAGCGACTGGGCGGAGGCCCGGGGGTACGAGGCGGAGACGCTGTGGGACAAGTGCACGACGGCCGCCCTGGGGGTGCCGTACGAGCGGGCCCAGTGGCGCGAGGTGCGCACGCTGTCGGGCGGCGAGCAGAAGCGGCTGGTGCTGGAGGCGCTGCTGCGCGGTACGGACGAGGTGCTGCTGCTCGACGAGCCGGACAACTATCTGGACGTACCGGGCAAGTTGTGGCTGGAGCAGCAGCTCCGCGAGACGCAGAAGACCGTGCTGTTCGTCAGCCACGACCGGGAGCTGCTGGCGCGCAGCGCGGAGAAGATCGTCAGCGTCGAGCCGAGCCCCGCGGGCAGCGACGTGTGGGTGCACGGGGGCGGCTTCGGCACGTACCACCAGGCGCGCAAGGAGCGCTTCGAGCGGTTCGAGGAGCTGCGCAGGCGCTGGGACGAGGAGCACGCGAAGCTCAAGCGGCTGGTCATCATGTACAAGCAGAAGGCCGCCTTCAACTCCGACATGGCCTCGCGCTACCGGGCCGCCCAGACGCGGCTGCGGAAGTTCGAGGAGGCCGGCCCGCCGATGGCGCCGCCGCGCGAGCAGGACATCCGGATGCGGCTGCGCGGCGGCCGGACCGGGGTGCGGGCGATCACCTGCGAGGAGCTGGAGCTGACCGGGCTGATGAGCCCGTTCTCGCTGGAGGTCTTCTACGGGGAGCGGGTCGCGGTGCTCGGCTCGAACGGCTCGGGGAAGTCGCACTTCCTGCGGCTGCTGGCGGGCGGCCCCGCGGGAGAGGCCGTGGCGCACAGCGGGAGGTGGAAGCTCGGCGCCCGGGTGGTGCCGGGTCACTTCGCGCAGACCCACGCGCACCCGGAGCTGGCGGGGCGCACGCTGCTGGACATCCTGTGGAAGGACCACGCGAAGGACAAGGGCGCGTCGATGTCGGCCCTGCGCCGCTACGAGCTGGACCGGGCGGCGGAGCAGCACTTCGACCGGCTCTCCGGCGGCCAGCAGGCCCGGTTCCAGATCCTGCTGCTGGAGCTGGAGGGGTCGACGGCGCTGCTGCTCGACGAGCCGACGGACAACCTCGACCTGGAGAGCGCGGAGGCCCTCCAGGAGGGGCTTGAGGCGTACGAGGGGACGGTGCTGGCGGTGACGCACGACCGCTGGTTCGCGCGCAGCTTCGACCGGTTCCTGCTCTTCGGCGCGGACGGCCGGGTCCGGGAGACGCCGGAGGCGGTCTGGGACGAGGGCCGGGTGGCCCGGCGGCGTTGATCTTCCGGCGCGGACGCGGGCCGGGCCGGCGCCCGGGGGAGCGGCAGGGGTGTTTTGACCTGGTGGCACGGGCCCCGGTATTCTGCTGGATTGTTGTGCGTATTGGCTGCTCGTTCTCACGCGTGAGGCCGTTACGCCTGGTCCACCAGGACGATTGATTCAGCGATCAGCCGTCGGTTTGCGTCGCCGGCGCGGTCTACTGCTGCCGTGATCTCCGGGTGACCTTGTCAGAGAACACCCACTGAAGAAGCGAAGGCTACGACCGTGCGTACGTACAGCCCCAAGCCCGGCGACGTCCAGCGTCAGTGGCACGTCATCGACGCCACCGACGTCGTTCTGGGCCGCCTGGCCTCCCAGGTCGCCCAGTTGCTGCGTGGCAAGCACAAGCCGGTGTACGCGCCTCACGTCGACGCTGGTGACTTCGTCATCATCATCAACGCCGACAAGGTGCACCTCTCCGGCAACAAGCGGACCCAGAAGCTGGCCTACCGCCACTCCGGCTACCCCGGCGGTCTCCGCTCCGTCCGCTACGACGAGCTGATGGACAAGAACCCGGAGAAGGCCGTCGAGAAGGCCGTCCGCGGCATGCTGCCCAAGAACACCCTGGGCCGTCAGATGCTCAGCAAGCTGAAGGTGTACCGCGGTGCCGAGCACCCGCACGCCGCTCAGCAGCCGGTCCCGTACGAGATCACCCAGGTCGCGCAGTAGTCCCGGCCACACCCCCTAGAGACAGAGAAGCTGAGGAGAATCGTGGCTGAGACCACCGCTGAGGCGCCCGTCGAGGACGTCGAGGAGTACACCACCGAGACGCCCGCCGAGGACTACACCACCGAGTCCGCCGCGGCGCGCTTCGGCGACCCGCAGCCGGCCGCGGGCACCGGGCGCCGCAAGAACGCCATCGCCCGGGTGCGCATCGTCCCGGGCTCCGGCAAGTGGAAGATCAACGGCCGCACCCTGGAGGGCTACTTCCCCAACAAGGTGCACCAGCAGGAAGTCAACGAGCCCTTCAAGGTGCTGGAGCTCGACGACCGTTACGACGTCGTCGCCCGCATCGCGGGTGGCGGCATCTCCGGCCAGGCCGGCGCGCTGCGCCTGGGCGTGGCCCGTGCGCTCAACGAGGCGGACGCGGACAACAACCGCGGCCCGCTGAAGAAGGCCGGCTTCCTGACCCGTGACGACCGCGCGGTCGAGCGGAAGAAGGCCGGTCTGAAGAAGGCCCGTAAGGGAACGCAGTACAGCAAGCGCTGATCATCATACTGCTACTGTGCTCAGCCCCGGCGGCCCCCGGAGAGATCCGGGAGGGCGCCGGGGCGCGCTTGTATGGTCGGCATACGGTCCGCGGGTATGGTCACGTGAGGACTTTTTAACGGTCCGTAGCCGAACGTACTCGCTCAGAATTGAGCACTCGGGAGCACTCGGAGGAGATCAGTGGGACGACTCTTCGGCACCGATGGCGTGCGCGGCGTCGCCAACGCGGACCTCACCGCGGAGATGGCCCTCGGGCTGTCTGTGGCGGCGGCACACGTGCTCGCCATCGCCGACGCCGCCCAGCCGGCCGGCCAGCGCCCGAAGGCGGTGGTCGGGCGCGATCCACGGGCGTCCGGAGAGTTCCTGGAGGCGGCCGTCGTCGCCGGACTGGCCAGCGCGGGCGTCGACGTACTGCGCGTCGGCGTGCTGCCGACCCCCGCGGTCGCGTACCTCACCGGCGCGCTCGGCGCCGACCTCGGCGTGATGCTCTCCGCCAGCCACAACCCGATGCCCGACAACGGCGTGAAGTTCATCGCCCGCGGCGGCCACAAGCTCTCCGACGAGCTGGAAGACGAGATCGAGGAGCTCTACCACAAGCACGAGCGCGGCGAGCCCTGGGAGCGCCCGACCGGCGCCGGCGTCGGCCGCGTCCAGCGCTACGAGCAGGGCTTCGACCGCTACGTCGCCCATCTGCTCGGCGTCCTGCCGCACCGCCTCGACGGGCTCAAGGTCGTCGTCGACGGCGCCCACGGCGCCGCCGCCCGGGTCTCCCCCGAGGCGTTCCAGCGGGCCGGCGCCGAGGTGATCCCCATCGGCACCGACCCCACCGGCCTCAACATCAACGACGGCTTCGGCTCCACCCACCTCGACCAGCTCAGCGCCGCCGTCGTCGAGCACGGCGCCGACCTCGGCATCGCCCACGACGGCGACGCCGACCGCTGCCTGGCCGTCGACGCCGCCGGCAAGGAGATCGACGGCGACCAGATCCTCGCCGTCCTCGCCCTCGGGCTGCGCGAGGCCGGCCGGCTGCGCGAGAACACCGTCGTCGCCACCGTCATGTCCAACCTCGGCTTCAAGCTCGCGCTGGAGCGCGAGGGCGTGGACCTGATCCAGACCGCGGTCGGCGACCGCTACGTGCTGGAGGAGATGAAGCGCGGCGGCTACGCCCTCGGCGGCGAGCAGTCCGGCCACGTCATCGTCCTCGACCACGCCACCACCGGCGACGGCACGCTCACCGGCCTGCTGCTCGCCTCCCGGGTGGCCGCCAGCGGCCGGCCGCTGGCAGAGCTGGCGGCGGTGATGGACCGGCTGCCGCAGGTGCTGATCAACGTGCGGGACGTCGACAAGTCCCGGGTCGCCAGCTCCCCGGAGCTGCGCCAGGCCGTCCTGGAGGCGGAGCGGGAGCTGGGCGCCACGGGGCGGGTGCTGCTGCGCTCGTCCGGTACGGAGCCGGTGGTCCGGGTCATGGTGGAGGCGGCCGACATCGACCAGGCGCGGTCGGTGGCGGGGAAGCTGGCGGACGTGGTGAAGTCGGCGCTGGGCTGAGGCCGTTGCCGCCGCCGGTGTCGTCGCCGCCGTAGTCGCCGTCGTCGTACGCCGTACGGGCCGCCCGCTCCGTACGGCGTACGGCCGTCAGATCCTCCGCTGCGGCTGCTGCGCCGCGGCCCGGGACCGCTGGAGGTGCTGGCCGAGCGTCTGCTCCGTGTGCCAGGCCCAGTACAGCTTCTGCGCCAGCAGCGTCAGCGTCCCGGCGACGAGGATGCCCAGCAGGTTGAGCAGCAACTGCTCCGACGAGCCCCGCGCCTGCCCCCAGTCGCCGTAGCTGACCGCGACCGCCGCGTTGGCCGCCGCCGGCACCGTCGTCACCGAGATCGCGACGCCCACCAGCGCCCCCGACTTCGACGACGTCAGCGACAGCGTGCCCGCCGTGCCCGCCAGCAGCGCGACGATGAACGAGAACCAGTCCGGCGCGAAGATGAACCCCGTCTGCGGCCGGTCCGCGTCCAGGTGCCCCTCGGTGAACAGCCCGAAGGCGTCCATCATCACGCTGAAGGCCACGGTCAGCGCCATCGCCGCCGCGAACCCCGCGAGCAGCGCCACCAGCGTCCGCCCCGCCAGCCGCGGCCGCCACTGCACCAGCGCCACGCACAGCCCGGCCACCGGGCCGAACTCCGGCCCCACCGCCATCGCGCCGACGATGAGGATCGCGCTGTCGATCATCACGCCGCAGGCCGCGAGCAGCGTGGCGACGCCGAGCATGGCGAGGTACGTGAGCGACAGCGTCGACTCCTCGTGCGTCTCCTCGACCAGCGACTCCCACACCACCGCGTCCGCTGCCTCGCCCGGCGCGGCCTCCTCGGCCTGGTCGGCGCGGCGCGAGAGTGTCAGGTCGACCTGGTCGACACAGACCGCCCCCTCGTCGTACAGCCCGCGTACGCGCAGCTCCTGGAGCAGCTTGTCGGCGGCCTCGCGGGCGACGTCGCACAGCACCACGTCGCCCTCGGGGTCGAGGGAGGCGCCGCGGAGCACGGCGAGGTGGGCGGTGCCGACGGTCTTGTGCAGCAGCCCGACCACCTCCGGGGTGCGGGCGGCGGGGCACTGGATCCGCAGGTGCAGCATGCGCCGAGGTTAGCGGTTACCGGGGGGCGGGATTCCGTACAACCGTCCGACGGCGAGACGGGTCTGTACGGCAAATCGCACCATCAAGGCTCTCGACCTGGAAACGAGTGAAATGATGAGAACAGGAAGAATGCCGGGATCCGCACGGAGACGCTTAGCGGTGGCCGGCGTCGCGGCGGCGGCGCTGCTCGCGTCGGGCACGGCGGCGGGCGCCGAAGGTACGGGCGAGGGGGCCGTGCCAGGTCCTGACCTGGCGATCCCCGACGGAAGGCCGATGACCGGGGTTCAGCCCGGTGACGTGCTGCGCGTGCCGGTCAAGGTGACCAACAAGGGCGACCGGCCGGCGGCCGGCGTGCGGGTGGCCATCCAGGCGTCGTCCGGCCTGGAGTTCGTCACCCGGTACGAGGCGTGCACGTACACGCCGCTGCCCAGGGGCTACGAGTACGCCGACTGCTTCTTTCCCGACGCCCTCGCGCCGGGGGCCACCTTCCGACTGCCCCGGCCGCTGCGCATGGCCGTCGCGCCGGACGCGTACGCGGAGCGCGTCGACACCTCCGTCGCGCCGGGCGGTGACGCCGAGGACGCCGACACGGGCGACAACTTCTCGACCGTCGAGGTCGCCGCGGAGAACACCGCCGACTTCCGCGTCCGCCGGGCCGAACTGACCGGCGCGGCCGGGCAGGCGGTCCCGCTCGACCTCGTGACGCGCAACCGCGGACCCGCCACGATCGCCAACCTGGGCTCCGGCGAGCCGGTCGCCCTGGTCGACTTCCGCGTCCCGCCGGGCACATCGGCGACCGCGGTGCCGCGGCGGTGCGCGGCGATGACCAGGGACGGCCGGCCGCTGCCGGACCAGCGGACCGGCGCCCCGCGGTACTGGTGCCGTACGCCGGCCAGGGTGCCCGCCGGGGCGCGGGTCGTCTTCCCCTTCGAGCTGACCGTCGAGCGCTCGCTGCCGGAGGCGGCCGGGCGGGTACGGGTGCGCCCCGCGGACGGCGGCGCGGCGTTCCCGTTCGACCCGGTGCCGGGGAACGACGCGGCGAAGGTGGTCGTGCGGGGCGCGGGCCCGGGCGCGGTGGCGTAGCGCGGGCCGGAGCGCTAGAGCTTGCGCAGGGAGAGGCGCTGGACCTTGTGGTCCGGGCCCTTGCGCAGGATGAGGGTGGCGCGGCCGCGGGTCGGGGCGATGTTCTGGCGCAGGTTGGGCTCGTTGATCGTGCGCCAGTTGCGTCTGCCGTACGCCATCGCCTCGGCCTCCGGCACCTCGGCGTAGCGGCTGAAGTACGACAGGGGGTTCTGGAAGGCCGTCTCGCGCAGCTTGCGGAACCGCTCGACGTACCAGCGCTCGATGTCTTCGATACGGGCGTCCACGTACACGCTGAAGTCGAAGAAGTCGGCGAGCGTGACGCGGGTGCGGCCGTCGCGGCCGGGGAGCGCGGGCTGGAGGACGTTGAGGCCCTCGACGATGAGTATGTCGGGGCGCTGCACCTTCAGCCGCTCGCCGGGGACGATGTCGTACGTGAGGTGGTCGTAGACCGGCGCGGTGACCTCGTCCTTCCCGGACTTCACGTCGGCGACGAAGCGGGTCAGCGCGCGCCGGTCGTACGACTCGGGGAAGCCCTTGCGCGACATCAGCCCGCGGGCTTCGAGCTCGGCGTTGGGCAGCAGGAACCCGTCGGTGGTGACGAGTTCCACGCGCGGGTGCTCGGGCCAGCGGGCGAGCAGCGCCTGGAGCAGCCGGGCCACGGTCGACTTGCCGACGGCCACGCTGCCGGCGACGCCGATGACGAACGGGGTGCCGGACTGGGGGCCCGGGGTCTCGCCGGGGCCGCCGAGGAAGGTGTTGACGGCGTGCCGCAGGCCGTGGGTGGCGCCGACGTAGAGGTTGAGCAGGCGGGAGAGGGGCAGGTAGACGTCCCGAACCTCGTCGAGGTCGACCACGTCGCCGAGGCCGCGCAGCCGCTCGACCTCCGCCGCGGACAGCGGCAGCGGCGTCCGGTCCCGCAGGGCGCTCCACTCGGCGCGGGAGAGGTCGACGTACGGGGAGGGGCTGTGCGTGCTCGTCGGCGAGGCCACGGGGCCATTGTGCGCGGGCGTGCGGGGGGACGCGCGGGCGGGGCGTGTCCAACCCCTAGGCCGGGACCGGGCGGAGGGTTATGGTCCGGATGCGTATTCGAATCCAGGGGACGAGATGTCAGTACTGCAGACGGTTTGGCACGAGAGACGCAGACAGCTCGCGGCTGCGGGCGCCCGGCGGCGGCGGGCCCGGGGCGCGCGCGAGGCGTTCGCGGGCCGGGTCCGGGGCGATCTGGCGGCGGAGCTGCCGGACGAGGACCTGGGGGAGGACCTGGGCGAGTCGCTCGACCTGTACCGCATGGGCAGCAAGCCGCGGTGCGAGGAGGTGGAGTACCTCGACCTGGTGCAGGAGGCGGTGGAACGGATGGCGTGGGGCAGATAGCCCCCGCGCTCACCCCTCGGCGATGACCACGGCGGAGGCGACGCCGGCGTCGTGGCTGAGCGACACGTGCCAGGTACGCACCCCCAGCTCGGCGGCGCGCGCGGCGACGGTGCCGCGGACGCGGAGGTGGGGCCGCCCGTTGTCGTAGACGCACACCTCGGCGTCGTGCCAGTGCAGCCCGGACGGCGCCCCCAGCGCCTTGGCCAGCGCCTCCTTGGCCGCGAACCGCACCGCCAGCGAAGCCACCCCGCGCCGCCCCCCGTCGGGCAGCACCTGCTCCGCGGGCAGGAACAACCGATCCGCCAACTCCGGCGTCCGCTCCAATGCCGCCCCGAACCGCCCCACCTCGGCGACATCGATCCCGACCCCGACGATTCCACTCATGCGCGGCAGAGTAACGGGTGGGCACGCAGGCGCCGCGATCACGGCAGCGCCGCACGGCCGGCGCGGCTGCTCACCGTCCCGTACGGGACGGTCCGCCCAGACGGTCCTGCCGATGCCCCCGACCCGTGGCGTGACACCCCACGCGTCGGCCGGCGCATCGACGATCCGCAGCCCGCGGCCGTCCTCCCACCGGTCAAGGGAGAGCATTGTCCACATGAGCCATGAGCCCCAAGTCGCGCCCGAGATCCTGCACTTCTACGGCACCGACTTCGACGAGGCCGCCCGGCTGACCGGCACCGCGGACGGGCGGTTGGAGTTGGTGCGTACGCGGGAGCTGCTGGGGCGGTATCTGCCCGGGGCGCCGGCCGACGTGATCGACGTGGGCGGGGGGCCCGGGGTGCATGCGGCGTGGCTGGCCGGGGGCGGGTACCGGGTGCGCCTCGTGGACCCGGTGCCGCGGCACGTCGAGGCCGCGCGGCGGGCCGGGGTCGACGCGGAGGTGGGCGACGCCCGGGCGCTGCCGGTGGCGGATGCCGCGTACGACGTGGCGCTGGTCCTGGGGCCGCTGTACCACCTGCTGGAGCGCGCCGACCGCGACCGCGCCCTCGCCGAGGCGCGGCGGGTCACCCGGCCGGGGGGTCTCGTGGTGGCGGCGGCGATCGGCCGGTACGCCTCCGTCTTCGAGCACACGGCGACCACGCTGCTCACCAAGGACCGCGTCCACGACGCCGTACGCGACATCCTGACCACCGGCCGCCACGACCCCGGACGCAAGGGCTTCACCGCCGCGTACTTCCACACCGCGGCGGAGCTGGAGGGCGAACTGCGCGACGCGGGGCTGGGGGAGGTGACCGTTTACGGGGTCGAGGGGCCTGGCTGGGCGCAGCTCAAGGCCGTCGAGCAGGACACGGGGCGGGCGTTGGCCGAGGATCACCCGGCGTTCGAGGCAGCCCTGCGGGCGGCACGGCTGGCAGACGGCCATCCGGACCTGCTGGCCGCCGCGTCCCACCTGCTGGCGGTCGCCCGGCGTTGAGCGAGGTGGTCGTCGCAGAAGACCCCGGAACCGGCGTCAGCCTGTCGTCCGGCGGATTGTCGTGGGTGGTTCGTCCTCCAAGTCGCTCTCGTCCGCCTGGAAGAGCCCCACGTAACCGTTGACCAGGTCCGGGACGTCGGGCAGGTCCCCGGTTCTGTCCTCGCCCGTGCGCGCGTCCAGCATCAGGGGGACGTCCCCGGCTTCGGCGTAGACGATGCCGTGCCAGGCGGTGGAGATCGGGGGCGTGAAGCGGTCTTGCGTGGGGAGTTGCCAGAGCACCTTGCCGGACGTCGCGTCCAGGGCGAACGCACCGGGCTGTCCCCGCTGCTCCTGGAAGCAGACGACGGTCGCCTCGTCGTCGTAGACGCACCGGTCCGGCACCGCGTAGATCTCGGGGGAGGCCACCTGCCGGCCGTCCGCGAGGCCGACGACCCTGCCGCCGTCGTAGGCCGTGTCCGCACCCCGCGTGATCAGGAGGCGGCCGGGTCCGAGCTGGGATACGTGCAGGCTGTCCTCGGGCTCGCCGGAGGTCCACGCACGCTTGCCGTCGCGCACGCGAAGGCCGTGAAGCACTTCTCCCCAGTCTTCGGTCTTGGTCAGGGCAACGATTCCCTCGCCGACGGCGACGACTTCCTGCGTTTCTCCGTCCGTCTTCCAGACAGTCTTGCGCGTGGCGAGGTCCACCGCCCGGATGGCCCATCCGTCGTCGACGATCGCGATGCCGTCGTCCGCGCCGAGGACCGCCCCTGCGTCGTCCTCGGAGAATCCGGCTCCCGCGTCGGCGATCTCGGCACTCCATATGGTCTTGTGGGTGCGGGCGTCCACCACGAGCATTTCGACCGCGGCCTTGTCGTTGTGTGTTCCGCTGCCGGGTGTGGAAACCGGCAGGACCGCCACCGCGACCCGCTTGCCCTGCACCTCGGTGAGGACGGGGCGGCCGAAGTGCGGCGATATCGCGGGTGGCTGGCCCTTGGGTCGGATGACGGTGCTTTCCTCGGTCGTCAGGTCCACGACCTTGAGGTCGCTGGGCCCGGTGATCCACGCGGTGGTGCCGTCCAGCGTCGTCCGGCTCAGGCCGCCCGGGAGCACCGTTTCCTCCGCGCTGAACTTCGTCACCCGGTCGTACGCGCGCGGCGGCGCCGGGGGAGCCGTGTCCGACGGTTTCGGAGAAGCGGCGGGGTCCTTCCGGCTGCTCCCGGCGTCCTCGTCGGTCGCCGTGCACCCCAGGAGCAGGGTGAACCCCAGAGCCGCGCAGCCGGCATCGACGGCCCGGTTCTTCAGCCATAAGCGTCGCAAGTTCGCCACCGATTCTCCGTACGGGCAGGCAGACGGGTTGGCGGCACCGCGGAGTCCCGGTCCTCCCCCGCACCGGAAGTCACACGGTGCCGCCGCCTCACTGTCCTCCGTGCCGAGGGGATCGGTCATCAGCCGTCAGCGCAGAGATCCTGCGCATTCAGCGCAGGCCGGCCCGGACCTCGCTCGGCGAGACCCCGTAGGCCCTGCGGAAGGCCCGGCTGAAGTCCGCGGGGTGCTGGAATCCCCGGCGTAGGGCGATCTCGCCGATCGTGCGGTGACGCAGGCGGGGGTCGGTCAGATCGGCGTGGCAGCGCTCCAGGCGGCGGTGGCGGATGGTGGCGCCGACGGTCTGCGGCTCGCCCTGGAAGAGCTGGTGGAGGGTGCGTACGGAGATGTGGTGGTAGGCGGCGACGGCCGCCGGGTCCAGCGCCGGGTCGGTGTGGTGGCGGTCGATGTAGGCGTTGATCCGGGCACGGAGCGCCGTCCTGCGGGTCGCGGCGGGCAGCGAGTCCTGGTCGCCGTACCGCGCCGCGAGGAGGGACGCGGCCAGGTCGACGCCGATGGTGCCGAGCCGGGCCAGCTCGGCGGGGCCCGACGTACGGGCGGCGGCCGGCAGGGCGGTCAGATACGGGCCCAGTAGGGCGCCGGAGCCGGAATCGGCGGGGAGCGGTTCGGCCAGCACCCGGTCGGTGCGGCCGGCGGGCAGCGGGAGTACGGTGCGGGGGAGCCGGAGGAGGGTCAGCCGGACGGCACCGCCATTGCCCAGGAAGTCGCAGGTCAGTGGATGCGAGGAGGAGTACAGCGCCATGCCGCCGGGGCCGAGGCAGGCGACGCTTCGCTGCTGCTCAAGACGGACCGCGCCCTCTCGGACGAGCATCAGGAAGACGTCCTCGGGGTCCTGGCGGCGGATGTGCGCCGGGGAGCGCCGGGCGGCCATGGGGGAGAAGTCGAAGGCGGCGGCCTGGGTGTGCGGGAGCCCGACGGACTCCACCCGGCCCTGGAAGCGGTGCGCGTGCGCCATGCGGATCGACACCGGCATGACCTCGCGGTCGACCATGTCGTGCCACCAGCCGAGGCGGTCCGGCACCCCGATGTCGTCGGTGTCCACCATCACCACCGGCCCCGCCGCGGCGGCGGCCCTTCCCGGCATCGGCGTGAGACTCGACATGCAACGAGTGTGCCCCGCAAGGGAGTTGCCTGGTAGCAGGTGAGGCGGATTGGCCCCGGCAGCGGCAAGTCTCGATCACCGGGGTGTTCGTGCGGGCCGGCCGGTGCGTACTCCGGGCCGAGGCGGCATTGCCGGCACGTCGCCCGGCCCCGGCCCCGACCCCGACAGCCGGCGTGAGGCGGCCGGGTCCCCGGCTGCGGGGCTTCCCGGGGCGGGGGAGGATGGGGGCATGAGGAGTGCGTACGGGGTGGAGACGGTGCGTCGCGCCGAGGCGGCGCTCATGGCCGAGTTGCCCGAGGGGGCGCTCATGCAGCGCGCCGCCGCCGGGCTCGCCGCCGCCGTGGCCGGGTTGCTGGGGCGGGTGTACGGGCGGCGGGTGGTGCTGCTCGTGGGGAGCGGCGACAACGGCGGGGACGCGCTGTACGCCGGGGCGCGGCTGGCGCGGCGCGGGGCGCGGGTGACGGCCGTGCTGCTCCGCCCGGAGCGTACGCACGAGGGCGGGCTCGCCGCGCTGTGGGCCGTCGGCGGGTGCGTCGTGCCCGCCGAGGAGGGCGGCGACCTGGGATCGCCCCTGTGCCGCGTGTTCGACCGCGTCGACCTCGTCGTCGACGGCATCGTCGGCATCGGCGGCTCCGGCGGGCTGCGCCCCGCCGCCGCCGCGCTCATGCGCGTCGTACGCGACACCGGCGCCCCCGTGCTCGCCGTCGACCTGCCCAGCGGCGTGGAGGCCGACACCGGGGAGGTACGGGGCGAGGCCGTCACCGCCGACGCCACCGTGACCTTCGGTACGTACAAGCCCGGGCTGCTCGTCGATCCCGCCGCCGAGCGGGCCGGCGCGCTGCGGCTCGTGGACATCGGGCTCGGCCCGCACCTGCCCGCCGTGCCCGACCTGGAGGCCCTCCAGCACGCCGACGTCGCCGCGCTGCTGCCGGAGCCGACCGCCGAGAGCGACAAGTACCGGCGCGGCGTCGTCGGCGTCGTCGCCGGCTCCGAGCGCTACCCCGGCGCCGCCGTGCTCGCCGTCGGCGGGGCGCTGCGCGGCGGGGCGGGGGCCGTGCGGTACGTGGGGCCCGCAGCGCGGGCGGTCATCGAGCGGTACCCGGAGACGCTGGTCCACCCCGGCCCGCCGGGGAGGGCGGGCCGGGTGCAGGCGTGGGTCGTCGGGCCCGGGCTGGGGGACGGGCCGGGTGCGGAGGAGGTGCTGGAGCAGGTGCTCGCCACCGACGTGCCGGTGCTGGTCGACGCCGACGGCCTCCGGCTGCTGGACCGGGTACGGGTACGGCGCCGGTCCGCCCCGACGCTGCTCACCCCGCACGCGGGCGAGGCCGCCGCGCTCCTCGGCGTCGACCGGGCCGAGGTCGAGTCCCGCAGGCTCGCCGCCGTACGGTCGCTGGCCGACGCGTACGGCGCGACCACCCTGCTCAAGGGCTCCACCACCCTGATCGCCGACCCCGGCGGCGAGCACCCCGTGCGGCAGAACCCCACCGGCACCTCCTGGCTCGCCACCGCCGGCAGCGGCGACGTCCTCTCCGGTCTCACCGGCTCCCTCCTCGCCGCCGGCCTCGCCGCCCGCGACGCCGGTTCCGTCGGCGCGTACCTCCACGGGCTCGCCGCCCGCACCCTCGCCGCCGGCGCCCCGATCACCGCCCACCAGCTCCCCGACGCCCTCCCCGCCGTCTGGCGCGACGTGCGCGACGTCCGCGGCCGCCTGTGACCGCCCGTGCCGAGCGCGAAGCCTGACCAGGCGGAAATGCGAGACTGGCTACCGATGACCGACTCCCCCCTCCGCGCCCGCGCGGAGATCGACCTCACCGCGTACGGCGCGAACATCCGCGCCCTGCGCGGCATCGCCCCGCGCGCGCAGTTCATGGCCGTCGTCAAGGGCGACGCGTACGGCCACGGGATGCTGCCCTGCGCCCGCGCCGCGCGCGCCGCGGGCGCCGAGTGGGTGGGGACCGCCACCCCGCAGGAGGCGCTCGCCCTGCGCGCCGCAGGCGACCGGGGCCGGATCCTGTGCTGGCTGTGGACGCCCGGCGGGCCGTGGCGGGAGGCCGTCGAGGCGGATCTCGACATCACCGTCAGCGGCCTGTGGGCGCTGCGCGAGCTGCTGCCCGCCGCCCGCGCCGCCGGGCGCACCGCGCGCGTGCAGCTCAAGGCCGACACCGGCCTCGGCCGCAACGGCTGCCTCGCCGCCGACTGGCCAGGTCTCCTCGCCGCCGCCCGCGCCGCCGAGGCCGAGGGCGCCATCGAGGTCACCGGCGTCTGGTCGCACTTCGCCTGTGCCGACGAGCCCGGCCACCCCTCTGTGCGCAGTCAGCTCGACGCCTTCCACGACGCGCTCGCCGTCGCCGACCGCGCGGGACTGCGCCCCGAGGTGCGGCACATGGCGAACTCGCCCGCGATGCTCACGCTCCCCGAGGCCCACTTCGACCTCGTCCGGCCCGGCATCGCGTCGTACGGGCTGTCGCCGAGCCCCGAGGTGGGCAGCCCGGCGGACTTCGGGCTGCGTCCCGTGATGGCGGTCAAGGCGTCGCTGGCGCAGGTCAAGGAGGCGCCGGCCGGCCTGGGCGTCTCGTACGGGCACCACTACGTCACCCCCGGCCGGACCACCCTCGCACTCGTCCCCCTCGGCTACGCGGACGGGGTGCCGCGGCACGCGTCCGGTACGGGCCCCGTGCTGGTCGCCGGGAAGTGGCGGACGGTCGCGGGGCGGGTCGCGATGGACCAGTTCGTCGTGGACCTCGGCGGGGACGCCGCGGCGGCGGGCGACGAGGCGGTGCTCTTCGGCGCCGGGGACCACGGCGAGCCGACGGCGGAGGACTGGGCGCGGGCGGCGGGCACGATCGGCTACGAGATCGTCACGCGCATCGGACCCCGCGTACCGCGCGTGTACGTGGGCGGGGCGGGGGATGCCACCCCCATGGACACCGACACGGACCGCTCCGGGACCCGCCATGGCTGACCCCCTCGCCACCCCCGTCCCCGTCCCTGTCCCCGTTTCCGGCCTCGGCGGCTGGGCGAGGGCCGGCCGGCGTGCCGGGATCGCCGGCGTCGCCATCGGCGTGCTCGCCGCCGGGGCGGCCGCGGGCGTGGCGGTGGAGCGCCTGGCGATGGGCCGCGACGTACGCCGCCGGGCCCGGCAGGCGCTCGACGCGGCCGGTCCGTACGGCACCCTCCGCGGCACCCCGGGCACGGCCGTCGCGGACGACGGCACCGAGCTGTACTACGAGGTCGAGGAGGCCGACGAGTTCCCGGCCGCGTTCCCCGACGGCACACCCCCCGACGCGCAGACCACCGCCTCCCGCCGCCGGCGCCGCCGCTTCGCGGGACGCCGCGACCCCGCGCCGCTCACCGTCGTCTTCAGCCACGGCTACTGCCTCACCCAGGACTCCTGGCACTTCCAGCGCGCCGCCCTCCGCGGCCACGTCCGCACCGTCTACTGGGACCAGCGCAGCCACGGCCGCTCCGCCCGCGGCATCTCCCAGCTCGCCGGCGACGAGCCGGTCACCATCGAGCAGCTCGGCCGCGACCTCAAGGCCGTCGTCGACGCCGCCGCCCCCGAGGGCCCGCTGCTGCTCGTCGGGCACTCGATGGGCGGCATGACGATCATGGCGTTCGCCGACCAGTTCCCCGACGCCGTACGGGACCGGGTGGCCGGCGCCGCGTTCCTCGGCACCTCCTCGGGCGACCTCGGCCGGGTGACGTTCGGCCTGCCCGCGGCCGGCGCCTGGGCCGTACGGCACTTCGTGCCCGGCGTCCTGAGGGCCCTCGGCAGCCGCGCCGAGCTGGCCGAGCGCGGCCGGCAGGCGACGGCCGACCTCTTCGCCGGGATCATCAAGCACTACTCGTTCGGCACCGAGGGCGTCGACCCGGGCGTCGCGCGCTTCGCCGAGCGGCTGCTGGAGAGCACGCCGATAGACGTGGTCGCGGAGTTCTACCCGGCGTTCGCCGCGCACGAGAAGGGCGAGGCGCTAGCGCTCTTCCGCGACCTTCCGGGGCTCGTCCTCGTGGGCGACCGCGACATGGTCACGCCCCCCGAGCACAGCGAGCACATAGCCGCGCGGCTGCCCGACGCCGCGGTCGAGGTCGTCGAGGACGCCGGGCACCTGGCCATGCTGGAGCGCCCGGACCGGGTGAACGACGCGCTGGCCGCGCTGCTCGCCCGCACGGGCGTGCGGCTGCGCACCGGGCCGGGGGCGGAGCCGGGGGCGGGGCCCGTACGGCGGCCGCGCGGCACCACGCGCCGGACCCTCTAACATCCAGTGCCATGAGCGCCGCCGCGACCACCACCACCGCCGTCCGGTTGACCGTCGAGTCGCCCGAGCAGATGCAGGAGCTGGGCCGCCGGCTGGCCGCCGTGCTGCGCGCCGGGGACCTCGTGCTGCTCACCGGGGCGCTGGGCGCGGGCAAGACCACGCTCGCGCGCGGGCTGGGCGCCGGGCTCGGGGTACGGGGGGCGGTGACGTCGCCGACGTTCGTCATCGCGCGCGTGCACCCGTCGGTCTCGGGCGGGCCGCCGCTGGTCCACGTCGACGCCTACCGGCTCGGCGGCGGGCTCGAGGAGATGGAGGACCTGGACCTCGACGTGTCGCTGCCGGATTCCGTCGTGGTCGTGGAGTGGGGCGAGGGCAAGGTCGAGGAGCTGGCCGAGGACCGGCTGCACGTCGTCATCGAGCGCACCGCGGGCGGTGCGCCGGAGCCGGTGGCGGACGCCGGGGAGCCGGACGCGGAAGGCGCGGAGGCGGCCGACGTACGGCACGTGACCGTGACCGGCGTCGGCGACCGCTGGGCGCACGGCGCGCTGGCCGCGCTCGCCCGCACCTGAACACTCGCCCGCACCTGAACAGCAGTGCTGGACGTTCCGACAAATATGCCGACGTGCTGTCGGCATATCGTTGCCCCAGGTCGGCGGGCGTGGTCCCATGGGCGTATGGCACCTGAGCAAGACGAGCAGCGGCCCGCCGTGGGAGTCGCCGAGCTGCTCGCCGCCTGCGCGGCGGCAGAGGCGGTCTCGACGCCGCCCGCGCCCGAACCCGAGGCGGCCGGGACGGACGGGCAGCGGGCCCCGGACAGCCCCGCCGCGCCGGAGCAGCACGCCGCGTAGCGCAGGCGCGCCCTGGGCCACCCCGGGACATCTAGGCTGCGCTGCATGGACATCGGCATCGGACTTCCCTCCACCATCTCCGGCATCCCCGGCAAGCTGATCCCCGAGTGGGCCGCCGCGGCCGAGCGGGCCGGGTTCTCGACCCTGGGCACCATCGACCGCGTCGTCTACGGCAACCTCGAAACGATCCCCACCCTCGCCGCCGCCGCGGCCGTCACCGAGCGGATCGGGCTGACGACGACCATCCTCATCGCCCCGTACCGCGGCAACGGCGCGCTGCTCGCCAAGCAGCTCGCCTCCGTCGACGTGCTCTCCGGCGGCCGGCTCACCGTCGGCGCCGCCGTCGGCGGCCGGGAGGACGACTACGAGGCGGCGGGCGTGCCGTTCGGCAAGCGCGGCCGGATCTTCGACGACCAGCTCGCCGAGATGCGCGCCGTGTGGCAGCAGGACGCCCGCGGCCGTGCCCACCCCGTCGGCCCGGCGCCGGTGCAGCCGGGCGGGCCGCCGATCCTCCTCGGCGGCAACTCGCCCGCCGCCTTCCGGCGGCTCGCGGAGTACGGCGCCGGGTGGATCCTCGGCGGCGGCAGCCCGGAGCAACTGGCCGGCGGTGCCGAGAAGGCCAGGGCCGCCTGGCGCGAGGCGGGCCGGGAGGGCGAGCCGCGGGTGGCGGCGCTGGGGTACGTGAGCCTCGGCCCCGACGCCGCGGAGCACGCCCGCCGCTACCTGCTGGACTACTACGGGTTCCTCGGCGACTTCGCCGAGAAGATCGTCGAGGGGGCGCTGACCTCGCCGGAGGCGGTCGCCGGTGCGAAGGCCGCGTTCGCGGACGCGGGCTGCGGCGAGCTGGTGCTGTTCCCCTGCAACCCGGACCTGGCGCAGGTCTCGCTGATCGCGGAGGCCGCCGGGCTGTAGGGACGTACGGACGAAGGGGCGGGGTCCCGCGGCGGGTCCCCGCTACTTCACCACCGCGACCGGGACGCCCACGGTCGCGAAGCGCCACAGCGCCTTGCCGTCCACCCGCGACGAGCGCACGCCGCCCGTCTTCTCCGCCGCGTCCGGGTCCGGCCGGGAGCCGTCTATGGCGGCGCTGAAGCCTATGACCGTGCCCTCGGCCTCCGCGAACCGCACCACGTGCTCCACCAGCACCCCGTCCGTGCCCGTGATCTGCCGCGACCGCGAGGTCACGGTGTACATCCCGGGCGGCGGGTCGACGGTGCTCGGGGTCACCTTGTACGTCCGCAGCACCGAGTTGTCCTCGCCGACGAGCCACACGCGCTTGTCCTTCAGCGCGTACACCACCCGCAGCCCGGAGCCCGAGCGCGCGGGCAGTTCGAGCTTCTTCTCCTTGGCCTTGGACGGCTCGGGGCTGGCGACTCCCGGGCGGTTACGGGCGAGGGAGTCGGGGGCGTTGGCGTTGGCCTGGTAGGCGAGGAAGGCGACCACGCCCAGGGCGGCGGCCGTCAGCCCGGCCACGAATTTCCCGCTGCCTGCCACGCGGTACGCCCCTTCCGGTACGGCGGCTACAGGGCCGCTCTGCCGCAGTCTGCCCCGGCCCGCCCTCTTCTCACGCGCCGGTCCGCCCCCGCCTGCTCCGCCCGACGGTAGCACCCGCCGCCGCGCGCCCCCGGTGCCGCCGCAGCCCGAGTCACCGGCCCGGCGGACGCGCTCCGGGCACCCCTTCCGCGCGACTACCCTGAAGGGCGTGCTGCTCGCCATGGACACCGCCTCCCCCGCCGTCACCGTCGCACTCCACGACGGCGATCCCGCATCGCCCGCGCTCGCCGCGTCGCACCAGGTCGACGCCCGGCGCCACGGCGAGCTGCTGCTGCCCGCCGTCGACCGGGTGCTCGCCGAGGCCGGCCGCGGGCTCGCGGAGCTGACCGGCGTCGTCGTCGGCGTCGGCCCCGGGCCGTACACCGGGCTGCGGGTGGGGCTGGTGACCGCCGAGGTCCTCGGCATGACGCTCGGCATCCCCGTGTACGGGGTCTGCACGCTGGACGGCATCGCCTACGCCGCCGGCCGCGACGGCGCCGTCGATGCCGCCGGCGGCATCGACGGCCCGTTCGTCGTGGCCACCGACGCCCGGCGCAAAGAGGTGTACTGGGCGCGCTACGCCGACGCCCGCACCCGCGTCACGGACCCGGCCGTCGACCGGCCCGCCGACCTCGCCGAGCAGGTCGCGGGCCTGCCCGCCGCCGGGGCGGGCGCGGAGCTGTACCCCGGGGCGTTCCCCGACGCCCGCCCCCCGGCGCACCCGCACGCCGGCGCGCTGGCCGCGCTGGCCGCCGAGCGGCTCGCGGCCGGCGCCGAACTGCTGCCGCCCCGCCCGCTGTACCTGCGCCGCCCCGACGCGCAGGTGCCCGCCGCGTACAAGGCGGTCACCCCGCGATGACCGTGCGCCGGGACCCGTACGAGAGCGGCGAGAGCCCGTGACCGCCGTCGCCCTGCGCGAGATGCGGTGGTGGGACATCGACCCCGTGCTCGCCCTCGAACGGGACACCTTCCCCGAGGACGCCTGGTCCCCGGCGATGTTCTGGTCCGAGCTGGCCCACGCCCGCGGCCCCGGCGCCACCCGCGCGTACCTCGTCGCCGAGGACGAGGCCGGCCGCGTCGTCGGCTACGGCGGCCTCGCCGCGCTCGACGGCACCGGCGACATCCAGACCATCGCCGCCGCCCGCGACCACTGGGGCACAGGACTCGGCCCGCGCCTGCTGGAGGCGCTGCTCGCCGCCGCCCGCCGCTTCGGCTGCCGCGAGGTGCTGCTGGAGGTGCGCGTCGACAACGAGCGCGCGCAGCGCCTCTACGAGCGCCACGGCTTCGCCGTCATCGGCGTCAGGCGCGGCTACTACCAGCCCGGAAACGTCGACGCGCTCGTCATGCGCCGTACCGAGAAAGAGTGACGCCCCCCATGGCAGACGAACCCCTGGTGCTCGGCATCGAGACGTCCTGCGACGAGACCGGTGTCGGGATCGTCCGCGGGCACACGCTGCTCGCCGACGCCATCGCGTCCAGCGTCGACGCGCACGCCCGCTTCGGCGGCGTGGTGCCCGAGGTGGCGAGCCGGGCGCACCTGGAGGCGATGGTCCCGACGATCGAGCGGGCGCTGCGCGACGCCGGGATCGCGGCCCGCGACCTGGACGCGATCGCGGTGACGGCGGGCCCGGGTCTCTCCGGGGCGCTGCTGGTCGGGGTGTCGGCGGCCAAGGCGTACGCGTACGCGCTCGGCAAGCCGCTCTACGGCGTCAACCACCTCGCCTCGCACATCGCCGTCGACCAGCTCGAACACGGCGCGCTTCCCGAGCCGACGATGGCCCTGCTGGTCTCCGGCGGGCACTCCTCGCTGCTGATGTCCGCCGACATCACCGCCGACGTCCGCCCCCTCGGCGCGACCATCGACGACGCGGCGGGCGAGGCGTTCGACAAGGTCGCCCGCGTCCTCGGACTCGGCTTCCCCGGCGGCCCGTTCATCGACAAGGCGGCGCGCGACGGCGACCCGGCCGCGATCCGCTTCCCGCGCGGTCTGACGGGCCCGCGCGACCCGGCGTACGACTTCTCCTTCTCCGGTCTGAAGACCTCCGTCGCCCGCTGGGTGGAGGCCAGGCGGGCGGCGGGGGAGGACGTGCCGGTGGCGGACGTGGCGGCGTCGTTCCAGGAGTCGGTCGCGGACGTGCTGACGCGCAAGGCGGTACGGGCCTGCCGGGACAACGGCGTCGGGCACCTGATGATCGGCGGCGGCGTGGCGGCGAACTCGCGGCTGCGGGCGATGGCCGAGCGGCGCTGCGAGGACGCGGGGATCGTGCTGCGGGTGCCGCGGCCGAAGCTGTGCACGGACAACGGGGCGATGGTCGCGGCGCTGGGCGCGGAGATGGTGGCGCGGGGGCGGGCGGTGTCGGACTGGGAGCTGTCGGCGGACTCGTCGCTGCCGGTCACGGAGACGCACGTACCGGGGCACGAGCAGGCGCCCGGGCACGGCCACGACCACGACCACGTGCACGAGCTGGCGAAGGACAACCTGTACCAGTGACCGTCGTCGCGCAGATGTGGGAGGCCAAGGCCGCGGCCGGGCGCGGCGACGAGCTGCTGGCGTGGGCGCGGGCGCAGCGCCTGCCCCTCCGGCCGCTGCGGCGCGAGACGTTCCGTGGGCCGGGGGACCGGGTGCTGGTCATCACCTGGTGGGACGCGGGCTCAGGCAACCGCGAGGCGGGCATGCCGGAACTCCCGGACCCGGACGCCGGTCTGCTGGCCCGGCCGGTGCACCGCTGGCGGTTCACGTCGCTGGGACCGGACGGCCCAGAAGCACCGTAGGGGCGCCGGCGACCCGGGTGAGGAAGACGGTGCAGGACACCGCGGTCGGGCCGGTGAGCTTCAGCTTGCGCCGCAGCTCCTCGGGCTCGACGGCGGAGCCGCGCTTCTTGACGGTGACGCTGCCGACGCCGCGTTCGCGCAGCAGGGCGCGGAGCTTCTTGACGTTGAACGGGAGCGTGTCGGTGATCTCGTACGCGGTGGCGTACGGGGTCCGCGCCGGGTCGTCCGCCGTGACGTACGCGATGGCGGGATCCAGCAGCCGCCCGCCGACCTGCGCCGCCACCTCGGCGACGAGGTGCGCGCGGATGACGGCGCCGTCCGGCTCGTACAGATAGCGCCCCACCGGTCCCGGCGCCGGGTCGGGCAGGCCGCGCCCCGCGAGGCTGGCGCCGGCGGGCAGCAGGGTCGCGCGGCGGCCGCCAGGGGAGACGCCGTCGGATGCGGTGCCGAACCAGAGCACGGCCTCCTTCACGTCGCCGGCGTCGGAGACCCACTCCGCCTCCGCGGCTTCCGGCACCGCCTCGTGCGGGATGCCGGGGGCGACCTTCAGCGCGGCGTGCGAGACGCGGCCGGCGACCTCGACGGCCCAGGACAGCGGCGGGGAGTACGCCTCGGGGTCGAAGACCCGGGTACGCCCCCTGGCGCCCCCTCCGACCCGGCGGGCCGGATCGACGAACACCGCGTCGTACCCGGAGATGTCCACGTCCCCCACCTCCGCGCAGCGCACCTCGACCAGGTGCGCGACCCCCAGCGCCGCCGCGTTGGCCCGCGCGGCGGCCGCCGCCGCCGGGTCCCGGTCGACGGCGAGCACCGCGATCCCGGCCCGCGCCAGCGCCACCGCGTCGCCGCCGATGCCGCAGCACAGGTCGGCGACCCGGTCGACGCCGAGCGCCGCGAACCGCGCCGCGCGATGCGCCGCCACCGCCGTACGGGTGGCCTGCTCGACGCCGTCGGGGGTGAAGTACATCCGCGCCGCGTCCGCCCCGAACTTCGCCGCCGCCCGCTGCCGCAGCCGGGCCTGCCCGAGCGCGGCGGAGACCAGCTCCGCGGGGTGGGTGCGGCGCAGCCGGGTGGCGAGGGCCAGTTCGTCGGCGGGGTCGTGCTCGCGCAGCTCGGCGAGGAGCGCCTGGCCCTCGGGGGTGAGGAGGGCGGCGAGGGGGTCGTCGGAGGCGTCGGGGCCGTGCATGGGTCCATTGTCCGCTGTCCGCCATGCGGGCGCCCGTACGGCGTGGCGCCATGACGCCCCGCTCCGTACTGGCAGGATGCGGACTCCGGAACTAATACGACAAAAGGATAAAATGATCCCACGTGCCCGACCCCGCACCGGCCTCCTCGCCCTGGCCGTCACCGCCGCGCTCCTCGCGTCCGGCTGCTCCTCAGGCACCGCCGGGTCCGACCATCCCCGCCCCCTCACCCACCCCTACGAGGACGCCAAGCCCGCCGTCGCCGGCGGCCTCGCCGCCGCCCCCGCCCGCGCGCTCGCCCGCACCGCGCAGCACCAGCAGCGCGTCCACGCGCAGCGGCTCGCCGCCGCCCGTACCTGGGGCCTGGACGCCACCCCGCTGCTGCCGCCCGCCCCGCCGCGCACCAAGCCCGCGCTCGCCACCGAACCCGGCTTCGAGGCGAACGGCGGCGGCCCCGGCCTGCCGCCCGTCATCACCCGGGTGCCGACCGACGACCGCGTGATCTTCCTGACCATCGACGACGGCTACCGCAAGGACCCCGAGTTGCTGCGCATGCTGCGCGAACTCGACGTGCCCGTCAGCGCCTTCCTCGCCGACGAGGTCGCGCGCGACGACTACGGCTACTTCCGCGACCTCCGCGACCTCGGCACCACCGTCAGCAACCACACCCTCCACCACCCCAACCTCCGCGAACTGCCCTACGAGGCGCAGCGCGAGGAGATCTGCGGCCAGCAGCGCGTCCTGGAGCGCGAGATGGGCGCCAAGCCGCGGATCTTCCGCCCGCCGTACGGCAATTACAACGCCGACACCCTGCGCGCCGCGCGGGACTGCGGCATCGGCCTCGTACCGCTGTGGCAGCAGGAGGCGTTCCCCGGACGCTGGACGTACTCCCGCGCGGACACCGCTTTCCACCCCGGCGATATCGTGCTCACCCACTTCGAAGGACCTTCCGAATTCGGCGGCACGATGACCGACATGCTCCGTACGGTGCTCCGTAAGGCGAACGACGAGGGCTTCGCCGTTGCCCGCTTGGAGGACTACGTATGAGGCGCACCCGCCGCTCCGGGCGGCGGTCGTCAGCCGCCGCGATAGCCGTCGTCTGCCTGCTCGCGCTCAGCGCCTGCGCGGACGCGGCCAGGCCGACGGAGGAGTGGTTCCCGCAGCGCGCGGAGGAGTCCGCGGCGCCCGGGGACGGGCGGGCGGACGGCAAGCCTGGCATGCGGCACGCGGGGCGTACGCCGCGGGCGCTGCCCGGCGGTGACGGCAGTACCCGCAAGGACGTCGCCCGTGCCGGCGGCGCCGAGGCGTACCGCCGCTGGGGCCTCGACCGCCCCCTCGCCGCGCCGCCCACGCCCCCCGCGAGCCGCCCGGTGCGGCCGGCGGACTCCGGGCTGCCGGCGGTCGCGGGCCGGGTGCCGACGCGGGACAAGGTCGTCTTCCTGACGATCGACGACGGCTGGGACAAGGACCCGGAGCTGATCCGGATGGCGGCCGATCTCCGGCTGCCGTTCAGCATGTTCCTCTCCGACTCGGCGGCCGGCGGGGACTACGGGTACTTCGAGGAACTGCGGCGCCTCGGCAACTCCGTCCACGGCCACACCCTCACCCACCCCGACCTCACCTCCCTCCCGTACGCCGGGCAGCGCCGCCAGATCTGCCGCCAGCAGGAGCGCGTCGCCGGCGCCTTCGGAGTCCGCCCGACCCTCTTCCGGCCGCCCTACGGCAAGTACGACGCGGAGACGCTGCGGGCCGCCGCCTCCTGCGGGGTGCGCGCGATGCCGCTGTGGCGGGCCGACATGAAGGCGAGCGGCCTGGAGTACCGCAGCGGCGACCGGCTGCGCCCGGGCGACATCGTGCTGGCGCACTTCCGGGGTCCCGAGCAGCAGGGCGGGCGGACGATGACGGACGTGATGGCTGAGTTCGTACGGGAAGTCCAGCGGCAGGGCTTCACCGTGGCCCGCCTGGAGGACTACATGTGACGCGGGCGGGGGTGCGGCCCGTACGACTGTACGGTCGGCGGCGGGCGACGCGGGTGGCAATCTGGCACTCGGCTTGACCGAGTGCTAAAGGGCGGCATAACCTCGGCTCTGGCACTCCCCCAGGGAGAGTGCCAACACAGCGACGAGGCGGATCCGGCACCCGCGACGACGGGTCCTCCAGGGTCGCCACCCCAGACATTCAACCCCGCGAGATCTCCGAAGGGGGAGGTCGGATCGTGACGACCGCCAGCACCAAGGTTGCCATCAAGCCGCTTGAGGACCGCATCGTGGTCCAGCCGCTCGACGCCGAAGAGACCACGGCCTCGGGCCTGGTCATCCCGGACACCGCGAAGGAGAAGCCCCAGGAGGGCGTCGTCCTTGCCGTCGGCCCGGGCCGCTTCGAGGACGGCAACCGGCTGCCGCTCGACGTCTCCGTCGGCGACGTCGTTCTCTACAGCAAGTACGGCGGCACCGAGGTGAAGTACAACAACGAGGACTACCTCGTCCTCTCTGCCCGCGACGTGCTCGCGATCATCGAGAAGTAATCGGGGCGCTTCCCGCTTCTTCCCACACCAGGCCGCGCCCCGGATCCGTTCGCCGAGCAGGACATATCGAAACGGGCCGGGGCGTCGGCGCTCCCTACGGCGCCCCTTGAGAGGACCCACGTTCCATGGCGAAGACTCTGAAGTTCGACGAGGACGCCCGCCGCGCTCTTGAGCGCGGCGTGGACAAGCTTGCCGACACCGTGAAGGTGACGATCGGCCCCCGCGGCCGCAACGTCGTCATCGACAAGAAGTTCGGCGCCCCGACCATCACCAACGACGGCGTGACCATCGCCCGGGAGATCGAGGTCGAGGACCCGTACGAGAACCTGGGCGTCCAGCTCGTGAAGGAGGTGGCGACGAAGACCAACGACGTGGCGGGCGACGGCACCACCACCGCCACCGTGCTGGCCCAGGCGCTGGTCCGCGAGGGCCTGCGCAACGTGGCCGCCGGCGCCTCCCCCTCCGCGCTCAAGCGCGGCATCGACGCGGCCGTCGCGGCCATCTCCGACGAGCTGCTGAAGGCCGCCAGCCCGATCGACTCCAAGTCCGACATCGCCGCGGTCGCCGCGCTGTCCGCGCAGGACGAGCAGGTGGGCCAGCTCATCGGCGAGGCCATGGACAAGGTGGGCAAGGACGGGGTCATCACCGTCGAGGAGTCCAACACCTTCGGCCTGGAGCTGGACTTCACCGAGGGCATGGCCTTCGACAAGGGCTACCTGTCGCACTACATGGTGACCGACCAGGACCGCATGGAGGCGGTGCTGGAGGACCCGTACATCCTGATCACCCAGGGCAAGATCTCCTCCATCCAGGACCTGCTGCCGCTGCTGGAGAAGGTCATGCAGGCCGGCTCCGCCAAGCCGCTGCTGATCGTCGCCGAGGACGTGGAGGGCGAGGCGCTGTCCACCCTCGTCGTCAACAAGATCCGCGGCACGTTCAACTCCGTCGCGGTCAAGGCCCCCGGCTTCGGCGACCGCCGCAAGGCGATGCTCGGCGACATGGCCACCCTCACCGGCGGCACCGTGGTCTCCGAGGAGGTCGGCCTCAAGCTCGACCAGGTGGGCCTCGAGGTGCTCGGCACCGCCCGCCGCGTGGTCATCACCAAGGACGACACCACGATCGTCGACGGCGCCGGCAAGTCCGACGAGGTCGCCGGCCGGGTCGCGCAGATCAAGGCCGAGATCGAAGCCACGGACTCCGACTGGGACCGCGAGAAGCTGCAGGAGCGGCTGGCGAAGCTGGCCGGCGGCGTGTGCGTCATCCGCGTCGGCGCGGCCACCGAGGTCGAGCTGAAGGAGAAGAAGCACCGTCTGGAGGACGCCATCTCCGCCACCCGCGCGGCGGTCGAGGAGGGCATCGTCTCCGGCGGCGGCTCGGCGCTCGTGCACGCGGCGAAGGTGCTGGAGGACGGCCTCGGCCTCACCGGCGACGAGGCCACCGGCGTGGCGGTCGTCCGCCGCGCGTCGGTCGAGCCGCTGCGCTGGATCGCGGAGAACGCGGGCCTGGAGGGCTACGTCATCACCTCCAAGGTCTCGGAGCTGACCGCGGGCCAGGGCTTCAACGCCGCCACCGGCGAGTACGGCGACCTGGTGAAGGCCGGCGTCATCGACCCGGTGAAGGTGACCCGCTCGGCGCTGGAGAACGCGGCGTCGATCGCCTCGCTCCTGCTGACCACGGAGAGCGCGGTCGTGGAGAAGCCGGAGCCGCAGGAGGACCAGGGCCACGGCCACGGCCACGGCCACTCCCACTGACCTCCGGTCGGTACGGGCAACACACCGCAGGGCCTCGCCTCCGCAAGGGGGGCGAGGCCCTGCGGCGTGCGGCCTCCGGACCCGATCCCCTACTGCGGACCGTACTTGCGGCCCGCCCCCGTCGACACCCGCCCCAGCAACCCCCGCGGCACCAGCTTCGCCGCCCCCATCAGCGCCTTGTACCGCGGATCAGGGATCGAGACCGTACGCCCCCGCCTCAGGTCCCGCAGCCCCTCCGCCACCACCTTGTCCGCGTCCAGCCACATCCACCCCGGGATGTCGTCCGTCCCCATCCCCGCCCGCTCGTGGAACTCCGTCCTGACGAACCCCGGGCACAGCACCATCAGCCGCACCCCGCTGCCCGCCAGGTCCCGCGCCACCCCCTGCGTGAACTGCACGACCCAGGACTTGCTCGCCCCGTACGTCCCCCGCGGCACGAACGCCGCCACCGAGGCGACGTTCACCACCGCACCCCGCGACCGCTCCCGCATCGCCGCCGCCGCGGCCGTCGTCAGCCGCAGCACCGCCTCGCAGTGCACCTTCAGCATCGTCAGCTCGTCGGCGAGCGTCACCTGGAGGAAGCGCCCCTTCAGCCCGAACCCCGCGTTGTTGACCAGCAGGTCCACCGGCTGCCCGGCTTCGGTCTCGCCGAGGCGCTTCTCCACCGCCGCGATGCCCTCCTCCGTCGCCAGGTCCGCGGGCAGCACCGACGTCTCCACGCCGTACCGCTCGTGCAGCTCCGCGGCCTGTTCGTGCAGCCGCTCCGCCGTCCTGGCGACGAGCACCAGGTCGTACCCGGAAGCCGCCAGCCGGCGTGCGAAGGCGGCGCCCAGGCCGGCCGTCGATCCCGTAATCAGCGCAGTCGTCATGTGCGCACGCTAGCGGGCGCGATCGGCACCCGGTCAGCACCCGGCGGGTGCCGACCGATCGGCAGCCGGTCAGTGCCCGGCATGCCCGTCCCCGCCGCCCGGCGGCCGCCCGGCCTGCTCACCCGGGTTCACGACCGCGAACTGGCCCATCATCCCGCCGTCCTCGTGCGACAGCAGATGGCAGTGGTACATGTACGGCACGTCCGGGTCGGGCGGCCCGTCGAAGCGCAGCACGAGCTTCACCTCCCGCCCGTTCGGCACGTACACCGTGTCCTTCCGTCCGCGCAGCTCCGGCGGCGGCGGTTCGCCGTCCACCTCCAGGACCCGGAACTGCACGTCGTGGACGTGGAAGTTGTGCGTGACGCCGTCCCGGTTGCGCACCGTCCAGATCTCGGTCGCGCCCCGCTCGACGGTGGCGTCGATGCGTTCCATCGCCATCGGCTGCCCGTTGATGCCCCTCGTGAGCAGGTCGAAGTGGCGTTCGCGGGAGGCGTCGGCCGGGTCGGGCAGTTCGACGTCGCCGAACCGCGCCGGCAGGGCGGGCGCCGGGCGCAGGGTGTCGGCGGCGCGCAGCTCCAGCACGTCGAAGGAGTCGTCGCCGCCCGCGAAGCGGGACTGCCAGAAGTCGCCGCCGCCCGGCGGGCTGCTGCGCAGGACGGTCCGCTCGTCGGGCCGCATCCGCACCAGGATCTCGGCGCGTTCGCCGGGGGAGAGCAGCACGCGGTCGGTGCGGTGCGGGGCGCCGAGCAGGCCGCCGTCGGTGCCGACGAGGTCGAAGGCGCGGCCGTCGGCGAAGCCGAAGTCGTAGACGCGCGCGGTGGAGGCGTTCAGCAGCCGCAGCCGGACGACCTCGTCGCGTACCTCCTGGTACGGGGCGAGGGTGCCGTTGACCATCGTCTCGTCGCCGAGGAAACCGGTGTTCGCCATCATCCGGTGGCCGTGGTCGAACCGGTCGCCGTCGAAGCGCACGTCCTGGACGACGACGGGCACGTCGTTCACCCCGTACTCGTCGGGGAGCCCGAGCTCGCGCGCCTCCGGGTCGTCGACGAGGAACATCCCGGCGAGCCCGCGCTGCACGTGCCGCTCGGTCTGCCCGTGCGGGTGCGGGTGGTACCAGAGGGTGGCCGCGGGCTGGTCGACCGTCCAGTGGGGCCGCCACTGGCCGCCCGCCCCGACCATCTGGTGCGGGCCGCCGTCCATGGCGGCGGGCAGGTGCATGCCGTGCCAGTGGACGGTGGACGGCTCGTCGAGCCCGTTGCCGACCTCGACGCGGACCTTCTCGCCGCGCTCCGCGCGCAGCGTCGGCCCGAGGTACGTCCCAGGCCACCGCTCGTCGGCCGCCGTGGCGGGGCTGGTGAACCCCCAGGTCGGCGTCGTCCTGCCGGGCCTGAACTCCGTCTCGCCCGCGCGCATCCCCAGCGTGAAGACCCGGGTGCCGTCCGCCTCCACCTCGCCTTCCTCCAGCGGCGGTATCCGCAGCTCGTTCGCGAAGTCGACCTTGCCGACCGTGGAGACGTCCGTGGTGGCGTAGAACCATGCTCCGGCGCCGACGACCACGGTCACGATCGCGACCGCCACCGCGGTCAGGGCGAGGAGCACGCGCTTGAGCCGCGTTCTCGGGCCACTCGTCTTTGTCATGTGTCAGAGTCTTCTGACACATGGGCCGCGCGGGCATCGGGCATCGCACGGGTACGTCCCGGAGGGAACCCTGAGCCCGCTCTCCGGGTCGGCCCGGAGAACGCCGGCCGTCAGGACGCGCGGGCCGCCGCCTTGCGGGCCTTCTCCAGGGACTCCGGATGCAGCGCGTCCGCGGCCGCGAGGAGCCGGGGCAGCAACTCCCGCTCCAGGGTGTTCGCGCGGAACCAGAACGCGGCCGTCACCTCGTGGTCCGGGCGGTGCTCGATCCGGATCCCGTCCCCGGCCCGGATCTCACCGGGCTCGATCACCCGCAGGTACGCGCCCGGGCGGGCCGCCTGCGTGAAGCGCCTGACCCAGCCCTGCTCGCCGAGCCAGCCGGCGAACGTGCGGCAGGGGATGCGCGAGCTGGTGACCTCCAGCAGCAGGTCGGGGCCGATCCGCCAGCGCTCGCCGATGCGTGCGCCGCAGACGTCGAGCCCGGCGGTGGTCAGGTTCTCGCCGAAGACCCCGTTCGGCAGCTCGCGGCCCAGCTCCACGCCCCAGATGTCGAGATCCTCGCGCGCGAAGGCGTACACCGCCTGGTACGTGCCCCCGTGGTGGCGCAGGTCGCCGATGACGTCGCCGGCGAGCGCGCTGCCGCCGACGCCCTTGGGGCCGGGCTCCTCGACGCGCACCGGCCCGTCGGCAGGGCGCTTGTCGATGCCGGTGACGAAGCCGGGGGCGTCGGTGATGCCGGGCGCGGTCTGCGGCCGGGCGAGGTTCACGGAGAGCACCTGCATCCCCCGACCGTAACCGCCCCTTCCGGCAACGCTCAACGAGCTTTCCGATCGTGCCCGCCCGGGCGTGCGACTCGCCTAGGGTGGAGGCATGTTCGACGCCCGCCACCTGCGCGTTCTCCGGGCCGTCGCCGCGACCGGCTCGTTCTCCGCCGCCGCCCGCGAACTCGGCCTGACCCAGCCCGCCGTCAGCCAGCAGATGAAGGCGCTGGAGCAGACGGCGGCCACGCCGCTGCTCGTCCGCGCCGGCCGCGAGCTGCGGCTGACGGAGGCGGGGGAGGCGCTCGCACGGCACGCGGGCGGCATCCTCGCCGGGCTGGCCGCGGCGGAGGACGAGGTCGCGGCGCTCGCCGGGCTGCGCGCGGGGCGGGTGCGGCTGGTGTCGTTCCCGAGCGGCAGCTCCACGATCGTGCCGGGCGCGCTCGCGGCGATGCGGGCGGCGCACCCGGGTACGCGGATCTCGCTGGTGGACGCGGAGCCCCCGCGGTCGGTGGAGATGCTGCGGGAGGGGGAGTGCGAGATCGCGCTGGCGTTCCACTACCCGCCCGCGGGCGGGGCCGTGCCGGAGCGCGGTGCCGATGCCGCCGCCGCGGGCGCCGGTGCCGGCGCCGCCGGCGATCCCGTCGACGGCTGGGACGGCCTCGTCGTACGGCCGCTGCTCGCGGACCGGCTGCTGTGCCTCGTCCCGGAGGGCCACCCCGCCGTCGTGGCGGGCCGGGTGGAGCTGGCGGAGCTGGCAGCGGAGCCGGTGATCGCGGGCTGCCCGCGGTGCCGCCGGCATCTGGTGGAGCTGTGCGAACGGGCCGGCTTCGCGCCCCGTATCGACTTCGCGACCGACGACTACCCCGCCGTCGTCGGCTTGGTGCGCGCCGGGCTGGGGGTCGCGGTGCTGCCGGGGCTCGCCGTGCGCGCGGTGCCGCCGCGGGGGGTCGTCACCGTGCCGCTGACGCCGGAGGCGCGGCGGGAGGTGGTCGCGCTGACGCTGCCGGACCTGGCGCGGGTGCCGGCGGTGGCGGTGATGCTCGACCGCCTGGCGGCGGCGGCGAAGGACGCCCAGGACACGTAGGACGTACGAAACACGGGGGCGCTCGGGATACGTAGGACGCGACGCCGCCCGGCGACTTCGCGCGAGCGCGCCGCCTCAGTTGTGCGGCGTCGGGGCCGGTGCCGCGGTCGGCGTCTGCGCCGCTTCCGGAGCGGGGGCCGCCGCGGGTGCCGGAGACGTGGCCCCCGGAGTCGGCGTCCGGTGCCGGGCGCGGCCCAGCAACTCCTCGCGCTCGTCCTCCGTCAGTCCGCCCCACACGCCGTACGGCTCACGGACCGCCAGCGCGTGCGCCGCGCACTCCGCGCGCACGGGACAGCGCATGCACACCTCTTTGGCGGACGCCTCCCGTGCGCTACGGGCAGCGCCCCGCTCCCCTTCCGGGTGAAAGAACAGCGAGCTGTCGACACCGCGGCACGCGGCGATGAGCTGCCAGTCCCAGAGATCGGCGTTCGGGCCCGGCAGCCGGGAGAAATCAGCCATTTTGTATCACCTTGGGAGCGCCATGGAAGACCCTTAACGGTCGTGACACTACCCTTCCGGGCTTACCGGATGTAAATAGTACTCATAGGGAAAATGGAAAATAGCTGATCAGAGCGGCAGCAATAGGTGCATTCGGGTCATGGTGCGGCGCGGCGCGGTGACTGCTTCTCGGTGACCGCATCCTCACGTAGAGTGGCGACGTGTGTGGCCCCGGTCCCCGTGGCGACAGCCGTTGCAACAGGTGCCAGGAGCCCCCGTAACTCTTTCGGGTGACCGTCGTTGAGAGTGCGGAAGCGGTTGACTGCGAGCGCGTTCGTCCCGGGCGCGCCCGACGCGCGGTCGACCGCCGAAGGTGACGATACGTACCAGCCCTGGAGGCTCAAGGTGACGCGCATCAGCTCCGGAGGGCGGCCATGACTTCCGTCCTCGTTTGCGACGACTCCCCACTCGCCCGAGAGGCGCTGCGCCGTGCGGTTGCGACCGTGCCCGGCGTCGAGCGCGTGACGACGGCGGCTAACGGCGAGGAAGTGCTCCGCCGCTGGGGTGCCGATCGTTCGGACCTGATTCTGATGGATGTACGGATGCCCGGACTCGGCGGCGTCGAGACCGTGCGCCGGCTGCTCTCGGCCGACCCGGGGGCGCGGATCATCATGCTGACCGTGGCCGAGGACCTCGACGGCGTGGCCCTCGCCGTCGCCGCCGGCGCCCGCGGCTACCTGCACAAGGACGCCTCCCGCGCCGAGCTGCGGGCCACCGTCACGCAGGCCCTCGCCGACCCGACGTGGCGGCTCGCGCCGCGGCGGCTGCGCTCCACCGAGATGGGGGCAGCGCCGACGCTCACGGCACGCGAGATCCAGGTGCTGGAAGGCATGAGCCACGGGCGGTCCAACGCCGAGATCGGCCGCGAGCTGTTCCTCTCCGAGGACACCGTGAAGACCCACGCGCGCAGGCTTTTCAAAAAGCTCGGCGCCTCCGACCGGGCGCACGCGGTGGCCCTCGGTTTCCGCTGGGGTCTCGTGCGCTGACCTGCTGCGCATCCGCCGCGCCGGGGCCCCGCGCCCCGGGCCGGCACACCCGCCCCGTAGCCGGCGGCGGGCCCGCGGAACGGGGCCGCGGGCCACGGGGCGATCCGGTTTCCCGCGCGAAGGCGCATGCTTGAGGCATGGGTTCTCCGGAACGAGGCGCATCGGGCACAGCCGAATCCCGCACGGGGGCAGCGAAGGGAGGGCGCGCGTGGTGACCGTCCGCGCGGTTGCGCATAACGCTTCGGTCTACAACGACGGCCGCGATACCGCGGAACGTTCGGGGGCGAGGCACCATGGACGGATGCGCGGCAACGAGACCACTGTTTCCCAGACGGCCGAAAGGCCCGTCGAGATCAGGGGACTCGTGCAGCTCGCGGCCGAGGGGGACGAGCGCGCGACGCACGACCTGCTGGCCCATGTCCATCCGCTGGCGCTTCGCTATGTTCGCACGCGGCTGCACCGGTTGCCGGGCGACGCACGGCACTTCGTCGACGATCTCGCCCAGGAGGTCTGCATCGGGGTGCTCTGCGCCCTCCCGCGCTACCGCGACACCGGCCGCCCCTTCGAGGCGTTCGTCTTCGCCATCGCCGCGCACAAGGTCGCGGATCTCCAGCGCGCCGCGATGCGCGGCCCAGGCTCCACCGCCGTGCCCTCCGACGAGATGCCGGAGCGGCCGGACGACTCGCTGGGCCCCGAGGAGCAGGCGCTGCTGAGCAGTGACGCGGAGTGGGCGAAGCAGCTCCTGGCGAGCCTGCCGGCGAACCAGCGGGAGCTGCTGCTGCTGCGGGTGGCGGCGGGCTTCAGCGCGGAGGAGACGGGGCAGATGCTCGGGATGACGCCGGGTGCGGTGCGGGTGGCGCAGCACCGGGCGCTGAGCAGGCTGCGGGCGCTGGCGCGGCAGTAGGCGCGGGGCGGACGGGCCGTGGCGCGGGGGCGTACGGGCCGTTGCTCAGGGCGTACGGCACGGGCGCGTACGGCGTACGGAGAGCGGGTCGCGACGGCGGTCCGAAGGTCCCGGCGGCCCCGGACTTCGTACCTTCGTACACCGGTCACCAGCCCCGTTACGTGACGCTCCGGCGCGCCGTTACCATGGTCAGTCCCATCGGGCAAGACCCACCGGAAGGGTGTCATGACAGAGCGCGCCGCCGACGTCCCTGACAAGTTCGCCACCATCGGGCTCACGTTCGACGACGTGCTGTTGCTGCCCGGCGCCGCCGACATGGCACCGGGCGAGATCGACACCGCAAGCCATGTGTCGCGGAACGTCAAGGTGAACATTCCGCTCCTCTCCGCCGCCATGGACCGGGTCACCGAGTCCAGGATGGCCATCGCCATGGCCCGCCAGGGCGGCGCCGGCGTACTGCACCGCAACCTCTCCATCGAGGACCAGGCCAAGAAGGTCGACCAGGTCAAGCGCTCCGAGTCCGGCATGGTCGCCGACCCGATCACCATCCGCCCCGACGCGACGCTCGCCGAGGCGGACGCGCTCTGCGGCCGGTTCCGGATCAGCGGCGTACCCGTGACCGACGACGGCGGCCGGCTCGTCGGCATCGTCACCAACCGCGACATGGCTTTCGAGCCCGACCGCAGCGTCGAGGTGCGGTCGATCATGACGCCGATGCCGCTGGTCACCGGCCGGGTCGGGATCTCCGGTGCGGAGGCCATGGAGCTGCTGCGCCGGCACAAGATCGAGAAGCTGCCGCTGGTCGACGACCGGGACGTGCTCAAGGGCCTCATCACGGTCAAGGACTTCGTCAAGGCCGAGAAGTACCCGAACGCGGCCAAGGACGCGGAGGGCCGGCTGATCGTCGGCGCCGCCGTCGGCGTCGCGGGCGACGCGTACGACCGCGCGCAGGCGCTGGTGGAGGCGGGCGCGGACTTCATCGTCGTGGACACCGCGCACGGCCACTCGCGGCTCGTCGCCGACATGGCCGCGAAGATCAAGTCGAACGCGGCGGTCGACGTCGTCGCCGGCAACGTCGCGACCCGCGACGCCGCCCAGTCGCTCGTCGACGCGGGCGTCGACGGCATCAAGGTGGGCGTGGGCCCCGGCTCCATCTGCACGACCCGCGTGGTCGCCGGCGTCGGCGTCCCGCAGGTCACCGCGATCTACGAGGCCGCGCAGGCGGCCCGGGACGCCGGCGTGCCGGTCATCGGCGACGGCGGCCTGCAGTACAGCGGCGACATCGCCAAGGCGCTGGTCGCCGGCGCGGACACCGTGATGCTCGGCAGCCTGCTCGCGGGCTGCGAGGAGTCGCCGGGCGAGCTGCTGTTCATCAACGGCAAGCAGTTCAAGTCGTACCGCGGCATGGGCTCGCTGGGCGCGATGCAGTCCCGCGGCGGCAACAAGTCGTACTCCAAGGACCGCTACTTCCAGGACGAGGTCAAGAGCGACGACCAGCTCATCGCCGAGGGCATCGAGGGCCAGGTCCCGTACCGCGGCCCCCTCGCCTCAGTCGTACACCAGCTCATCGGCGGGCTGAAGCAGTCGATGTTCTACGTCGGCGGGCGCACCGTCCCGGAGATGAAGGACCGCGGCCGCTTCGTCCGCATCACCTCCGCGGGCCTGAAGGAGAGCCACCCGCACGACATCCAGATGACGACCGAGGCCCCGAACTACTCCCGCAAGGGCTGACCGGACCGACCGGGGGATACTGGGGCGGCAACCGTCTGGAAAGGGCAGCATCCGTGACTGAGATCGAGATCGGCCGGGGCAAGCGCGGGCGCAAGGCGTACGCGTTCGACGACATCGCCATCGTGCCGAGCCGGCGCACCCGGGACCCGAAGGAGGTCTCGATCGCCTGGCAGATCGACGCCTACCGCTTCGAGCTGCCCTTCCTCGCCGCCCCGATGGACTCCGTGGTCTCGCCGGAGGCGGCCATAAGGATCGGGCGCTTCGGCGGCCTCGGGGTGCTCAACCTCGAAGGGCTGTGGACCCGTTACGAGGACCCGGAGCCGCTGCTCGCCGAGATCGCCGGGCTGGACGAGGGCGACGCGACGCGGCGCATGCAGGAGATCTACGACGAGCCGATCAAGGAGGAGCTGATCGGCCGGCGGCTCGCGGAGGTCCGCGAGTCGGGCGTGGTCACGGCGGCGGCGCTGTCGCCGCAGCGTACGGCGCAGTTCTCCAAGGCGGTCGTGGACGCGGGGGTGGACATCTTCGTCATCCGCGGCACGACGGTCTCCGCGGAGCACGTCTCGTCGGCGGCGGAGCCGCTGAACCTCAAGCAGTTCATCTACGAGCTGGACGTGCCGGTCATCGTCGGCGGCTGCGCGACGTACACGGCGGCGCTGCACCTGATGCGCACGGGCGCGGCGGGCGTGCTCGTCGGCTTCGGCGGCGGCGCGGCGCACACGACGCGCAACGTGCTGGGCATCCAGGTGCCGATGGCGACGGCGGTGGCGGACGTCGCCGCGGCGCGCCGGGACTACATGGACGAGTCCGGCGGCCGCTACGTGCACGTGATCGCGGACGGCGGCGTCGGCTGGTCCGGCGACCTGCCGAAGGCGGTGGCGTGCGGGGCGGACGCGGTGATGATGGGCTCGCCGCTGGCCCGCGCGACGGACGCGCCGGGGCGGGGGCACCACTGGGGGATGGAGGCGGTCCACGAGGACGTGCCGCGGGGGAAGGTGATGGACCTGGGCACGGTGGGCACGACCGAGGAGGTCCTGCTGGGCCCGTCGCACACGCCGGACGGGTCGATGAACTTCTTCGGCGCCCTGCGCCGGGCGATGGCGACGACGGGCTACTCGGAGCTGAAGGAGTTCCAGCGCGTCGAGGTCACGGTGGCCCGCTCCCGCTGAACCCCCCGTCCACGAACGGGAGCACCACCCCGGCCCCGGCGGGAGGGCAGTCCCGCGGGGCCGGGGGGTGCGCTCACGAACCGCCTCCCGGCGGCCCGGGTCTTCCGGGGTACGCCCCCGCCGGTACCCGGCACCCGCACATCGGCCAACTCCGCGCCGCCGCCGGCCGATCGCTGCACCCGCATTGATTAACCCCCCACTCCCCCCGCCCGCAACCCAAAAGACATTCCCCCCAAGCCGGACTTATCCGTGGGGTTCCCGGAGTCCCGCTGGTCGGCGGGGCCTTGCTGATTGCCGGAGCCGGCAGGTCGGGGGTTTGTCCAGACCTGGGTGGTGACCCCTCGTGTGGGAAGTGTCACCCCTCGGAGGTGTGACGTTTAAACGGGGTTCCGGCGCTGTTCAGGTGAAGGTCGCTGCCGACGAGCGTGGAGGGGATTCCCATGGGGCGTGCGAGCGATGTGTTACCCGAAGCGGCCGGGATGAGCCGGTACGTGGAGGGGGTGGTGGCCGAATGGCTGCGGGGGCCGCGGCGGTTGCCGCTGGACTACTCCGTCGAGAGCCTGCGCGTCGCGGACCGGATCGTCGCCGGGGTCCGTGCCGGGCAGGGGGCCGACGAGCGCGCGGTGGCGCAGGCGCTGCGCGGGGTCGGGGCATACGTCGGAGAGGTCATGGTCCGGGCCGGGGGCGGGAGTTGGGTGGACCTCGACGACCGGCAGCGCGACTACTTCGAGCAGCCCGTCGGCGTGCGGATGCCGGACGGGCGGGTGTGGAACCCCCTCGGCCGCGCCCTGCGCCGCTACGACCGCGGTAAGGGCGGCCGGGAGTCGCTGTACGTCTTCTACCTGCTGCTGCACGGGAGGTTGGATACCGCGATGCCGCCCGCCTGACGGACGGGACGGGGGGCGCCGCCCGGACCGGGCGGCAACGACGCAGGGCCGGGGCCGCGTTCGTCGCGGTCCCGGCCCTGCGTCGTGTGCCGTCTGCTGCTGCCTCAGTCGCGGGCGAGGCGCTTCGTCAGGGCGAAGCCGGCCGCGCCGCCGACCGCGTACATCGCGGCCACCAGAGCGTCGAAGTCCTCCTTGAAGGCTTCCTTCAGCAGGTCGAACTCGTCGGTGAACGCCGTCGCGATGCCGATCTGGCCGTCGGTCCAGTGGTTGATCAGCATCGCGTAGCCCAGGAACTGGCCCATGATGGCGCCGAGGATGCCGAGGACGATGGCGACGAACGGCAGCGCCGGGTTCCGGCCGCCGAGCTTGCCGAACGCGAGGCCGACGAGGATGCCGGCCGCGGCGGCGGGGTAGGCGTACAGCGTGTACTCGCCGGCGTCTCCCCCGGACGCCCGCATGATGGCACCGTAGATGACGGCGCCGACGATCATCGCGACGATGCCGACGCCCACGGCGAGGCCCGTGTTGCCGGAGCCGGCCGGCTGCTGCGCGTAGGGCGGCGGGGCGCCGTACGGCTGCTGGCCGGGAGCGCCGGGGCCTGGTTGCTGCTGGTAAGGCTGGGACATGTGTATTTCCCCCCGGAGAGATGGGTCTGCCGTGCCCGGGGACAGTTGGTGTGGTGGGCGCGGTCAGTGGGACAACCCGCGGCACGCTAGCAGTTGAGCGGTGCCCGACAACAAGCCCTTAAAGGGAGTCGTGACGCGACTGCGACATGCTGTTTCGAACTTCGGACACTCGCTGGCTGACCAGGAACGCTTCCGCCGCGGCCACGAGGTAGAACGACATGTCGTTCTTCCCCAGCACGTCGCTCTGCCAGAAGTCGTACGCCGCGCCCACGTCCGCCGTGCCGAGGTGTACGGCCGTCGCCGAGAGCTGGGTGAGGAGGACGCCGGCGAGTGCCACGGGGATCGCCAGGAACGCCGAGCCGCGGGTCTCCGCGCCCGCGCGGCCGACGGCGGCACCGACGAGGAGGCCGAGGGCCAGCGCCCAGTAGCCGAGCTCCAGGCCGCGTTCGCCCACGAGGCCCTGCGTCAGGCCCAGGACCAGCGCTCCCGCCACGGTGGCGGCGGCGCCGACGGCGAGCGCCTGCAGCAGCCCGGGGCGGCTGTCGGCCGTCGTCATCACCGCATCACCCATACGGCCGAACGGTAGCAGTTCCGCCGGGATACCTCCGGTTCCGGCACCCCGGGGGTGGGTGATCCGCCGGGTGTTTACGCCCCCTGCCGCACGCCGTCCGGATCCGGCCGCGCGACGCTCACAGCGGCGTGCCGCGCAGAGCCGGCGTGCCGCGCAAAGCCGGTGCGCCGCTCAGAGCCGGTGCGCCGCTCCCGGCGGCGTCGCCCCCCGGGTGTCCAGGAGGAGCTGCGCCTTCACCGCCAGCGCCTGGAGGTCGTACGTCCGGTGCGGCTGCAGCAGCACCGTCAGGTCCGCGTCCGCCGCCGCGTCGTACACGGAACCCGTCCGCGGCACCGGCCGGCCCAGCACCTGCCACGCCGTGACGTACGGGTCGTGGAACCCCACCCGCGCGCCCAGCTCCGTCAGCCGCGCGGCGACGTCGGTCGCCGGGGTGCGCTCCAGGTCGGCGACGTCCGGGTCGTACGTGACGCCGAGGAGCAGCACCCGGGCGCCGCGGGCGGACTTGCCGTGCTCGTTGAGGAGCTGGGCGCAGCGCTGGACGACGTACCGCGGCATCCGGCCGTTGACCTCCCGGGCGAGGTCGACCATCCGCAGCGGGTGATCGAAGCCGGGTGCGGTCCTGCCGCCCGGATGCGGTACGCGGACGGGGACGCGGCCCGGGTCGACCGGCACCCCGTGGCCGCCGACGCCGGGGCCCGGACGGAAGCTGTGCGCGGTGCCGAAGGGGCGGGTCTCGGCGCAGCGGACGACGTCCCACAGGTCGATGCCCCGGTCGTGGCAGAACCACGTCAGCTCGTTGACGAGGGCGAAGTTCACGTGCCGTACGTTGCCCTCCAGCAGCCGCACCGTCTCCGCCTCGCGCGGCCCCCTGGCCCGTACGACCCGCTCCGCGAACCGCCCGTAGAACGCCACCGCCGCCTCCGTGCACCCCGGGGTCAGCCCGCCGACGACCTTCGGCGCGGAGGCGGTGTCGGCGGGGTCGAGGGGGCCGGGGGAGTAGGCGAGGTGGAAGTCGCGCCCGGCGCGCAGCCCGGAGCCCTGCTCCAGGAGGGGCCGCAGGAGGTCCTCGGTGCTTCCCGGGTAGGCGGCGGACTCCAGCAGCACGGTGGTGCGGGGCTTGAGGTGCCGCGCCAGTTCGCGCGCCGCGTCGGCGACCGGGCCGAGGTCGAGCGCGCCGTCCTCGGCGAGCGGGGTGGGCACGCAGAGGACGGCGGTACGGACGCCGCCGAGGTCGGCGGGGTCCGCGGAGGCGCGGAACCCGGTCGTCAGCAGCCTGCGTACCTCGGCGGCCGTCAGCGAGCCGCCGACCGGCGGGCGGCCGGTGGCGAGGGCGTCGACGGCGCGCGGATCGGGGTCGTATCCGACGACGGAGAAGCCGGCCGCCGCCGCGGCCTGGGCGAGCGGCAGGCCGTGGTGGCCGAGTCCGATGACGGCGACGTCTGCGGGCATGTCTGGGGGACGTTCCTTCCCGGAGGGCCCCGGGTGCCGGGCCCGGGGCGGGTAGAGGCTCTTGTCAGGCTACGGGCATATATGACTGTTATTCAGTATTGGGCGCTTTGCGGTGCCCGTGGCGCGGCGGTATGCGGGGGCCGCCGGGGGTGTGCGGAGGCCGTTCCGCGGCTGCTCTGTGGCTGATCTGTGGCTGATCTGCGGCTGTTGCACGGCTGCGCGCTGTGCCCCGAGGCCGACGCACGGTGGCTGTACGGCGCGGGTGCGGACAGAATCGGACGTGGGCACGTGGACTGCCGCAACGGGGCGACAGGACAGGAGGCATCCGTGAAGACAGCGGTACTGGGGCCGGCCGAGCGCGGCGCGGCCCTCGCACAGATGGCCGAGCGCGAGCTCGACCTGCTGGTCGTCGGCGCCGGCGTGGTCGGCGCGGGCACCGCGCTGGACGCGGCGACCCGCGGGCTGGCCACCGGGCTGGTCGAGGCGCGGGACTGGGCGTCGGGCACGTCGAGCCGGTCGAGCAAGCTCATCCACGGGGGGCTGCGCTATCTGGAGATGCTGGACTTCGCCCTCGTCCGCGAGGCACTGAAGGAGCGCGGGCTGCTCACCGAGCGGCTGGCGCCGCACCTCGTCAAGCCGGTGCCGTTCCTCTACCCCCTCAAGCACCGCGCCTGGGAGCGGGCGTACGCGGGCTCCGGCGTGCTGCTGTACGACGCCATGTCCGTCTCCCGCGAACACGGCCGCGGCATGCCCGCGCACCGCCACCTCTCCCGCTCGCACGCCCTGCGCGTCGCGCCGTGTCTGCGCAAGGACGCGCTCGTGGGCGCGCTGCAGTACTACGACGCCCAGGTCGACGACGCGCGCTACGTCGCCACGCTCGTGCGCACCGCCGCGCAGTACGGGGCGCAGGTCGCCAACCGCGCGCGGGTCGTGGGCTTCCTGCGCGAGGGCGAGCGCGTCGTGGGCGCGCGGGTGCACGACCTGGAGCAGGGCGGGGAGTTCGAGGTGCGGGCGCGGCAGGTCGTCAACGCCACCGGGGTGTGGACGGACGAGACGCAGGCGATGGTCGGCGAGCGCGGGCAGTTCCACGTGCGGGCGTCGAAGGGCATCCACCTCGTCGTACCGAAGGACCGCATCCACTCCGCCACCGGCCTCATCCTGCGCACCGAGAAGAGCGTGCTGTTCGTCATCCCCTGGGGCCGGCACTGGATCATCGGCACCACGGACACCGACTGGGACCTCGACAAGGCCCACCCGGCGGCCTCCTCCGCCGACATCGACTACCTCCTGGAGCACGTCAACTCCGTGCTCGCGGTGCCGCTCACGAGGGACGACGTGGAGGGCGTCTACGCGGGTCTGCGGCCGCTGCTCGCCGGCGAGTCCGACGCGACCAGCAAGCTGTCGCGCGAGCACACCGTGGCGCACCCGGTGCCCGGGCTCGTCGTCGTCGCGGGCGGCAAGTACACGACGTACCGCGTGATGGCCCAGGACGCCGTCGACGAGGCCGTGCACGGGCTCGACCAGCGGGTCGGGCCGTGCGTCACGGAGGACGTGCGGCTGCTGGGCGCGGAGGGGTACCAGGCGCTGTGGAACGCGCGGGCCCGGACGGCGGCGCGTACGGGGGTGCACGTCGCGCGCGTGGAGCACCTGCTGAACCGGTACGGGTCGCTGTCGGAGGAGGTGCTGGAGCTGATCGAGCAGGACCCGTCGCTCGGCCTGCCGCTCACGGGCGCGGACGACTATCTGCGCGCGGAGGTCGTGTACGCGGCCTCCCACGAGGGCGCCCGCCACCTCGACGACGTGCTGACGCGGCGCACCCGGATCTCCATCGAGACCTTCGACCGCGGTACGCAGTGCGCCGCCGAGGTCGCCGGGTTGATGGCGCCGGTGCTCGGCTGGGACGGCGACCAGGTCGAGCGCGAGGTGGCGCACTACGACAAGCGGGTCGAGGCGGAGCGCGAGTCGCAGCGGCAGCCGGACGACCAGACGGCGGACGCGGCGCGGCTGGGCGCGCCGGAGATCGTGCCGCTGTGACCGTGCCTCCGCGGGGGTGCGCGTGCCGGTGCTCCCGCGGGTCCGGCGGGGGGCCGGCGCCGCGGTGGCGGCATGTCGCTTGTAGGTGCATGTAAGCACACGCGACACGGGACTTGGGCGGCGTCAACGCCGCAGATCGGGCCGCGGACGGCGGAAGATCGATCGTGGTAAACCTCGCCCGGCGCTCAGGGCTGTCCGTGCGATAAGACACAATGGAGGTCCTGCCGGGGTGAATCGCTGAGGGGATCGATGGGGCGCGAAGGGGACGGCGCGACGGGTCGGCTGCTGGCCGGCCGCTATCGGCTCGGGGAGGTGCTCGGCCGCGGTGGCATGGGCACCGTCTGGCGTGCCACGGACGAAGTGCTGGGCCGTTCGGTGGCGGTCAAGGAGCTGCGGCTGCCCACCAGTGTGGACGAGGACGAGAAGCGCCGCCTCGTCACGCGAACGCTCCGCGAGGCGAAGGCGATCGCGCGCATCAGGAACACCGGCGCGGTCACGGTCTACGACGTGGTGGACGAGGACGACCGCCCGTGGATCGTCATGGAGCTCATCGAGGGCCGCTCGCTCTCCGACCTCACCCGCGACGACGGCCCGCTGACCCCGCGGCGCGCCGCCGAGGTCGGCCTCGCCGTGCTCGACGTGCTGCGCTCGGCCCACCGCGAGGGCATCCTGCACCGCGACGTGAAGCCGTCGAACGTGCTCATCTCCGACGACGGCCGCGTCGTGCTCAGCGACTTCGGCATCGCGCAGGTCGAGGGCGACCCGTCCATCACGACGACGGGCATGCTCGTCGGCGCCCCGTCGTACATCTCGCCCGAGCGCGCCCGCGGGCAGAAGCCGGGCCCCCCGGCCGACCTGTGGTCGCTCGGCGGGCTGCTGTACGCGGCGGTTGAGGGGCATCCTCCGTACGACCTGGGGTCGGCCATCGCCACCCTGACCGCGGTGATGACGAAGCCCATCGACCCGCCCAAGAACGCCGGTCCGCTCGAAGACGCCATCTACGGGCTGCTGCGCAAGGATCCCGACGAGCGGCTCGACGACGCGGGCGCGCGGGCGCTGCTGCGCGCCGTCGTCGACGCCCCGGAGGACGCGCCGGGCGAGCCCTCGGCGACGGCGCCGACGAAGATGGTGCCGCTGCCGGTGGTGCCGGACGCGGGGCAGGGCGCGCAGGCGCCGGCGCGGCGGAAGGCGGAGCGGAAGAAGGCGGGGCGCAGACAGACTTCGGGGGCGCAGGGCGGCAGGAGTACGGGACGTGCCGGTACGGCCGCGGGCGCGGGCGCGTCGGGCGCCGGTGCCGCCGCTGCCGGTGCGGATTCCGCCGCCTCCGCGGCGGAGGCGGCGGCGCCGGCCGGTGTGCCGGCCCTGCCGCCGCGCCCCGACGCCCGGCCCCGTACGCCCGAGAGGCCCGCGGCGCCGCCGTCCGGTGCGGCCGCCGCCGGGACTTCGGGCGCGGGCGCCGCCGGTTCTGGGCCGGCCGGGGCCGCAGGCCAGGGCGCCGGTGCGTACGGTGCCGAGGGCCCCGCCGCCCGTACGACGGTCACGGGCGCGGCACCGCCGGCGGCCCGGGCGCGGGCGGGCGCCGGTGACCTCGCGGCGCGGGTGGCGGCGCTGCCCCGGCGCACGCTTGCGGTCATCGCCGCGGTGGTGGCGCTCGCGATCCTCGGCACGGTGCTCGCCGTGGCGCTGGGCGGCGACGACTCCGGCTCGGGCACGTCCGGCAACGACGGCGGGCAGAGCGCGGGCGCGGGCACCCAGGACGGCAAGGAGGCGAAGCAGGACGAGGACCGGGGCGGCGCAGGCAAGAACGACGCCCAGGAGGACAAGCGCCAGCAGGACGACGACGGCGCCGCCGCGGGCGACGAGGACGACGACTCCTCGGGTCCGGGTTCCGGGAAGAACGAGGACGAGGGCGACGACGACTCCGGCTCCGGTTCCGGCTCCGGGAAGGACTCCGCGGGCGCACCCGACGGCTATGCGACGCTCACGGAGCCCGAGTTCAAGTTCTCCGTGGCCCTCCCCGACGGCTGGAAGCGCACCAGCACGTCGCCGGGCGGCGGCGGCGCGATCTTCAGCGGATCGTCCTCTTTCCCGCGCGTACAGATCGATTTCACGTCCCAGCCGAACAACACCGAGGGCGGCGCGCTGTCGAACTGGCAGGGAATAGAGGGCGACGTGAGTTCCTCCAGCTCCGGCTACCGCAAGATCTCGATGAAGGAAATCGGGTGGCGCGGGTATCCCACGGTCGCGGACTGGCAGTTCAGCCGGGTACAGGACGGCCAGCGGATCAGGGTCCTGGACCGCGGATTCGCCGTGGACGACACCCACGGCTACGCGATAATGATCAGTTGTCCGGAGAGCGAGTGGGACGGCGCGGAGTGCCGCGAGCTGCGCGACACGGCGTTCGAATCCTTCAAGCCGGTCGACTAACCCGCGCGAGCGGGGCACAGACCACCCGTCGAGCACGTATCGTGATGTCTCGCGGACCGTACGCATCCGGACCAGGCTGAATACCGACCGCATTTGGCCCGGTCTCAGGCTCATTGCGCGGTTGTGGGGAGGCGTTCGTGGACGACTACGCGGGCCGAGTGCTCGCCGACCGTTACCGGCTACCGGCTGCCGTCGACGCCGAACCCATCCACACGCGCGCCTTCGACACGTACAGCGGGCAGGACGTCCTCATCGGACAGGTGCCGCTGCCGGAGATCGTCGAGGCCGAGCTGATAGAGGACGGCGGCGGCGCGGATCCCTCCGGGTACGGGGGCGGGGCGGGCCGGAGCGCGGCGAGCGCGGTGGTGCAGCGCGCGATGGACGCGGCCCGCGCGGCGGCGGCAATACCGGACCACCCGCGGCTGGCCCAGGTCTTCGACGTCTTCGAGGAGGGCGGCAGTCTCTGGATCGTCAGCGAGCTGGTGCCCGCGCGGACGCTCGAAGGGCTGCTGGAGGAGCGGCCGTTGAGCCCGTACCGCGGGGCGGAGGTCGCGGCGGACATCCTCACGGCGCTGCGCGCGCTGCACGCGCACGGCTGGACGCACCGGAACATCACGACGCGCACGGTGCTCGTCTGCGACGACGGCCGGGTGGTCCTGACGGGCCTGGCGTCGGGCGCGGCGGAAGAGGCGCTGTGCGGCTACGATCCGCTGCCCCCGCCGCCGGGCCGCGGCGAACCCCCGCGCCCGTCGGGCAGCCCGGGGCCCCGCCCCGGCGTCACCGCGGACCCGGGGGCGGGACCGGAGCAGGGGCCGGGGCCGGGCGACGCACCGGGCCTGCCGCAACTCCCGGACCCGGCAACGGGGTTCCTGCCGGCGCAGGGCTCTCCCGGCGCTCCGCGGGGAGTGGCCGGTCAGCCGGAGGGCGGTGTCTTACCGCCGGGGTGGGACGACCGCGGCGGCCCGTACGGCGACGGCGCGGAGGCGCGCGGCGGCGCGGGCCCGTACGGCACACCGCCGTACGACGAGGACGACGAGGTGTGGCGCTCGGCTCCGTACGGGGCGGGCGGCGGGCCGGAGGCGGCGGAGGGCGAGCCGCGGGGCGGCGAAGGCCGTGGAGGCACCGAGGGCCGCGGAGGCCGCGACCCGGGCTGGGGCGCGCAGGGCGGCCCGGGCACCGGAGCGGGTGCGGGCGAAGACGCCGCGGAGGGCTGGCCGTTCGGCGCGTGGCAGCAGGGCGGTACGCCCCAGCGGCCGCCTGCGGGCGGCCCGCAGGGCGGTGCGGCGCAGGGCGGTCGGCCAGGCGGCGGTGCCGCCGGGGTCCCCGGGCAGAGGCCCGGGGTGCCGGGCGGCGGACCGGCTCAGCAGTCGCACGGGAGCGGTGCGCAGCCGGGCGGCGGTGCCGCTGGTGCGCACGGGCAGGGGCCCGGGGTCCCGGGCGGAGGCCCGGCCCAACGGCCTTACCCGGGCGGGCAGTCGGGTGGTGGTCTTCCCGGGGCCCGTGGGCAGGGACCCGGGGTGCCGGGCGGTGGTCCGGCCCAACAGCCGTATGCGGGTGGGACGCAGGGCGGTCGGCCCGGGGGCGCGGTGCCCGGCGCGGTGTCCGGAGGGCAGCCGCGCGGGGACGAGGTGCCCGCGGCGCGGGCCGGGGTGATGGCCGCGTACCAGGCCGGTACGCGGGCCGCCGAGGCGCAGATCGCCGGTGGTGCCGGCGGTGCGAGACGCCCGGTGGTGCCGGGGCAGGCCGCGCGTACGCCCGAGGCCGGCCGGCCTCCGGGCGCGGGTACAGGACCGGCGTACAGCGACCGTATCGACATCGGCGGCGGCCGGCCCGCGCAGGGCGGCGCCGCCAACCCCGTTTCGCAGGCCGCCGGTTCACCGGATAGCGGCGCCCCCTGGGACGACCTGCCGCACGACGCGGGCGAAGACGGCTACGACGAGTACGGAACCGCGGACCCCTACGGCACGCAGACGGCCGCCCCCGGCGGCCGGTACCGGACCACGGGAGCGGCCCCCGGCGCCCCGGCGCCGCACGCGGGCGGCCCCGTTACGCCCGGAGCGCCCGGCGCAGGCGGCGCCCCCGGGGCCGGTCGTGCGCCCGGTGATACGGGCCCGCCCGGAGCTGCGGCGCCGCCCGGCGGCAGCGGCGCACCCGGCGGTGCGCCCGCCGGCGGTGGGCCCGGTCCGTACCGAGGTGCGGGTGCACCCGGCGCCCACGGCGGTCCCGGCGGTGCGCCCGGGGGCGCGGGCGGTCCCGGCGCCCACGGCGGCACCGGTGTTTCCGGAGGCCCCGGCGGTGGGTCTCCCGTATCCGGAGGCCCCGGCGGGTCCCGCGGGCCCGGCCAGGGCCCCGCGACCGGGGGCGTCGGCCAGGGCGGCTATCCGTCCGCCGACCGCACTGGCCCGCCCGGTGCCCCCGGGGTGTACCCCGGCGGGCAGCCCGGTGCCCACGGCGGTCCCGGTGGGCCCGGTGCGTCGCGTGCGCCCGGGCAGGGGCCCGCGTCCGGCGGTGCCGGTGGCCAGGGCGGCTATCCGTCCGCCGACCGCTCTCGTCCGCCCGGTGCCCCCGGGCCGTACCCCGGCGGGCAGCCCGCCGGGCGCGGTCCCGGTGCCTACGGCAACCCCGGTGCCAGGCCCGCCGAGTTCGCCGAGCCCGAGCGGCAGTCCCTTCCCGACCCCCTCCCCGGCGGCGCCTCCTACGGCGGCAGCCTGCCCGGGGTGCGGCCCGGGGCGTCCATCGCCGTGCCCGTCGGCGCGCAGGCCGTGCCCGCGGGGCGCGACGAGCTGCCGGGTCCCGAGACCGGCGGGGCCGCCCGCTACCCCGGGCCCAGCACCCGGCTCGCCGCCGAGCGCGCGCGGCAGACGCGGATGCAGGTCGTCGGCGCCGTCACCGAGCGCTGGGCGCCCGAGCAGGCCGGGCCCATCCACGAGCACTGGCAGCTCGCGCCCCCCGTCGGCCCCGCCGCCGACCTGTGGGCGCTCGGTGCGCTGCTCTTCCGCGCCGTCCAGGGGCACTCCGCGTACCCCGAGGAGGACGTCGCCGAGCTGGTGCAGCTCGTCTGCTCCGAGCCCCCCGCGCACGCGGAGGAGTGCGGGGCCCTGCGCCCCGTCGTGGAGTCGCTGCTGCGCCAGGACCCCACGGAGCGGCCGGACTTCGAGGAGCTGCGCGGCTGGCTGCGGTCCCTGATCAGGACCGCGCCCGAGCCCGGCATCGGCAGCCGCACGGTCACCGTGCCGCAGCACGGCACCGGCCGCGGCGGCGATCCCCGGCGGCTGCCGATACTGCGCAGGCGCGGCGAGTTGATGCGCAGGCGGCGCGCGAACAAGTCGCCGGTGCCGGTGCGGCGGCGGCACAAGCGCCGGGCGCGGCGCGGCCCGCGCGGGCCGCGCAGCCTCGGCCGTACGCTCATCGCGCTGATCTTCGTCGCCATGGCGGGCGCCATCGCGTACGCGGCGATGTTCATGCCGGGGGCCGACGAGGCGGGCCGCGACCAGCGCAGCGCCGTCGGCGCCGGCCGCGAGGACGGTCCCGGCGAGTCGGCGGCACCGTCCGCGGACTCCGGCGACACGAACGAGGCCGGGGAGCGCGGGGAGCCGAAGGAGCCCAAGGACGACCCCGACAAGCCGAAGGACGGCGGGCAGGGCAGCGGCGCGGGTTCGGAACTGCCCGACGGCTTCGTGCTCCGCGAGGACCCGGCGGGCTTCGAGGTCGCCGTCCGCGACGGCTGGCAGCGCACCGCCGGCAGCGACGGCCAGGTCAGCTACGTCGGCGGGGAGTACGAACTCCTCGTCGTCCCGGGCCGCGACGGCGTCGGCGAGTTCGGCAGCGACCCGATGGCGTACCAGCAGCAGAGCGAGCCGGAGCTGGACGAGTACCGCGACTCCGCGTGGGCGCAGGCCGACGGGCTGCGGCGGATCGAGGTCGGTCAGCGGGTCATGGCCGAGGGCGAGTTCGACTGGACGGACGGCAGCGGGCGGCAGGTGCACGCGCGCAACCTGGCGATGATCTGGGACGACAGCTACCACGTGGTGCTGATGATCGGCCCGGACGGCAAGAACGACGAGGTGGAGCGGTTCCACCGGATCGCGGCGGAGAGCTACCAGCCCACGGGGTGACGAGGCGGCGGGTTCCGTGGCCGGGCCCGCCCCTTCCGTCCCGTACGCGCCACACGCCCCCCGCGTGATCCCGCGCGCCCCCTTCCCGTCACCTCCCTCCGATACCCTCCCGCCCATGTCCGACCAGGCCACCCCTCTCGTCCGCCGTCTCGGCGTCGGCGACGCCGTGCTCGTCGGCCTCGGTGCCATGCTCGGCGCCGGGATCTTCGCCGCCCTCGCGCCCGCCGCCCGCGCCGCCGGCTCCGGGCTGCTCATCGGGCTCGGCGCCGCCGCCGTCGTCGCGTACTGCAACGCCACCTCGTCCGCCCGTCTCGCCGCCCGCTACCCCGCCTCCGGCGGCACCTACGTCTACGGCCGCGAGCGCCTCGGCCCCTTCTGGGGCTACCTCGCGGGCTGGGCGTTCGTCGTCGGCAAGACCGCGTCCTGCGCGGCGATGGCGCTGACGGTCGGGGCGTACGCCTGGCCGGAGCAGAAGCACGTCGTCGCGGTGGCCGCCGTCGTGGCGCTGACGGCCGTCAACTACCGCGGAGTGCAGAAGTCCGCGCTCCTCACCCGGGTGATCGTCGCGGCCGTGCTCGCGGTGCTGGCCGCCGTCGTCGTGGCGGTGCTGACCAGCGGTGCCGCCGAGGCGGACCGGCTGCGGCCTGGCGGCGACACCTCGGTGTGGGGGGTGCTGGAGGCGGCGGGGCTGCTGTTCTTCGCGTTCGCCGGGTACGCGCGCATCGCCACGCTCGGCGAGGAGGTGCGCGACCCGGAGCGCACCATCCCGCGCGCGGTGCCGGTGGCGCTGGGCATCACGCTCGTCGCGTACGCGGCGGTGGCGGTGGCCGTCCTCGCCGTCCTCGGCGCCGGCGGTCTCGCGCACGCGACGGCGCCGCTGTCGGACGCGGCGTCGGCGGCGGGCGCGGGGTGGCTGGAGCCGGTGGTGCGGGTCGGGGCGGCGGTGGCGGCGCTGGGGTCGCTGCTGGCGCTGATCCTCGGGATCTCCCGTACGACGCTGGCGATGGCAAGGGACCGCCATCTGCCGCACGGTCTCGCGGCGGTGCACGAGCGGTTCCGGGTGCCGCACCGGGCGGAGCTGGCGGTCGGCGCGGTGGTGTCAGTGGTGGCTGCGACAGTGGACGTGCGCGGGGCGATCGGGTTCTCGTCGTTCGGGGTGCTGCTGTACTACGCCGTGGCCAACGCCTCGGCGTGGACGCTCGCCCCGGAGGAGGGCCGCCCGCCGCGCGCGGTGCCGGCGGTGGGTCTTGCGGGGTGCGTGGTGCTGGCGTTCTCGCTGCCGCCGGTGTCGGTGGCCGCGGGTGCGGGGGTGCTGGCGGCGGGCGCGGTGGCGTATGCGGTACGGGGACGGTGGGCGGAGCGGTGACGGAAGGCGGCGCGGTGACGGACTCCGCCGTGCTCCTCGCGCGGGCGCGGGCGCAGTGCGTCGCCGGGGGCGTGCGGTGCGCCGGCGCCGAAGAGGTCGCGGCGCGTGTCTTCGCCGTGCAGGCGCAGGACCTGGAGGCCGCGGCGCTCGGGCTGCGGGCGCGCGCGTACGGGCTCACGCGCACCGCCGTGCGCGAGGCGCTGGAGGAGCGGCGGACCCTGGTCCGCGGGTGGTTCATGCGCGGCACGCTGCATCTCGTACCCGCGGCGGACGTGCACTGGCTGCTCGCCCTCTACGGCCCCCGCCTCGTCTCCGCCGCCGCCCGGCGCTACCGCGACCTCGGCCTGGACGAGGGCGTGTACGAGCGCGCGGAGCGCGTCGTCGTGGAGGCGGTCGCGGCGCACGGGCCGCTGACCCGCGCCGAGTTGGCCGGGCGGCTGGCGCGCGTCGGCGTCGGGCCCGACGGGCAGGCGCCGTTCCACGTGATCCGCAGGGCGGCGCTCGCGGGGCTGGTCTGCCACGGGCCGCTGCGGGCGGGGGAGCCAACGTACGTCGCGCTGCGCGACTGGCTGCCGCCCCCGGCAGGACCGCAGCCGGCCGGCGACGCCGCGGTGCGCGAGCTGGTGCGGCGCTACCTCCGCGGCCACGGACCCGCCGCCCCGGGCGACTTCGCCGCCTGGTCCGGCCTGCCGCAGGGCACGGCCCGCCGCGTATGGCCGGAGCCGGCGCCGTACGGGCAGCACGCAGACGAGCGGCGCAGGGACGAGCAGGACGCAGACGAGCGGCACACGGACTCGCCGGGCGCAGACCCGCCGGGAACGGACGGGCCGGGTCCGTCCCCCGACGTGCGCCTCCTCCCCGCGTACGACGACTACTGGCTCGGCTGGCGCGACCGTGACGCCGCCATTCCCCGTGACTTCGTCCGCGCCGTCCGCCCCGGCGGCGGCCAGATTCGCGCCGCTGTTACCGTGAATGGCCGCGCGGCCGGCACATGGACCCGCCCGCGGAAGGGGAACGTGCAGGTCAGCATGTTCGCCGAGGGCCCCGACCGGGTTGCGGCGGATGTCACGGCGGAGGCCGCCGATGTCGCACGTTTTCTACAGAGCTGATATCCGGGGGAACGACCGCGCGGTAGTGCGCTATTGATGGTGCCATGACGGACGAGGGGGACAAGGTGGGGGACGAGCCCACGAGCTACGGCCTGCGGCCACCGCAGCAGAACGCCGAAGGCAGCGCGCAGGGGCCCGCGGCCACGCAGGTCGTCGGCGATCCCGCGGTGGGCCGGCTGATCGGCGGGCGCTACCGCCTCGCCGCCCGCCTCGGCGTCGGCGGCATGGGCACCGTCTGGCGGGCCCACGACGAGGTCGTCGACCGCGATGTCGCAGTGAAGGAGCCCCGGCTGCCCGCCGATCTCGACGAGCGGACGCGGCAGACGGCGTACGAGCGGATGCAGCGCGAGGCCCGCGCCGCCGCCCGGATCGACCACCCCTCCGTCGTCACCGTGCACGACGTGGTGATGGAGGACGGCAGGCCCTGGATCGTGATGGAGCTGGTCCGCGGCCGCTCCCTCGGCGACCAGCTCACCGAGGGCACGCTCGACCCGCGCGAGGTGGCGCGCATCGGCGGCGCCGTGCTCGGCGCGCTGACCGCCGCGCACGAGGCGGGGATCCTGCACCGCGACGTCAAGCCCGACAACGTGCTGCTCGGCCGGCACGACCGCGTCGTGCTCACCGACTTCGGCATCGCGCAGATCGAGGGGGAGCAGGGGCTGACGGAGACCGGCGCGTTCGTCGGGTCGCCGGAGTACATCGCGCCGGAGCGGGTGCTGGGCCAGCGGCCGGGTCCCGAGTCGGACCTGTGGTCGCTGGGCGTGGTGATGTACGCGGCGGTGGAGGGCATGTCCCCGTACCGCAGGCAGACCGCGCCGGCGACGCTGCAGGCCGTGCTCTCCGCCGAACCGGCGGCGCCCGCGCGCGGGTCCGGGGCGCTGGGCACGGTCGTGATGCAGTTGCTGCGCAAGGACCCGGCGGCGCGGCCGGCGCCGGACGAGGTGCGCCGGCAGTTGGAGGCGGTGGCCCGGCCGGTGCCCGCGCCGACGATGATCGCCCCGGTGGCCGGGGGCGGCGAGGACGGCACGGGTGGCGGTCGCGGCGGGAAGCTGGCGGCGGCGCTGCCGAAGGGGCGTGGCGGGAGACTCGCCGTGCTGGGCGGGGCGATAGCCGTCGTCGCGGCGCTGGTGGTGACGCTGGCCAACCCGTTCGGCGGTGGCGACGACGCGCCGGAGGGCTGGAAGACGTACGACGAGACGGAACAGCTCAAGGCGTCGCTGGCGGTGCCCGAGGACTACAAGCGCAGCGTCGACGAGGGCACGGTCACGTTCACCGACCCGGGCGGCATGCCCAGCCTGTGGCTCACCCGCTCCTCCGGCAACGAGGACAGCGCGCTGAGCGAGGCCAACCAGACCCTGGCGTGCGACAAGGGCGACGACATCCAGTGCACAGAACTCAGCTCCGATGTGGACGGGGCCATCAAGGAGTTCGAGTACCGGGGCGAGGACGCCGCCGAGATGGTCACGACGTGGACCCGCGACGAGGGGTACGAGACCGAGACCAAGATGCGCAGCCGGGAGTTCTTCTACGTCAACGACGACAGTATCGGCTGGCACCTGACCGTGCAGATGCCGGCCGCGGGCGAGGGGAAGCGCGACGGTGAGCGGGTCTTCGAGGAGGTCGTCGACTCGCTCGACATCCAGGACATGTGACGGGGGCGGGGGCGGCCGTCGGTACGCCCCCGGGGTGCCGGGGCGCCGGCCGTGTCCCGGCCCCGGCAGGGCGCCGAACGTATGAGCCAGCAATCGCTGGCGGAATTCGGTTACCGGCAGGTATCCAAAGGCGCCGCAGGAGTCCTACCCTCGGCCTTATGACGGAGACCGCCGTAGGCAACCCCACCGCTTCCGCTTCCGACGGCGCCCGCACCGCCGGCGCCGTGGCCGCCGAGTTCGTCACGCCCGCGCTCGTCGAGCGCCTGACCCGCGGCGTGGTCGGCGCCGGCGCCGGCACCGTCGCCGTCCGCTCGCCGCTGACCGGCGAGGTGCTGGCCGAGGTGCCGGAGGCGGGGCCCGCGGACGTGGAGGCCGCGTTCGAGCGGGCCCGCGCCGCGCAGCGCGCCTGGGCGGCCAGGCCCGTACGCGAGCGGGCCGCCGTGCTGCTGCGCTTCCACGACCTGCTGCTGCGCGACCAGGACGAGGTCCTGGACCTCGTGCAGTTGGAGACGGGCAAGGCGCGGCTGCACGCGTACGAGGAGGTGCAGTCCGTCACGCTGGCCGCCCGCCACTACGGCCGCAAGGCCCCCGCCTACCTCGGCCCCAAGCGCCGCACCGGCGCGCTGCCGACGCTGACCAAGGTCACCGAACTGCGCCACCCGCGCGGCGTCGTCGGCCAGATCGCGCCCTGGAACTACCCGCTCGAACTCTCCGTCGGCGACGCCCTGCCCGCCCTCGTCGCGGGCAACGCGCTCGTCATGAAGCCCGACTCCAAGACCCCGCTGACCGCCCTGTGGGCGCGCCGGAAGCTGGTCGAGGCCGGGCTGCCGGAGGAGGTGTGGCAGGTCGCGATCGGCCCCGGCCCCGTCGTCGGCCCGGAGATCGTCCGGCACGCCGACTACGTCTCCTTCACCGGCTCCACCCGCACCGGGCGCGAGGTCGCCCAGGGCGCCGCGGCCCGGCTCGTCGGTGCCTCGCTGGAACTGGGTGGCAAGAACCCCATGCTGGTGCTCGCCGACGCCGACGTGGAGAAGGCGGCGGAGGGCGCGGTGCGCGCGGCGTTCGCGTCGGCGGGGCAGTTGTGCATCTCCGTCGAGCGGCTGTACGTGCACGAGTCGGTCGCCGACGCCTTCCTCGCCCGCTTCGTCGCCAGGACCAAGGCCCTGCGGCTGGGCAACACCCTCGGCTACGGCGCCGACATGGGCTCGCTGGTCAGCGGGCAGCAGTTGGAGACCGTCACCCGGCACGTGGACGAGGCGGTCGGCAAGGGCGCCGAGGTGCTGGCCGGCGGGCGGGCGCGGCCCGATGTGGGCCCGTACTTCTACGAGCCGACGATCCTCGACGGCGTCGAGCCCGGCATGACCGTCTGCGACGAGGAGACCTTCGGGCCCGTCGTCTCGGTCTACCGCTTCCGCGACGAGGACGACGCCGTCGCGCGCGCCAACGCGACGCCGTACGGGCTGAACGCGAGCGTGTGGACGAAGGACGGCCGCAGAGGCGGCCGGATCGCGGCCAGGATCCAGTCGGGCACGGTGAACGTCAACGAGGCGTACGGCGCCGCGTACGGCAGCGTGCAGGCCCCGATGGGCGGGATGAAGGACTCCGGGGTCGGCCGGCGGCACGGCTCGGAGGGGATCCTGAAGTACACGGAGTCGCAGACGGTGGCGCAGCAGCGGGTGGTACCGCTGGCGCCGTTCGCGCTGGGGCCGCTGCGGTACGACGACGACAAGAGCTACGCGGCCTTCATGAGCCGCGGGCTGCGGGCGCTGAAGGCGCTGCGGTTCCGCTGAGGCGGGTGTGCGTACGGAGTCGTCGCGCGGCGCGGGCGCGGGCGGTGCGTACCCCCCCGGCGGCGGTGCCCGGGGCGGGCGCGGGGGCGGCCGGTCCGGGCGTCCCCGGAGCCGGCCGCGTCCCTGCCGGGACCGGGAAGCTGTCCCCTGCATCCGGTCGCCGCGTCCGGTTCAACGAACCGGGTGTGGCGGCGGTCACGCCACACCCGGACGCCGACCGGGTGACCGGTGAGAACGGATTTGCCCCCGCCCGTCCCTCCTGCTGAAACCATTCTGTGACTGCATGGACCGGACTCCGCTTCGGATATCGGATCGTCACCGTAGGAGTCTGGAACGCGGGGGTTCGTATGGCCTTGAATGCAGTGCCATGCACTTCCTCCGGCCCCTTGTGACGTTCCCGCGCGTGGTGCGCCACTACTCCTGGGTCGGCGCCGACTTGCCCCTCGACGAAGACGTCCTGCTGGATGCCCCGGGACACCGCGTCCGTGCGGTCCTTCCCGCCGCCGAGGCGGGCGACTTCCGCCCGGCCCGCGAACTCCTCGCCGGTGCCGGGCGGGCGGCGGAGTGGGAGCGGCGGGACACGTACGTCGCGGAGTTGGCGACGGCGGCCCTCGACGACGACGGGTGGCTGCGGCGGTGGCGGGAGTGGGACCCGGAGTGCGGGGACGCGGCGGTGGTCGAGGCGGAGCGGCTGCTGCGGGCGTGGCGGGTGGAGCGGTACGGGCCGCGCAGACGGCGGTTCGGGCGGCGTGGCGGGGGGCCGGTGGAGGGCCCTTGGGCGGGCACGGGGTCTGGTGCCGGGGGCGGTGACGGCGCCGGGGGCGGTTCCGGGGACGCTGACGGGGCGGGTGGCGCGTGGGCCGGGGTGGCCGACGCGGAGTCGTGGCCGTGGTACGGGGTGCCGGGCGCGGGGCCCGGGTACGGACGGGCGGGTGCGGGAACGGAGCACGGCCGGCCGGGAACGGGGGCAGTGCCGGGCGCGGGCGCGGGGGCCGACCCCGGCGCCGGACCGGGGGGCCCGGTGCCGGGGGGCGGCGGGGATCCCCGTACCGGAGAGGGCGGAACCGCAGGAGTTGCCGGAACCGCCGGCGCCGCCGGATCCGATGGCGCGGCCGGTGCCGGTACCGGCGGCGGGCGGCGGTCGCGGGGCCCGTACGGCGCCGGCGGGCTCTCTGCCACCGACCCCCGCGCCGTGCTGCGCGACGTCCTGCCCCTCGTCCGGCTGGCCGCCGCCCAGGCGCCGGGCGACCCCGTGCCGTGGCGCATCGCCCTCGAACACGCCACCGCCGTACGGGCGCCGCGGGAGGCGTTCGTCTCCCGGTTCGCCGAGGCGGTCGTCCGCGCGCCCGGCCACCACGGGGCGCACGTCGCGGCGTTGCGCTACCTCGCCATCGTCGGGGGCGCGGACGTCGAGGAGTTGATGGTCTTCGCGGAGGAGTCGGCGGAGGAGGCGCTGCCGGGGTCACTGCTGCACGCCCTGCCCCTGGAGGCCGCGTCGCTGGGCGCGTGCCGGGCCCAAAGCGCACCGTCCGGCGGCTCCGACCCCGCCGACGCCCCGGGATCGTCCACCACCTGGGCCGTCGAACGCGCGCTGGAGCTGTCCGCGCACTACGAGCCGGGCGACCCCGAGGCCGCCGGCTTCCGCAACTGCCTCGCCGCCGCACTCGTCCGCGCCCGGCGCTGGGACGAGGCGCTGGAGGTCTTCCGCGCCGTCGGCTCGGACGCCCGCGGCGTGCCCTGGGCCCATCCGGGCGACGACGCCGAGGCCATCCGGCGCCGCTTCCTCCTCTCCCGCCAGGAAGTACGGGCCCAACTCGCCCGGCGCGTCCCGCTGTTCGGCCCCCGCCCGGACAACGCCCCAGGACCGGGCGCGGCCTTCGGGCCCGCCGGCACCGGCGCCGGGCCGGAGCCGGCCCCGTACGCCGGGATCGTCGTCTGCACCGCGCCGCCGGCCGCGGTCGCCAAGGCGGCCCACGCGGCGGGCCTGCGGCTGCGCCTGACCGCCACCGGCGGCGCCCGCACCTGCGCCCAACTGCGCACCCGGCAGCGCCCGCAGCCGGGCCGGCCGCCGGTGCGCGTGCCCGGGCGGGCGCCGGGCCGGTGGCCGCGGGGCCGCACGGCGGCGGGGGAGGCGCCGTCGCCTGACGCGCTGCTCGCCGCCGCGGCGGCGATGACGCGGGGCGAGGGCTGGCCCGCGGTCGCGCTGTACGCGGCGGACGGCGCGGCGGGGATCGCGGTGTACCGGGGCGGGGAGCGGACGGCGGAGTTCACGTGGCGCGCGTCGGGTGCGGCGTCGGTGGCGGCGACCGTACGGGACGTGACGCAGAACGCGTCGCCGGGCGGCGGCGGCGCGGCGGCGCCCGGCGGACCTGAGCGGGCACCGCGGGGCGGCACGGGGCGGGTGGCGCAGTTCGCGGAGGTACGGGACACGGCGGAGGCGATCGCCGCGGCGCTGGCGGTCGCGGACGCCAGACCGCTCACGGGCGTGCTGCGCACGGCCGGCACGCGCCGCCCCCGCAGCACGCTGGCGGAGGCGCTGCAGGCGGTGGACTTGGAGGTGCTGGCCCCGCTGTTCGCCCCCACGCCCGCCGACCCGCCCTCCCGCCCGACCACGCCGCAGGCGGGCCCGGACCCGATCTCCTGAGGCGCCACGCGCCGCGCGCCACGCGCCTGCGGTGCGGGGTGCGGGGTGCGGGAAACCGGCCGTACGCACGCGCGCCGCGAGTCGGCGCGCCCCGTGCCGCCTGACCGCCGCCGGCGGCGGTCAGGCGGGGAGGCCGGTCACGGGCCGACCGTCCTCCGCACGCGGGCACGAGCGGGAACGCGCGGGTTTCCCGGTCCGTGAGCCCCGCCCTGCGCGCCGGGTCGCGCCTCCCGGGCGCCCTGCCCCTGCGCGGCCAGGCCCTACCCCCGCCCTGCCGCCGTGCTCAGCCCAGCAGCCGCTGCTCGTTCGCGACCGCCACCGCCGCCGCGCGCGAGTCCACCCCCAACTTGTCGTAGATCCGGCCCAGGTGGGTCTTCACCGTCGCCTCGCTGATGAACAGCGCCCGCGCGATCTCCCGGTTCGAGCTGCCCCGGGCGAGCTGCGCCAGGATGTCGCGCTCGCGGTCCGTCAGCGCCCGGCGCGGGGTGCGGAGCTGGGCCATGACGCGGTCCGCGACCGGCGGCGACAGCACCGTGCGGCCCTCCGCCGCCGCGTGGATCGCCGAGAACAGCTCCTCCGGCCGCTCCGCCTTCAGCAGATAGCCCGTCGCGCCCGCGCCTACCGCGCGGGTGACGTCCGCGTCCGTGTCGTACGTCGTGAGCACCAGCACCCGGGTGCCGGGGAGTTCGGCGACGATCCGGCGCGTGGCCGTCACGCCGTCCATGCCGGGGCCGAGCTGGAGGTCCATCAGCACGATGTCCGGGCGCAGCTTCGCCGCCGTCGCGAGCGCCTCCTCTCCCGTGCCCGCCTCGCCGACGACGTCGATGTCCGGGGCGCTCGACAGCAGCGCGAGCAGCCCGGCGCGGACGACGGCGTGGTCGTCGCAGAGCAGTACGCGGACGGTCATGACGAAGTCCCTTCCCTCTCCTGCCTCGCTTCCCGTACGGCACCACCCGCCGGCACCGCCGCCGACAGCACCGTCCCCTCGCCCCGCGCCGACTCCACCGTCAGCCCCCCGCCGAGCTGCCGCAGCCGCGCCCGCATCGCGGGCAGCCCGTGCCCCCGCGCCGCCCCCGGGCCCGGGACCGTCTCCGGGTCGAAGCCGCGGCCGTCGTCGGCGACGTCCAGCACCACCTGGTCGCCGAGGTCGCTGAGGGTGAGCGCCACGTGCGCGGCGCCGGCGTGCTCGCGGGCGTTGGCGACGGCCCCCTGCGCGACCCGCAGCAGCGCCGCCTGCGTACGCTCCGGCAGCTCCGGCGGCGTACCGTCCTGCCGGAACACCACCTCCGGACCCCCGCCCGCCCCGCTCTCCCGCTCCGCCAGCCGCGCCAGCGCCTCCGCGAGGCCGCCGCCCCCGGCGAGGTCCGCGGGAGCCAGGTCGTACACGAAGCGGCGGGCCTCGGCGAGGTTGCGGTCGGTGACGGCGGCGGCGACCTCGACGTGCCGCATCGCCGCGGCCGGATCCGTCCGCCACGTACGCTCCGCCGCCTGGAGGAGCATCCGCTGGCTGGACAGCCCCTGCGCCAGGGTGTCGTGGATCTCCGCGGCGAGCCGCTGCCGCTCGGCGAGGGTGCCCTCGCGGCGTTCGGTGGCGGCGAGTTCGCGGCGGGTACGCACCAGGTCGTCGATCAGCGCGCGCTGCCGCGCGGACTGCCGCTGCATGGAGACGAAGACCGCCGCGGCCAGGGCGGCGACCGCGGGCGGGCCGAGGATGAGGATGGGCAGGTCGCCGTCGTTCCTGGCGATACGCAACTGGGCGGCGACCACGAGCACCGTGAGTGCCCCGATGAGCCACAGCGCGGCGCGGGTCGGCAGGATCCGCAGCGCGGCGTAGAAGAGCGGGACGCCGCTCCAGGCGAAGCTCGGCGCGCACACGACGAGCACCACCCACACCCCCACGAGCACCCCGAGCCACACCCGCCCCGCGGTTCCGCCGGTCCCGCCGGGGCCCCCGAGTCCGCCGCGCCCGATCACGTACACCGCGACCAGCGCCGCCGTCAGCCCCACGACCCACGGGATGAGCCCGCTGCCGGGGTGGCGCAGCAGGTACCGGGCGAGGGAGGCGGCGAGCAGCAGGAAGAAGGCGGTGTGGAGCACCGCGCGCAGCCGCCCCGCGTCGGGGTCGGCCCGGAGCGGGCCGAGGGGGTCGGTGGGCACGTCCATCTTCGTTTAGTACCGCGCGGGGGCACCGCGCCGCATCAACCGTTCGGCTGACCCCCGTATCGCCCGACCTGCCGCCCGACGGCAGCCGCACCGCCGACCCGCGGGGGCGCGGGGCGGGCCGAGGGTGGAGGTACGGAGCAGGCGGTACGGGCCGGAGGGCGCGGGCCGCCGGGCTCGACGGAAGTCCACGTACCGTACGTACCGGAGGGAACGCCCACCATGAAGAAGCTCTCGATCCGCGCCCGAGTCCTGACCGGTGCCGCCGCGGCGGCCGTCGCAGGCGGCGGTGTCCTGGGCGCCGCCGCGACCGCGACGGCGGAGCCGGCGGCGGCACCGGCTCCCGCCGCGGCAGCGGCCAAGGGCGGTGTCGCGGCCAAGGACCTCGCCACCACCCGCCACCTGACCGACGACGCCGCGCTGGAGGCCGCGCAGGCGGCGCTGAAGGCGGCCGAGAAGGACGGCCAGCGGGTGACGGTCGCCGTGGTCGACCGCAACGGCAACACCATCGTCACCGTCCGCGGCGACGGCGCAGGGCCGCAGTCGTACGAGTCCGCGGAGCGCAAGGCGTACACCGCCGTCTCCTGGAACGCCCCCACCTCCGACCTCGTCGAGCGGCTGGACGACGCCCCGAACCTGAAGGACATCCCGGGCACCCTGTTCCTGGCCGGGGGCGCCCCGGTGCAGGCGAACGACGCCCCGATCGCGGGCATCGGCGTGGCCGGCGCGCCGAGCGGCGCCCAGGACGAGGCGTACGCGGAAGCCGGCGTCGCCGCACTGGGCCGCTGATGCGCGGCCGCCCGCCTCTGCACCGGCGCGTGCAACCCGTCGCGACGCGGGAGCCGCGGGGCGGTGGGACCACGGGTCCGCCGGGTGGGCCGACTGCGGCTCCGCGGGATGGGGCGCCCCCGCCCGGGCGGTCAGGCGCGGCTCCCGATCCGCGGCCTCGTGCGCCCCAGGCACCGGGGGCGCGTGCGGCCCGGCGCGACGCAGGAGCCGCGTCGGCCCGGGCGTCGGCCCCGTCCCTGCCCCCGTCCCCGCCCCTGCCCCCGTCCCCGCCCCTGCCCCCGTCCCCGCTCCTGCCCTCGTCCCTGCCCCCGCCCCGGGCCGCGGCAGCCGTGCCGTCCGCCCGCCGCCGCGGCCTCCGCGGCGGCGCGGCGGCGGCCGGCGCCGTACTCGCGGCCCTCGTCGCGGTCGCCGGCTGCGCGGGGGACGGCGAAGCGAAGCCGGGTGCATCGTCCCCCGCTCCCTCGACGCCCGCCGCCCCCACCACCCCGGGAGACCCCGTGTCCGACAGCCCCGCACCCCGCGACACCCCCCGCGACCCGGCGAGGGACCGCGACCTGCTCGACGCCGCCGAGCGCGGCGACGCCGGCGCGGTACGCGCCGCGCTCGACGCCGGCGCGCGCCCGGAGGCCCGCGACGGCCACCGCCGCACCCCGCTCCTCCTCGCCGCCCTCGGCGACCACGTCGCCGCCGCCCGCCCCCTCGTCGCCGCCGGCGCCGACCCCGACGCCCAGGACGACCGCAGCGACAGCGCCTGGCTCGTCACCGGGGTCACCGGCAGCACGGAGATGGCCCGCCTCCTCATGTCCGGCGACCGCACCCCGGACCTGACGGTCACCAACCGCTTCGGCGGCACGTCGCTGATCCCGGCCTCGGAGCGCGGCCACGTCGCGTACGTCCGCTGGATCACCGAGCACACGGACATGGACGTCGACCACGTCAACGACCTCGGCTGGACCGCGCTCCTCGAAGCGGTGATCCTCGGCGACGGCGGCAAGGACCACCAGGAGATCGTCGCCCTCCTCCTCGCCGCCGACGCGGACCCCGCCATCGCCGACAAGGACGGTGTGACGCCGCTCCGGCACGCGAACGACCGCGGCTTCACGGAGATCGCCACGCTGCTGGAACGCGCCTGACCGATGACTTTCGCCGCCGGCCCGGGTCGATGATGGACGACCCGGCAATCAGCGCAGAAAGGACATCCGATGGGAAACCCCGTGGTGCACTTCGAGGTCATCGGACGCGACCCCGCGAAGCTCCGGAGCTACTACGGCGAGCTGTTCGGGTGGGAGTTCGGAGTGGGCGACGCGGCCACCGAGTCGGTCTCCCAGCCCGGCAACTACGGCTTCGTGGACGGCAGCACGACGGACGGGGGGATCAACGGCGGCGTCGGCGGCGGTGAGGGCTACGCGGGCCGCGTCCTCTTCTACGTAGGAGTCCCGGACGTGGAGGCCGCACTCCGGAAGGCCGAGACCCTGGGCGGCACCCGCCGCATGGGCCCGGAGGGCACCCCGGGAACCCTGGTGGTAGGCCACTTCACAGACCCGGAGGGCCATCTGATCGGCGTAGCCGGCACGAGGTAGCCGCCAGTCCCCCCGACGATCACGTCGGCGGGGGGACGTGGCGAAGAGCGGGCCTGGACAGGTCCGGCTCGGACGAGTAGACAAGGCACGAGCTCCGGCGGGAGGGGGGTGCACCTGTCTACCGGCCGACGACCCATGAGCATGTGCCCCCACGACGGCACCTCCAGGCCGTGGAGCGCCCGGTACCCGAGGGCTCTGTGCAACGAATGCCCGCGCCGGGCAACGGATCTGGCGGGCCGCCCGATCAAGATGTACAACACCGGCCTGGGCGGCGGCTTCATGGCGGTCCACCGGGACGACGACACGGAATGCGAGCAGGTCACGGTCGACGGCCTGGTACTCGTCGACGGCGTTCGCTACTGGGCCGCCGAAGCCCGCTTCGGCGGCATCGTGGTCCAGCCGGAGGACTGCCGTCCCGGCTGACGCTCGCGTCGGTCCTCCCTTCCCCCCACCCACCAGGTCCGGGGTTATGGTTCCCCACAGCCGGTTCCGATGGCCAGGAGGTCTCATGCCTCGTCCACGTCACGACGTGCAAGCATTCCAAGCCCGTGCGACCGACGCCGACCTCGACGATCTGCGCGCGCGACTGGCCGCGGCGAGGCTGCCGGAGGCCGAGACGGTCCATCGGGCCGGGCCCGGCCCGCGCCGATGGGCACAGGGCGTTCCGCTCGCCGACCTCGTCGATGTCGTGAACTACTGGCGCACCGGGTACGACTGGCGGTCGTTCGAAGAACGCCTCGATCAGATCGGCCAGTTCCGTACGACCATCGACGACCTGGGAATCCACTTCCTGCACCGCCGATCCGCGCGCGCGGATGCCGTTCCCCTGATCCTGACCCACGGCTGGCCGGACAGCATCGTGCGGTTCATCGATGTGGTGGACGAGCTGGCGGATCCGAAAGACGCGGACACGCCGGCCTTCCACGTCGTGGTCCCGTCGCTACCGGGCTTCGGCTACAGCGACAGGCCGGCCACCACCGGGTGGGGAACAGAAAAGATCGCGGGCGCCTGGGTGGAGCTGATGGGAAGGCTGGGCTACCCCGAGTTCGCGGCCCACGGCGGCGACTGGGGCGGCAACATCACCACGGTCCTCGGCGGCAGGTTCCCGGCGCACGTCCTCGGCATCCACACGACCTTCGCGGAGGGACCGCCCGGTCTGACGACGGACGGGCTGACGGCGGACGAGCGCAAGTGGGCCGAGGAGACCCGTGATTTCTGGCGCCACCGTGCGGCGTACGCGAAGCAGCAGGCGACCCGGCCGCAGACCATCGGCTATGCGCTGGTTGACTCACCGGTCGGGCTTCTCGCCTGGATCCTCGACAAGTTCGCCGAGTGGTCGGACACCGAGGACAGCCCGTTCGAGAGGATTTCCAGAGACCGCATCCTCGACGACGTCACCCTGTACTGGCTGACCCGGACCGGCGCATCGGCGGCCCGCATCTACTACGAAAGCCACAACTCGCTCGACCCCGAACTCCGGGTCGACGTCCCTTCGGCCATCACCGGGTATCCCCGCGACGTCGAGAAGTGTCCGCGCCCCTGGGCACAGGAGCGGTACCGCCGGATCGTCCGATGGAGCCTGCCCGAGAGCGGGGGACACTTCCCGTCGCTGGAGGTCCCCGAGCTTTTCGTCAAGGATCTGCAAGAGGGCCTGGCGGCAGTACTGGCCGCACCCCGCTGAACCCGGCCCGGCATCCCGGCGCTCGGCCACCGCCCGGTCCGGAAGCCCGGCCACCGTGATCGGGTCGAGCGGGCAGCTACGGGGTGGTCGCCCTCTCGATGGCGTCGAAGATGTCCGCGTCCGTCTCCTGCTGCCACTCGGGAAGCTCGGACCAGTCCGCGACATAGCCCGGCTTCGGGTCCTCGATGCGGTAGTAGATCTGCGCAATCCAGCACGTGGCGACGAAGCGCCCGCGCTGTTCCCTGCTCAGCCGACCCGTGCTGCCGCCCGACAACTCGATGAACTCCCGCACCTGTCGGCACACGACCGCCGCGGCCTCCCGCTCCCAGTCCGGCGTCTCCCCCCACGGTGTGACGTACCCGGGCTTCGGCTCGCCGGGAAAATGCTTCCTGACCCCCGCAATCCACGCCTCGCGAAAGATGCGGCCTTCCTCGATGTCCACGGATCTTCCTTTCATGCTGAGAAGTTCAGCGCAGAAATCTGCTCGGTCAGGTCTCTCACTCGGTGGTCGGACTTCAGCGGTTCGAGTTCCGTCCTGAGCCCGAGGAGCTTACGGCCGATCCAGCCGGATCCGCGTTGGCGCGCGATCCGCAGGGCCTCGTTCGCGTACGACACGATCTGGTCGATGTCCCGCCGCTGTACCCCGATCAGTGCCAGATCCGCCAGAATGCCACCCCGCCGGCGTGACGAGGGAGGCAACTGCTTCAACGCCGCATTGAGTGCGTCCTCGGCCAGATCCGGTCGCTGGAGTTTTGTGAAGCACGTGCCGCGTTCCTCAGCGAGGCGGGAGCCGTCGAACCTCAACCACCCGCCGTTGTGTACGGGGCCAGAGAGCGCATGGACTTCCTCGGCTTCATCCAGGTACCGCTTGCATGAGTCGAGATCACCTATGGCTGCGAAGAGTTCGGCCTGCACCGCGGCAACCCAGTGCCGAGTGGAAAGCTGCGCATCTCCGCGCCGGGCCACATTACCCGCCAGCTCCACCAGCGGAGCGGTTTCCTCGTACCTCTGGTCTCCGTACAGACCGATGAAGGCGTGCCGCGTCAGCGCACAGGCCCACAGGTCCGGATCCTCGGCCTCCCGCGCCGCGCTGGCCGCGAGGGTGTAGCAGTGAGCTGCGTCAGTGTAGCGATTGCCGTCGAACATGATCTCTCCCGCAAGTTGGAAGAGATCCCCCGCGTCCGCGCAGAGACGCTTGTGTGCCGCTCCGTGACTTGCCCGAAGGGCCCCGGATAATTCGACCGCCTGATCGCGGACAAAGGGGTACATAGACTGCTTGGAGGACGCCAGGGCGTATACCTGCCACAGGTGCGGGCCCATGCTCGTGTAGCCCGTCGGTCCGCTCGCCGCGGCGGGCGTGGGCATGGAGACCATCGCGCCTGCCATGGTCATGAGCTGAAGGAAGTCACGTCGGATCACGTCGTCAGAGCCGCCCCCCTGCGACCTCGTGGCCGCTGCCGGAGTCTCGTCCGCTGCCAACAGGCTCTCCAGCTCCGCCGGGGTCACCCTGAGGAGCCGCGCGAGCTTCGGCCACAGAAATCCCTGCGGAGCCGCCTCACCGCGTACCCAGCGGCCGACCGTGGTGCGGTCGACGGACAGGGCATGCGCGAACCGTTCCTGACTGTAGCCGCACGCCTTCATACGCCGAGCTAAGCGATCACGCCTGTCCGCCATACCTCGTCCTCCCAGGCATGCCGTCTTCCCTGGTCACGGTAGTGGATGCAGCAGACGTGCGGCACAACTGCCGTGGAAGTGACGTGGTTACGGCCGCGCGGCGGCCGTTGACTGGTACCGGTCCGCTTCAACTTTCCACGAGAGGCCGTGAGATGGCCGCACAGGCAGAAGATCCGCAGGCATTGAGCGCGCACGTGGTGAAGTGGCAGTGGCGCAGGCATCGCAGGTGCGTGGGCCTGGCGCGGGCTCAGTTGCGTAAGGCGCTGGCGGGGTGGGGGATGGCCGAGCTGGAGGAGTCGGCCGTGCTGGTGGTGTCGGAGCTGGTGACGAATGCCGTCGTTCATGCCCGTGTACCGCCGGGGCGGGAGATCCAGACGCGTTTCGTACGGCAGGACGGCGGGGTGCGGATCGAGGTGCACGATGCCTCAAGCGTCTGGCCGGTGCGGCGTGCGCCCGACGAGGCCGGGGGCTACGGGTTGCTCCTGGTCGAGACGCTCTCCTCCTGGTGGGGCGTCGCCGAGCGGGACGGGGTCGGCAAGGTGGTGTGGGCTGTGGTCGTCGAGCCGGTGGCCGGGGGTCCGGCCGGGAGTCCTGCACGGTGACCTGAGCCGCCCCGGCTCGGGACGTCCCGGTGCTCCGGCCCCCGTCGTGGCGGCGGAGCACCCGGGCACCCGGCGTCATACCCGGCCGCGGCTGAGTTCCAGGAGGGTCATCGCGAGGGTCGTGCCCGGGCGGCCCAGGTGGTCGCGGTAGCGGGCCAGGATCTCCATTTCGCGGGAGAGGTTCACCCGGCGGCCCCCCGACGCGATGCGGGCCGTCTGGATGCGGGCCGAGACCGCCATCCGTTCCTCGACCAGCGCGATGATCCGCGTGTCCAGGTCGTCGATCCGTTCGCGGGCGTCCGTGATCTCCGTCGCCGCCTCGTCCGTGCGGGCACCGGTCCTGTCGGAGGTGCCGGCCGGTGCGGCGGCGGTGGTGCGGTCGCTCGACCGGGTTGCGTTCATCTCGTCGCTCCTGGGGTCACGGCCCCGGAGCCCGCCGCCCGGCGGGCGCAAACGCAGCGCGCCCCGGGCCTGCCGGCCCGGGGCGCCTGGGAAGTCGCTTGTCAGCTCAAGCGCACGACCATGGCAGCCGGACGGGCCGGTTGCCATAGGTAAAGAGGAAGCTCCGCGTGCGCATGGCCGCCAGTATTCACCCCCGGCCCCTGGTGGCCAAAGGCGGCCCGCATGGTGAGACGGCGGCAGCCGATAGACTCGGCGGTATCTCCCTCCCACCGCCGGAAGGCCGCAGCAGTGACCTCAGCGACCCCCGACACCGTTCTCGTCGTGGACTTCGGTGCCCAGTACGCCCAGCTCATCGCGCGCCGCGTGCGCGAGGCCCGGATCTACAGCGAGATCGTGCCGCACACGATGCCGGTGCCGGAGATCCTGGCGAAGAACCCCAAGGCGATCATCCTGTCCGGCGGCCCCTCCTCGGTGTACGCGGAGGACGCCCCCGGCATCGACCCGGCGATCTTCACCGCCGGCGTCCCCGTCTTCGGCATGTGCTACGGCTTCCAGCTCATGGCCCAGGCCCTCGGCGGCACGGTCGACAACACCGGCAGCCGCGAGTACGGGCGTACGCAACTGGACGTCACCCGCCCCGACTCCACCCTCTTCACGGGCACCCCCGAGCGCCAGGACGTCTGGATGTCCCACGGCGACGCCTGCTCCGCCGCCCCCGCGGGCTTCACGGTCACCGCGTCGACCGAGGGCGTGCCCGTCGCCGCCTTCGAGGACGACCAGCGGAAGCTCTACGGCGTGCAGCACCACCCGGAGGTCGTGCACTCCACCCACGGACAGCTCGTCCTGGAGCACTTCCTCTACCGCGGCGCCGGCCTCGCCCCCACCTGGACCACCGCGAACGTCGTGGAGGAGTCCGTCGCCGCCGTCCGCGCGCAGGTCGGCGACGCGCAGGCGATCTGCGCGCTGTCCGGCGGCGTGGACTCGGCGGTGGCCGCGGCCCTCGTCCAGCGGGCCATCGGGGACCGGCTCACCTGCGTGTACGTCGACCACGGGCTGATGCGCAAGGGCGAGTCCGAGCAGGTCGAGAAGGACTTCGTGGCCGCGACCGGCGTGCAGCTCAAGGTCGTCGACGCGGCCGAGCGGTTCCTCGCCGCGCTCGCCGGGGTGTCCGACCCCGAGCAGAAGCGGAAGATCATCGGCCGGGAGTTCATCCGGGTCTTCGAGCAGGCGCAGGCGGAGATCGTGGCCGCGGCGGGGGAGACCGGGGCGCCGGTGCGCTTCCTCGTCCAGGGCACGCTCTACCCGGACGTCGTGGAGTCCGGCGGCGGCACGGGCACCGCGAACATCAAGTCCCACCACAACGTCGGCGGGCTGCCGGAGGACCTGGACTTCGAGCTGGTCGAGCCGCTGCGGCGGCTCTTCAAGGACGAGGTCCGGATGGTCGGCAAGGAGCTGGGGCTGCCCGAGGCGATGGTGCAGCGCCAGCCGTTCCCCGGCCCGGGGCTCGGCATCCGGATCGTCGGCGAGGTCACGAAGGACCGGCTCGACCTGCTGCGCGAGGCCGACGCCATCGCCCGCGAGGAGCTGACCGCCGCCGGGCTCGACCGCGACATCTGGCAGTGCCCCGTCGTGCTCCTCGCCGACGTGCGGTCGGTGGGCGTGCAGGGCGACGGGCGCACGTACGGGCACCCGGTGGTGCTGCGGCCGGTCTCGTCCGAGGACGCGATGACGGCGGACTGGTCCCGGCTCCCGTACGACGTGCTGGCCCGGATCTCGACGCGGATCACGAACGAGGTGGCGGACGTCAACCGCGTGGTTCTCGACGTGACGTCGAAGCCGCCGGGGACCATCGAGTGGGAGTGAGCGGCCCGGCGCCCCCGCCGCGGCGGCGGTAGGGCAGAATTCGCTCTCATCACATGTACGGCTTGCGGTCAAGGGGGCACGAGGTGGCGGTGGAAGCGGGGGGCGACGACTCGGCTACGGGAGCCGCATACGTCCCCGTACAGCCCGGCCCGCCGGTCGCGGGCACGGGTGCGAGCGCGGGCGCGGGTGTCCTGGGACCTGGCGACACGGCCGCGTCCGGTGAAGGGCCCGTGTCCGGTGCATCGGGCGGTACGCCGGCCGGCGCTGCCGCTACGCCGGCGGACCCTGCCCCCGCGCCGTCCGGTGTCTCGCCGGCAGACCCCGCCGTCGAGTTCGCCCGCCGCCGCGACGGCTTCGCCGCCGGCGAAGGCGTGCCCGCCGGCGTCGCCTACTCGCCCGGCGCCTCCCGCCAGTGGGTCTCCGACGAGCTGACCCGCTCCGCCGACACCCTCGCCGAGCGCGGCGCCGCCGCGGGCGGGACGTGGCTGGCCTCCCTGTGGCGGCGCAGCCTGTACGTCATCGGCGCCGGCCTGCTCGCCCTCCTCCTCGTCATCGGGCTCACCGCCCTCGGCCCCGGCTGGACCCGGGCCCGTACCGCGGCGCTGCTCGCCGCCGTGCTGACCGCGGGACTCCTCGCCGGTGCCGCGTGGCTGAACCGCGCCCGCGGCGGGCTCCTGGCCCCCGTCGTCGGCGAGGACGGCCGGCTGTCGACCGGCCGCGCGGTGGCCGGCGCCTGGACGCTGCTCGCCGGGTACGCCCTGCTGCACCTCGCCCTCGCGCTGGCCCTCGCCGACGGTTCCGCCGCCCGCGACCGGCTCCTCGACGGCCTCGGCTGGTCCGGCACGGGCGCCGGCGCCGGCGGTGCCGCCGGGCTCGTCGTCACCGTCGCCGTCGCGTGGGCCGCCGCCCTCGGCGCCCGCGCCGTCGTGGCGTACCGGCTGCGCAGCGGCGGGCTGACCAAGACCCGCGCGGCCCGCCCCCGCGGCGCCGACCTGCTCACCGACGACGCCGGCCGCGCCGCCGCCGTCGACGTCCAGTACGTCGTCGTCTCCGCCGCCGCCCTGCTCTTCGCCCTCGTACAACTCGGCCGCCGGCCCGAGCAGTTGCCGGGGCTGCCCTGGGGCGTGGCCGCGCTGGTCGCGGTGAGCGCGGCGGTGCACCTGGCCGCCCGGCTCGTCGACGGCGGGCGTCCCGCCGTGCTCTCCGTCGTCCGGGTCCGCGAGCCCGGCGACCTGCACACCGCGATCCGCACCGGCGACGACATCGAGGTCCGCGGCACCGGCTTCGTGCCGCCGGGCGCCGAGTCGCCGGAGCTGCTGGCCCGCGTGGTCGTGCGGATCGGCGCCGTCCACGTGCACGTACCGCTGGTCCCCGTGCCCGGCGGCTTCGCCAACCCCGCGCCCACCCGGCTGACCGTCCCGGTGCCGGTGGACGTGGAGCCGGGCCGCACGGAGTTGCGGGTCGTCACCGCCGGAGGCGCGGAGTCCGCTCCGTACCTGCTCGACATCGTCGACTGAAGCGGACGCGAACGACCCGATCCGGTTGAGCGTTCACGAAACGCTTTACGTATCCCCTCCCACACATGAAGTATCGGCGCCGGGGCGATCACCGGCACGGTCCACGGCAGGAGAGGCGGACTACACATGGCACAGGACCAAGCGTCCGGCACCACGGTTCTCGGGAGGGTGCCCCAGGGAGAGCCGCCCGGTGGGCTCCGCGCCGCCGCCGCCCGGTTCGCGCTGCTGCCGCTGCGGATCTTCCTCGGCATCACGTTCGTCTACGCCGGCTTCGACAAGCTCACCGACGACGTGTTCCTCGACGCCAGCGGCCCCGGCTCGCTGCACAACACCCTGGACACCCTGCCCGACGTCGCCATCCCGGCCCTGGTGGACCTGGCGCAGCAGGCGCCCACGGAGTTCGGGATCGCCATCTCGCTCGGCGAGATCGCCGTGGGGCTCGGCACGCTCGCCGGGCTGTGGGCGCGGCTGGCGGCGGCCGGCGGGGCGCTGCTGTCCATGACGCTGTGGTTCACGATGAGCTGGTCGGCGGACCCGTACTACTACGGCCAGGACCTGCCGTACATGATCGCGTGGATTCCGCTGATCCTGGCGGGCGCGCCGTACTGGTCGCTGGACTCGGTGCTCGCCGTCCGCCGCCGCCGGAAGGGCCAGCAACTCTTCGCCTAGCGCGGCCGCTTCGGCATCCGCGCCGGGTCACGCACCGGCCGTCCCCGCCGCTACGCCCGGCTCCCCGGCCCGCGCCGCCGGCCGCTCCCGTCCATGTCCCTGTCCGCGTCCCCGTCCCCGTCCCTGACCGCGTCCCTGACCGCGTCCGCGTCCCCGTCCGCCGTCCCGTTCCCCGAAGAGCCACCGGCGTCCGAGTCGTCCGCACCGTCCGCACCGGAGCGGTCCGTGCCCGGGCCGTCCGCGTCCCGGGCGCCGAAGCGGGCGTCGTACGTCCCGCGCAGCTCGTCCATCGGCAGCCCCCGCAGGTCCGCGCCTACGTCCACGTCCGGGTCCCGCGCCGCCGCCGCGCGCGCCTCCCGCGCCCGCCGGCGTGCGCGGCGCGCGCCGTAGCCGACGGCGGCGACCAGCCCGGCCAGCGCGAGCCCCGGCGGCACCACGGCCAGCGGCACCCAGTCCGGCTGCCGCAGCGCGTCCCCCGCGTCGAGCAGGGCGAACGCCGCGCCCGAGAGCAGCACGAGCCCGGCGACGAGCTTCGCGGGCTCGAACCTATGACGCCGCACGCTGGACCTCCAACTGCCCGATCGAGACCGTCAGGTCCAGCACCAGCGTGCCCTTGGGGGCCCCGGACCCGCCGGCCGTGGGCTCCAGCACCGTCGTGCGCTCCTGCCGCGGGGAGACGTCGATGTCGCCGTCGCCCCGGTCCCCGCTGCCGGTGGCGGGCGGGAGCTGCATGTCGCCGATGTCGACCCGGGAGCGCACCTCCACGCGTACGTCGTCGGGGACCCGCACCGTCAGTTGGCCCAGGCCCACCTGGGCCGCCGTCTCGACCCGCCGGCCCTTGTCCAGATCGAGCCGGCTGAGGTCGAGCCGGGCCTCGCCGCTGCCCAGCTCGTAGCGGTCGCGCACGTCCGCGGCCGCCGCCGGCTCCCAGTTCCGCGTGCCCCACTCCGCCGTGATCGTGTCGGGCAGCCACAGCGCGACGGCCAGCAGGACGGTCGTCAGCAGCGCCCAGAAGGCGGTGCCGCCGCCGGTGCGGCCGAACCAGGCGCTGAGCGTGAAGCCCGCGCCGAAGACGGCCAGCGCGCTGCCCAGGCCGTACGCCAGGGTGGTGCCCAGGGGCCCAGCACTCCAGGTGGCGCTGATGACGACGGCGCAGGTGCCGGCGGCGGCGAGGAACGTCCAGCCGCCGATGCCGGCCGCCTCGTGCTCGTCCCGGCCGCCCGGCGGCGCCGTCTTCTGCGCCCGGAAGCCGGCGCCCGGAGGGCCGCCCGGGACGGCGTCCTCCGGGCCCTCGCCGTCGTCGGGGCCCCAGAGGTAGGGCGGGAAGTCGCCGTCCTTGGTGAGCGGGTCGCGCCACCAGGACGGGGAGTACGGCACGGGCGGCGGCGCGGTCTCCGGCGGGGCGTCGGCCACGGCGTGGGCGGTGGCGTCGTCCACCGGGACGCCGTCGGCGGCCAGCTCCTCGGCCTCGCGGCGGTGGTGCGACCAGTAGGCGGCGCCGCCGAGGCAGAGGAGCAGCAGGGCGGCGAAGAAGTGGGTGTCCGTGGAGTTCAGCACGGACAGGAACAGGCCGCAGCCGACGATGGCGAACAGCAGCGCCGTCAGCGCCGAGCCCTCGACCCGGCCGGACAGCAGCCGGCGGCCCTCGCTGTCGTCCTCGCCGTCCAGCGGCATCAGCAGCCAGGCGAAGCCGTACGCGACGAGGCCGAGGCCGCCGGTGGCGGTGAGCACACCGAGGACGACGCGGAAGATGACGGGGTCCATGCCGAAGTACTGGCCGAGGCCGCCGCAGACGCCGCCGACGACCTTGTAGCGGCGGCTGCGCCGCAGCCGCGGCCGCCCGGGGGCCCCGTCGGGCGGCCCGGCCGCCGGGGTCCCGGCGGTGCCGCGGCGGCCCGCGCCGGCGCTCGTGTCCGTCATGGGTCCATGGTGGCGGACGCCGCCGCGGCGCGGGAGGCGGGACTACCCCGAGCCCACCCTGAAATCCTCCCGGGACCGATGGGGGGCCAACCCTGATGCCAGAGCCGCCCCACCCGTGTGACGATGCATGGCATGACCGCCCCCACCGCCGCGCCCGCTCCCGAGGGCGCCGCTCCGCCCGGCGGCCCGTACGACCCGTACGAGCGGCCCGTCAGGCGCCTGTACCGCAGCGCCGACGGGCGCTGGCTCGGCGGCGTCGCGCGCGGCCTCGCCGGGCACCTGGGGCTGCCGGTGTCGTGGGTGCGGATCGTCTTCCTCGGCCTGCTCATGGCGAACGGCCTGGGCGTGCTGCTGTACGCGGTCTTCTGGTTCGTCGTCCCGCTCGGCCAGGGCGGCAGAGCGGAGAAGCCGCTCGCGGACGTCGACGCCGACGGGCGCAAGCGGCTCCGCAAACCCGACAAGGGGCAACTGCTCGCCCTCCTCGCCCTGCTCATCGGCGCCGGCATCTTCGCCGGCAGCCTGGACCTGGGCCGCTCCAACGCCTTCGTCTGGCCGCTGCTGCTCATCGGCGCCGGTGTGGCCCTGGTGTGGCGCCAGGCGGACAACGCGCGGCGGGCGAAGTGGGCGGCGGTCACGCGGCGGAAGAAGTTCCTGCCGCTGGCGCGCGGCGCGGCCGGGGTGCTGCTGGTCGGGGCGGGGGTCAGCGCGATATTCGTCATGCAGGGCTCCACGCGGCACATCGGCGCGGTGGTGCAGGCGTCACTCGCGGTGCTGGTGGGCGTGGCGCTGCTGGCGGGGCCCTGGCTCGTACGGATGGTGCAGGACCTGTCCGAGGAGCGGCTGATGCGGATCCGGGCGCAGGAGCGCGCCGAGGTCGCGGCCCACGTACACGACTCCGTGCTGCACACCCTCACGCTCATCCAGCGCAACGCGGACAACGCCGGCGAGGTGCGCAAGCTGGCCCGCGCGCAGGAGCGGGAGCTGCGCACCTGGCTGTACAAGCCGGAGGGGACCGGCAAGGACGAGGAGGAAGGGGCCGGGCCCGGGACGCTCGCCGAAGGGGTGCGCAAGACGGCGGCGGAGGTCGAGGACTACCACGGGGTGCCGGTGGAGGTGGTGTGCGTCGGCGACTGCCCGCTGGACGAGAAGCTCAGTGCGCAGTTGCAGGCGGCGCGTGAGGCGATGGTCAACGCGGCCAAGTACGGTGGCGAGGCGGGGCCGGTGCAGGTCTTCGCGGAGGTCGAGGGGCGGCAGGTCTTCATCTCGGTGAAGGACCGCGGTCCCGGCTTCGACCCCGACGCGGTCCCGGCCGACAGAATGGGCGTACGCGAGTCCATCATCGGCAGGATGGAGCGCAACGGCGGCACCGCCCGGCTGCGCACGCCGGCGGGCGGGGGCACCGAGGTGGAGCTGGAGATGGAGCGCGCGGAGTGAGGGCGTACGCGGACGCGGTGGGCGCAGTGAGGAGCGGACGATGACGGACGACGCAGCGGGCGGGACCCCGGCGGCGGGGACCCCGGCGGCCGGGATCCAGGCGGGCGGCGCGGGCCCGGAGGAGGGCCGCAGGGTGCGGGTCGTGCTCGTCGACGACCACCGCATGTTCCGGGCCGGGGTGCAGGCGGAGATCGGGGTGACCGAGGAGACCGGCGTCGAGGTCGTCGGCGAGGCGGCGGACGTCGAGCAGGCCGTGACGGTCATCACCGCCACCCGCCCCGAGGTCGTGCTGCTCGACGTGCACCTGCCGGGCGGCGGCGGCGTCGAGGTGCTGCGCCGCTGCTCCGGGCTGATGGGGGAGTCGCCGAGCGGCGAGGCGCCGGTGCGCTTCCTGGCGCTGTCGGTGTCGGACGCGGCCGAGGACGTCATCGGCGTCATCCGCGGCGGCGCGCGGGGTTACGTGACGAAGACCATCACCGGCACCGACCTCGTCGACGCGATCTTCCGGGTCTCGGAGGGCGACGCGGTGTTCTCGCCGCGGCTGGCAGGCTTCGTCCTCGACGCCTTCGCGTCGACGGACGCCCCGCCGGTGGACGAGGACCTGGACCGGCTGACGCAGCGGGAGCGGGAGGTGCTGCGGCTGATCGCCCGGGGGTACGCGTACAAGGAAGTGGCGAAGCAGCTCTACATCTCCGTGAAGACCGTCGAATCGCATGTCTCGGCGGTGCTGCGCAAGCTCCAGTTGTCGAACCGGCACGAGCTGACGCGCTGGGCGACGGCCCGCCGCCTGGTCTGACGGACCGCCCCCGGCGACTCCTCGCGCCCCCGCGCTCAGGCGGGGCGTACCGCGGTCACGAACGGCATGGAGTCCACCGGCGCGTAGCGCACGGTCGCGCCCGGCCGGGGTGCGTGGATGATCTGGCCGCCGCCCGCGTAGATGCCGACGTGGCTGAGTCCTGAGTAGTAGAAGACCAGGTCCCCGGGCGCCAGCGCGGATTGCGGGACGGTGCTGCCCGCCGCGGCCTGGGTGTAGGTCGTACGCGGCAGGGAGACGCCCGCGGCGCCCCAGGCGGCCTGGGTGAGTCCCGAGCAGTCGAAGGCGGCGGGGCCGACGGCACCCCACACGTACGGGCTGCCGACCGCGCCCTGGGCGTACGACACGGCGCGCGCGGCGCGGGCGTTCGGCGCCTGCACCGGCCCGCGCGCGGCGCCGCGCGCCGCCCGGTCGCCCGCCGCGCCGCCCGCGCCGCCGTGCCCGTCGGCGCCGAGGACGGCGTCGCGCTGCTCGGCGGTGAGGGTGTCGAGCAGTCCGCGGGCCTCGGTGAGCTTGTCCTCGATCGCGTCCTTGTGCCGCTTCAGCGCCGCCCGCGCGTCCTTCAGCTCCACCAGCCGGTCGCGGGCCTCCGCGCGCACCTGCTCCACCTCCCGCAACTGCCGCCCGACGCCTTCGAGCGCGGTGGCCTGCCGGTTGCCGACCCGTTCGAGCAGGGCGGCCTGGCGCAGGTAGTCCTCCGGCTCGGCGGAGAGGGCGAGTTGCACGGTGGGGTCGGCGGTGCCGTTGCGGTACTGGGCGGTGGCGAAGGAGCCGAGGGCGTTGCGGGCGTCGTTGAGCCGCGCGGTCTTGCGGGCGGCCTCGTCGCGGAGGTCGTCCAGGGCCCGTTCGGTACGGTCCGCCTTCTCCTTGACGCCGTTGTACTCCTCGACGGTCTGCTCGGCCTCGTGGTGCAGCCGGTCCACCTTGGCCCTCACCTCCGCGGGGGCCGGCCGCGGGTCGGCGTGCGCGAAGCCGCCGAGCGCGGTGGCGGTGGCGGCGCCGATGAGCACGAGCGCCCCGGCGGTACGGGCCGTGGCCTTGCTGTGGGACGCCACTCGGGCGTTCACCCCTTCCTTGCGGTCCGGCGGCGGCCCGCACGGGGGAGCGGACCGCCGCCGGCTCTCGGCGGGGGTGGCCGGCTGCCGCGCCGGTGACGCGGGCGGCGGTGAGAAGCCGACCACCTGAGCGGAGACGCTAAGCCGAGGGCGCGGCGCGGGAGGAGGGGATGAAAGAGACTTACCGGACCTGTCTGGCGGTGACAAATCGTGATCGGGCGAACACGGTCTACTGATCTGCGGGTTGGCATCCGTGACCGATGTTCCGGAAGTGGTCACCCCCATTGGGGCGAGCTGTTACGGACCGCTACGCTCGCGTCTCATGGATGTACTCATCAACCTCTTCGTCGCCTCGCACATCATCGGTGTCGCCGCGCTGCTGGGCGGCTGGCTCACCCAGTTGAAGTCGTTGAGCACGGGCGACGTGCGTATCGCGCCCTCGATGGTGCACGGCGCGCTGGTCATGCTGGTGACCGGATTCCTCCTCGTCGGTCTCAACGAGGCCGACGACGTGGAACTCGACCAGACGAAGATCAGCGTCAAGAGCCTGATCCTGATAGTGATCCTCGTCATGGTCTTCATCAAGCGGAAGGAAGAGCGCATCCCGAAGCCCTACTTCGCCGCCATCGGACTCCTGACCATGGCCAACGTCGTCATCGCCACCACCTGGACCTGACGGCCGGACCGTTCTTCCGGTCCCCGACCCCCTGCAACCCCACGCCTTCAGGCCGGGCGCACCCCGCTGTGGAACGGCATGTAGTCGATCGACTCGTACTTCACGTCGTCGCCCGGCTTGGAAGCGTGGATCATCTGCCCGTTGCCCACGTAGATGCCGACGTGGCTGATGTCGTCGTAGAAGAAGACCAGGTCGCCCGGCTGCAGATCCGCCTTGGCCACCTGCGTGCCGGCGTTGACCTGGTCGTAGGTCGTACGCGGCAGTGAGATGCCCGCCTCCCGCCACGCGGCCTGGGTCAGGCCGGAGCAGTCGTACGAGTCCGGGCCCGTGGCCCCCCACACGTACGGCTTGCCCAACTGGGCCTCGGCGAACGCCAGCACCTGCTCCGACTTCGAGGGTCCTGGGTCCGCGGGCGGCGGCTCCTCCTTCTGCTCCTCTTCCTGCTGCTGCTCCTGCTCGCGCCGCTGCTGCTCGCGGCGCTCCTGCTCGGCCTGCTGCTGCCGCTCCAACTCCGCCTGGCGCGCGGCCTCCTGGGCCTTGCGCCGCGCCTCCTCCTCGCGCTTGCGCTCCAGCTCGGCGAGGCGCTCCTTCTCCGCCTCGGTGAGCCGGTCCAGCACCTTGCGCGCGTCGGACAGCTTGGTCTGGACGTCCTGCTTGGACTCCTGGAGCTGCTCCTGCGAGTCGGTGAGGCTGCGCAGGCTCTCCTGCGCCTCCGTGCGCTTCTTGGCGGCCTTGGCCTGGCGCACCTGGAACTGGTCGACCGCCGCCTTCTCGCGGTTCGTCAGCCGCTCCATGAGGTGCGCCTGGTCGAAGTAGGTCTGCGGGTCGGGCGCGAGCATGAACGTCGCGGTGGGCGTGATGCCCCCGGTGCGGTACTGGGCGGCCGCGAGCTGGCCCAGCTCGCGCCGCGACTCGTTGAGCCGCGCGGTCTCCTTGGCCACCTCGTCGAGCTGCTGCTCGACCCGGGTGCGCTGCTGCGCGGTGCGCTCCTTGGCGCCGTTGTAGCGCTCGGTCGCCCGCTCCGCCTCGTGGTAGAAGTGGTCGACTTCCTTCTGCACGTCCTCGATCGACCGCTCGGCCGGGGTCGCGCCGGCTTCCTGGGTGAGAAGCGTCGCTGAGGCCAGCGCCGCGGAGCCGACGCCGACGGCGGTACGGCGCCCCGCCGGCGACTCGAGGATCCGGGTCCGCGGCTTTCGGTGGGAAGCCAAGGCAGGCCACTCCTTCCGTCCGGGCAGTGCCGTGCACGGTAGCCACTCGGTGGGACTGCTGTGAAGTCTGATGTTCGATATGCCCGAAACCGTTTCGTGATCCGGGGAACAGTTCCCCTGCAAGGCGGACATCCCGGTCGCGCGGTGCGGCCGGCCGCCGGGACCCCCGCCCTGTCGCCCGGCGGGGGTGGAAAGCGGCCTGCGGGAGTGGGTTGTCGGTGCGGCGCCCTAGACTCTGTGGACGATGAGCAGCCTCTTCGACGACAGTCATCTCGCCCTCGCCGCGAGCACCCCCGAGTCGTACTACCGCGATGGCGCCCCCCGCCCCGTGACGGACCCGGAAGCGCTGCTCACGGGGCTGAACGAGCAGCAGCGCGCCGCCGTGGAGCACACCGGCTCGCCCCTGCTGATCGTCGCAGGCGCCGGCTCGGGCAAGACCCGGGTGCTGACCCACCGGATCGCGTACCTGCTCGCCAAGCGGCGGGCCCACCCCGGCCAGATCCTCGCCATCACCTTCACGAACAAGGCGGCCGGGGAGATGAAGGAGCGCGTCGAGGAGCTCGTCGGTGCGCGCGCGAACGCGATGTGGGTCTCCACCTTCCACAGCGCCTGCGTGCGCATCCTGCGCCGCGAGTCGAAGAAGCTGGGCTTCACGTCCTCGTTCTCGATCTACGACGCCGCCGACTCGCGCCGGCTGATGGCCCTGGTCTGCCGGGACCTGGACCTCGACCCGAAGCGCTATCCGCCGAAGGCGCTCAGCGCCAAGGTCTCCAGCCTGAAGAACGAGCTGATCGACGAGGAGAGCTGGGCCGCCCAGGCCGTCGACGGCTTCGAGAAGACCCTCGCCGAGGCGTACGCGCTCTACCAGTCACGGCTGCGCGAGGCCAACGCGCTGGACTTCGACGATCTGATCATGACGACCGTGAACCTGCTGCAGGCGTTCCCGGACGTCGCCGAGCACTACCGCCGCCGGTTCCGGCACGTGCTGGTCGACGAGTACCAGGACACCAACCGGGCGCAGTACATGCTGGTGCGCGAGCTGGTCGGGCCGCCGGCCGAGGCGCCCGCGGAGGAGGACGGGGCCGCGGCGGAGGACGGGGGCGCGGGACGTACGGCGGGCCCGGAGGGACCCGCGGAGCTGTGCGTCGTCGGCGACGCCGACCAGTCGATCTACGCCTTCCGCGGCGCCACCATCCGCAACATCCTGCAGTTCGAAGAGGACTACCCGGAGGCGCGCACGATCCTGCTGGAGCAGAACTACCGCTCCACGCAGACGATCCTCAACGCGGCCAACGCCGTCATCGAGCGCAACGCCTCCCGCCGCCCCAAGAACCTGTGGACGGACGCGGGCGCCGGCGCCCGCATCGTGGGCTACGTCGCCGACACCGAGCACGACGAGGCGCAGTTCGTCGCCGACGAGATCGACCGGCTCTCGGACGCCGGCGAGGCGCGCGCGGGCGACGTCGCCGTCTTCTACCGGACCAACGCCCAGTCCCGTGTCTTCGAGGAAGTCTTCATCCGCGTCGGCCTGCCGTACAAGGTCGTCGGCGGCGTCCGCTTCTACGAGCGCCGGGAGGTCCGCGACGTCCTCGCGTACCTGCGCGTGCTCGCCAACCCCGAGGACTCCGTACCGCTGCGCCGCATCATGAACGTGCCGAAGCGCGGCATCGGCGACCGCGCCGAGGCGATGATCGAGGCGCTGGCGCAGCGCGAGCGGATCTCCTTCCCGCAGGCGCTGGTGCGCGTCGACGAGGCGTACGGGATGGCGTCCCGCTCTGTCAACGCCGTCAAGCGGTTCAACACGCTGATGGAGGAGCTGCGCACGGTCGTGGAGTCCGGCGCCGGGCCCGCCACGGTGCTGGAGGCGGTGCTGGAGCGAACGGGCTACCTCGCCGAGTTGCAGGCGTCGACGGACCCGCAGGACGAGACCCGTATCGAGAACCTGCAGGAGCTGGCCGCCGTGGCCCTGGAGTTCGAGCAGGACCGCGGCGAGGAGGGTCCTGGCACGCTCGCCGACTTCCTGGAGCGCGTCGCGCTGGTCGCCGACAGCGACGAGATCCCGGAGGAGGAGACGGACGGCTCCGGCGTCATAACGCTGATGACGCTGCACACCGCAAAGGGCCTGGAGTTCCCCGTGGTGTTCCTCAGCGGCATGGAGGACGGCGTCTTCCCGCACATGCGGGCCCTCGGCGACGTGAAGGAGCTGGAGGAGGAGCGCCGGCTGGCGTACGTCGGCATCACGCGCGCGCAGCAGCGGCTGTATCTGACGCGCTCGGTGATGCGCAGCTCGTGGGGCCAGCCGTCGTACAACCCGCCGTCGCGCTTCCTGGACGAGATTCCGCCGGCCTATCTGGAGTGGCGGCGCACGGGCGCCTCGGCCACCCGGGGCGGCGGCGGCGGGGGGCGGTCGCCGATGGAGTCCGCGGCGGCGGCGCTGGCGTCGTCCACGTCCTCGGCCTCGGCCCGTACCCGGCAGGGCCCTTCCGGCTTCGCCACGGGGCGGGCGACGGAGCGGCCGGTGATCGCGCTGTCGGTGGGGGACCGGGTGACGCACGACCAGTTCGGGATGGGGACGGTCGTGGAGGTGTCGGGCTCGGGCGCGAACGCGCAGGCGACGATCGACTTCGGCGACGGGGGACGGACGAAGAAGCTGCTGCTGCGGTACGCGCCGGTGGAGAAGCTGTAGGGCCCGTGCGCCCGCGGTGTCCGGAGGCCGACGCGGTGCGTACGTGCCGCGCGGCCTGCTGCGGGTCGCCTACTGCGGGTCGAGGCCCTTCTCCTGCAGCCAGGCGAGCGGGTCGATGGCGGAGCCGCCGCCGGGGTGCACCTCGAAGTGCAGGTGCGGTCCCGTGGAGTTGCCGGAGTTGCCCGAGTAGGCGACGACGTCGCCCGCCTGTACGGGGCCGGTGGTGATGGCGTAGCTGTCGAGGTGGGCGTACCACGTCTCGGTGCCGTCGGCGGCGGTGAGGACGAGCATGTTCCCGTACGAGTAGTCGTAGCGGGTGGTGACCGTGCCGTCGGTGGCGGCCTTGACCTCGCTGCCGTACGAGACGGGGAAGTCGATGCCGGTGTGCACGGACATCCAGTTGACGCCCGCCTGGCCGTAGTACGCGCTGAGCCCGGGGCTGTCGACCGGGACCGCGAACTTCGGGCGCAGCGCCTCCTTGCGCGCCGCCTCCTCCGCCTCCCGCTTCCGCTCGGCCTCCTGCTTCTCCTTGAGGTCGATGCGCTCCTGGGTGCGGCTGGCGCGGTCGGCGAAGTCGTCGGCGTCCTCGGTGACGCCGCGAAGCTGCGTGTCGAGCGCGGCGTTGGCCTTCGAGGTCTTCGCGGACGCCGTGTCCGCGGCCGCCTGCGTCGTCTTGCCGTCGCCCTCGGCGCCGCCCTTGCCGGTGCCGGTGACGGTCGCCGCGGCGACCCCGGCCACGCCGACGACGGCGATGGACGGCACGGCCACGGTCAGCAGCGCGGAGCGCTTGGGACAGCGGCGGCGGGCGCGTACGGCGCGGCCGACGGGGACGCCGGCCGGCCGGCGCGCGGCGCTGGGGGCGGGTGCGGGGTCGGCGTCGAGCGTCGCGGGGGTCCCGGGTGCGTCGGGGTGGTCGAACCCGTCCGGCTTGCCGGGGCCGTGGACGCCTTCGGCGCCGTCGTGCTCGGCGAGGGCGGCGAAGTCCCAGGCGGAGGTCGCGTCGGGGTCGGTGTGCGCGGCGTTCGCGTAGTCCGGGGCGTAGACCGCGTGCTCGTCGTACGCGGCGGTGGCCGCCGCGGTGTCGGCGAACGCCTCGGGGTACACGGTGGCTTCGGCGTACGCCGTGGCGTCCGGGTACCCCGTCGCGTCCGGGTACCCCGTCGTGTCCGTGGCCGCCTCCGCGTACGCCGAGGTGTCGTAGTGGCCGGTGTCCCAGCCGGCGGCGGAGTCGTACTGCGTGCCCGCGTGCTGCGGGACTTCGTGCTGCACGGCTTCGTACTGCGTACCGTCGTACTGCGTGCCGTCGTACGCCGCGGCCTCGTGCTGCGTGCCGTCGTACTGCGCGGCATGCGCGGCATGCGCGGCCTCGTACTGCCCGGCCTCGTACTGCGCGCCGGTGTCCCACTCGGACCACTCGCCGGTGGTGTTCCACTGCCCGGCCGGAGCGCTCGCCGAGGGATAGCCGTAGTCGTAGTCGTCGGCCGGGCCCGCCTGCCGCGGGATGCCGCCCGCCGGAATGCCGGCGGCCGGGGTGTCGGTGGCGGCTTCCGTCCAGAGCGCGGAGACGTCGTAGCCGCCGGAGGCGTGGGCGTCGGCGGCGTAGGGATCGGCCGTGCCGTACAGGCCGTTCGCGCCGTACGTGCCGAAGTCGGCGGACTGCGTGCCGGTGTCCCACGACGGGGCGGCGTCGGGCGTCAGATAGCCGCCGGCCTCGTAGCCGGTGGTGGCGTAGGTGCCCGAGTCGTACGCGGCCGATTGGCTCGCGTCGTAGCCGTCATAGCTCTGGTCGTAGCTCTGATAGCCGTGATGGAGAGGCTCTTCACCGGAACCGCCGCCGTGGCCGGAGGTGTCGTAGCCGTACCCGAAGCTGTCGAGGCTTCCATAGGCGGAGGCGTCGCCAGCGGGAGAGGCCGGGGTGGGGAAGCCCGGCGGGGGACGGTCGTTCACCACTTCTCTTTCGCCTCGGGAGCAGGAGACTGCCGCGACTGTACCGGGCGTCCCACGGCTCGACAATCTTTCCTTGGTTTCGCCGGGGCGCGTTCGGGGCACTTGCCCGATTTTTCGAGTACCCGAGGGTAAGACCGGGGCCACGGCTGTCCGATTTGCCGGTGGCCGCCCGTGTGATTTCCCCCTCCCCGGATGTTGCGGTCGGCCGGGGTGCGGGATGCTGGGGATAACGTTCGTTCACACCCTCGAAGGACTCACGGACGCGCGGGACGGCGCGATGGAGGCAGCGATGAGTGGCACCGGTCCGATCCGCGTGGTGGTGGCCAAGCCGGGACTCGACGGCCACGACCGCGGGGCCAAGGTCATCGCGCGGGCGCTGCGCGACGCCGGCATGGAGGTCATCTACACGGGCCTGCACCAGACGCCGGAGCAGATCGTCGACACCGCGATCCAGGAGGACGCCGAGGCGATCGGCCTCTCCATCCTCTCCGGGGCGCACATGACGCTCTTCGGCAAGGTCGTGGAGCTGCTGCGGGAGCGGGACGCGCTGGACATCAAGCTGTTCGGCGGCGGGATCATCCCGGAGGACGACATCCCGCAGTTGAAGGGGCTGGGTGTCGCGGCGATCTTCACGCCGGGCGCGGCGACCACCGAAGTGGTGGAGTGGGTGCGGACGCACGTGCGGGAGCCGGCGGGCGCGTAGGGCGTACGCCCCGAGGGCGCGCACCCGGTGGCGCGTTGCGCCACCGGGAGCGGCGGGTGACCGTCTGCGCGCCCCGGTCCGTCAGGGCCGCAGGGCGGCGGGCGCGGTCAGCTCGTCGCGCATCGCCGCGCGTATCCGCAGGGTGGCGACCAGCCGCTGGAACGCCTCCGACCAGTACCCGGCGGCGCCGGGCGAACTCTCCTCCGCCTCCTCGTGCATCGCGGCCAGTGGTTCGAGGCGGACGGCGTACGAGGGGTCGAGGCAGCGCTCCGCGAGGCCCATCACGCCGCTGAAGCTCCACGGGTAACTGCCGCCGTCCCGCGCGATCTCCAGGGCGTCGACCACGGCCCGGCCCAGCTCCTCCGGCCACGGCACGGCGCAGGCACCGAGGAGGCGGAACGCCTCGGACAGGCCGTGCGCCGCGATGAACTCGGCGACCCACGCGGCCCGTTCCGCCTCGGGCAGCGCGGTGAGCAGCCGCGCGGGGTCCCGCCCGGGGACGTGCTCGCCGCCGCCCGACGCGCTGCCGGGTGCGGGGATGCGGGCGGGGGAGGGCGGGCCCGCGGTGAAGGGCGGTGGCTCGTTCGGCGGCGAGGTCGGGGCGGTGCCGAGGAGGGCGCGGGCCCAGGCGGCGTCGTGCTGCCGGGCGGCGGCGCGGCTCCAGGCGGCGAGCAGGTCGGGCCGCCAGCCGTCGGCGACGGGCAGGTCGATGACCTCCGCCGGCGTCCGGTCGTCGAAGACCTCCGTCCACACCGCCAGCGGCGCCGCCGCGACCAACTGCCCGAACCACCACGACCGCTCGCCCATGCCCGCCGGCGGCGTCGCCACGATCCCGTCCCGCTGCATGGCGGCGTCGCACTCGTACGGCGCCTCCACCGCCACGACCGGCGGCTCCTCGCTGCGGTCGAGCACCACCAGCGACCGCACCCGCGCGGCCATCCGCCCGGCCAGCGCCGAACCGGGGAGCCCGGCGAGGAGTTCGGCGGCCGCCGTCCGTACGCCGCGGCTGCGGTCGGCCAGCGCGTCCTCCAGGAACGGCTCGTCGGCGAGGGACAGCCCCGTGCGCAGCAGTTCCACGAACGCGAGCCGGTCCTCGGCCTTCTCGGCCGGCCAGGTCGTCGTCAGCAACTCGACGGCGCCCGCGGGGTCGGCCCTGCGCACCTCGGCGAAGAGCGCACCGCGCACCTGGCTGGTCCCCGGCCCGCCGGTCCGCGGCCCCTCCTCCCACAGCGCGCGGACGGCGCCCGCGTCGCGCGGGTCGGGCAGCGCGGGCCCGGCCGCGCCGTCGCGCAGCAGCGGCGCCCACTGCGGCGCCCGCTCGGCGAGCCACAGTCCGCGCGGCCCGGCGAGGGCGAGCGCGTGCGGCCGCAGGTCGATACGGGCCCGGGCGGCGTCGAGCAGCGCGGGCAGCAACTCGGGCGGCGCCTGGTAGCCGCACTCGACGGCGTGCCGCAGCCACTCCGGTATCAGCTCGGCGAGGTCGGGCGAGGGCCCGCGGCGCCGGGCGCCGCCACCCGTACCGGAGCGGTCCGCGAGCAGCCCGGCGAGCCGCCGCCGCGCGGCGGCGGGCAGCCGGGGCCGCGGATCGTGCGCGGCGGGCTCGGGCAGCCGCCGCGCGGGCCCCGGCACGACCCCCGCCCGCCGCCGCACGGTGGCCGCGGCGGCGGCGTCGAGCAGCGCCCCCTCGTCGACGCACCGCCGCCCGCCCCCCACGACAGCCGCTCCGACCAACTCGCCCCAGTCCTCGAAGACCTGCGTCCTCGCAGCCGTCCCCGCCGTCATACGCCCCCCTCGGAAGACCCGCACTCCGCCCGAACCCCGCACCCGTGCGCCCACGCCACGGCGGCCGCCGCCCGTCCCTCACGTCTCGCGCCCCGCCGGCCGGCCCCCGCCGGTCCGTTGCGCCGCGACTCCTCCCGAGCCCGTATCAGTGCCATGCGCCTCCGCCCTTCGCCGCCGCGACCGGCGCCCCCGCACCCGCCACCGCCGCGACCGCGCCCGTCAGCGGGACCGCCGTGGCCCCCGACCACGTGGTCAGCGGGCGGAAGCCCGCGTGGCCGAACTCGCCGAAGACCGTGACCGGGCCGCCCCCCGACACCGCGAGGAGCTGCCACACACCCGGGCCGCGCCCCGCGGCCGGGTGGAGCGGCAGCGCGCGGTCGCCCGTGCGCTCGGCCAACTGCCAGCCTCCGTCCCCCTCTTCCGGCACCGGGACCACGTCCGTGAGGACCGCCGGTATCCCCTCCAGCCACGGGTCCGCCGCCAGCGCCGCCCCGTACGCCGCGGCCACCGCCGCCACCCCGGATCCCGGCGGCACGGCCCGCGCGTCCCTGCCACCCCCCGCCGCCGAGGTCCGCGGGCCCGCGTGGACCGCGCCGAGCGCCGCGCGCAGCGGGTACGCGCCCGGGTAATAGGCCAGCTCCGCGTCCAGCACCAGCCCCGTCGGCAGCGACTGCTCCGGCGCCCGGCCCGCCGCCCCGTACGCCAGCAGCAGCGCCATCCGCTCCGTGCCCGCGCCCCACAGCCAGATGCGGCGCGTGACCAGCTTGCCGTCGTCGGCGTCCTCCTGGGCCAGCACCAGCCAGTCGTCCCGCAGCGTGCCGCCGCGCAGCAGCCCCGCGGCGTCGACCGTCAGGCCCACCCGTGCCCGCACCGTCGCCGCCAGCGGCTCGGGCAGCTCGTCCAGCCGCAGGAACCCCTGGTCCAGCAGATGCAGCAGGCTGCACTCGGCGAGCAGCCGCGCCGGCCACCCCGGGTCCGAAGCCGGCAGCGTCCCCAACTCGCGCACCCGCGCCGCCAGCCCGGGCGCCTGCGCGTCGACCATCCGCGCCGCCGTCTCCTCCCACACCGCGCCCCGCGGCGCCGTCGCCAGCCCGTCGCGCAGCAGGTCCACCAGCCGCTGCTCCAGCTCCGCGGCCCCCGCGGCGATCCGCTGCCGCCGCTGCTCCGCCCGCCGCCGGGCCTCGGCCGCCGCCGCCGGATCCGCGGCCCGCTCCGCCGCGGGCTCGGCGGCGGCCTTCCGCTCCGCCTTCTCCCGCCGGCTCGCCAGCCACTCCGCCGCCCACTCCGGAGCCGGCGCACCCGCCGGGGTCTCGGGTACGTCGCCCTGCGCCCAGCGCAGCAGCAGCCCCAGCGCGTGCTTGCACGGGAACTTCCGGCTCGGGCAACTGCACTTGTACGCCGGGCCCTGCAGATCCACCACCGTCTGATACGGCCTGCTCCCGCTCCCGCGGCACAGCCCCCACACCGCCTCGCCCGCGGCCCCGGACTCCACCCAGGGCCCGGCCGCGGCGAGCTTGCCGCCCGCCGTACGTGACGAGGCGTCAGGCGCCAGCCCCCACACCTGATCCACGCTCCACCGTTCGCTCAGCCCGTCCATGCCCACGACGCTACGGCCCCCCACTGACAACGGCCCTGACCTGCGTTGTCCACAGGCACGGGGGCGGTGTCAGTGCCGTGCGGCAAGGTGGTTCCCGCAGTCACCGCGGCGGTAGCGGGCGGCGGCTGCGACCGAGTCGGCGAGGAGGGGACGATGACGACCACGACAGGGGCAGGCGCGGCCATCGGGGGCAGCGGCGAGGCGGGCACGGCCGCGGAGTCCGAGGGGTCCGCGGAGTCCGCGGGCACCGGCGGATCCGCGGCCGCGGACGCCGCGCTGCGGCCGCACGCCGAGGACGCCTTCGCGCATGAACTGGCGGCCCTCGCCGCCGCGGACGACCGGCCCAGGCCGCCGCGCTGGCGGCTCTCGCCGTGGGCGGTGTCCACGTACCTGCTGGGCGGCACGCTCCCGGACGGCACGGCCATCACGCCCAAGTACGTCGGCCCGCGCCGGATCGTGGAGGTCGCGGTCGCCACGCTGGCGACGGACAGGGCGCTGCTGCTCCTCGGCGTCCCCGGCACGGCGAAGACCTGGGTCTCGGAGCATCTGGCCGCCGCCGTCAGCGGCGATTCCACGCTGCTCGTGCAGGGGACGGCGGGCACCCCGGAGGAGGCGATCCGCTACGGGTGGAACTACGCGCAGTTGCTGGCCGCGGGACCCAGCCGGGAGGCGCTGGTGCCCAGCCCGGTGATGCGGGCGATGGCGGAGGGCATGACGGCGCGGGTCGAGGAGCTGACCCGGATCCCCGCCGACGTGCAGGACTCGCTCATCACCATCCTGTCGGAGAAGACCCTGCCGATCGCGGAGCTGGGCGAAGAGGTCCAGGCCGTCCGGGGGTTCAACGTCATCGCGACGGCCAACGACCGCGACCGCGGGATCAACGAGCTGTCGAGCGCGCTGCGCCGCCGTTTCAACACGGTGGTGCTGCCGCTCCCGGCGTCCCCCGAGGACGAGGTCGGCATCGTCACCCAGCGCGTCGCCCAGATCGGCGCCTCCCTCCAGCTCCCGCCGGTGCCCGAGGCGGTCGACGAGATCCGCAGGGTCGTCACGGTCTTCCGCGAACTGCGCGACGGGCAGACGTCCGACGGCCGGACGAAGGTCAAGTCCCCGTCCGGGACGCTGTCGACGGCGGAGGCGATATCCGTGGTCACCGGCGGCCTGGCGCTGGCGGCGCACTTCGGCGACGGGGTGCTGCGCGCGAGCGACGTGGCGGCGGGCATCCAGAGCGCGGTGGTCCGCGATCCGGCGGCGGACAGCGTGGTCTGGCAGGAGTACCTGGAAACGGTCGTCCGCGAGCGCGACGGCTGGAAGGACTTCTACCGCGCCTGCCGCGAGCTCACGGCGTGACCCCACCGGAGTGCCGCACATAAAGAAATAAGGAAGGGAGTGAGGGGGTGAAGGTGGCGGAAGAGGCGTATGCGGGCGAGGAGTCCGCCGACGCGCGGCAGGAGGGCACGGGACACGGGGCAGCGGGAGGCGCGGCGCCCGCGGCCGAGGAAGCCGTGCGGACCGCGGCCGCGAGCGGCACCGGTCACGTGGCCGGGGAAGCCGCGGGGCGCCCGGCGGGGAGGGGCGCGGAATCCGTGGCCGGGGGAGTCGCCGCAGGCGTGGCGGGGAGGAGCGCGGAGCGCTTGGGTGGGGGAGTCGGGGTCGTGGAGGGGGAGCGGGCTGTGAGCGGTGTGGAGGAGGGGAGCAGGCGGAGCGCCGCGGCCGCCGAGCCGCTGCTGCTCGGCGTGCGGCACCACGGGCCCGGCTCCGCGCGCGGGGTCGCGGCGGCGCTGGACGCGTACCGGCCGCGGGTCGTGCTCATCGAAGGGCCGCCGGAGGCGGACGTGATCGTGGGACTGGCCGGCGACGAGGAGATGCGGCCGCCCGTCGCGCTGCTGGCCCATGCCGTCGACGAGCCGGCGCGGGCGGGGTTCTGGCCGCTGGCGCACTTCTCGCCGGAGTGGGTCGCGATCCGCTGGGCGCTGCGCCACGGCGTCCCGGTCCGCTTCATCGACCTCCCCGCCACGCACACCCTCGCGATGGCCGGCGCCGGCCAGTTGGCGCCGGGCGGGCCGGGTCCGGGCGAGGGGCAGGAGGAGGGCAGGTCCGGCGACGGGGACGGAGCAGGAGGCACGGGAGGGGAAGGGGCGGGGCTCAACCCCGAGGCGCTGCGCATCGATCCGCTGGCGGTCCTCGCGGAGGCCGCAGGGTACGACGACCCGGAGAGGTGGTGGGAGGACGCGATCGAGCACCGCATGCCGCACCCGGGTGCGGAAGCGGGGGAGCGGGGCGGTCGTGCGGTGACCGCGGCCGAGGCGGGGGACCCCGCGGCGCCGGACGCCGACGGCTCCGCCGCCGCCGACCTCCGCGGCCCGGACGCCGCCGCGGCCGGCGGCGGTGGCGTCGCCGCGACGTTCGCCGCGCTGGGCGAGGCGATGGGCGCGTTGCGCGAGCGCTACGGGGACGGAGGGCACGACCGGGACCTGGTGCGCGAAGCGCACATGCGGCTGCGTTTGCGGGAGGCGCGACGCGAGTTCGACGGCCGGGTCGCCGTCGTCTGCGGCGCGTGGCACGTGCCCGCGCTGCGGGCCCGTACCACCGTCACCGCCGACCGCCGCCTGCTCAAGGGCCTGCCCAAGGTCAAGACCGAGGTGGCCTGGGTGCCGTGGACCCACCGCCGGCTGGCGCGGCAGAGCGGCTACGGGGCGGGCATCGACTCCCCCGGCTGGTACGCGCATCTCTTCGAGGTCCCGGACCGGCCCATCGAGCGCTGGTTGATCAAGGTCGCCGGCCTGCTGCGCGCCGAGGGCCGGACCGTCTCGTCCGCACACGTCATCGAGGCCGTCCGGCTCGCCACCGCGCTGGCCACGATGCGGGGCCGCCCGCTCGCCGGGCTGGCCGAGACGCTCGACGCCGTACGGGCCGTGATGTGCGACGGCTCCGAGGTGCCGCTGGCGCTCGTCGCCGACCGGCTCGTCGTGGGCGACGCGCTCGGCGAGGTGCCGGAGTCGGCGCCCGCCGTGCCGCTGCAGCGGGATCTGGCGCGTACGCAGCGGGCGTTGCGGCTCAAGCCGGCGGCGGAGGAGCGCGAGCTGCAGCTCGATCTGCGCAAGGAGACCGACGCCGGGCGCAGCCGCCTGCTGCACCGGCTGCGGCTGCTCGGCATCGACTGGGGCGTGCCCGCGGCCTCCCGGGCGAGCACCGGCACGTTCCGGGAGACGTGGACCCTGCGGTGGGAGCCGGACCTGTCCGTACGGGTCGTGGAGGCGGCGCTCTGGGGCACGACGGTGGTCGCGGCGGCCACGGCCAAGGCCGAGTACGAGGCGGCGCAGGCCGGTTCGCTGGCGCAGGTGACGGCGCTGGCCGAGCAGTGCCTGCTCGCCGAGCTGACCGACGCCCTGCCGGTCGCCATGCGGGCACTCGCCGACCGCGCCGCGCTCGACACCGACGTCGGCCACCTGGCCGCGGCGCTCCCGGCGCTGGCCCGCTCCGTCCGCTACGGCGACGTCCGCGGCACGGAGACCGCGGCGCTCACGGAGGTCGCCACGGGGCTGGCCGACCGCATCTTCGTGGGCCTCCCGGCCGCGTGCGTGGGGCTCGACGCGGACGGGGCACAGGAGATGCGGACGCATGCCGACGCGGTGCACGCGGCGGTGGCGCTGCTGGACGCGGGCGCGGGGCCGGCGGACGCCGGTTCTGAGGCGGACGCCTCCGGCGGTGCGGTGAACTATGGGCGCGGACCAGCCGCCGCCGAGGGCGGTACGGCGGCGGTCGCTGACACGGCTGGTTCGCTGCGGGGGCGGTGGGCCGGTGCGTTGAGGGTGCTGGCGGGCCGGGACACCGTGCCCGGGCTCATCAGGGGCCGGGCCGTGCGGCTGCTCCTCGACGGCGGCCGGATGCCGGCCGGCGAGGCGGAGCGGGTCATGGGCCTCGCGCTGTCGCACGCGGTGCCGCCCGCGGACGCCGCCGCGTGGGTCGAGGGCTTCCTCGGCGGCGACGGCGGCATGCTCCTCGTCCACGACGAGCGGCTGCTCGCGCTGGTCGACGGCTGGCTGACCGGGCTGTCCGGCGACACCTTCACGGACGTGCTGCCGCTGCTGCGGCGGACGTTCGCCGAGTACGAGCCGGGAGCCCGGCGCGCCATCGGCGAGTTGGTGCGCCGCGGCGCCTCCGCCGCGGGCCCGGCGGAGCCGGAGGGCCTGCCGGGCTTCGCCGACGAGATCGACCCGGCCCGCGCGGCCGCGGTCCTGCCCACGCTGCGCGCCCTGCTCGGCACCGAGGAGGGACGACGGTGAAGCCCGCACCCGGTTCGCCTCCAGACCCCCGCACCCCCGCAGAGGAGTCCAAGATGCCCACCTCCCGGCCCTCCACGAGGGGCACCGCACCGCGCGCCGCCACCGACCCCGCCACCGACCCCGCCACCGACCCCGCCGCCGTGACCCCGGCTCTCGTCGCTCCGGTGTCCTCTGCCCCTGCCTCCGCCGTCCGCTCCGCGGACGCGAGCCCCGCCACCCCCGGCAACCCCGCCCCCGCCGATCCCACCCCCGCCGACCCCGCCCCCGCGGCCCCGACCCCCGCACCCGCATCACCCGCCGCCCCCGCGGGGGAGCGGTTGCGGCGGTGGCGGCTGGTGCTGGGAGGCGAGGGCGGCGGGGACGGGACCGGTGCCGCGCTGGGCGGGGACGACGCCGGGATGGATCAGGTGCTGGCCGCTCTCTACGGCGCCGCGGAGCAACCCGGCCGCAGCGGCCGGCGGCGGGCCGGGCTCGGCGGTTCCGCACCGCAGGTGGCCCGGTGGCTCGGCGACGTGCGGGAGTACTTCCCGACGCCCGTCGTCCAGGTCATGCAGCGCGACGCCATCGACCGCCTCGGCATCGCCTCGCTCCTCCTGGAGCCCGAGATGCTCGCCGCCGTCGAGCCCGACGTGCATCTGGTCGGCACGCTCCTCTCCCTCGCCAAGGCCATGCCCGACGAGGCCCGCGAGACCGCCCGCACCGTCGTCCGGCAGGTCACCGACGACCTGGAGCGCAAGCTCGCCGCCCGCACCCGCGCCACCCTCACCGGCGCCCTCGACCGGGCCGCCCGCGTGCAGCGCCCCCGGCACCGCGACATCGACTGGGACCGCACCATCCGCGCCAACCTCAAGCACTACGTGCCCGAGCACCGCACCGTCGTCCCCGAGCGCCTCGTCGGCTACGCGCGCGCCGCCCGCTCCGTCCGCAAGGAAGTCGTCCTCGCCATCGACCAGTCCGGGTCCATGGCCGCCTCCGTCGTCTACGCCTCCGTCTTCGGCGCCGTGCTCGCCTCGATGCGCTCCCTCGCCACCCGCCTCGTCGCCTTCGACACCGCGGTCGTCGACCTCACCGACCAGCTCAGCGACCCCGTGGACGTGCTCTTCGGCACCCAACTCGGCGGCGGCACGGACATCAACAGGGCGCTCGCGTACTGCCAGCAGCGCATCACCCGCCCCGCCGACACCGTCGTCGTGCTCATCAGCGACCTGTACGAGGGCGGCATACGCCAGGAGATGCTGAAGCGGGTCGCCGCGATGAAGGCGTCCGGCGTGCAGTTCGTCGCGCTGCTCGCGCTCTCCGACGAGGGGGCGCCCGCGTACGACCGTGATCACGCGGCGGCGCTCGCCGCCCTCGGCGCACCCGCGTTCGCCTGTACGCCCGAGCTGTTCCCCGAGGTGATGGCGGCGGCGCTCGAAGGCCGCCCGCTGCCCGTCCCCGCGGCGACGTAGCGGGAGGCGGAGAGGAGTCCCCCGTGCCCCATCCGTACCCGCTCACACGGGAACCGCACTTGTGACCGTTCTCACCGCGCCGGTGTGACCCCGAATTTAGGCCGGGCTGTCGGGCAGGGCTAACCTGCAAGGCGACCCTGCCATTACAACGCGACACGACTGAATCACAAGGGACGGACGCGCGTGGATCTGTTCGAGTACCAGGCGAGGGATCTCTTCGCCAAGCATGGTGTACCGGTGCTGGCCGGCGAAGTCATCGACACGCCCGACGCGGCGCGCCAGGTGACCGCGGAGCTCGGCGGTCGCGCCGTCGTCAAGGCCCAGGTCAAGACCGGCGGCCGGGGCAAGGCGGGCGGCGTGAAGCTGGCGTCCGACCCCGACGACGCCGTCGTGAAGGCCGGCCAGATTCTGGGCATGGACATCAAGGGCCACACGGTCCACAAGGTGATGCTCGCCCAGACCGCGGACATCGCCGACGAATATTACGTGTCGTATCTCCTCGACCGCGCCAACCGCACCTTCCTCGCCATGGCCTCCGTCGAAGGCGGCATGGACATCGAGGAGGTCGCGGCCACCAAGCCGGAGGCGCTGGCCAAGATCCCCGTCGACGCCAACGAGGGCGTGACCGAGGCCAAGGCCCGCGAGATCGTCGGCGCCGCGCGCTTCCCCGCCGAGATCGCCGACCAGGTCGTCGACGTCCTGCAGACGCTGTGGACGGTCTTCATCAAGGAGGACGCCCTCCTGGTCGAGGTCAACCCGCTGGTCAAGACCGCCGACGGCACGGTCCTCGCGCTGGACGGCAAGGTGTCGCTGGACGAGAACGCCGAGTTCCGCCAGCCCGACCATGTCGCCTTCGAGGACAAGGCCGCCGCCAACCCGCTGGAGGCCGCGGCCAAGGCCAAGGGCCTCAACTACGTGAAGCTCGACGGCCAGGTCGGCATCATCGGCAATGGCGCGGGTCTGGTCATGTCCACCCTCGACGTCGTCGCGTACGCGGGCGAGAAGCACAGCGGCGTCAAGCCCGCCAACTTCCTGGACATCGGCGGCGGCGCCTCCGCCGACGTGATGGCCAACGGCCTGGAGATCATCCTCGGCGACCCGGACGTCCGGTCCGTCTTCGTCAACGTCTTCGGCGGCATCACCGCGTGCGACGCGGTCGCCAACGGCATCGTGCAGGCCCTCGAACTGCTCAAGAGCAAGGGCGAGGACGTCACCAAGCCGCTGGTCGTGCGGCTCGACGGCAACAACGCCGAGCTGGGCCGCAAGATCCTCAGCGACGCCAACCACCCGCTCGTGGAGCAGGTGGACACGATGGACGGCGCCGCCGACCGCGCCGCCGAGCTGGCCGCCAAGTAAGGACAGAGGGCAGAAGAAAACCATGGCTATCTTCCTCACCAAGGACTCCAAGGTCATCGTCCAGGGCATGACCGGCTCGGAGGGCCAGAAGCACACGCGGCGCATGCTGGCGTCCGGCGCCAACGTCGTCGGCGGGGTCAACCCCCGCAAGGCGGGCCAGAAGGTCGACTTCGACGGCACGGAGATCCCGGTCTTCGGCTCCGTCAAGGAGGCCATCGACACCACCGGCGCGGACGTCACCGTGATCTTCGTGCCGGAGAAGTTCACCAAGTCCGCCGTGATCGAGGCCATCGACGCCGAGATCCCGCTCGCGGTGGTCATCACCGAGGGCATCGCGGTCCACGACACCGCCGCCTTCTGGGCGTACGCGGGCGCCAAGGGCAACAAGACGCGCATCATCGGCCCCAACTGCCCCGGTCTGATCACCCCGGGCCAGTCCAACGCCGGCATCATCCCCGCGGACATCACCAAGCCCGGGCGGATCGGCCTGGTGTCGAAGTCCGGCACGCTGACGTACCAGATGATGTACGAGCTGCGTGACATCGGCTTCTCCACCTGCGTCGGCATCGGTGGCGACCCCGTGATCGGCACCACCCACATCGACGCGCTCGAAGCCTTCGAGGCCGACCCCGACACCGACCTGATCGTGATGATCGGCGAGATCGGCGGCGACGCCGAGGAGCGGGCCGCGGACTACATCAAGGCCAACGTGACCAAGCCGGTCGTGGGCTACGTCGCCGGCTTCACCGCCCCCGAGGGCAAGACCATGGGCCACGCCGGTGCCATCGTCTCCGGCTCCTCGGGCACGGCCCAGGCGAAGAAGGAAGCGCTGGAGGCCGCGGGCGTGAAGGTCGGCAAGACGCCGTCGGAGACGGCGCGGCTGGCCCGCGAGGTGCTGGCGGGCTGACGCGGCTCGCCGCCCAGGCCCCGGCAGGGGCACGGAACGAGAGCGGGCCCGCCCCCGGTGGGGCGGGCCCGCTCTCGCGTGCCGGGGCGGGCGCGCGTCAACCTGACGTGCCGCGGACGGGTCCCACGGACGGGTGGTCCCGTTCGCCGGCGGGCGCGGCGGCTGGACCGGGCCCGAGCGGCGCGGCGGGCAGGCCGTGGCCGGATCCGCCGTCGGGGCCCGGAGCACGGGAGCCCGGTGCGGGCGGGGCGCCGTGGCCGGGGGCGGGCGGCCAGACGGAGCTGCCGGTCAGCCACGCGGGCTTCACGGGTGGCGTGGCCCTGTTGCGGGCCTGGATCTCGCCGATGACGGAGACGACGGCGGCGATCAGGAAGATGACGGCGGCCAGCAGGGCGTAGCGGCGCAACTGCCGGTCCGTACGGCGCTCGCTGCGCTGCCGCGCCGCGCCCGGGGGCAGGGTGCGTATCGGCTGCGCCGCGGCGAACCGCCGCAGCCGGGCGCGCAGCTCCTCCGCCCGCCTGCGCTCCGGCAGCGCCCCCAGCTCCGGCAGCGCCTCGGCCAGCGCCTCGTGCGCGTGCGTGACCCGCCCCGCGGCGGCCAGGGTGCCGGCCTCCAGCTCGGCGGCGGCCGCGGGCAGGTCGAGCCCGACGACGTCGTAGACCACGACGGCGCTGCGGTACGACTGCGGCAGCGCCCGCAGCGCCGCGAACACCCGCCGGTCCGCCTCCTCGCCGCAGCGCACCTCCCCGCCTGCCCCGTCGGTCCCGTCCCCGCCCGCCTCCTCCCCGCGCCGCGCCCGGCGCCGCCACCGGGCGCGCAGCCACTCCCAGGGCTCCTGCACGTACGCGAACGCCGCCGCCCGCACCCACCCCGGCGGATCCCGGTCCGTGGCCACCTCCGGCCACCGCTCCCACGCCAGGTGGAAGGCGTGCTCGACGGCGTCGCGGGTCAGCGCGTGGTCGCCGGTGAGCAGGTACGTGTGGCGGGCGACGTCGGCGGCGCAGCGCTGGTAGAGGGCGTCGTACGCGGCCTCCGCGGCGGCGGCCGCGGTGTCGGCGGCGGCCACGGAGTTCCGCGCGGCGGCGGCCCGCCGGCCCGCGCGGTACGCCCTGTTCCCGTACACGCCGACCCGGTGCGCCCGGCCCGCCGCGACCCGGTTCCCGGGCGTCCCGCCGGCCGGCCCCAGCCCGTATGCTCCGGTGCCTCCGGTCCACGCATCCGCCCCCGCCCCCGTCCCGGCCATGCCCAGGCCCACGACCGGGATCTCCTCGGTGTCCTCCAGATCGGGAGACCGCCCCTGCCCGCGCCGCCGCCGGCGCCTCTCCCGGGGCCCGACCGGGACCGGCGGCCCGGTCGGCGGGGATATGTCAGGGTCCATAGCACCATCGTGGCCAACACGACGGGCAAACGCTCGTTACCAGGGCGAAACGGGTTAATTTGGCACCATGGCGGGCGTGAGCCAATTGACCGACCTCGCCCCGTCGTTGTCGCCCCGGCACCGGGCCCAGGGCGCGCGCAGCGCCGCCGTCGCCGCGGCGCTGGCGAGCGGGTTCCTCGCCGCCGGCCTCGGCCTCGGCTTTCTCGCCGTGCTCGTGCTGCTGCTGTGGATCACGTCCCCGTACCCCGACAGCGGCCCGGGCGGCGCCCTGCACATCGTCGCCGACCTGTGGCTTCTCGCCCACGGCGCCGATCTCGTACGCACCGAGACGCGCACCGGCACTCCAGCCCCCGTCGGCCTCACCCCGCTGCTGCTCACGGCGCTGCCCGTGTTCCTCCTGCACCGCGGTGCGCGCGACGCGCTCACCCCGCAGGACGGCAGGCCGCAGCTCGCGCCGCTGGCCACCGGCGCGTGGGTGGCCTGCGGCTACCTCGCCGTCGCCGCCGGTGTCACCGGCTACGCGCTGGGCGGGCCGCTGCACGCCTCGCCGCTCAGCGTCGCCGCCGTGGTGCCGCTGACGGTGGCGGCGGCCACCGCCGCCGGGGTGTGGTCCGCGGCCGGCACGCCCGCCGTGCTGCTGCCCCGCCGCTGGCACCCGGGCGCCGCCGACGCCCGGGCCGGGGCGGCGCCGCGCGCGGAGGCCGCCGCGCGGGCCGGGGCGGCGGGGGTCGTCGCGCTGCTCGGCGGCGGCGCGCTGCTGTGCGCGGTCGCCCTGGTCGCGCACGCGGCCGTCGCGCAGGAGCACTTCCTGTCCCTGTCCACGACGGTCTCCGGCCGGTTCGGCGTCTTCCTCCTCGCGCTGGCGCTGCTGCCGAACGCCGCGACGTGGGCGGCGGCGTACGGGCTCGGGCCCGGCTTCGCCGTCGGGGCGGGGAGCACGGTGACGCCGCTGGGCGCCGCCGACTACCCCGAGCAGCCCGTCTTCCCGCTGCTCGCCGCGGTGCCGGGAGAGGGCCCCGGCGGACCGCTGACCTGGGCCGCCGCGGCGGTGCCGGTGGCGGCGGGGATCGTGGTCGGGTGCTTCGCGGGGCGGGCCGCGGCGCCGGTGGCGGGGGAGCGGGAGCCGAGTTGGCGGTGGTGGCCCACGGTGTGGGTGACGGCGCTGGCGGCGCTCGGCTGCGGCGCGGGCACGGCCGCGGTGGCGTGGCTCGCAGGCGGGCCGCTCGGTACGGAGACGCTCGCGGCCTTCGGCCCGGTGTGGTGGCAGGCCGGCGGTGCGGCGGTGGCGTGGACGGCGCTGGTCGGGGTGCCGGTCGCGCTCACGGTACGGGCCGTCCGGCTGCGCGGCGCGGCGCCGCTGCCGGTGCCGACGTCGGTGGCCGCGCCCCGCGGGCGCGTACGGGCGCGGCGGTGGACGTGGGGGCGGCAGGGCTGGCCGCTGTGGGAGCCGCGTTCGCGGCTGGCGGAGGAGTGGGAGGAGGAACCGGGCGGCGACTGACGCCGTACGGGAGGTACCGGCGCCGTACGGCATGGGCCGAGGCCGTACGCACCGCGCCCGGGCGCCGCCGCAGCGGGCGCCCGGGCACGAAGGTGAGTGACTGCTCCGCTGCTCCCGCTCAGTCGCGCTCGAAGAACGTCCGCAGGGGCTTGGGCAGTTCGTTGGTGCAGTGGTCCTTCGACGCCTCGGTGAGCGCGTCGCTGCGGCAGTTGAAGTAGTCGCGGTACGCGATCTGCACCGAGAACCCGATGAGCACGATGGACAGCGTGATGCCCGCCGCCACGATGCCGGTGATCGCCGCGGTGGTGTGCGGACGGCCGCCACGGGCCCGGCGCTGCACCGGCTGGCCGTACGCGTCCGTGCCGCCGCCGTTGGCGCGGCCGTTGGCGGCCGCGCCGTTGCCCGCCGGGCGGGACTTGCCGCGCAGCGCGTCGATGCCCCAGTAGAGGGCGAGCGAGCCGAGGAGCAGGGCCAGCGGCCACCAGTTGAACAGGGCGAAGAAGAAGCCCCACATGCCGGCGAGCAGTGCGTACCGCGAGCGGCGCTGCACCGGGTCGGTCGGGTCCCAGCGCAGGTTCTTCCCCGGCCCGTCGCCGCTGTCCCGGCCGTTGTCCCGGCCGTTGTCCCGGCCCGGTCCCGGCCCGTCGCCGGAGCCGCCGGGGCCTGGCCCCTGGCCCTGCGGGCCGCCGCCGGAGCCCTGCCGGCCGTGGTCGCCGCCGCCCCAACCGCCGTGCCCGGGGGGCGGCTGGTGGCTGCTCCACTGGTTGCCCCACGGGGGCGGCGGCTGGTCCTGACCGCCGTTCTGACCGTTGCCCTGCCCGTTGCCCTGGCCGTCCTGACCGCCCTGGCCGCCGTGCTGCGGACCGCCCTGGCCGCCGCCACCGGGAGATCCCTGCGGGCCCTGCGGTGGTTGCCCCTGGGGCGGCGCGTCCTGCGGTCCGGGACCGTTCTGCGGCGGCCCCTGCGGCGGAGCACCGTAAGGCCCGGGCCCGTACTGCGGCTGCCCCTGTCCGCCCTGTCCGTCCTGGCCGCCCGGCGTCCCCTGGCCGCCCTGCGCGCCCTGGCCGCCCTGCCCGCCGCCCTCCGGCGGCGGCGCCGGGGCCTGGGGGTCCGACGGCGGCCTGGAGTCGCGGTACACGACGCCGCCTTGTCCGGGCACGAGCACGTCCCGGGGCGCGCCGAACCAGCCGGGGGACTGCGAAGGGCCCCCGGCCGCTGCGGGGACGGGGCGTCGGAGGGCCGCGCTGCGGCGTCGGTCCTGCTGCATCTGGACGGCGTCGTCTCCTCAGGTCGTCTGCCCGCGCGGCCGGGCCGCGTGCGCGGGCGCGCGTAACTGCTACCGGAGACGCTACCCCGCCCGGCCTGGCGCGGCCCCGCCAGGGGACGCCCGGTATGGTGGCAGACGTCCGCCGCCCCTCCCCGGGACCCCTGGCACCCCAGGGTCTCGCGGCTCGTACGGACACACAATCGCCCGCCGAAGAGAGATCCCCCGTGGTTGCGCATGCGCCCGCCCGCCTCGTCGTGCTCGTCTCCGGCTCGGGCACGAATCTGCAGGCCCTGCTCGACGCCGTCGCCGGGCAGGGGGCGGACGCCTACGGCGCCGAGGTCGTCGCGGTCGGCGCCGACCGCACCGCCGAGGCCGGCGCCGCCGGGCTGCTGCGGGCGGAGCGCGCCGGGCTGCCGACGTTCGTCTGCCGGGTCCAGGACTTCGCCACCCGCGCGGAGTGGGACCGGGCGCTGGCCGAGGCCACGGCCGCGTACGAGCCGGACCTCGTGGTCTCGGCCGGGTTCATGAAGATCGTGGGGAAGGAGTTCCTGGCCCGCTTCGGCGGCCGGTTCGTCAACACCCACCCCGCGCTGCTCCCCAGCTTCCCCGGCGCCCACGCCGTACGCGACGCGCTCGCGCACGGCGTGAAGGTCACCGGGTGCACCGTCCACTTCGTCGACGAAGGCGTCGACACCGGCCCGATCATCGCGCAGGGCGCGGTCGAGGTCCGCGAGGAGGACCACAGGGACGGGGGCGAGGCGCTGCACGAGCGCATCAAGGAAGTCGAACGGCGGCTGCTCGTCGACGTCGTGGGCCGGCTGGCCCGGGACGGGTACCGCGTCGAGGATCGAAAGGTTCGGTTCGGTGAGTAATTCTGGGTCCCCGGGCAAGGCAGGTTCCGCGTCGGAAGAGGGTGCCGGGGCTGACTCCCGGCGGCCGGTACGCCGCGCGCTGATCAGCGTCTACGACAAAACCGGCCTGGAGGAGCTGGCCCGCGGGCTGCACGGGGCCGGGGTCGCGCTCGTCTCCACCGGCTCCACGGCCGCGCGCATCGCCGCCGCGGGAGTGCCGGTGACGAAGGTCGAGGAGCTGACCGGCTTCCCCGAGTGCCTGGACGGCCGGGTCAAGACCCTGCACCCGCGGGTGCACGCGGGCCTCCTGGCCGACCTGCGCCTCGACGACCACCGGCGGCAGCTCGCGGAGTTGGGCGTCGAGCCGTTCGAGCTGCTGGTGAGCAACCTCTACCCGTTCGCCGAGACCGTCGCCTCCGGCGCCTCGCCCGACGAGTGCGTGGAGCAGATCGACATCGGCGGCCCTTCGATGGTCAGGGGCGCGGCGAAGAACCACCCGTCGGTCGCCGTCGTCGTCAACCCGGCGCGCTACGACGAGGTGCTCAAGGCCGTCGGGGACGGCGGCTTCGACCTGGCGCAGCGCAAGCGGCTCGCGGCGGAGGCGTTCCAGCACACGGCGGCGTACGACGTGGCCGTGGCCAACTGGTTCGCCGCGGACTACGCCCCCGCGGACGAAGGACCGCAGGACTTCGTCGGCGCCGCCTACACCCGGCTGAGCCCGCTGCGCTACGGCGAGAACCCGCACCAGGCCGCGGCCCTCTACACCGACGGCTCCGGCGCAGGGCTGCCCGGCGCCGAGCAGGTGCACGGCAAGGAGATGTCGTACAACAACTACGTCGACACCGAGGCCGCCCGCCGCGCCGCGTACGACCACGAGCGCCCCTGCGTCGCCATCATCAAGCACGCCAACCCCTGCGGCATCGCCGTCGCCGAGGACGTCGCCGAGGCGCACCGCAAGGCGCACGCCTGCGACCCCGTGTCCGCGTACGGCGGCGTGATCGCCGTCAACCGGCCGGTGTCGAAGGCGATGGCCGAGCAGGTCGCGGACATCTTCACCGAGGTCATCGTGGCGCCGGAGTACGAGGACGGGGCGCTGGAGGCGCTGGCGCGGAAGAAGAACATCCGCATCCTGCGCAGCGCCGGGACGCCGCAGCGCGGGCAGGAGTTCCGGCCCGTCGACGGCGGCCTGCTGGTGCAGAAGCGGGACGTCTTCCAGGCCGGGGGCGACGACCCGGCGGGCTGGCGGCTCGCCGCGGGCGCGGGCCTCGACGCGGCGGGGCTGGCGGACCTGGCGTTCGCCTGGCGGGCGTGCCGCGCGGTGAAGTCCAACGCGATCCTGCTGGCGAAGGACGGCGCCACCGTGGGCGTCGGCATGGGTCAGGTCAACCGCGTCGACTCGGCGAAGCTCGCCGTGCAGCGCGCGGGCGCGGAGCGCGCGGCCGGGGCGTACGCCGCCTCGGACGCCTTCTTCCCGTTCCCCGACGGTCTCGAGGTGCTGCTCGAAGCGGGGGTACGGGCCGTGGTGCAGCCGGGCGGCTCGATCCGCGACGAGCAGGTGATCGAGGCCGCGCAGAAGGCGGGCGTGACCATGTACTTCACCGGCGCACGGCACTTCTACCACTGAGGCCGGTCGGCTCGGCCGGCACAGATCACAGGGATCGCACAGACGAACGGAGCCCCGCCTTCGCCGGCGGGGCTCCGTCCGTATACGTAACGAATGTCACTGCCTGGGCCGCGAGAACCAGCGCCCGGAGTCGCGGTTCGCGACCATCACGATCGAGATGATGCCGAGCGCGACCCAGATGATGCCGAACGGGAGCGACACCAGACCGAAGAGGATAAGGAAGCTCAGCCACACGATGCTGCCGACGCGCACGCCCCCCGCGCCCCTGCCGAACAGCGAGGCGAGGACGATGCCCAGGATCGCGTGCACCAGATAGATGCCGGCGATCACGGCCACCGCTTCCGCCGGGACGTCGACGCCCGAGCCTTCCTCGAAGCCGTCCTCGAAGGAGTCCGAGTCCACCGCGATGACGATGAGCAGCACGAGTGAGAGCAGGGACTGCAGACCTGCCGAGATGAACATCATGATGCGGGCGGCGGTCGCCTTGCCCGGGATGCTCGTCGGGTAGCCGCCGCCGTCGCCGTACGGCCCTGCACCGCCCGGGTACGCCGGGTACGGCTGGCCGGCGCCGGGGTACTGCGGGTAGCCGTAAGGCTGTTGCTGCTGGGCAGGCTGTTGCTGCTGCGCCTGCTGTTGCTGGCCCTGGGGCCCGCCGTAGGGGTTGTTCTGGTCGGGGAGGCTCACGGTGCCCTTCTTCCGCGGTTTGGACGTACTGACACACTGACCTGGCCCGAGGACGGCTGTCCAGACCGGCTGATTGGTCTGTTACCCGCAGCATCGGGGAGGATGGGGCCATGACCGCCCAGATTCTCGACGGCAGGGCCACCGCGGCCGCGATCAAGTCCGAGCTTGCCACGCGCGTGCAGGCGCTCAAGGGCCGGGGTGTCACGCCCGGCCTCGGCACCCTCCTGGTCGGAGACGACCCGGGCAGCCAGAAGTACGTCGCGGGCAAGCACCGCGACTGCGCCGAAATCGGCATCGCCTCGATCCAGCGCGAGCTGCCCGCCACGGCCACGCAGGAGCAGATCGAGGCGGTCGTCCGCGAGCTGAACGAGGACCCGGACTGCACCGGCTACATCGTGCAGTTGCCGCTGCCGCGGGACATCGACGAGAACCGGGTGCTGGAGCTGATCGACCCGGCCAAGGACGCCGACGGGCTGCACCCCACGAACCTGGGCCGGCTCGTGCTCAACGAGCCGGCGCCGCTGCCCTGCACCCCCAACGGCGTCATCCGGCTGCTGCGCCAGTTCGGCGTGGAGCTGAACGGGGCGCACGTCGTGGTCGTCGGGCGCGGCGTCACCATCGGCCGGTCGCTGCCGCTGATGCTCACCCGCAAGTCCGAGAACGCCACGGTCACCCAGTGCCACACCGGCACCCGTGACCTCGCCGGGCACCTCCGGCAGGCCGACGTCGTCGTGGCCGCGGCCGGCTCGCCGCACCTGATCAAGCCGGCGGACATCCGCCCGGGCGCCGCCGTCCTCGACGTCGGCGTGAGCCGCGACGAGCACGGCAAGATCGTCGGGGACGTGCACCCGGGCGTCGCGGACGTCGCGGGCTGGCTGTCGCCGAACCCGGGCGGGGTGGGGCCGATGACACGGGCGATGCTGCTGGTCAACGTCGTGGAGGCGGCGGAGGCCGCGACCGGGGCGAACGGGGCCGCCGGCACGTCCGGGATGGGCACGGCCGCGCCGGCGGCGCCGTGATGGCCCGCCGCACGGCGTTCCCCACCCGCGGCACGGTCCGCCCCGAGGGCGGCGGCCGGGCGGCGTCCGGCCAGGCCCCGCCGCCGGTGCGGCAGTGGCCGATACTCCTGGTGCTCGCGATAGCGGCGGCCGGGCTGATCACGGTGGCCGCGGGCCCGTTCCGCGAGGGCACGCTGATCCTCGGCGGGGCACTGCTCGTCGGCGGCGTGCTGCGCTGGACGGTGCCGGAGGTGGGCATGCTGGCGGTGCGGTCCCGGTTCACGGACATCGTGACGTTCGGGGTGCTGGGGCTGGCGCTCGTGCTGCTGGCGCTGGTCGCGATGCCGGACCCGTGGCTCGAGGTGCCGTTCCTGGAGGACGCGGTCCACTTCTCCGTACGCTGACGGGCGCGGCCGGCGGGGGGCCGGCCGAGGTCTGCGGATCTCTGCGGAGGGCCGGCGAGGGTCTGCGAGGGGGAGCCGGCGAGAGGCGGGATCGTACCCGGGATCTCCACGTCCGCGCTGGCAGATGCGATGCTGGAGCGGGAGCGCGTCACGGGGACCAAGGGGGAACGAGGGAGTAGCGATGCCTCGCTGGAAGGAGCTGCCGGAGGAGCTCGACCCGCAGATACGGGACTTCGCCGCGCACATGCGCCGGCTGGTCGACCGCAGCGGCCTGACCGTGTCCGAGGTCGCGGACCGCACCGGGTACAGCAGGTCGTCGTGGGAGCGCTACCTCAACGGGCGGCTGATGCCGTCCCGCGAGTCGGTCGTCGCGTTCGCGGAGGTGACGGGGGCGCTGGACGACCAGCTCATGACCGAGTGGAGCGCGGCGGACCGCGCCTGGAGCCGGGCGGAGCTGCGGAACCGGTCGGCGCTGCGCGCCCTCCGGGCGGCACAGCCCGACCCGGATGACCCGCCCGCCTCGGAGCCCGGCCGCCAGGGCCGGGGACTCCGCGGAGTCCTGGGCCGGGGCAGGGGGCGCGGCGAGGAGATACCCGGCGCCGGGGAGACGGCGGGCCGCGGCGGGACCGGCGGCGCGGGGCGGGGTGCGGAGAGGCCCGTACACCCGGACGCGACGGAGCGCTCGGCGGTACGTCCCGGACCTCCGCCGCCGCCGGAGCGGCGGGCGACGGGGGCGGCCGGGGAGGGCGACGCGGGGGCGAGACCGGGAGCCGGGGCCGGCGCAGGAGCCGTGACGGCGGAGGAAGCCGGCCGCGGTTCGGACACCGGGGGCGACGCCGGTGCAGACGCGGGGACCGACACCGGAAACAACACGGGCAGCAACACCCGGAGCAGCACCGGAAGTGACACCTACAGCAGCACCGGAAGTGACACCCGCAGCAACACCGGAAGCAACACCGGGCACAGCACCCTGAGCAGCACCGGAAGCGACACCGGAAGCGACACCGGGCACAGCGCCGGAAGCAAGGCCGCCGACCCCGCCGCCCGGGACACCGACGAGACCACCAAACTCCGTGCCCTCTCCCGCCCGACCCCGCCGCCCGCCCCGGAGCCGGCCGGCGAGACGGCGCGTACCCGGCCGATATCCACCGCCCCCGCCCCGGCCCCGCCCGCCGCGGCGCCCGCGCGGAAGAACTGGCCCCTGCGCCGCGTGCTCCTCGCCGGCCTCGTCACCCTGCTGCTCACGGGCAGCGTCGTCGGCGTCGTCTACGTCGGCCACGGCCTGATCGCCGACCCCGGCGTCGAGGAGCAGCAGAAGCCCCGCGGCGGCCCGAAGCCGGAGTCCGGCCCGGCCGGGAAGTCGTCGGGTTCCGGGTCCGGGGCCGAGTCGCCGTCCGAGACGGCGGAGCTGCCCGAGGGCGTGGAGTGCCAGGGCGACGACTGCACGGGCAAGGACGCCGACGAGATGGGCTGCGGCGGCGACTTCGCCCGTACGACCACGCAGACGACCATCGGCGACATGGTCCTGGAGATCCGCTACAGCGAACCCTGCCAGGCGGCGTGGGCCCGTATCACCGCCGCGGAGCCCGGCTCGACGGTCACCGCACTGGCCGAGGTGCCGGGCGAGGAGCCGGTGCGCGAGGACTCGTCGGCCGGGACGACCGAGGGATATACCGCGATGGTCGTGGCGGAGGAGCTGGAGGCCGTACGGGCGTGTGCGGAACTGCCGGACGGGACCGCGGCCTGCACGAAGGGGACACTGCCGTCGTAGGCGTGGTGGCCGTCGTGGGGTCGGAGCCGCGGTGGCCGTCGTAGCGGTCGGTCGGGGCGCAACTGCCCTTTCCCGCCCGTACCGGCGGCTCCGCCTGACCCGCCGTCGTGACCGGGCCCACACCGGCCGCCCTCCGGCACTCCGTGCCAGTCGGATAGATTGACCCCCGGGGGCACGGCTGCCCTTGGCCGCCCGGGCCCCGCCAGCCCGTACGTCGCGCCCCCTCATCGGAGAGATCACCATGACCCGCACTCCCGACAGCCCTGTCACCGTCACCGTCACCGGAGCGGCCGGGCAGATCGGCTACGCGCTGCTCTTCCGTATCGCCTCCGGCCAGCTCCTCGGCCCGGACGTGCCGGTCAAGCTGCGGCTGCTGGAGATCACCCCGGCCCTCGGCGCCGCCGAGGGCACGGCGATGGAGCTCGACGACTGCGCGTTCCCGCTGCTGCGCGGCATCGACATCACCGACGACCCGAACGTCGCCTTCGCCGGCGCCAACGTCGCGCTGCTGGTCGGTGCCCGCCCGCGTACCAAGGGCATGGAGCGCGGCGACCTGCTGGAGGCCAACGGCGGCATCTTCAAGCCGCAGGGCACAGCCATCAACGACCACGCCGCGGACGACATCAAGGTCCTCGTCGTCGGCAACCCCGCCAACACCAACGCGCTCATCGCCCGCGCCGCCGCCCCGGACGTACCGGCCGAGCGGTTCACGGCGATGACCCGCCTCGACCACAACCGCGCGCTGTCGCAGCTCGCGAAGAAGACGGGTGCCGCGGTCGGCGACATCAAGAAGCTGACGATCTGGGGCAACCACTCGGCGACCCAGTACCCGGACGTCTTCCACGCCGAGATCGCGGGGAAGAACGCCGCCGAGGTCGTCAACGACGAGAAGTGGCTGGCCGACGAGTTCATCCCGACCGTCGCCAAGCGCGGCGCGGCGATCATCGAGGCGCGCGGCGCCTCGTCGGCGGCGTCGGCGGCCAACGCGGCGGTGGACCACGTGTACTCGTGGGTCAACGGCACGGCGCAGGGCGACTGGGTCTCGATGGGCATCCCGTCGGACGGCTCGTACGGCGTGCCGGAGGGGCTGATCTCGTCGTACCCCGTGACGTGCGCGGACGGTGCGTACGAGATCGTGCAGGGGCTGGAGATCAACGAGTTCTCGCGGACCCGTATCGACGCCTCGGTGAAGGAGCTCACGGAGGAGCGCGAGGCGGTGCGGGGCCTCGGGCTGGTCTGACCGCCTGGCGCCGCTGACTGCCGGCCGCTTGCCGCTTGCCGCGGCGGGTCCTCCTGGGGGAGGGCCCGCCGCGGTTTTCGTGTGACGGGGATATTCGGTTGCGGGCTGCCGGGGTGGTCTCTACGGTCGGGCGCATGGTCTCCGAGCCGGTCGACACACCCGAGGCGCACTAGCGCCCTCGCGCCGGCCCCGCGGGTAGCGGGGCTGCTTCGTCTTGTCCTGCTCGACCATCTCGTCTCCGGGACGTATCCCCGTGCTTCCTCAGTTGCCTTTGCTTCGCGCCCGTACGCGTGCGCATGCGTACGCGCGTCCGTACGTGCATCCAGACACAGCCCTGGTTCTCCGGCCCCTGGTCGGGCGGGATCCCCCGCCCGCGTTCGCCGCACCGCAGCGAACGTCCACCGGAGGAAGGAAACCAGCGTGTCCAGCTCCATGTTCAGGAAGAAGTCGCGGTCCCGGGTCCGCCACCACCGCGCCCAGTGGCGCGGCCGGGTCTCCGCGCCCGCGCTGATGACGTGCCCGAACGCGGCGTGCGGCGAGCCCAAGCCGCCGCACACCGCCTGCCCGAACTGCGGGCAGTACAAGGGGCGTCAGGTCTACCGCCCGTAGCGCGTCCGAGGGCACCCCGCCCGGGCCGGCCGGCCCGGGCGGGGTGCCGGTTCGTGCGGGGAGGGCGGACCGGCGGCGGGGGCCCGTGTCCGGACGGGTGCGAAGTCGGGCGGCGGGGGGCGCGAGGGGCCGAGTCCTCGGTACGGTTCGGTGTGCCGGCGGAGGGTGCGGTGCCGGGGGCGAGTCCGGGCGGGGCGTGCTGTGTTGCCCGTGCGGGGCTCTCGGAGACCTGGGGGACAGGAGACTGACATGAGCAGCGGCGGGTCGTACGGGGACGAGGACGCACAGCAGCGGGGGCAGGGCCCTGAGGTCCCTCCACCACCGACGATCCCGCCGCGGCCGGTGGGGGCGCCCGCGGGGGGTTCTGACGTGCCGGTGGGTGACGCGGAGTCGGATGCACCGGCCGTGGGCGACGGGACGACGTCCGTGGAGGACGCGGGGGAGGAGACTCCGGCCGCGGAATCCGACGAGGTGCCAGCCTCGTCGCCGCCGCGGGATCGGGCGCCGGAAGACGGGGTGCCTGAGGACCGGGTTCCCGAGGACAGGGCACCTGAGGACAGGGTTCCGGACCAGTCGGCGGAAGACGAGGGCGACGAGGACGAAGAACCGTCGAACTCCGTTGCGGATGAGGCGCCGTCACCGTCGCCGTCGGCGGAGCGGGAGTGGTGGGAGGACCGGGCTCCGGACGCGTCGTCGGCGGGGCCGGACTGGGCGGCGGCGGGAGCGAAAGACGACGTACCGCCGCGGCCGACAGTGGCGCCGGACAGGCCGGCGGATGCGGCGCCGGATGCCGGTACGGAGGCGGCGGCGGACGCCGAGTCGCCGATGGCTGCGGGCGCGGAGTCGCCGGGGCAGGGCGAGTCGCAGGACTCCGAGGCCGGGCCGCGGGATGCGGAGGCCGAGTCGCAGGCTGCCGAGGCCGAGCCGTCGGGCGCGAAGTCCGACCTGCCGGTGTTGAGGTTGCCGGCAGAGGCGGCCGGTCCGGGGGCTGAGCCGCCGGCGTTGAGGGTGCCCGACTGGTGGGCGGGGGCCGGTAGTCCGGCACCGCCGCCGACCGCGCCCGACTGGTCGGAAGCCCCCGGTGCCGTCCCACCGCCACCCGTCACCGCACCCGACTGGGGCGCGGCGAGCGCCCCCGAAGCGCAGGTCCCGCCCCTGCCCCCGGAGTTGCCGACGCAGTCCGCCCACCAGCCGCCCCCCACCGCGCCGGGCTGGGGCCCGGAACCGGCCCCCGGAGTGCTCCCCCCGCCGCCGCCGGACGTGCCGACGCAGGCCGCCACCCCGCCGCCGGGGCCGGGGTACCCGGCGGCGCACGGGCAGGAGCAGGAGCAGGCGTACGGCTACGGGCAGGACGCCTCGTACGACCCCTACGCCGGTGCCTACACCCCGTACCCCGGCTACGAACTCGGCGTCGAGCCCGAGCGCCCGCGGCGACGCGGCGGCGTCATCGCGGCGGTGGTGGGTCTCGTGGTGATCGTGGCCGGCGGGCTCATCGCCGCGGGCTGGCTGCTGCTCGGCGGAGACGACGACGGCGAGCAGGCGGCGGAACCCCGGCGCAGCGCCGCGGCGGACCCCAAGTCCCCGAAGGAGGACCCTGCCCCGTCGTCGGAGCCCTCGTCGCCGTCTCCTTCGTCGTCGGAGCCTGCCGTACCGCCCGGCTATGTGCTCGCGAGGGAGAACGGGTACGCGGTGGCCGTACCGGAGGACTGGGAGCGGCGCGTCGACGGGGTGTCGGTGTTTTACGAAGAGCCGTTCGCGGGGGGCGCGTTCATCCAGGTCTACGAGGTGACCGAGCAGGTCAGCCCGTATGAGGCGGTGCAGATCATCGAGGGCACGAAGGAGAACGCGGAAGGCTACCGGCTCAACGAGCTGGCGGATCTGGGGCACGCCGCGGAGTACGACTACTCGTACGTCGACGAGGAACTGGGCCCGCGGCGCGTCTTGCTGCACGACACGCAGACCGGGGACGGAAAGATGTACGCGCTGCTGGTCTCGGGCCCGGAGACGGCCTGGCCCCAACAGCGGGAGGTCGTGGACGAGATGACGGCGTCGTTCTGCACGGGGGCGGAGTGTGAGGTAGTGGGCGGAGCCTGAGCCGGAGACGGTCTCCCGGCGCCTCCGGGCCTGCCGCCCGGCGTGGGGCAGGCCCACCGCACGCGCGATGCCGCCCACCCGGCTCCGTACCCCCGTAGCGGAGCCGGGAGCCGCCGCCCGCGGCACTCGCCCCTACCCCCTCCCCAACTCCCTCGCCAGCTCCTCCACTCCCTTCAGCGTCCTCTCCAGCAACCCGCCCCCGAACGTGATCCTGCTCGCCCCCAGCCGCCCCAGCTCCGCCGGGCCCGGCCCCGCCCCCGGGGCCGCCGCCAGCGCGTTCACCGGCAAGCCCGTCTCCTCCGCCAGCAGGCCCAGATACCTCGGCGGCGCCCCGATCGGGTACACGCCGTCCGCCCCCGCCGCCGCGTACAGCCTGCCCCGTTCCACCGCCGCCGCCGGGTCCTCCACCCCCCGTACGAACGTGTCCACCCTGGCGTTGACGAACAGCCCGTCCCCCGCCTCCGCCCTGACCTCCGCCAGGAATTCCGCCTGTTCCCCCGCCGCCCGCAGCGTCCTGCCCGGGTGCACCGTGTCCTCCAGGTTGCAGCCCACCGCCCCCGCCGCCAGCAGCCGTTCGACCAGCTCCCGCGGCCGCAGGCCGTAGCCCGCCTCCACGTCCGCCGTCACCGGTACGTCCACCGCGCGCACGATCCGCGCGATCGCCGCGAACATCTCCGCCACGGGCGTCGCCTCCCCGTCCCCGTAGCCCAGGGCCCTCGCGATGCCCGCGCTCGGCGTGGCCAGCGCCGCGAAGCCCGCGTCCGCGAAGACGCGGGCGCTCGCCGCGTCCCACGGGCCCGGCAGCACCAGCGGGTTGCCCGGCTCCCTGCCGTGGTGCAGCGCCCGGAACTCCTCGGCTCTCCCCGCCACGGCCCTCACGCCCCCTGCTCGTACTGACCCGGCGTGTAGTCCCCCGCCTTCGCCCTGCTCGTCACACACCACCGGTTCCACGCGTTGATCACCGTCAGCACCCCGATCAGCCGCGCCAGTTCCTGCTCCCCGAAGTGCTTCGCCGCCCGCTCGTACACCTCGTCGGGTACGAACCCGTCGGTCAGCACCGTCACCGCCTCCGCCAGCGCCAGCGCGGCCCGCTCCTTCTCCGTGTAGAGGTGCGGCACCTCCTCCCAGGCGTTCAGCAGGTACAGCCGCTGCTCCGTCTCGCCGGCCGCGCGCGCGTCCTTCGCGTGCATGTCGATGCAGTACGCGCAGTGGTTGATCTGGGAGGCGCGGAGCTTCACCAGTTCGTAGACGACCGGATCGAGGCCCTTCTTGGCCGCTTGCTCCACCCTGACCAGGGCGCGGTGGACGTCGGGGGCGAGTGCGAAGAGGTCGAGACGCTGTGTCATGCCTCCCACGCTAGATCTTCATATCCCAGATGTATGGTCCATTTCCATGGCGGATTCCTGGGCCACTTCGGCGGAGCTGCGCGACTTCCACCGCTCCCTCGACCTGCACGTCGACGTCCGCGCCGGCACCCGCGGCGCCGGTGCCGCGCTCATCAGGTCGCTGCGCGACGCGGTACGCACCGGGCGGCTCGCCCCCGGCGCCCGGCTGCCGTCGTCCCGGGCGCTCGCCGCAGACCTGGGCGTGGCGCGCAACACGGTGGCCGACGCGTACGCCGAACTCGTCGCCGAGGGCTGGCTGACCGCCCGGCAGGGCTCCGGCACCCGCGTCGCCGCCCGCAGCGAGCCCCGCCGCACCACGCCCCAGGCGCACGCCCCCGCGCACGAGCCGCCGCGCCACCCCCTCGACCGGCAGGCCGTCTACAACCTCCTCCCCGGCGCCCCCGACGCCGCCCGCTTCCCCCGCGCCGCCTGGGCCGCCGCCGCGCGGCGGGCGCTCACCGCGGCGCCCTCGGCGGCCTTCGGGCACCAGGGCCCCGGCGGGCGGGTGGAGCTGCGGCGGGCGCTGGCCGGGTATCTGGCGCGGGCCCGCGGGGTGTACGCGGAGCCGGAGCGGATCGTGGTCTGCGCCGGGTTCACCGGCGGGCTGCGGCTGCTGGCCGAGGTGCTACGGGCCGAGGGCGCCCGGCGGGTCGCCGTCGAGCCGTACGGGCTCGGGCTGCACCGCCGCCTCCTCACCGACGCCGGGCTGCGGACGGTGCCGCTGCCGTACGACGACGAGGGCATCGCCACCGCCGCCCTGCCCGCGACCGGCGCCGGCGCCGTCCTCCTCACCCCGGCGCACCAGTTCCCCACCGGCGTCCCCCTCGCCCCCGACCGGCGCGCGGCCGCCGTCGACTGGGTGCGGGCGACGGGCGGGGTGGTGCTGGACGACGACTACGACGGCGAGTTCCGCTACGACCGGCAGCCGGTGGGCGCGCTCCAGTCCCTCGACCCGGAGCACGTCGCGCACCTGGGAACGGCCAGCAAGAGCCTGTCGCCCGCGCTGCGGCTGGGCTGGATGGTGCTGCCGGAGCGGCTGCTGCGCGGGGTGCACGCGGTGCAGTCGCTGAGCCGGACGCCGCCGGGGGTGGTCGATCAGCTCACCCTCGCCGAGTTCCTCGACTCCGGCGGCTACGACCGCCACGTACGCGCCGCCCGCCAGCGCTACCGCCGCCGCCGCGACCGCCTCGTGGCCGAACTCGCCCGGCGGGCGCCCCGGGTGACCGTCACCGGGATCGCGGCGGGCCTGCACGCCGTCGTACGGCTCCCGCCGGGCACCGAGCGGCGGGTGCTGGCGCGGGCGGCGGTGGAAGGGCTCGCGGTGGCGCGGCTGGGGGCGTACGCGTACGGCAACGCGGCGTGGGAGGAGGGCGGCGACTTCACGGCGCCGGCCCCGGCGGGGGACGCGCCGGGGGTGCAGGGGGAGGCGCTGGTGGTGGGGTACGGGACGCCGCCGGACCATCTGTACCCGGGGGCGCTGGGGGCGCTGTGCCGGGTGCTGGAGGCGGAGACGTAGGGGGTACGGACCCGTCCCGCGCGGGGGCGGGCGCGGGCCGTACGCGTACGAGCGCCCCTCACGCCCCCGGCGACGCCAGCCGCACCATGGTGATGTCCGACGGCGCCCCCACCCGCACCGGCGGCCCCCACGCCCCCGCGCCGCGCGTGACGTACAACTGCGTGTCCCCGTACCGCTCCAGCCCCGCCAGCGTCGGGTTCGCCGCCTCCGCGATGTACGTCACCGGCCACATCTGCCCGCCGTGCGTGTGCCCCGACAACTGCAGGTCGACGCCGTGGTCCACCGCGTCGTGGATCACGACCGGCTGGTGCGCGAGCAGCACCGAGGCGCGGGAGGTGTCCCGGTCGCCGAGGGCGCGCGCGAAGTCCGGGGCCTTGCCGACGTCCTCGCCGGAGACGTCGTTGACGCCGGCGAGGTCGAAGCCGGGCAGTTCCGTACGGGCGTTCTCCAGCGGGTGCAGCCCGAGTTCGCGGAGGTGGTCGAGCCATTCGGCGGCGCCGTCGGCGCCGGTGAAGTACTCGTGGTTGCCGGTGACGAAGTACGAGCCGTCGCGCGCGTCCAACTGCCCCAGCGGCTCCGCGGCCGTACCGAGATGGTCGACGGAGCCGTCGACGAGGTCGCCGACGACGGCGACGAGGTCGGGGCGCTGGGCGTTGATGGTGTCGACGATCCGCTGGGTGTGCCCGCGGCCGAGGACGGGGCCGAGGTGGATGTCGCTGACGACGGCGATGCGGTAGCCGTGGGCGGACGCGGGCAGCTTGGTGAGGGGGACGGTGACGTTCTTGACCCTGGGCGCGCGGCCGAGCACGCCGTACGCCCCGTACGCGACGGTCCCGGCGGCGACGGCGGTGGCGCCGATGGCGACGGTACGGGCGACGAAGAGCCGCCGCGACACGTCACCGCCGCCCGGCGCGGCGGCGGGGTAGCCGCCGTCGGCCGCGCCGCGCTCGTCCCCGGTCCCGGTGGCCGGCCCGAGCCGCAGCGGCGCCTTGGTCCCCGTACCGCCACCGCCACCCGCGCCGCCACCGGCCTCCGCGGCGGCCTCGTCGGCCGCCTCCGCGGTCGCGACCTGCTGCGCCAGGGCGGCGACGGCCGCCTCGCGCTCCGCCTCTGCCACCGGCGCCGCCGCTCCGGCACCACCGGCCGCCCGCCGCGCCCGCCGCTCCAGCACCCGCAGCAGCACCGGCCGTACCAGCTCGCCCACCGCCAGTCCCAGCAGCAGATACAGCAGCAACGCCAGCCACATCAGCCCCGGCCACCCCAGCGTCTGCTGCACCGGCATCGGCGCCCCGGCCCGCTCCGAGGCCACCGCCGCGAACGCCATCAGCGGCAGCAGCACCACGGCGGGAGTCGCCAGCCTGCGCGGCCAGCCGCCGCGCCGCATGGTGTCCCGGACCAGCCGCCGCCACACGTACCAGTGCGCCCCGGCGACGAGCAGCAGCATCCCGATCGCAATCGGCACGAAGACCACGGCCCTACCTCCCGGCCCCGGCCGCCGCCTCGCGCACGTCCCCGCCGGCCCCGCCGGCCCCGTCCGCGCCGTCGGCACCGTCCGAGCCGTGGGCGCCGTCGGCGCCGCCGCGCCCGCCGCCGCCCGGACCGCCGTCCGCCGGACCGCCCTCGGCCCGCCGCCCCGCCCGTACGCCGCGCAGGCCCAGCCACCCGATCGTCGTCCCCAGCACGAAGGAGGTCACGGCCAGCGTGAGGTGCACCCAGAAGTACCCCGTGGGGTCGCCGTCCTCGAAGGCCAGCCCGCTGGAGTCCTTCCACAGATTCCGGACGAACGTGATCCAGATGAACCAGGACCACCCGCCGAAGGCGAGCAGAAACCAGGAGGCGCGGCGTGAGAGGTACATGCGACAAGCCTCGCACCCCGCCCCACGAACCCACGCCCGGGGCACTCTGAGCCCCGCACCGGCGGGCCCCCGCCCCCGGTGAGCTAGACGATCGGCGGCCGCCCCAGCCTGGACATGCGCCACACGGTGCGCCACCGCATGGGCCGCCGCCCGCCGCAGTCGGTCCGCATCCCCTCGGTGAACCCGCCGAACCACGCCCGCAGCCCCGCCGCCGACCGCACCCGCGCCAGGGTGAGCGCCAGCCAGGTGCCGAGATAGACCGGGACCAGCGGGAACGGCAGGTGCCGGCGGGCCAGCCAGACGCGGTTGCGGGCCGTCATGCGGTAGTAGACCGCGTGCCGGGCGGGGGAGGTCTTCGGATGCTGGAGCAGCAGCTCGGGGTCGTAGACGACCTTCCAGCCGGCGTCCAGCGCCCGCCAGGCGAGGTCCGTCTCCTCGTGCGTGAAGAAGAAGTGGCCGGGCCAGGTGCCGACCTCGTCCAGCATGCGCATCGACAAGGCGTGTCCGCCGCCGAGGAAGGTGGTCACCTCTCCGCCGCGCATCGGGTCGCCGGACCGCAGCCGGGGTACGTGCCGGCGCTGGGTGGCGCCGGTGGCGTCGGCGATGCGGAAGCTGACGACGCCCAGCCGCTCGTCGGCGGCGTAGTGGTCGCGGAGCCGGGCGAAGACCTCGTCGTCGACCAGCAGCCCGTCGTCGTCCAGGTCGACGACCACGTCCACGTCGCCGAAGGCGCGAAGCTCCTTGATCGCGACGTTGCGCCCGCCCGCGACGCCCAGGTTGTCGCTCAGCTCCACGGCGGTCACGCCGTCGCCGAGGTCCGGCAGCCGGCATCCGTTGCCGACGACCACCACCCGCGCGGCCGGCACCCGCTGCGCGGCCACCGACTCCAGCAGGGCGGCGAGTTCGGCGGGGCGCGTGCCCATGGTCAGGACGGCGACCCCGAGGCGCGGTACGGACACGACGGCACTCCAGACCTCGACTACGGTGCCCGCGATGCTAACCGTTCATCACCCGGCCACCCCTTGTTACGCCACCCGTGGTCCCCGTCCGCGGGTAATCCGGTGGCGGGGGCGGGGTGGGGCGGGTGACGATCCGGGGATGGGGAGTTTTCTGGAGACCGGGCGGCTGGTGTTGCGGCCGTTCGGCGCCGGCGACGTCGATCTCCTCGTCGCCCTGGACGGCGATCCCGCCGTCATGCGGTTCATCAACGGTGGCCGCCCCACCAGCCGCGAGGCCGTCGAGCAGCGCGTGCTGCCGCGGCTGCTCCACGACTACCCGTGGGGCACCCGCGGGTACTGGGCCGCGGAGGAGAAGGGCGGTGGCGGGTTCCTCGGCTGGTTCGAGTTCCGGCCGGTGGAGGCGGACAGCCCCGCCGTCGTCGAGCTGGGGTACCGGCTCAACCGGTCCGCCTGGGGGCGCGGCTACGCCACCGAGGGCTCACGCGCGCTCATCCGCAAGGGGTTCACCGACCTCGGCGTCGAGCGGGTCACCGCCAACACCATGGCCGTCAACACCGGTTCCCGCCGCGTGATGGAGAAGTCCGGCCTGATCTTCGTACGGCACTTCACGGGCGACTGGCCGGAGCGGATCGAAGGCTCGGAACACGGTGAGGTCGAGTACGCCCTCACCCGGAGCCGGTGGGAACGGACCCGGTAGCCGCCGGCGGTACCTCGGCCACGAAGAAGAGGAAGCAGGTCTTCGTTCACCCGGGCCCGAGTAGCGGCTGTACCCGGGTCACCCGCCCCGGCCGCGGCGCCGTCGATACGTGCCATAGCCGCAGCCTAGGTCACGGATCGCCGGCCGGGCCGCCTCAATCCCGGCCTTCGGGGCTGTAGTTCGCCCGCTGGCCCCGGTTGAGGTTCCGGGCCAGGCATACCTGGCACTCCACCCAGCCGGTCTCCCCGTCCTCCTTCGTACGGACCACGCGGACCGGACGGCCGTGGTCGGTGAACCCGTTGGCCTCGTACCGCGCCAGCGTCTCCGTCGTGACGAAACCCCACATCTCGCCCACATACATCTTCTTCTCGCAGAAGTCGCATACGTCGGCGACATCCGGCCGTTTCACCGACTCCGGCCACGAGCCGTGGACCCGCTCCCACCCCAGGGCCGCGAAGAGCACGCAACCCGCCGGGTCCACCGCACCGTTGGCGTCGGAGACGTGGTCGTTCAGCGCGTCCGCACGTGCCGCCGCCCGGTCGAAGATGAAGAACTCGCTGCACCGCTCGCACACGGCCCACGGCGTGTCGCTGGCGACGTGCTGCCGTAAGAAGTCGTCGAACACGGACGGCAGCCGGTCCGCCGGAAGGAACATCTCCCACAGCCCCTTGTTCGTCTCGAAGCAGTCGGCCCAGTGGACCTCGGAGATCATCACCGTCCTGGTGGGGAGGTAGTACGCCTCCGCGCGTTCCAAGGGCGCGTTGCAGCAGTCGCACACCATCTCGCCGCCCCGCCCGCCGGCGCCCCCGCTCCCGCCGGCGCCGCCGTCCCCGGCGGGCGCCGGCAGCGCCGCGTCCCCGCCGCCCCGTGCCCGGCCCGCGCGCCCGCCGAACAGCCTCTTCCGGATCCAGTCCATGCCCACCGCTCCTCCGTCGGCGACGGTCGTACCTTCAGCGTAGAACCGGGACCCGGGACCCCTCCCGTGTCCCACCCGCCCCCATCCGGGGGCGCTCCTCGGCCAACTAGCGCACCTCGGTGTCCACATCGACGGCGACTCCAGGTAGGTTCGCGACGTGCCGACATCTCATGTGACTATCCGCGGCGCCGCGCTCGCCGCCGCCGCCACGCTCCTGTCGCTCGGGGGCGTCGCGCCCGCCGCGGCCCAGGACGACAAGCCGCGGCCGCCCGACCAGATGTCGAACATCGGGGGCACCCTCCTCGGCCAGCCCGGTACCCACGTCGATCTCGGCACCGGCGCCCCCGCACTGCCGAAGAAGCTCACCGGCAGGTCCTGGGTCGTCGCCGACGCGGAGAGCGGCGCGGTGCTCGCCGCGCACAACGCGCACTGGAAGCTGCCCCCCGCCAGCACGCTGAAGATGCTCTTCGCGGACACCCTGCTCCCCCTGTTCAACAAGGAGGAGAAGCACAAGGTGGCCGCCGAGGAGCTGGAGGGCATGGGCGCGGGCAGCAGCCTCGTCGGCATAAAAGAGGACCTCACCTACACCGTCCGCGAGCTGTGGCTCGGGGTTTTCCTGCGGTCCGGCAACGACGCCGTGCACGTGCTGTCGGCCATGAACGGCGGCGTCGACGCCACGGTGCAGGCCATGAACGACCGGGCGCGCGAGCTGGGCGCCGAGGACACGAACGTGGTCAGCCCCGACGGGTACGACGCGAAGGGGCAGACCTCCAGCGCGTACGACCTGACGCTCTTCGCCCGCGCCGGCATGCAGAACCCGGACTTCCGCGCGTACGCCGCCACCCCCCGGGCGAAGTTCCCGGGCGGGAAGAAGGGCAAGAAGCGCGAGTACTTCGAGATCCAGAACACCAACCGGCTGCTGACCGGCGACGTCGACGTGGACGTCTACAAGGGCATCGCCGGCATCAAGAACGGCAACACCACCAACGCCGGCGCCACCTTCACCGGCGTCGCCGAGCGCGACGGCCGGGTGCTGCTCGTCACCGTCATGCACCCCGACGAGGACGAGTCGAACGCCGTCTACAAGGAGGCCGGCAAGCTGCTGGACTGGGGCTTCGAGGCGGCGCCCGCCGTGCAGCCGGTCGGCGAGCTGGTCCCGCCGGAGGGCATGCGGAACGAGGACGGCGCCGGCCAGGACACCGGCCAGGAGACCGGCAAGGACGGCGGCGGCACCCAGGGCTCCGCCGGCTCGGGCGACGAGGCGTCCGCGTCCGACGGCGCCAGGCCCACCGCCGCGGACGGCGAGGAGGAGGGCGGCGTCGGCACGGCGCTCGCCATCACGATCGGGTCAGTCGCGCTGCTCGCGATCGTCGCCTACGTCATCCACCGCCGCTGGCCGCTTCCCGACCTCGTCGGGCGTGGCCGTCCAGGCGGCGCAATAGAGCAGGAGGCGGGCCATGAAGTTGATCCAGATGACGAGCGCGACGGGAACGCCGAAGGCGCCGTAGACGCTCCGTCCGGCGACGCCGCTGAAGTAGCCGCTGAGAAGAAGCTTGAGTAGCTCGAAGCCCACCGCCCCGGCGAGCGCCGCCTCCAGCACCCGCCGCCGCGGCGGGTGGACGCCGGGCAGCCGGGTCAGGACGTAGACCAGCAGCAGGAACCCCGCGGTCACGGCCGCGCCGAACGCGGCCACCTCCAGCACCGCGCTGCCCCAGCCGCCCTCCGTGACGCCGATCGCGCCGAGTACGGCGTCGGCGGCGGTCGCCGCCGTGATCGAGACGGTCAGTGAGACGAGCACCGTGCCGCCGAGGCCGAACAGGATGAGGGCGTCCTTGCCCTTGCCGAGGAACAGGTTCTCGGAGATGTCCGCCCGGTCCCACACCGCGCGCAGGGCGTCGCGCAGGGTGCTGATCCAGTTGACGCCCGTGAACATCAGCAGGGCGAGCGAGATCAGCCCCACCGTGCCGGCGTTCTCGAAGATGCTGCTCATGTCGAGCCGGTCGGAGATGCCGGGCACCTGCTTGGTGAGCCAGTTCTCGATGTCCTTGCGCCGGCTGTCGCTGAGGACGGCGGCGGAGATCGCGGCGGCGGTGGTGAGCAGCGGGAAGAGGGCGACGAAGCTGCTGAACGTCACGGCCCCGGCGAGCCGGCTCCAGTGCCGCGCCTGCACGTACTCGAAGGCCCGGTAGGGACGGGTGCGCATGAAGCGGGCGACATACGGGCCGACGAAGGGCAACCTGGTCAGCCACTCCACGCTGCACTCCTGCCGTCGCGTCCCCCGAGCCGCCGCCGGGTGCGCGGCGGCCGTACGATCCGGCGTCTGCCCCGGAAACGCCAGGTTATCTGTGGGGAGGGTGGGGAAAGTGACGCGGCACGCTGGACGGTAAGGGGTGCCGCGGGCGGAGCGACAGGGGCTTTATGTCCCGTACGCGCCTTGTGTGTCGTACGGGACAGTTACGTGCCGTACGGGAAGTTCCGTGCCCCGCGGGCCCGCCTCAGCCCGGCGACGGCGCCGGCTCCGAGCGCGTCTGCGCCGGCACCTCCAGCGCCGAGTCGCCGCCGAAGCGGAACTCCCGCTCCAGCCGCCACACGCCCTCCGCGTCCTGCTCGTACAGCGAGAACCCGGCCACCGACCACGCCGCCTCGAAGTCCGCCAGCTCCGCCGCCGCCCGGTCCATCGCCGCCTCGTCTATGTCGTGGGCGATCGTCACATGCGGGTGGTACGGGAACTGCAGCTCCCTGGCCAGCGGCCCGGAGGCGTCCCGGACCATCTTCTGCAGCCAGGAGCAGGCCGCCGCGCCCTCCACCACCTGCACGAAGACCACCGGCGTCAGCGGCCGGAACGTGTCCGTCCCGCTCAGCCGCATCGGGAAGGGCACCCCGCAGTCGGCGATCTGCGCCAGGTGCCGCTCGATCAGCGGCAGCGTCCCGGCGTCGGCGGCGGTCGGGGGCAGCAGCGTGATGTGCGTGGGAATGCCGTGGGCCGCGGTGTCGCCGAAGCCGATCCGGCGCTGCTGCAGCAGGCTGCCGTACGGCTCCGGGACGGCGATCGATACACCGACCGTCACGGTCCCCACAAGCGTCTCCTTCACGGCCCTCAGTGCTTGGCGGGCAGGAAGCCCACCTTGTCATATGCCTCGGCAAGTGTCTCCGCCGCGACCGCACGCGCCTTCTCCGCGCCCTTGGCCAGCAGCGAGTCCAGGGTCTCCGGGTCGTCCAGATACTCCTGCGTACGGGAACGGAAGGGCGTCACCCACTCGGTCACCACCTCGGCGAGGTCGGTCTTGAGCGCACCGTAGCCCTTGCCCGTGTACTTCTGCTCCAGTTCGGCGACGGCGGCGCCGGTGAGCGTCGAGTAGATGGTGAGGAGGTTGCTGACGCCGGGCTTGGCCTCCGGGTCGTAGCGGATCTCGGTCTCCGTGTCCGTCACCGCGCTCTTGATCTTCTTCGCGGAGGACTTCGGCTCGTCCAGGAGGTTGAGCAGGCCCTTGGGCGAGGAGGCGGACTTGCTCATCTTCACCGTCGGGTCCTGGAGGTCGTAGATCCGGGCCGTCTCCTTGAGGATGTACGGCGCCGGGACGGTGAACGTGCGGCCGAAGCGGGTGTTGAAGCGCTCGGCGAGGTCGCGGGTCAGCTCGATGTGCTGGCGCTGGTCCTCGCCCACCGGGACGGCGTCGGCCTGGTAGAGCAGGATGTCGGCGATCTGCAGGATCGGGTACGTGAAGAGGCCGACGGTCGTGTTGGCCGTGCCCTGCTTGGCGGCCTTGTCCTTGAACTGCGTCATGCGGGACGCCTCGCCGAAGCCGGTGAGGCAGTTCATCACCCAGCCGAGCTGCGCGTGCTCGGGCACCTGGCTCTGCACGAACAGCGTGCAGCGCTCCGGGTCGAGACCGGCGGCCAGGAGCTGCGCGGCGGCCAGGCGCGTGCTGGCGCGCAGCTCCCGGGGGTCCTGGGGGACCGTGATCGCGTGCAGGTCCACCACCATGTAGAACGCGTCGTGCGTCTCCTGCAGCGCCACCCACTGGCGGACGGCGCCGAGGTAGTTGCCGAGGTGGAACGAGCCGGCGGTGGGCTGGATGCCGGAGAGCACGCGGGGGCGATGGGTCGGGGCTGCCATGGGGCTCATTCTCTCAGGTGCGGAACGCGTTTCGGCCCGGCGGTGTAGGGAGGATGCGGGGGCCGCCGGCGGCGGACCGCGGGCGGCCCGTGAGCGGGCCGGTGGGCGGCGGCGGGAGGGGCGGCGATCAGCGGGGACGGCGCGGGTGAGGCGCGGCTGGTGGCGCGCGTGCGGAACGGGGAGACCGAGGCGTACGCGGAACTGGTGCGCGCCCACGCGGAGACCGCGCACCGGCTCGCGCGGCTGCTGGGCGCGGGCGCGGAGGCGGAAGACGTGGTGCAGAACGCCTTCATCAAGGCATACCGGGCGCTCGGCGGCTTCCGGGACGGCGCGGCCTTCCGGCCGTGGCTGCTGCGGATCGTGGCCAATGAGACCAAGAACACAGTGCGCGCCGCGGCCCGGCGGCGGGCGGCGACCGAGCGCGCCGGGGCGCTGGCCGGCGGGGCGGCGGCGGGCGGTGCGGGGGTGGCCGCGGCGGACCTGATGGGGCTGGCGCTGGCGGCGGAGCGGCGGGAGGAGCTGGTGACGGCGCTGCGGGCGCTGCGGGAGCGGCACCGGGAGGTGGTGATCCACCGGTACCTGCTGGATCTGGACGAGGCGGAGACGGCGGCGGCGCTGGGGGTGCCGCGGGGGACGGTGAAGTCCCGGCTGAGCAGGGCGCTGCGGGAGCTGGCGCGGCTGCTGGGGGAGGGCGGCGGTTCGCGGGACGGTGCGGCCGGTGGGGTGCGGGGCCGCGGGGGCGCGGGCGCGGGGGAGCGGGAAGGGGGCGGGGTCGGTGGGGCGTGAGCCGGAAGGGCTGGACGGGCCGGCGGGACTGGAGGCGGAGCTGCGCTCTCTGGGGCGGTCGTCCGCCGCGGGCGGCGCGGGGGCGGTGCACGAGGCCGGGGTGGCTCCGGCGGAGCCGGCCGGTGGGGCCGGGGTGGACGTCGAGGGGGTCGTCGCGGGGGTGATGGGGCGGGTCGCGGGGGAGCCCGTGCCCGTCGCGGGGTGGCGGGTGCGGGCAGGGCGCCGGGTGCGGGGGCGGCGGCGGGTGCTGCTCGCGGGGTTCGCGGCGGTGCTGGCCGGGCTGGTGCTGGCGGCGCCCGTACGGGCGGGGGTGGCGTCGTTGTTCGACTTCGGCGGCGTCGCGGTACGGGTCACGCCGTCCTCGTCGCCGTCCGGCCCCGGCGCCCCTCCCCCCGGTGCCGTCCCGGGCTGCGGCGCGCTGAGCCTCGACGCGGCCGCCCGCCGCGCGGGTTTCCGGCCGCCGGTGCCCCGCGGGCTGGGGCCGCCGGACGCGGCGGGCGTCTCGGCGGACGGACGGATGGTGTCGCTGTGCTGGGCGGCTGGGCGCGGGGCGGGGGGTGGCGGTGCGGTGCGGCTGGACGCGTTCCGGGGGACGCTCGACCCGCTCGTCGGCAAGACGTCGCCGGTGCCGCCGGAGTGGGAGCAGGTCCGCACCGGTACGGCGCTGTGGTTCCCGGAGGCGCACCGCCTGGAGCTGCTCCTGCGCGAGCCGGGCGGGAGCACGTACACGCGTCCCGTCCGCACCGCGGGCCCCACCCTCCTCTGGCAGGGCCAGGACGCGCTGACCCTGCGCCTCGAAGGCATCCCGGCCAAGCGGGAGGCGCTGCGCGTCGCGGAGTCGGCGTCGTGAGGCGGCCGGGGCGGAACCGGAGCGCCGGTCGCGGTGTACGGAGGGCGGGGCCCGGTTCGCACGGGGAGCGGGGCCCGGTTCGTACGCCACCGGCCTCGGCCGGACACCGACCGGACGACGGAGCGACGCCATGCGCAGACCCATCCACCGGCACAGCCGCCGCCTGACCGCTGCCGCCGCCGCGGCCCTCACCGCCCTCGGGCTCGCCCTGGGCCTCGCCCCGCCCGCCGCCGCGGGCGGTCCGACGAGCGTCCTGCTCGTCAACGGCGGCAGCGGCGAAGCCGCCGCCCTGTACGCCACCCACCCCGACTACGCCGCGCTCGACAAAGCCATCGGCGGCACCGGCGAACGGGTCGGCCCGGTGCTCACAGAAGCCGATCTCGGCGGCGCGGACGCGCGGCAGATCACGGTGACGTGGCTCCAGCACGACGTCCACGTGTGGCGCGTCGACACCGTCTACCCGGACGCCCGCGGCGGCGCGGTGGTCGGCAGGGGCACCGGCGGGGACGCGGCGACCGAGCAGACCTGGCGGCGGGTGGAGCACCCGGGGCGGCTCGGTTCGCTGCTCGGCCGGCTGGGGGTCGCACAGCGGCCGGAAGCACAGAGCGGGTGGTACCTGCCGCCGCAGTTCGGCACCGACGCCGCCGTACCGGAGGCCGGGGGCCGGCCGGAGCCGGCCGCGGACGAGGGGGCGGCCCGGGAGGAAGGGCAGGCGGCCGCGGATACGGACCGGGCGGCCCGCCGCGAGGCGACCGCCGCCGGCCCGGACACGGGTCCCGGCACCAACTGGTGGTGGACCCTGCCCGGCCTGGCCGCCGGTGCCCTCCTGGCCACCGCCGCACCCCGCCTCCACCGCCGCCGCCGGACGGCGGCGGCCGAACGGGCCGGCTCCCGCGGCGTACTCCTGGACCTCGACGGCTGAGGCCCGCCGGAGCCCGCGCCGCCGGGGGCGCGAGCCATCCGGCTCACGCTCCCGGCCCGCGCACGGCACCGGACGACGGCCGGCCGCAACGGACCGGCCGCCGGCGTCCCGTGCTCAGCCCACCGGCAGCCCCGGCGCCGGATAGGCCGCCATCAGCTCCGCCACCTCGCCCCTGATCCCCTTCAGCGCCACATCCCCTTCCGTGCCGCCCGTCCGGGCCGCCGCGACCCCCCGGTCGATCCACTCCGCCACCTGCGCCATCTCCGCCGTCCCCAGCCCCCGGGACGTCAGCGACGGCGTGCCGAGCCGGATGCCCGACGGGTCGAACGGCTTGCGCGGGTCGTACGGGACGGTGTTGTAGTTGACCACCAGCCCCGCCCGGTCCAGGGCCTTCGCCGCCACCTTCCCCGGGACCTCCTTGCCGGTGAGGTCGATGAGGATCAGGTGGTTGTCGGTGCCGCCCGAGACCAGCGAGAAGCCGCGCTCCGCGAGCCGCGCGGCGAGCGCCTGCGCGTTGGCGACCACGGCCGCCGCGTACTCCCGGAACGACGGCTGCGCCGCCTCGTGCAGCGCCACCGCGATAGCCGCCGTGGTGTGGTTGTGCGGCCCGCCCTGGAGGCCGGGGAAGACGGCGCGGTCGATCGCCCGCGCGTGTTCCGCGCGGGTCAGGATCATCGCCCCGCGCGGCCCGCGCAGCGTCTTGTGCGTGGTCGTCGTGACGACGTCCGCGTACGGTACGGGCGAGGGGTGCGCGCCGCCGGCGATCAGCCCGGCGATGTGCGCCACGTCGGCGACGAGCACGGCGCCGACCTCGCGGGCGATCTCGCCGAAGGCGGCGAAGTCGATGGTCCGCGGGATGGCGGTGCCGCCGCACAGGATGATCTTCGGGCGCTCGGCGCGCGCCAGGTCCCGTACCTCGTCGAAGTCGATGCGCCCGTCCCCGCGCCCCACCGTGTACTGCACGCCGCGGAACCACTTGCCGGTCGCCGACACGCTCCACCCGTGGGTGAGGTGCCCGCCGTGCGGCAGGGCCATGCCCATCACGGTGTCGCCGGGCTCTGCGAAGGCGAGGTAGGCGGCGAGGTTCGCGGGGGAGCCGGAGTACGGCTGCACGTTGGCGTGCTCGGTGCCGAAGAGGGCGTTGGCCCGGTCCGCGGCGAGGGTCTCGATGGGGTCGATGTTCTGCTGGCCCTCGTAGTAGCGCTTGCCGGGGTAGCCCTCGCTGTACTTGTTGGTCAGCACGGTGCCGGTGGCTTCGAGCACGGCGGCCGAGACGTAGTTCTCGCTGGGGATGAGCCGCAGCGTGTCGGTCTGGAGCTGCTCCTCGGCGGCGACGAGGGCGGCCAGCTCCGGGTCGGTCCTGGCGAGGGCGGGGTGCGCGGGGGAAGGGGCCATGACGTACCTCCGGGTCGAGTCTGCGTCGGACCCGGGGCACCCAGGCGGGCGGCACCACTCGGCTGCTGCGCCGCGCGGCTCCCCCGTGGTCCGTTCCACGTTCGCCAGTCGCCGCACGTGGTGCCACCCTAGCGGGCACGCCCGCCGGTGATGGATCCTTCGTCCATCAACCGAGCGAAGATAGAAACAGGGGCACCACCCCTGCCCCGCCCGCACCGCCCTTCACGGCGCAACGGAACGGAGATCCCGTGACGCGAACCGACGCAGCCATCGCCGCGGCCGACGCCCACAGCGCGCACAACTACCACCCCCTGCCCGTGGTCGTCGCCACCGCCGAAGGCGCGTGGATGACCGACGTCGAGGGCAACCGCTACCTGGACATGCTCGCCGGCTACTCGGCCCTCAACTTCGGCCACGGCAACCCCCGCCTCCTCGACGCCGCCCGCGCCCAGTTGGACCGGGTGACGCTGACCTCGCGCGCGTTCCACCACGACCGCTTCGCGGAGTTCTGCACGCAGCTCGCCGAGCTGTGCGGCAAGGACATGGTGCTGCCCATGAACACCGGCGCGGAGGCCGTCGAGACCGCGGTGAAGACCGCCCGGAAGTGGGGCTACCGCGTCAAGGGCGTGCCCGAGGGGCGCGCGAAGATCGTCGTGGCGGAGAACAACTTCCACGGCCGTACGACCACCATCGTCAGCTTCTCCACCGACCCCGAGGCCCGTGCCGACTACGGCCCGTACACGCCGGGCTTCGCCATCGTCCCGTACGGCGACCTGGCCGCGCTCGACGCGGCCGTCGACGAGGACACGGTCGCGGTGCTGCTGGAGCCGATCCAGGGCGAGGCGGGCGTGCTGGTGCCGCCGCCGGGCTATCTGGCGGGCGTACGGGAGCTGACCGCGGCCCGGAACGTGCTGTTCATGGCCGACGAGATCCAGTCGGGCCTGGGCCGCACGGGCCGTACGTTCGCGTGCGAGCACGAGGGCGTGGTGCCGGACGTCTACATCCTCGGCAAGGCCCTGGGCGGCGGCGTGGTCCCCGTCTCCGCGGTCGTCGCGAGCCGCGAGGTCCTGGGCGTCTTCCACCCCGGCGAGCACGGCTCCACCTTCGGCGGCAACCCGCTGGCGTGCGCCGTGGGCCTGGAGGTCGTCGCGATGCTCCGCACCGGCGAGTACCAGCAGCGGGCGACGGAGCTCGGCGACCACCTGCACCGCGAACTGGGCCTGCTGACGGGCACGGGCGCGGTCCGGGAGGTGCGCGGCCGGGGCCTGTGGGCGGGCGTCGACATCGACCCGGCGCACGGCACGGGTCGGGAGCTCTCGGAGAAGCTGATGGCACGCGGCGTCCTGGTCAAGGACACCCACGGCTCCACGATCCGCATCGCCCCGCCCCTGGTCATCACCAAGGAAGACCTCGACTGGGGCCTCACGCAGCTCCGCGAGACCCTCACCGCCTGACCAGCAGCGCCGCCGCACCGACGCGGGGCACGGAGCAGGTGCCCGTGCCCCGCGTCGCTACTTCCTGCGCGCTCTGGCCGCCTTCTTCTTCCGGGAACCCGCCTTGCCGGCACCCGCCCGGACGGCCTGTGCCCGCCGGGGCCCGGAGGCGGGCTGCGGGATGACGGCGAGCTCGCGGGCCGCGAACTCCCGGGTGATCTCGGACTGGGAGCGGACCGTCTCGGGCAGTCCCGGCGTGTTCAGGAGCCTTTCGCACGCCTGGAGCGACGCGGGGAAATCGCGTACGAAGTACGCGGTGAGCGCGTACTCGAAGAGCAGGCCCCACTGGTACACCCAGGACTTCGTGAAGAGCAGGTCCGCCGGCGCCTGCCGGCCGACGACGGCACGGAGAATGGCGTACGCGGTCTGATAGCGGCCCTGGCCGCGCAGCCGGGACACCATTTCGTAGCAGGCTTCCAGCCGCTGGGGGCGCGAGTCCCAGGCGCGGGAGAAGGAATCCAGTGCCCCCGGCCAGTCGTTGCCTTTGTCGGCCTTGAGAAGGCCGGCCTCCAGGTGCGAGCAGTAGACCTCTTCCGCCCAGCCGCCCATGGCGGCGCGGCGTTCGTACAGCTCGATCGCCGCTGCGGCGTGGCCCAGATCGCGTTCGGTGTTGGCCAGATAGAAGACCGTCCGCGGGTTGGCGGGATCGCGTTCCAGTTCCTGCCGCAGCAGGCGCGCGTCGCGCTCGAACTTGTCGGTGCGGCAGCCGCCGTCGGCGTGGTCCTCGATGACGAGGGCGTCGAGGTTCTCCTGGACGTCCTTCTCGTCGGTGCAGGGGTATTCGTGGGTGACGCCCTCGTAGCGCCACGCCACGTCACCGCGCATGAGGTGCTTGAAGCGGTGCTGGGTGCCGGGTGTGTCGTAGCTCAGCATGTACGAGGTCGCGGTCAGATACGGCAGCGGTGCGTCCTGGCGCATGACGTGGTCGGCGTCGAGGGTGAGCAGGTAGTCGGCTTTCCCGCGGGCTCGGCGGATGTTCTCCGTGCGGTTGTGCCCGAAGTCGGTCCAGGGCTCCTCGTGGAGTTCTCCGGGGATGCCGTCGAGCGCGGAGCGGATCAGTTCCTGCGTACCGTCGGTGGAACCGGTATCGGAGATCACCCATGTGGTGATCAGGGGGCGCACGGACGCGAGGCACCGTTCGATCACACGCGATTCGTTCTTGACGATCATGCACAGGCAGATGCTCTGCTTCGTCACGCTTCACCGGTCCTGGATGATGGCGGGGCCCTTTGATGCGGGGAGCGCAACCACTGTGACACGTGGTCGATCCGGGACCCGGTATCCACGCAAAGGCATGGCCCGCATATCACGCCTTACTTGTCACACGAATACCCCGTTCGCTTTTGCCGCTTCGGCCGATTCGCTGATGTCCAAAGCGCGTCTCGCCAAGGCACGCGTCTTGGCGAGGGGCAGCCGTTCACACTCTGCGCAAGAGATTCCTCCTCGTACATTGACGCAAACAGAGAGGCAGTGCGAAATGAGTCCTAGAGGCGCAGGGCGCCCGCTTTTGGGGCCGCTGGCACGGGACAGCTTCAAGCGGGCGGGCATGATGGCCTCGCTCGCGCTGGTCCTGACCGCCGGGGTGGCCAGCCCGGCCGTAGCGGCTGCGGAGAGCATGGTTCCGCACGAGAGCGTGGCTCGCGGCGGTGGCGGCGGTGACAAGTGCAAGGACGGTCACGGCCACGACCACCACAAGGGCACGCACGGCGAGAAGGGCAAGGGCAAGGGCAAGGACCACTGCCGCGGCGCGACGGGCCCCACCGGCCCCACGGGTCCGCCCGGAACGACCGGGGCCACCGGTCCGCAGGGCCCGCCCGGAGCCAACGGCGAGACCGGTCCGCAGGGCCCGCCCGGAGCGACCGGGGCCACCGGCCCGCAGGGTCCGCCCGGGACCGGGGCGACCGGGGCCACCGGTCCGACCGGTCCGCAGGGTCCGCCCGGAGCGACCGGCTCCACCGGCCCCCAGGGTCCGCCCGGAGCGACCGGCTCCACCGGACCGCAGGGCCCGCCCGGAGCCACCGGTGCGACCGGGCCCACCGGTCCCTGCGCTGACATCGACAGCGTCGCCCCCTCCCGCTCCGAGCAGTTCAGCGCGGTGATCTCCGGTGGTGTCACGTCCGTGGGCCGCCAGGACCTCACGCCCACCGTCGGCGACTTCGTGTGGAACGACCTGAGCGACAACACCGACTACCCGGCCAATGCCTGCAGCGTCGGTATCACCACCCAGGGCAACGACCTGTGGGTTCAGGTCCTGACCACCGACGGCCAGGTCTGGCAGACCCACTGCGACGTACCGGGCACGACGCTCACCTGCGACGAGGCGTGGATCCAGCAGACGACCCCGCCGTCGCTCATGAGCGCTCCGGCCGCCACCGACGGCGCGGTGGCGGGTGCCGCCCCGAACTCCGACACCTACACGGTGCCGAACAACTGGGCCGGGCTGTCCGCCGGCTGGGAGTCCAAGGGCAGGGCCAAGCTGATCGGCTAGCCGAACCTGAGCGGTACGCGGCAGCCGTGCCCGGCCTGACGGCCGGGCACGGCTGCCGCCGTTGCCCCTACGGCCGTTGCGGGAACGGCAACGCGGGGGAACTCACAGGGAACTCGCAACATCCCTCCCCGCGGCGCGCCCGCCCGCCGCCCCGATACTGGGGGCCATGAGCGGTGCGGCGGAGCGTAGTGCGGCGGGGCAGTCCGTCCTCGTGGTCGAGGACGATCCCGGGATCGCCGATATCCTGCAGATCACCCTGCGCTTCCACGGCTTCGCCGTGCGCGCCGCGGCCACCGCCGGGCGCGCGCTCCAACTCGCCCGCAGCCACGCCCCCGACCTCGTCCTCCTCGACGTCATGCTCCCCGACGGCAGCGGCTGGCAGGTCTGCCGCGAGCTGCGGGCGTACGGGGACGAGCCCGCCGTGATCTTCCTGACCGCCCGGGACGCGCCCGCCGACGTGCTCGGCGGGCTGGCGCTCGGCGGGGACGACTACATCACCAAGCCGTTCAACGTCGACGAGGTCGTCGCCCGGGTGCGCGCCGTGCTCCGCAGGACCCGGAGGCGGGCGCCCGCGGGCGGGGTGCTGCGGCACGGGGACGTGGAGCTGGACGAGGCGACGTTCACCGTACGGCGCGGGGGCGCGCCCGTGGAGCTGACGCCGACCGAGTACAACCTGCTGCGGCACCTCATGCGCAACGCCGGCCGCATCCTCACCAAGGAGCAGTTGCTGCGCAACGTCTGGCAGTTCGACACCGCGGTGGAGTCCACGGTCGTCGAGACGTACATCAGCTACCTGCGCCGCAAGCTCGACCCCCTCGGCCCGCCGCTCATCGAGACCCGCCGCGGCGTCGGCTACGGCCTGCGCCCCGTAGGCCCGGACGGACCTGTAGGCCCGGACGGACCCGGGGGGTCGGACGGACCCGGGGGATCGGCGGGAGCCAGGGATTCCGCGGCGTCTGCCGGGCCGCCGCCGTGAAGCGGTTCCCCCGTTCGCTCAGCAACCGGCTCTCCGTCACCAACGTCGTCATCCTCGCCGTCGGTCTCCTCGCCGCCGCCTGCGCCAGCCTCTTCGGTACGTACACCATCCTCGTCGGCGAGGTCGACGCCACCGTGCGCCAGGACCGCGACACCCTCGTCTCGGGACCGCTCAGCGCCACCGCCCTGAAGCAGGTGTGCCGGTTCGCCGGCGCCTTCGGCGCGCACGACGACAAGGGCTTCGGCTCCGCCGCCAAGGAGGAGCCCTTCGTCCTCCTCGACGCCCGCGGCGAACTCCAGCCCACCTGCCCGCTCATCGGCGGCGACAACCCGCGGCTCTCCCGCGCGATAGCCGCCTCCGTCGGCGACCCCGGCGCCCTCGCCGACTCCGGCGGCCTCACCAGCATCGAGGCCGGCGGCCACCACTACCGCGCCGCCGTCGCCCGCCTCGACGACGGTTCGTACGCGATCAGCACCACCCGCTACGACTCCGTGCGCAACGCCGTACGCAAACTCTTCGTCATGGAAGCCGTCTTCGGCGCCCTGCTCCTGCTGCTCCTCGCCGTCGTCTCCTCGCACGCCGCCCGCCGCCGGCTGCGTCCCCTGGAGGACATGGTCGAGACCGCGTCCGCGATATCCGAGGGCGACCTGTCGCGCCGCGTCGACACCTCGCCGCCCGGCGGCAGCGAGGTCGAGCAGTTGCGCGACGCGCTCAACGCGATGCTCCAGCAGGTCGAGGGCGCCATGGCCAGCAGGGAGGAAGCCGCCGCGCGGCAGCGCCAGTTCCTCGCCGACGCCTCGCACGAGCTGCGCACCCCGCTGGCGACCGTACTCGGCTACCTCCAGCTCTACGACAAGGGCATCCTCGACGACGACGAGGCCGAACGCGCCCTCACCCGCGTCGGCGCCGAGGCCGAGCGCATGAGCCGCCTCGTCGACGAACTCCTCGCCCTCGCCCGCCTCGACCAGCACCCCGCCCGCGACCGCGCCCCCGTCGACCTCGCCGCCCTCGTCCGCGACGCCGCCGCCGACCTCCGCGCGCAGCAGCCGCACCGCCCCGTGACGGCCGACGCCGGGGCACCCGCGGTCGTCGTCGGCGACGAGGCCCAGTTGCGCCAGGTCCTCGGCAACCTCCTCGCCAACGTACGCACCCACACCCCGGAAGACGCCGCCTGCACCCTCTCCGCCGCCACCGGCGACGGCGCCGCCGTGCTGCGCATCGCCGACACCGGGCCCGGCATGCGCCCGGAGGACGCGGCGCGCATCTTCGACCGGTTCTTCCGCGCCGACCCGGGACGCGCGCGGGTCGCGGGCGGCAGCGGCCTGGGCATGTCGATCGTGCGGGCGGTGGTCGAGGCGCACGACGGCGAGGTCGCGCTCGACACCGCACCAGGCGCGGGCATGGCCGTCACCATCCGGCTGCCGCTGCCCGGCGCGCGGGTTGAGAGTTCGGTGTGAAGCGCCTGCGGGATCCCTGAGGGCGCTGGGTACGACCGGCCGCCACGGTGACGCTGAAGCTCCCCACTCCGTGTCACCGAGCCGAGGAGCCCGCCGTGGCCGCACTGGCCCGATTCTGTTTCCGCCACCGCTTCGTCGTCCTGCTGCTGTGGGTGTGCGCGCTGCTCGGCACCGCCGTCGCCGCACAGGCCGCGGGCAGCCGCTGGGCCAACGACTTCGAACTGCCCGGCACCGAGTCCGCCGAGGCGGTCGACCTGCTGCGCGCATCCTTCCCGCAGACCTCCGGGGACACCGACAGCGTCGTCTGGCGGGCACCGGAGGGCGCCTCGGTACGCGACCCGCGGATCCGCGCCCGGATGACGGAGGCGCTGGCCGGCATCGCCGACGTGCCGCAGGTCGGCCGGGTCGTCGGCCCGTACGAGGCGGCGGGCGGCGGGCAGATCAGCGAGGACGGGCGGATCGCGTACGCGCAGGTGACGTTCACCGAGCAGGCGATGAACCTGGAGAAGGAGAACGTCGAGGAGGTCGTCGACACCGCGCGGGCCGCGGCCGGCGACGTCGACGGACTCCAGGTCGAGCTGGGCGGCGAGGCGATCCAGGCGATCGAGGGCGCGCCCGGCGGGCTCGCGGAGGTGACGGGCATCGTCGCGGCGGCGGTCATCCTGTCGATCGCGTTCGGCTCGCTGTTCGCGATGCTGCTGCCGATCGTCTGCGCCGTCTTCGGCATCGGTACGGGCCTGATGACCGTCACGCTGCTCAGCCACACGACGGACTTCGCAGAAGCCACCACCCTTCTCGGCAGCCTCATCGGCCTCGGCGTCTCCATCGACTACGCGCTCTTCATCGTCACCCGGCACCGTACGGGGCTGCACCGCGGCCTGCCGGTGGAGGACTCCGCGGTACGGGCCATGAACACCGCCGGGCGCGCGGTGCTGTTCGCCGGCGGGACGGTGTGCGTGGCGCTGCTCGGCATGATCGCGCTGGGCATCGGCTTCCTGAACGGGGTGGCGATCGCGGCGTCGCTGACGGTGCTGCTGGGCGTCGCGGCGTCGGTGACCCTGCTCCCGGCGCTGCTGGGCATCCTGCAGACGCGGGTACTCAGCCGCCGCCAGCGCCGCAGGCTCGCGGAACACGGCCCGGAGCGCGGCCCGGAACAGGGCCCGGAGCGCACGCCGGAGCCGGGGGACGCGTCGGCGGGGGAGCCCGGGGAAGCCGCCGGCCGGGCCGCCCGGTGGGCGCTGCTGGTGCAGCGCAGGCCGAAGCTGCTGGCGTCCGTCGCGCTCGTCGTCATCGCGATCGTCTCCCTCCCGCTGCTCTCCCTCCGCCTCGGCACCACCGACCAGGGCAACCACCAGGAGTCGAAGACCACGCGCAAGGCGTACGACCTCCTCGCGGACGGCTTCGGACCCGGCTTCAACGGCCCGCTCCAACTGGTCGCGGAGACCCCGGAGAAGGCCGACACCCCCGCCCTCAGCCGACTGATCACCCGGGTATCCCGAACCGAGGGCGTGGCGGAGGTGGGCACCCCCGCCCCGGCCCCGGACGGAAGGATCACGGTCGTTCAGGTCGTCCCGGACAGCGCCCCCCAGGACGAGGCGACGGACCAGCTCATCGACCGGCTGCGGGACGACGTCATCCCGGCGGCCGAGGAGGGCACGTCGCTGGACGTCCACGTCGGCGGGGTCACGGCGATCAACAAGGACTTCGCCTCCGTCATCACCGGCAAGCTGCCCCTCTTCGTCGGCATCATCGTCGCGCTGGGCTTCGTCCTGCTGCTGGTCGCGTTCCGCTCGGTGGTGGTGCCGCTGACGGCGGCGGTGATGAACCTGCTCGCCGCGGCGGCGGCGTTCGGCGCCCTGGTCGCGATCTTCCAATGGGGCTGGGGCAGCGACCTCTTCGGCCTCGGCCGCGAGGTGCCCATCACGGCGTTCCTCCCGGTCATCATGCTGGCCATGCTCTTCGGCCTGTCGATGGACTACCAGGTCTTCCTGGTCAGCCGCATGCACGAGGAGTGGGTCCACCACGGCGACAACGCCCGCGCGGTCCGCGTCGGCCTGGCGGAGTCCAGCCGGGTCATCAACGCGGCGGCGCTCATCATGATCTGCGTCTTCAGCGCGTTCGTCCTGAGCGGCGACCTGGAGGGCGTGATGGCGGGCATCGGCCTGGCCGGCGCGGTGGCCCTGGACGCCTTCGTGATCCGCACGATGCTGGTCCCCGCCCTGATGCACCTGATAGGCCCCGCCAACTGGTGGCTCCCCACGTGGCTCGACCGCCACCTCCCCCACCTGGCAGTAGAACCCCGCGAACCCCCCACCGCACCGCACGCCGCCCCGCACCCACAGGAGCTGGCGAAGACGACGGGGCGGTCGTCGTAGAGGTCGGTGACGACGACCCGATGACTACGGAGAGTAGTCAAATGGGCTCAATCGGTGGTACGCTCCCGGCGGTTGTTTCACGCATGGAGGGGACCATGGACGCGAAGTGGGAAGCCGACCCGGCGGCGGCGTTCGCGCGGCGCTTAGGCAAGTCGTCGCATGAGCTCGGGCAGACCTCCGGTGACGCCAGTTGCCCGGATGTATGGGAGCTGGACAACGGGGATGTCGCGGTCATCGGCAGCGATCTGACGGCCGACTATCAGGGGCGGTTACCTGAAGGAGTCAGCGTCGACCCCGGCGAGCGTCTGGTGGTCATCCCGCGGGCGACGGTCATCGCGGCGAAGACGGATATCCCGGATGAGTAGCTTGCTCAACGGCGTGACGGGCGAGCGCATGTCTCTCGCCCCGTACTATGCCGACTTCGAGACGCACTACTGGCGCAGCGCCGACCTGGGGTTCTGGAAGCTGGAGCGGCAGCAGACCTTCCAGGAGCCGGGCTACGACAGTTGGGAGGCGTTCGCCCGCGGTGACTGGGAGGAATCCCTGCGCCTGCTCGAGGCGGGCCGGGAAAAACTGACGCGGTATCACCAGAAGGGGAAGCGGCACGGCTTCAGCTCCCGGCGGATCCGGGTGGTGGAGGAGCCGCTGAGCCCGTACATGCAGTGGGAGTTACACGCCCTGCGGGTCCGTACCGAAACCGGTGGGCGGATTCACGTGATCGATGCGGACAAGGTCGTCCAGTACGAGTCCGACGGCCCGCTCCCCGAGATCTACACCCTCGGTGAACACGTGATGTACGAGGCCGTGTACGACGAACAGGGCGTGCTGGAAGCCGCCCGGAAGTATGTCGATCGCGACCTCATCCTGCGCTGCCAGAGCTTCATCCAGGAGCTCTACCAGGCCGGGGAGCCCCTGCTCGACTGGTTCGACGGACACGTTGCGCACCTGCCGCCTCCACCCGCCCAGACGTAGCGATGGGCGGTGACGGTACGCCGGGCCACGTGAACCGGGTCGGGGGCGAGACCGTCGCCCACGCCGTCGTCCAGGCCCGGGACATCAGCGGCGGGCTGCACCTGCATCAGCACGGTCAGGCGACGCCGGCCATCGTCCCGCATCAACTGCGCGGCGGCGCCGGGCACTTCACCAACCGGTCCCGGGAGCTGGCCCGGCTGGATTCCCTCCTCGCGGAGGACGCTGCCCGGTCGCGTACGTCGCGCGTGGCGGCGCTCACAGGTACCGGCGGGGTCGGCAAGACCTCGCTCGCCCTGCACTGGGCGCATGCCGCGCAGGAGCACTTCCCGGGCGGCGAGCTGTACGCCAACCTGTGCGGCTATGCCGCCGAGGCCCCGGCGGCCCCGGAGGAGGTGCTCGGTCACTTCCTCGAGGACCTGGGCGTCCCCGCCGCGCAGGTGCCGGCGGTGCGCGAGCGGCGCGAGACCCTGTTCCGCTCGCTGGTGGCGGGACGCCGCATGCTCATCCTCCTCGACAATGCCGCCCACAGCGCCCAGGTGCGGCCCCTGCTGCCGGGCACCGCCGCATCGCTCGTGCTCGTCACGAGCCGGGACGACCTCACCGGCCTGGTGACCCACGGTGATGCCGTACGTATACGGGTGCCGACGTTCCCGGCCGACGACGCCGTCACCCTGCTGCGCGCCACCACCGCCGACGAACGGACCGGCGACCCGGGCGCCGACCTCTCAGAACTGGCCGGGATGTGCGGCGGACTTCCGCTGGCGCTCCGTATCGCCGCGGAACGCGCGGCGGGCCGGCCCGCGATCCCGTTACGTGAGCTGATCGACGAGTTACGCGACGAATCGGCGCGGTGGACCGTGCTCACCGCCGACCCCGGGGAAGGGAACGAGGAGGGAACGGACGCCATGCGCAGCGTGTTCGAGTGGTCCTATCGGGCGCTGCCCCCGTCCGCTGCCCGGCTGTTCCGGCTGCTCGGCCTGCACCCGGGCAACGAGTTCGGGCTTCCCGCCGCGGCCGCCCTGGCCGGCCTGGAACCCGCGCGCGTACAACCGGTGCTGGAGACCCTGACGCGCGCCCACCTGCTGCAGCGACGTCCGGGCGGACGCTACGAGTTCCACGACCTGGTGCGCGCCTATGCCGCCGAACGCGTGCGCCGGGAGGAGAACGAGGACGACCGGACCGCGGTCCTCTCGCGCTGCCTCGCCTGGTACCTGCACGCCGAGGACGCGGCGCAGCGGGCCATCGCGCCCTACGACCGCTGGCCCCTCGACGACCACGTCCCCGCCCCGGATCACACGCCCGCCTTCGACGGCTACGAGTCCGCCTTCCGCTGGTACGGGATGGAGTCCGCCAACCTGGTCACCGCCACCCGCTCCGCCGCCGACGCCGGTGCCTTCGGGATCGCCTGGCGGCTGGCGGTGGTGCTGCGGGCGATCTACATGCACCAGAACGCCTTCGACGCGTGGAGTACCACCGCCCGGATCGCTGTCGAGGCCGCGCGCGCGTCGGGCGAGGAGGCCGGCGAGGCGCAGGCGCTGGAGAACCTGGGCAAGGCCGAGTTCCAGAGACTGCGGCTGGCGGAGGCCGAGGAGTGCCACCGCGGCGCGCTGGCCATCCGGCGCCGGCTCGGGGACGCCCACGGCATGGCGGTGTCCACCAACGCCCTCGGTCTCCTCGGCTCCGGCGCCGCCGCCTGGACGAAGCCGAACTCCGCTTCGCCGAAGCCGCGGAGATGTTCCGTGCGCTCGGCGAACGCCGCTGGACGGCCCTGATGCGTACCAACCTCGCGGAGGCGCTGTGCGACGCCGGCCGCGCGGGCGAGGCGTGCGAGGTCGTGGAGCAGGTGCTCGCGGACTTCCGGGATCTCGACGACCGCTTCGGGGTGGGCAACGCGCTGTGGCTGCTCAGCCGGGCTCGGCGGGAATCCGGTGACCCCGGGTCCGCCGCGCGGGCGATCGCCGAAGCGCTGTCCCTGGCCGCGGCGGAGGACAACCAGCTCTGGCAGGGGCACTGGCTGGCCGAGTCGGCCCGGGTGGAACTCGCGCTCGACCGGGCGGCGGAAGCCCTGCGACTGGCCCGCGAGTCTGCGGCCGTGCAGCAACGGCTAGGCGACACCGGCCGCGAGGCCGCCGCACTGGACATCGCCGGCGAGGCGTGCGGTGCGCTCGGCCGGCTGGACGAGGCGGCCGGCCTCCATCGCGAGGCCATCGAGCACTTTCGCGAGGCCGACGCCCACTGGCAGCTTGCGCATGCGCTGGTGAACCTCGCGGAGGCGCTGGGCCGGATGGGGGCGCCGGCTCGTACGGTCTGGGAGGAGGCGGCGGGCGAGCTGGGCCGGTTCGACGACCCGGAGGCGAGAGCGCTGGCGGAGCGGGTGGCCGGGCGGCTCGAAGCCTCCTGAGCAACGTCCCCGGGGTACGGAGCTACTCCGCGGGTGCGGATTCGGCGATCCACACGGGCCCGTCCGCGCAGTCCAGACGGAGCCCGTCGGCGGGGGTGAGACTGGTCCGCAGCACCTTCACGCGCCGTCCTCCCACGACCGCGACCGGTCCCCGGCCGGTGCCGATGTACCGGTGCGTCCTTACCTGGTTGTGCACCTCGTGAGCACTGCGCGCGGTGTCCACAACGGAGAACTCCTCCTCCATGAACCCCGCGTAGGTCGCTCCTCGGGCTGGCTGCGGCTCACCGGCGGACGGGTCCGTCGCACGCTCCAGCGCGACGGCGAGAATCCGTCGGAGCGACTCCGCGAGCCGGGGCCACAGCGCCTCGGGCGTCGCGTCGTCCGGGATGGGGACCGAGCGCTCCTGGGCGAGCACGGGACCGGCGTCGAACTCCTCGTTCATGCGGTGGGCCGTGACACCGAGCTTCGGATCGCCGTTCCGGATCGCCCACAGCACGGGGGCCGGCCCGCGGTACTCGGGCAGCATCGAGCAGTGGACGTTGACGGCGCCGTAGCGGGGGACCGAGAGAACGGCCGGGGGCAGCCGCCATGAGAAGCCGAAGCAGACCAGGAGATCGAGACCGTATCCGCCGAGGGCTGTCCCGAGCCCTTCGGAGCTCCCGGGTAAGAGCAGATCGATCCCCGCGGGCAGGGCGGCGGTGATGCGCCCCGCGGTGTCGGCGGCGGCTGGATCGGCCGCCGATCTCGGTCGCATGGAACGGGAGTAGGCGTAGACGACGGGGGTGTGGCCGCCTTCAACGCAGACCTCGTGCAGGGTGGCGAACTCCCGGGCACCGAATGAGATCAAGCCGATACGCATGGCGACGGTCACCGAGGCAGCATAGCTAGGCACCGGCGTCCCGGAAGGCGACTTCGGCGGGGGCCGGAGGCGGGAACACCCGGCCGTGCGGCGGAGCGGGGTGCTGCCCTTGGTGGGCTGCACCCCGTTCCGTACGGCGGTCTCGTGGTCAGACCGTTACCAGTTCTTCCTTCTGCTCCGGCTCCGCGGACGGCTCCGGCTCCTCCGCCGGGTTGTGCTTCGGGAGGGCGAAGAGCAGGGCGTAGACCACTCCCAGGATCGCGATCACCCACCACATCGCGTTCTCGAACGCCCCCGCGAACGCCGGGCCCACCTCCTGCGGGGCCGCCGGCTCGTCCATCGCGCCGAAGAACACCACCGACACCAGGCCGAGACCCAGCGCCATCCCCAACTGGTTCGTCGTGTTGATCAGGCCCGACGCCGAGCCCGCGTGGCGGCGCGGGACGCCGGAGAGGACCGCGTTCGTCAGGGGGGCGAAGACCAGTCCCATGCCCGCGCCCAGGAGGGTCAGCGGCAGTGCCATCTGCCAGGTGGAGATCTCCGTGCCGTAGCGGTTGGACGCCGCCAGGTAGAGCAGGGCTCCCGACACCATCATCACCGCGCCGCCGTGCAGCACCTTCCGCCCGAACCGCGGCGTCAGCTTCTGCACCGACATCCCCGCCGCCACCGAGCAGCCGAGCGAGAACGGCAGCCCCGTCAGGCCCGCGTGCAGGGCGCTCCAGCCGAGACCGAGCTGCATGTACAGCGTCCACACCAGGAAGAAGATCCCCAGCCCGGTGCTGAAGGCGAGCTGCACCCCGATGCCCGCGGCGAAGCTCTTGACCCGGAACAGCGTCAGCTCGACCAGCGGCGAGCCGTCCGCGCGCTGCTTGCGCTTCTGGTACGCGACGAAGGCGGCGAACACCGGCAGGCTCGCGGCCATCGAGACGAAGCCCCACGCCGGCCAGTCGTTCTCGTGGCCCATGGTGATCGGGTACAGCAGCATCAGTAGCCCCGCGGTGGCCAGCAGCACCCCGCGCAGGTCCAGGCGCAGCGCGTCGGGTGCCGTCGACTCGCTGATGAAGCGGCGGCCGAGGATCAGGCCGGCGATGCCGACGGGCAGGTTGATGAGGAAGATCGGCCGCCAGGCCAGCCCGAACAGGTCCCATTCGGTGAGCAGCGCGCCGATCATCGGGCCGGACACCGCGCCGAGGCCGGCGACCGCGCCGAACATCCCGAAGACCTTGCCCCGTTCCTCCGCGGGGAACGTGACGTGGATGATGCTCAGCACCTGCGGCACCATCAGCGCCGCCATCGCGCCCTGCAGCACCCGCGAGCCCACGAGCATCGCCGGGTCGGCGGCGACGCCGCACAGCAGCGAGGCGACGGTGAAGCCGCCCATGCCGAGCAGGAAGACGCGCTTGCGGCCGTAGATGTCACCGAGCCTGCCGCCGGTGATGAGGCCGATGGCGAAGGCGAGCGCGTACCCGGCGGTGATCCACTGGATCGCGCCGAAGGAGGCGCCGGTGTCCTCCTGGATGCTCGGGATGGCGATGTTGACGATCGTCGCGTCGACGAGGTCCATGAAGGAGGCCGTCAGCACGACGGCGAGCGCGATCCACCGGCGGCGATCCGGTCCTGCCACAGAGGCGTTCTGGAAGGTCATAGCGGTAATCTAGAATCCGTATAGGACAAGTCGTGTCCTAAAGGGAAGGCAGTCTGGAAAACATGACGACCGACACTCCCAAGCGGCTTCTGCACCTGCTCTCCCTCCTCCAGACGCCCCGCGAATGGCCCGGCAGCGAGCTGGCCGGCCGCCTCGGCGTCACGGACCGCACCATCCGCCGCGACGTCGAGCGGCTGCGCGACCTCGGCTACCCGGTCGAGTCCACCAGGGGCACCGCCGGCGGCTACCGCCTGGTGGCGGGAAAGGCCATGCCCCCGCTGCTCCTCGAGGACGACGAGGCCGTCGCGATCGCGGTCGGCCTGCGCAGCTCCGCGGGCCATACGGTCGCGGGGCTCGCGGAGGCGTCCGTACGGGCGCTGGCGAAGCTGGAGCAGGTGCTGCCGTCGCGGCTGCGCCGCCGCGTCACCTCCCTCGGCACCGCCACCACCCCGCTGACCCGCTGGCAGGGCCCGCAGGTCGACGCCGAGGTGCTGACGGTGCTGGCCGCGGGTGCGGCGGGCGGCGAGCGGCTGCGCTTCGGCTACCGCGCGGCGGACGGCACCGAGACCAAGCGGCTGGTGGAGCCGGCCGGGCTGGTCGCGGCGGGCCGGCGGTGGTACTTCGTCGCGTACGACAACGACCGTGACGACTGGCGGATGTTCCGCGTCGACCGCATCACCCGCCCCTTCGCCACCGGCGTCCGCCCGCCGCGCCGCGAGCTGCCGGCGGCGGACGCGGCGGCGTTCGTCGAGGCCCGGATGGGCGGGGACCGGCCCCGTTACCGCGCCCGCGCGACGCTGCACGCGCCGTACAAGGAGCTGGCCCGCCGCCTCGCCGGCACGGAGGGGCTGACGCGGCTGGACGAGGAGCGCTGCGCGTTCGTGACGGAGGCGGACGCGCTGGACTGGCTGGCGCTCCGGCTGACCGCGCTGGGCTGCGAGTTCGAGGTGCACGAGCCGCGGGAGCTGGCGGAGTACCTAGGGGCCCTCGCCGGCCGCGCGTCGCGCGCGGCGAGCGGGATGGGGGAGGCGTCGGGGGAGGAGTCTAGGGAGGCGTCCGGGGAAGGGGCGGAGGAGGACTGAGCGGGGCAGGGGCGCGGGCCGCGGGGATCCGGTACGCGTACGAGCCGGCGGCCCAGAAGCGGGCTCCGGCCCCGCCGCCGCGTCACCCCAGCCGCCGCCGCAGCGCCCGTGCCCGGCGCGCCACCCGCCGTACCGCGGGGCTGCGCGGCACGAACGCCAGCCGCCTCGGCACCCCGCCCGGCAGCCCCTCCACCGTCAGCCGGCGCCGCTTGAAGTACCGCCAGGTGTCCGCGTCCAGCTCCGCCGCCAGCCACGCCTCGGCCTCCGGCCGCCGCCGCGCGTAGATGCGGGGCTGCATCGTGAACCCGACCGCCGTCAGCAGCCCGCCCAGCGCCGCCTGCGCCTCCTCCGCGGTCGGCGGCCGCCAGTCGCGCACCGCCGCCGGGTCGTCCAGCGACGGCAGCAGCGCGTCGGCGATCGTGACCGGGACGCGGTTGCTGTTCTCGTACGGGGTCAGCCGCTCCAGCAGGGTGTCGGTGCCGATGCTCGCCACCGGCAGCCCGTACAGCGTCGAGGCGGTCATCAGCGCCGTGGAGAACGCGCCCGCGACCAGGGCCGGTTGCAGCCGCTCGTACAGCACCTCCGCCAGCACCGGGGAGTCGAGCACCGTCAGCGTCACGCCGAGGCTCTCCGCCTCCTGCTCCAGCAGCCGCGAGACGCGCGCCGGCGCCATCGGGTGCGGCTTGAACACCACGCTGCGGTGGCCGAGTCCGGCCGCCCCGCGCAGCATCCGCACGTGCAGTTCCTCTTCCTCCTCCGCCGTGAGGATCTTCAGCGCCGACAGGTACTGGCCCAGGAGGAGTGCGGGCGAGGACCCGTCGGCGAGTCCGGCGGCGGGCAGGTCGGGGCCGGCGGCGGCCGCCAGTTCGGCGAGCACCTTCTTCAGCTCCTCGGCCGGCACGATCTCCGGCGGCACCCCGAACTCCGTGAGCAGCATGGGCCGTACGCCGGGCAGCAGGTCGGGGTGGAGTAGCCGCTCGACGCGGGTGCCGACGAAGGAGGAGAGCTTGTTGCGGGTGGGGCCGTAGCTCATCAGGCCGTCGGCGTAGACGTGCAGGGCCGCGTCGGGGAAGAGCTGGACGAGCGCCCGCGCCGGGTTGACCTGGATCGACTCCACGACGAGTGTGAGCCGGTCGTCACCCAGCCCCCACAGCAGCCGCAGGTGCCGCTCCCACAGCGGCACGTCCTCGGCGCGCGGCTCCCACGCGGCGGGGTGCAGCGGGCGGATGGCGTGGTTCCAGTCGCGTACGTCGTCGAAGCGGGAGCGCAGTTGCGCGAAGCCGGCCATGGCGTCGACGGCGGGGGTGGTCTCGGGGTTGGCGGCGTTGTTGGTGAGCAGCAGGACGCGGCGGTCCGCGGCCGGGAAGAGGCCGGCGTCCAGGGCGGCGGCCAGGGTCGCGGTGCCGTAGAGGGTGGAGGCCACGAAGACCTGCGTGTGCCGGCCGGGCGCGTAGCGGATCTGCAGCGGCGGATACGCGGACATGGCGGCCGTGGGTTCCGCGGACGGTGAGGTCATCAGACGGCCACCTCCGCGGGTACGCCGCGGCGGTGGAGCCGGCGCAGCAGTTCGGAGCGGTCGGCGTCCATGGCGTCCAGCGCCTCCGTGAGTACGTGCTGGGGCATGCGCCGCAGCGCCTCGGCGCTCATCTCGCGCAGTCTGCGGGCCACCGGCTTCTCGAACCGTTCGATGTTCTTCAGATGGTGCGCGATGATCGCGCAGAAGTTCCGCACCGCCTTGGGCAGCAGCAGCTCCGCGTCCCGGTCCGCCGCCGTCTCCTCGACGACCTGGTCGAAGGCGCGCAGGAAGTCGAGCTGGCGGATGTCGCCGATCTGGGTGAGGGAGTTCGCGACGCCGCGGCGGTAGAAGACGCCGAGCAGCCCGACGACCGCGAACGTACGGGCCTCGCGGTGCAGCCGCCAGATCCACGGCCGGTCCTCGGCGGTCCGCAGCCCGTCGGGGAAGTGCAGCAGGCCCTCGTCCAGCAGCCGCCGGTGGTAGATGCCGGCCCAGGCGTACGCGTAGTCGACGGACGTGGTGTGCGTCGCGGGCAGGATCGCCGAGCGCGGGTCCTGGACCACGCCGCGGCGGCCGTGCGGGACGCGGTGGATGGTGCGGGCGCGGGCGGCGCACTGCACGTGGTCCGTGCGGACGAAGTCGCAGTCCAGCTCGCCGATGGCCGCCAGCAGCCGGCGGTAGTGGCCGGGGGCGAGCCAGTCGTCGCCGTCGAGGAAGGTCACGTACCGGCCGCGGACCCGGTCGAGCCCGGTGTTGCGGGCGGTGGCCAGGCCGCCGTTGTGCTCGTGGCGTACGTGCACGGCGCCCGGCAGGTCGCGCGCGGCCTGCTCCAGCAGCTCGCCGGTGCGGTCCGTCGAGCAGTCGTCCACCAGGATGAACTCGGTGTCGGGTGCCGCGTTGGCGCGCAGGCAGGCCAGCGTCTCGGGCGCGTAGTCCTGCACGTTGTAGAAGGGAACGATCACGGAGAGTTGAAGCATCCAGGCGATGCTAGGGGCCGCCCCGCGCCCGGGGCTTGCCCTGCCCCGACGCCGGCATGAACGCCGGGCGGCGGAATGGTGAACGCCGTCCTTCTGCGACCGGGTTCGCCGTCCGGCGGCGTGTTGTTAACCATTTGTACGGCCGGTGTTGGGCCATCGAGCGGAATGCCTCCCTACCGTCGGCGGCGTGCTCAACGACCCCCCGTCACAGCTTCGCACCGCTGTTCTCGCCGACTCGGACACCCGCTGGAAATGGGGCGCGCTCACCGCTCGCCGCATGGCCCCGGAGGCGGTGCTCGACGGGTACCTGCTGCACGGCCGGGCGACACCCACGGCCCGCCAGCTCGCCGAGGTGGGCGTACCCGCGGACGCGATGAGGGAGGTCACGGCCGTCGAGTTCCTGGCCGCCGCCGACCCCGATCGCTACGACGTCGTGCTCCTCTCCTGCGTCGGCGGCACCGTGCAGGCGATGCTCCACGGCCTCGCCCGCGCCTGGCAGGGCGCCAAGCGCCGCCCCGCGGTCGTCACCGGCTACGTCGGCGTCGTGTACGAGAAGCTCTCCGACGGCCTCCTCCTGCGCAACGGCGCCGACATCGTGCTGGCCAACAGCCGGCAGGACGCCGAGCGCTTCCGCGCGGTGTACGAGGGCGTCGGCGCCTCGCCGAACAGCATCGTGGAGTGCGCGCTGCCGTTCCTCGACGGCGCGGCGTACGAGCCGTACGACCCGGCGGCGCCGGGCGGCGACCGCCCGTACACCGTCGTCTTCGCCGTGCAGCCCTCGGTGCCGGACACCCGCGAGGACCGGCTGTACCTGCTGCGCCGCGCTGCCCGGCACGCCGAGCGGCACCCGGAGCGGGAGGTGCTGGTCAAGCTGCGCAGCCGGCCGGGCGAGCACACGACGCACATCGAAGAGGCCCCGTACCAGAAGCTCGCCCAGAAGCTGCCCGGCGGCCTGCCCGCGAACTGCAGCCTGGTCTACGGGAACATGGGCGAGGTCCTCGACCGCACGGACCTGCTCGTCACCGTCTCCTCCACCGCCGCGCTGGAGTCCCTGCACCGCGGCATCCCGACCGCCGTCCTGACCGACCTGGGCGTACGCGAGCCGCTGGGCAACCACCACTTCCTCGGCTCCGGCTGCCTCGCCTCCTGGGACGAACTGGACGCCGGCCACCTGCCCAAGCCCGACCCCGTGTGGCTGTCCCGCCAGGGCGTCCCCGGCGCGGCCTCCGCCGAGCCGTACGACGCCGCCTTCGACCGCGCGCGGGCCCGGCTGACCACGCTGGTCGCCGACCCGCAGTTGCCGCCGCTGGCGCCGTACTACACCCCCGGGACCGCCGGCGGCTATCTGCCGCGGATCCTCGCCCGGCACGGCCTGGCACCCACCGGCGAGCCGCTGCCCCAGGCCGCGGCCGTCGCCGAGCCCGGCCCGCTGCGCCGGTGGGCGCGCACGCTGCTGCGCAAGGCCGCGCGCGCCGCGTACCGGGGCGGAGTGCAGCGCATCGCGCCCCTCATCCGCCGCATGGGGGCGCTGTGAGCGACGCACGCGCGGCCGCGACACCGCAGGCCGGCAGCGCACCCGCACCTTCGCCGCGCGGGCGGAGAAGCGAACCAGACGACGCCGCGACGCCCCTCGGCCGCCCGCATCAGCAAGGAGCCTCCATGTCCCAGCCCGAGTCCGCAGCCCGCGTGCTCGCGGTCATCCCCGCCCGCGGGGGGTCCAAGGGCGTCCCCGGCAAGAACCTCGCCCGTGTCGGCGGCGTGCCCCTGGTGGCGCGCGCGGTACGGCAGTGCCTCGCGGCCCGGCTCGTGACCGACGTCGTGGTCTCCACCGACGACGACACCATCGCCTCCGTCGCCCGCGAGGCCGGCGCCGAGGTCGTCCGCCGCCCGGCCGAGATCGCCGGCGACACCGCCTCCAGCGAGGCGGCGGTGCTGCACGCGCTGGACAGCCACGAGGAGCGCTGCGGCGCGACGATGGCCGCGGTGCTGCTGGTGCAGTGCACGAGCCCGTTCCTGACCGGCGAGGACATCGACGGCGTCACCAGGGCGGTGCTCGAAGAGGGCGCGGACAGCGCGCTGACGGTGGCCCCCTTCCACGGGTTCATCTGGCGGGACGAGGCCGACGAGGCGGAGACCGCCGCCGTCGCCGAGACCCCCGCGGCGAAGACCACGGCCGTCGCGGAGGCCACCGCGGTCGCCAAGGCGGCGGCGACGGGCGCCGCGGCGGGCACCGCGACCGGTGCCGCGCCGACGAAGGTCGCCCCGGCCGTCGAGGCCGCCCCCGCCCAGGGGTACGGCGTCAACCACGACAAGTCGTACCGGCCCCGGCGCCAGGACCGGCCCCAGGACCTGCTGGAGACCGGCGCCGCGTACGCCATGCGCACGCCCGGGTTCCGCGAGCACCGCCACCGCTTCTTCGGCCGCACCGCCCCGGTGCGTACCGACGCCGCCCGCGTGCTGGAGGTCGACGAGCCCGACGACCTGACCCGCGCCCGCGCCCTGGCCCCGCTGCTCGACGTGCCGGGACCGGGGTCGCTGCCCACCCGCCGCGACGTCGACGCCATCGTCCTGGACTTCGACGGCACTCAGACCGACGACCGCGTCTACATCGACGCCGAGGGCCGCGAACTCGTCGCCGTCCACCGCGGCGACGGCCTCGGCATCGCCGCGCTGCGCCGCGCCGAACTGAAGCTGCTCATCCTTTCCTCGGAAAAGAACCCGGTCGTCGCCGCGCGGGCACGCAAACTTCACCTCCCCGTTCTGCACGGGGTCGACCGTAAGGACATCGCACTGAAGCAGTGGTGCGAAGAGGAGGGCATCGCGCCCGAGCGCGTGCTCTATGTCGGCAACGACGTGAACGACCTGCCGTGCTTCGGCCTCGTCGGCTGGCCCGTCGCGGTCGCCGGCGCCCACGCGATCGTGCGGGACGCGGCGCGTGCGGTGACGTCCACCCCCGGAGGCGACGGAGCGATCCGCGAGATCGCCTCGTGGATCCTCGGTCCCTCCCTGTAGCCCGATCCCTCCCTGGCGAGGGTCTGGAGAGTAAGGAACAGATCTGCATGAGCTCCACCCAGCGTTTCCGCACCTTTGGCGACCGCGTCGTCGGCCCCGGCCGGCCGGTCTACGTCACGGGTGAGATCGGCATCAACCACAACGGCGACCTCGACAACGCGCTCGCGCTCGTCGACGCCGCCGTCGAGGCGGGCTGCGACGCGGTGAAGTTCCAGAAGCGCACGCCCGAGATCTGCACCCCCCGCGACCAGTGGGACATCGAGCGCGACACCCCCTGGGGCCGGATGACGTACATCGACTACCGGCACCGGGTCGAGTTCGGCGAGGAGGAGTACCGGGCGATCGACGCGCACTGCAAGGAGCGCGGGATCCACTGGTTCGCCTCCCCCTGGGACCCCGAGGCCGTCGCCTTCCTGGAGAAGTTCGACGTGCCGGCCCACAAGGTCGCCTCCGCCTCGCTGACCGACGACGAGCTGCTGCGCGCCATGCGCGCCACCGGCCGCACGGTGGTCCTGTCCACCGGCATGTCGACCCCGAAGCAGATCCGGCACGCGGTCGAGGTGCTGGGCAGTGACAACATCCTGCTCTGCCACGCCACCAGCACGTACCCGGCGAAGGCCGAGGAGCTCAACCTGCGCATGATCCACACGCTGCAGGCCGAGTTCCCGAACGTGCCGATCGGCTACTCCGGCCACGAGACGGGCCTGCAGACCTCGCTCGCCGCGGTCGCCCTGGGCGCCGTCTTCGTCGAGCGGCACATCACGCTGGACCGCGCGATGTGGGGCTCCGACCAGGCCGCCTCGGTGGAGCCGCAGGGCCTGGTGCGGCTCGTACGCGACATCCGCGTGGTCTCGGAGTCGCTGGGCGACGGCGTGAAGAAGGTCTACGACAGCGAGCTGGCGCCGATGAAGAAGCTGCGCCGGGTCAAGGGAGTCGTCGCGGAGGCCGCCGAGTCGGCCGACGGGGCGGGAGTCGAGAAGGAGCCTGTCGGCGTATGACCGAAGACGGCGCCGGCGGCACGACCGTCGCCCTGGTGGAGAGCCCGGTCCAGTTGCTCAACGTGCTGGAGTGGGCGTACCAGGGCGGCACCGTCATACCGTTGACGGTGGTCGTGCTGCCCCCCACCGAGCCGCTGTCGCGCGGCCAGTTGCGCCGGATGGCGGAGCTGGCGATGGACGACGGGCTGGATGTCCGCTGGCAGGAGGCGCGCGGCGGCGCGGGCCCGCTGCGCACCATGACGAGCCTGGCCCGCCCGCTGCGGCGGGCGCGCCGGGTGGTGCTGGGAGACCCGTTCTCGCGGTACGTGCAGACGCTGCTGACCGTCGTCAAGGCGCGGGAGGTCGTCGTCGTGGACGACGGCACGGCGACGATGGAGTTCACGGCGCAACTGTCGCGGGGGGAGCGGTTCGTCCGCTGGCACCGCAGCGGGCGCGGCGGCGGGGCGCGGGGGATGCTCTTCGCGCCGGTCGCGAGCGCGGCGCGGCGCCGGCTGACGCCGGCGGGCAGCGGCGCGTCGGGCACGCGGGTGGAGGTGTTCACCTCCATGCCGGTGGTGGACCCGCCCGCCGGGCTGAAGGTGACGGCGAACGAGTTCGCCTGGACCCGCTCGCGCTTCGGCCCGCCGAGCGTCGGCACGGCGACGGACCTGGTCGGTACGTCGCTGGTGGAGACCGGTGTCGTCGACCACGACCGGTATCTGGAGGCGGTGGCGTCGCTCGCCAAGGCGTACGGCGTCACGCGCTACTTCGCGCACCGCAGGGAGCGGGCGGACAAGCTCCACCAGCTCCACGCGCACACCGGCCTGGAGATCGTCCGCCCCGACCTGCCGCTGGAGATCGTCGCCCGCCGCGGGCCGATAGGCCGCACGATCGTCAGCTTCCCGTCGACGGTGGTGCACACGCTGCCGCTGGCGCTGGCCGGTACGGGCGTGAAGGTGGCGGTCTGCGAGGTCGACCCGAGCTGGCTGACGGAGACGGCGTCGCCGCGGGCGCAGGGCTTCCTGTCGTCGGTGGCGGGGGCGGCCCGGGAGCGGCGCGGGGTGGACGGGCTGCCGGTGGGTCCTGCGACGGCGACGGGGTGGTCGGGGGCGCCGGCGGCGTCGGTGTGAGAGGCCCGTTCCGCGGGTGACGGGGGAGCGAGATACGGGGGCAACGGGGGAGCGGGTCGCGCGAGCGCCGAAGTGTACCCACCGCGCACGCCGGTCATGCACCCGCGGGACTGAAATTTTGTTGATCCCTTCTCGGCAGCCCCGGTGATCCCCGTACCCTGCACAGTGTGAACCGACTGATGTCCCGTGACGCAGAGCCCGAGTCCGGCCCCGACGCGCTGCTGCCCGGGGCGCTCCCGGCGGCGCTGAACGCCGAACTCATCGCGTTCCGGCGGGACTTGCACATGCACCCGGAGCTGGGCAACCAGGAGTTCCGTACCACCGCCGCGATCAAGGAGCGGCTGGAGGCGGAGGGCCTCGCCCCGCGCGTACTCCCCGCGGGGACCGGGCTGATCTGCGACATCGGGGTCGAGGAGGGCGGGACGCCGCCCGGCCCGATGCTGGCGCTGCGCGCGGACATCGACGCGCTGCCGATCCCGGACACCAAGACGGTGCCGTACCGCTCGGCCGTCCCGGACCGCGCCCACGCCTGCGGCCACGACGTGCACACGGTGGTCGTCCTCGGCGCGGGCATCGTCCTCGCCGCGCTGGCCCGCGAGGGCATGCTGCCGCATCCCGTACGGCTGATCTTCCAGCCGGCGGAGGAGGTGCTGCCCGGCGGCGCGACCGACGCGATCGAGGCCGGGGTGCTCGACGGGGTGGGCCGGATCATCGGGGTGCACTGCGACCCGCGGGTGGACGTGGGCAGGATCGGCCTGCGCCAGGGGGCCATCACGTCCGCGTGCGACCGGCTGGAGATCTCGCTCGACGGTCCCGGCGGCCACACGGCGCGCCCGCACCTGACCACCGACCTGGTCACGGCGGCCGCGCGGGTGGCCACCGACGTACCGGCACTGCTCGGCCGCCGGGTGGACGCGCGGGCGGGCCTGGCGGTCACGTTCGGCCGCCTCCAGGCGGGCCACGCCTGCAATGTGGTGCCGCAGCACGCGGAGCTGTCGGGCACGGTGCGCTGCCTGGACCTGGACACGTGGCGCCGCGCCCCGGACCTGGTGCACGCGGCGGTGGACGAGGTCGCGTCGATGCACCGGGCGAAGTCGGCGATCACGTACGTCCGCGGGGTCCCGCCGGTGGTCAACGAACCGGTGACGACGGCGCTGCTGGCCAACGCGATGGCGTCGCGGCGGGGAGCGGAGTCGGTGGAGACGACGGAACAGAGCCTGGGCGGGGAGGACTTCTCCTGGTACCTGGAGCACGTCCCGGGCGCGCTGGCCCGGCTGGGCGTGCGGGCGGTGGGGGAGACGGGTCTGCCGCGGGACCTGCACCAGGGGGACTTCGACGTGGACGAGGGGGCGATCCGGGTGGGAGTCGAACTCTTCACGGCGGCGGCGCTCCTGGACGCGGGGACGGCCGACTAGCGTCACCCTCTTCACCCTCGTCACGTGAGTGATCAGTTGGACACTTGCGGCGCTATTGTCGGACCGATTGACTACGGTGAGTGGTTGATTGAGCTCGGTGCGTAGGGGGCCTGGCGGGTGAGTCGACGTAACGCGACGGGAGATGGCGGGGTCACGACCGCCATGATGTTCGGTGATGTGCTGAAGCACTTCCGCAACCGGCGGGGCTGAAGCAGGCGGAGTTGGCGCGGCAGATTCCGTGCGACAGGTCGTATGTGGCGAGGGTGGAGACGGGGCGGAGCGTCCCGCCGGATGTGTTCGTGGAGAAGTGCGACGAGATCCTGGACACGGGTGGGTTGTTGATCGCGCTGTGGGGGAGGGTGGACTGGTATCCGGATGTGGGGCATCCGAACTGGTTCGAACGCAGAGCGCAGATGGACGCAGAGTGCGTGACAATGCGGGAGTATCAGCGGCATGTGGTCCCCGGTCTGCTCCAGACGGAGAGCTACGCTCGCGCCTTGTTCACCACCGAGCCGAACAAGGCCGAGGTCGAAGACCGGGTACGTGCCAGGCTCAGCCGCCAGCAGCGGTTCTACTCCCCCAAGGAGCCACCGCATTACGTGGGTTTGCTGGAGGAGAGTTGCCTGCGCACGGTGATCGGCGGGGCCGAGGTCATGCGCGAGCAGTACGCACACCTGCTCGCGGCGGGAGAGCGGGACAACATCCGCATCCAGATCGTCCCGGCCGACAGGGCAGGCATCTTCCGCCCCACGACGCCGATGTCCCTCATCACCATGCCCGAAGGGGATGACTGGATCTACTGGGAGTCGCTGGATCGTGGACATGTGACCGACGCTCCAGCAGTCTACACCCGCCACGCGCAGACCTATGATGTGCTCAGAGCCGATGCTCTGTCAGCTCACGAATCCGCCGCTCTGATCGGCGAGTTCATGAAGGGATACCGGCAGCATGGCCATCACCTGGCGCAAGAGCAGTTACAGCGAGTCGAACGGCGGCAACTGCATCGAAGTGGCCGCGGAATGGCGCAAGAGCAGCTACAGCGAATCCAACGGCGGCGACTGCGTCGAGGTGAAGAGAACCCCGACGGCGATCCCGGTGCGTGACTCCAAGGACCCCGAGGGCCCGCAGCTCAGCTTCGCCCCCGCCGCCTGGACGGCGTTTCTCGCCTCCGTGAAGTCAGGCGAACTCTCCGCCTGACCCCATGCGGTTCCGACGCCGCCGGTACCGTTCGCCAACGGCGACGGGGGGTGCGGCGAGGGGAGTAGCCGTGTCGTAAGGGCTCCCCCCGGGCCACCCCACTCCTGAGTGTGCGGGCCTGCGTCCGGTGTCAAGGGCGCTCCTCTCCGCTTCGCTGCGTGGAGCGTCGCTTCGCGATGGGGCTTCGCCCCACCCTTGACACCGGACTCCGGCCCGAAAGACGGGCGGCTATGGGTGGCCCGGAGGGAGCGGGCACCCTCGAACCGGGACTACGGAGGCGGAGCCCGGCGGACGGGGTGACGGGCCGCCGGACGCCGGGGCTGCCCCGATCGCCGATGCCCCCGGCCGACGTCAGGCGGCGGCCGAGGCGGTGCTGCCCTGTTCGCGGGTGCCAGCGGTGGACGGGGCCGGCACAAGGGATGTGAGCCGACCCCGATCGCGGACGCCCCGGCAGGCGGGGGCCGGGCGGCTGGAGGCGAGTCCGCCCGGATCGCGGACGTCGTGACCATCCGGGCCGCGCCGAATGCGTGCCGCGGAGACGAACTCGCGGTAACCATTCTCCAAACCTGCCCAAAACACCCACCGAGGCCGACTTTCGTGCACCTGGACACGCCAACGGCCGCCCAGGCCGCCCTGAATGAACGCGACCGGGAGGAAGTCGCGACAGCCCGCCTCTGAAACCGCCTCAAATCGCCCACCGGGCCAGGCTCTTGCCTACTTGCGCGCACTCACGGATCGCAGGCGGGCCGGCCGCGTCGCGGGCGACTCTACATGCAGGAACTGGCGCCATACTCGCGGTAACACCCCCTGTGAACCTGGACAAACCACCCCGGTGGCCCGAGTTTTGCCCGCCGACACGTACGCGAGGGTGACGCCCACCCGCGCCGCCGTTCGCCCGGACCCGCCGGGGCATCGGCGGCCGGGGCGAACCCGGAACCGCGAGCCCGCCCCCGCCCGGCGGGGAGGAACCGGAGATCCGGCAGGCCCGCCTCCGGCGCCCCGCCCCCGTCTGCCGGGGCGTCCGCGATCGGGGCCGGCGAGACTCCCGGGTTCCCGCCCCGTTCGCCGGAATCACCTGCGATCGGGCCAGACCCGGCGCCGGTGACCTCGGCCCCCGTCCGCGGGGCTCCGCCTACGTATCGCAGCGTTAGGGTGCCCGCTCCCTCCGGGCCACCCATAGCCGCCGGTCTTTTACGGGCCGCAGTCCGGTGTCAGGGGTGGGGCGAAGCCCCATCGCGTAGCGACGTCTCCGGAGCGAAGCGGAGGGGACGCCCTTGACGGCGGACGGAGGCCCGCACACTCAAAAGCGGGGTGGCCCGGGGGGAGCCTCAACGACACGGCTACTCCCTTCGCGGCGCCTTCCCCGATAGGGGCCCACCTCACGCACCACCGCCCGCCCGACGCCGTACCCCCGCACCCGGCCTGCACGGACGCGACGTACCAGCTCAGCGCCCTGCCGCCCCCGCGCTGTCAGAGCAGGCGCATACCCTTGGGTGGGCGTGAGGGGAAAGGGCGGGCGACGCCGAGACGGGGGTCGTGGGCGAACCGCGGCGGCCCCCGGATCCCCGGCCCCCGGCCACCCGGCCCCCGGCCCCGGCCCCGGCCCGGGCCCCGGCCCCCTGACCCCCGACCCCGCCCTCCGGAGCGCCGACCCCGCCCCCCGGCCCCGGGGCCGCCGATCTCCGCCCCGGGATCACCCACCCACCCGCGCCGAGAACGCACCCGCCTCCGCTGCCAGTGCCGCCGCTGTCGCCGCGCGTTCCGGGAGTTGCGGGTCCGGATCGGCTCGTAGCAGCACCACGTGGTGGTACACCGGCGACGTCGCGGACATCAGCACCGCCCTGGCATCCGTCCTGCCCGCCGCCGGGAGTTCACCCCGGTCGCCCGCCCGGGTCACCACGATCTCGCACTGTGCGTACCGGTCCTCCCACAACCGCGACTGCGCCCGCGCGGCCCGTTCGGAGTGGAAAGACGCGGCCATCAGGGCAACGGCGAACGACGGCCGCACCACCAGCGACTCCTGGATCTCCTCGTTCAGCGCCGTCAGGTCGCCGCGCAGCGAACCGGTGTCCGGCGGGTGCCAGTCGATCTCCCCGGCCGCGTCGATGACGTCGACCAGCAGGCCGCCCACATCGCCCCAGCGCCGGTAGACCGTCGCGCGGTGGACGCCCGCGCGCGTGGCGACGCCCTCCATCGTGAGCCCTTCGTGGCCGCTCTCGGCGAGTTCGGCCCGCACCGCCGCGAGGACCTGGGCGCGGATGCGGGCGGTGCGACCGCCGGGGCGGCGGTCAGGCGTCGTGGCCTTGGGGTCTGTCATCGGGAGTCCAGAATCCGGTTGATCGGCGGGCCGGGGATGCGTGACCATCTTAAAGCTACAGTTGTCGCACTAATACCAGAGCCGTCGCCCGAGAGGAACCGCCTCCCCATGCCACCCGCGCCCGCCCTCCCCGCCGACCCCACCGTCCTGCACCCGATGCCCGAGCATCCGCGCGTCGTTCTCCTCAAACCCCTGCTCACCTCGCCCCTGATCGAGGCCGGCGACTTCTCGTACTACGACGACCCCGACGATCCGACCGCGTTCGAGACGCGCAACGTGCTGTACCACTACGGGCCCGAGCGGCTGGTCATCGGCAAGTACTGCGCGCTGGGCACCGGCACGCGGTTCCTCATGAACGGCGCCAACCACCGCATGGACGGCCCGTCCACGTTCCCCTTCCCCACCATGGGCGGCTCCTGGGCCGACCACTTCGACCTGATCACCGGCCTGCCGGGCAGGGGCGACACCGTCGTCGGCAACGACGTGTGGTTCGGCCACGGCGCCACGGTCATGCCCGGTGTACGGATCGGCCACGGGGCGATCGTCGCGGCCGGCGCCGTCGTCACCGGCGACGTCCCCGACTACGGCATCGCCGGCGGCAACCCGGCCCGTCTCATCCGCACGCGCTACGAGGCGTCGGACGTCGCCCGGCTCCTCGCGGTGGCGTGGTGGGACTGGCCGGTGGAGCACATCACCGAGCACGTACGGACGATCATGTCGGGAACGGTGGCGGCCCTGGAAGCGGCAGCCCCGTAGCCGGACCCCCAGGGGTCAGAAGAGATCGAGCAGTTGTGTCAGGGAGCCGGCCGAGGGTACGACCGAGAGCACGGCCGAGGCGGTGCCGTCCCGGCACAGCGCACGTCCCGCGTACCCGAGCCGGATCGCCGCGGCGACCAACTCCGGGTCGTCGTCCACGAACAGGCACACCCCGGGCGGGAGGCCCAGCGCGGTGCTGGCGTGGCGGTACATGTGCGGGTCGGGCTTGTTGCAGCCCAGGACGGCGGAGATGGCGTACGCCTCGAAGAACCGGCCGATCCCGAGTCCGGCGTGCAGCTCCGGCAGGTTGGGCCAGGCATCCGACACCACGGCCATCCGCACACCCCGCCGGCTCAGCTCGACCAGGGTCCCCTCGACGTCCGGGTACGTCTCCAGGAACGCTGACGGGTGTACGTCGCGGCGGAGGTCGGCGAGGAGCTGCGCGGTCGGGTCGACGCCGAGGTGGCGGAGCATCGCCCGGTGGTAGTCGTCGGGGCCGGGCGTCGAGGACGAGGCGGCGAGGAAGCGGTCGCCCGCGGCGATCGCCGCGGCGAACTGCTGCTCCGTCAGCGACGGGGCACGGGCGAGGACGGTCTGCTCGAAGTCGGCGCGGGGATTCCACCGCCCGCCGATCGGCCGCATCAGGACACCGCCCGAGTCGAAGAGCACGGCCCGGAGAGCCGGAGGAGAGCCGGAGGGAGACGCCACCCGCCCAGTCTCCGGAACCCGCCTCCAGAACACCACCACCCGGAACGACCGCCAACACCCGCCATCCCGGCAACCGAACCGGTCACCAAAATAGTAGCCATGGATATGGTAGCCATGTACTCTATCCGTCATGACTGAAGGTCCACCCGGTCCCACGCCCGGATTCCTGGTCTGGCGGCTCGCCAACAAGTGGCGCGTCGCCGTCGACCGCGCGCTGGCGCCGCTGGATCTCACCCACGCGAAGTACGCGCTCGTCGGCTCCCTCTACGGCATGCAGCACGCCGGCGAGCGGCCCAGCCAGCGGCAGCTCGCCGACCACACCGGCATGGAGGCGCTGTACGTCTCCAAGCTGGCGCGCGCCCTCGAAGCCGACGGGGTGATCGAGCGCACCCGGGATCCCCGCGATCCGCGTGCCATGCGGCTCGCCCTCACCGAGTCCGGTCTCACCGTGACGCGGGAGGCCGTCGCGGTGGTCCGGGAGCTGGTCCATCAGTTGCTGGATCCGCTCGGCGGCCTCGACACCCCGCGGACCCGTGCGTTCACCGACGAGCTGCTGGCCCTGCTCGACGCTCCACTCGCCCCTCTCCCGAACGACCCGACGACCCAGGGGACATCACCGTGACCACCACCGCACCCGCCGCCGACGCCCGTGCCCTCGCCCTGGCCCACTACGCCGCCCGCGGGGTCCTGGAGCACGTGCTCGCCCGCCACGGCGTCACGTTCCAGCAGCAGATCGCCCTCCGCGCCGCCGTCACCGCCGGCGCCCCGCAGAGCGCGGACGAACTCGTCGCCCAGGTGCAGGGCTCCCTCAAGGCCGACCCGGCCGGCATCCGCGCCACGCTCGGCGAGTTGGCGGCCAGGGAACTGCTCGTCGCCGATGGCGCCCACTTCCGGCCCACCGACGCCGGGCGCGAGCTGCTCGCCGCCGTCGGTGCGGAGACCGCTCCCTTCTCCGCGCGCATCTGGGGCGGCATCGCCGCCGAGGACCTTGCCGCCGCCGGCCGCGTCCTCGCCCTCGTCAAGGAGCGCGCCGACGCCGAGCTTGCGGAACTGGCCGGCTGACGGCACTGATCAGCTCACCGCCCCCTAGAACGCGTCCACCGGCTCGTACGTCCCCCACACCTCCCGCAGCGCGTCGCACACCTCTCCCACCGTCGCCCGCGCCGCCAGCGCCGTCTTCATCGGATACAGCACGTTCCCCGTCCCCTCCGCCGCCGTCCGCAGCTCCGCCAGCGCCGCCGCCACCGCGCTCCCGTTGCGGGCGGCTCGCAGCCGGGCCAGCCGCTCCACCTGCCGGGTCTCGATCGCCGGGTCGACGCGCAGCGGCTCGTACGGCTCCTCCGCCGCCAACTGGTAGCGGTTGACGCCCACCACGACCCGTTCGCCCGCCTCCGTCTCCTGCGCGATCCGGTACGCGCTCCGCTCGATCTCGCCCTTCTGGAAGCCGTTCTCGATCGCGCTGACCGCGCCGCCCTGGTCCTCCACCCGCTGCATCAGGTCCACCGCCGCCGCCTCCAGGTCGTCGGTCATCGTCTCCACCACGTACGACCCGGCGAAGGGGTCGACCGTCGCGGTCACGTCGGTCTCGTACGCCAGCACCTGCTGGGTGCGCAGCGCGAGCCGCGCCGCCTTGTCGGTGGGGAGCGCGATGGCCTCGTCGAACGAGTTGGTGTGCAGCGACTGCGTGCCGCCGAGGACCGCCGCCAGGGCCTGGACCGTGACGCGGGCCAGGTTCACCTCGGGCTGCTGGGCGGTGAGCTGGACGCCCGCGGTCTGGGTGTGGAAGCGCAGCATCAGCGACTTGGGGTTGCGCGCGCCGAACTCCTCGCGCATCACCCGCGCCCAGATGCGGCGCGCGGCGCGGAACTTGGCGACCTCCTCCAGGATCGTGGTGCGGGAGACGAAGAAGAACGACAGCCTGGGCGCGAAGTCGTCCACGTCCATGCCCGCCGCGACGGCGGTGCGCACGTACTCGATGCCGTCGGCGAGCGTGAACGCGACCTCCTGCGCGGGCGAGGCGCCCGCCTCCGCCATGTGGTAGCCGGAGATCGAGATGGTGTTCCACTTCGGGATCTCGGCGCGGCAGTACCGGAAGATGTCGGCGATCAGCCGCAGCGACGGCTTCGGCGGGAAGATGTACGTGCCCCGCGCGATGTACTCCTTCAGCACGTCGTTCTGGATCGTGCCGGTGAGCTGCGCCGCGGCGACGCCCTGTTCCTCGGCGACGAGCTGGTAGAGCAGGAGGAGCAGCGCGGCCGGTGCGTTGATCGTCATCGAGGTGGACACCCGGTCCAGCGGGATGCCGTCGAAGAGCACCCGCATGTCGTCCAGCGAGTCGATCGCGACGCCGACCTTGCCCACCTCGCCGTGCGCGAGCGCGGCGTCGGAGTCGTGCCCCATCTGCGTCGGCAGGTCGAAGGCGACGGACAGGCCCGTCGTGCCGTGGGTGATCAGGTCGCGATAGCGGGCGTTGGACTCGGCGGCCGTGCCGAAGCCCGCGTACTGGCGCATCGTCCAGGGCCGGCCGGTGTACATCGTGGGATAGACGCCGCGCGTGTACGGATACGCCCCCGGCTCCCCGAGCCGGACGTCGGGGTGCCAGCCGGCCAGGGCCCCGGGCCCGTACACCGGCTCGATGGGCAGCCCGGACTCCGAGTGGCGCGCCATGTGATCCCAGCCTTTCCCAGCCTTCCGTGCCCTGTACGGACCGTAGTCACGAGCGTACGCTCCGCCGCTGACAACGGGCCGGGACCTCGCGCCGGGACCTCGCACCGCCTACTCCGCGCACCGCCTGCTCCGCGCGGCGCCTACCCCGCGCGCCGGTACCCCCACAGCTCCGCCAGCTCCGCGAGCCGCCCGCTCAGCCCGGCGTCGTGGTCCCCGGCGCGCGCGGGCTGGATGCGGCCCGACTTGATGTTGCTGCTCCAGTCGCCCATGTGCGGCCGGAAGGTGCCGTGGTCGTGCGCGCCGTAGTCGAGCATCCCCGGGGCCCACTCGACGCCGAGGAAGTCGCAGATGCCGCGGGTGGTCGCGGCCGGCTCCGCGGTCAGCTCCTCGTAGCGCAGTACGTGCCCCGCCGCGCCCAGTTCCGTACGGGCGGCCTCCAGGGCCTCGGCGTATTCGAGGACCTCGGTGTGGATGGCGTCGAGGTCCGGCTCCTTGCGGCGGTTGACGAGGGAGGAGACGACGGCCCCGGGATGGCGCAGCAGGACGAGGAAGCGGGCGTCCGGCCAGCAGTCGCCGAGGCGGTCGCGGATGAGCGCGTTGGCGGGGGTCTTGTCGACGATGACCCGCTTGCCGCTGCGCTCCAGCTCCATGTGCAGCACCCGGTCCCACAGCAGGTGTTCCAGCTCGCGGCGGTCCAGCTCCAGACCCTCCATGGCCCTGGCGCTGTACGGGCGGGTGAGGTCCACGCGCAGCGTGCGCAGGTGCATCTCGTGCGGGGCGCGGATCTCGGGGTGGCTGTTGAGGAGTACGCGCAGCAGGGTGGACCCGGAGCGTACGGACGACAGCACGAAGACCGGGGACTCGACGAGGCGCGGGGCGCGGGGGGCCGTGTACTCCGGCGAGGCGGTGCTGCGCGCGGGCGCGGTGGTGGACCAGGGGGCGCGCCGGGGTGGGCCGAGCGCCTGCGCCATCAGCTTGCCGCGTCGCTTGAGCCCCTTGCCGACGGCGTTCATGCGCACACCCAACTCTCCTAGCGGCGGTCACGGTCGGTCCGGCGGCGCCCGCCGGGCCGACGGGCCATTCCAGGGGATCGTGGCAAACGCAAGGTGTCCGGCAGGCAACGGCGCGCTACGGGGTTCCGGACCGCCCGTGGCAGGGGAGAGAATTGTTCGACGTCTTGCAGGAGGGAACCGGGGGGGTGGGCGAATTGCGTCCAGCACGTGTGAGCGTTTACAGGAAACTTCATTCGATCCGCGTGGCCGTCGCGCTCGCGGCCGCCGGTGCGGCGCTCGCGGCGGGGTGTTCCGCCTCGGCGGACGCGGCCGGGGGCGGGGGCCGTTCGCCGTCGCCGTCGACGTCGAGCGCTACGCCCACGCCGTCAGAGAAGCCGGCGGAGCCCTCGGCGACGCCGTCCGAGAAGAAGCCCGCGAAGCCGTCCGAGAAGCCCGGGCCACCGGCGTCCGCGACCCCGACGCCGACCCCCGAGCCGACGCCCGAGGGCCCCGAGGTGCTGATGGCCGTGGGCGACGAGACCGAGCAGGTGCGGGAGCTCCAGGCGCGGCTGCGCGCGGAGGGCGTCTTCCACCAGAGCCCCACCGCGTACTACGGGCCGATCACCGCCGACGCCGTCTCGGCGTTCCAGAAGGACCGCGGCCTGCCGCGCACCGGGGAGACCGACGTCGTCACCTGGGAGCGGCTGCTGGCCCGTACGGACGAGCCCACGCGCGACGAGCTGTACCCGCCGACCTCGCAGGCCATGGAGAAGCCCGACCCGCGCTGCGACGAGGGGCGGGTGCTGTGCGTGAGCAAGCGCAGCGACACCCTGCGTTGGATGAAGGACGGCGAGGTGCTGGCGGCGATGGACGTGCGCTTCGGGTCGCAGTACACGCCGACCCGCGAGGGCGTGTTCGAGGTCTTTCTCAAGAGCCGGCACCACGTCTCGACGCTCTACGACACCCCCATGCCGTATGCGATGTTCTTCAGCGGCGGCCAGGCCGTCCACTACTCCGCGGACTTCGCCGCCAACGGCTACGCCGGCGCCTCGCACGGCTGCGTGAACGTGCGCGACGAGGCGAAGATCGCGAAGCTCTTCGGGGACGTCCGGGTCGGCGACAAGGTGGTCGTCTACGGCTGAGCGCGCGCGGCGGTACGGCACCCGCGGTGCCGTACGCGCCGTACGCAGGGGCTGAGCTGTGGCTGTGACACTTTCTCCGCCGGCGACGCTGTAAGTGATGTGCCGACTGGTCATCGGCCCAGCGCTCGGCCGGGGTTCCCCCCGTACCTGCGGCTCAGCGCATATGGCGCGGGCGGGTTGCGTTCCCCCAGCACCGCCCGCGCCACTCCCTCCTCCTGAAGGCGCCTACGGATTCCGTACGCCAAAACGCGTACGGCAACGGGCGTACGGCGCCCCTCAGGCGCCCAGGCCCAGCTTCAACCGCTCCTCCGAGCCCTCTTCCCGCTCCGCCGCCCGCGGGCCGCTCCCGTCCGCCGCGAAGGCCGCGCGCTCCAGGCTGCGTTCCCGCCGGGCCGCGGACGTCACCAGCTCGGCGAGCTGCCGCAGCCCCCGGTGGGCGGCGGTACGCACCGCGCCAGGCCGCTTGCCCAGCACCTCGCCGGCGTCGGTGGCGCGCATCCCGGCCACCGTGCGCAGCAGCACCGCCTCCGCCTGGTCGCGGGGCAGCGTGGAGATGAGCCTGAGGACCTGCCGGGTGCCCAGCGACTCCAGCGCGTGCTCCTCGGCCGCGCGCTCCGCGGGCAGGTCGTGGACGTCCTCGTCGAGCAGCACGCCCTGCGGGCGGCGGCGTTCGCGGCGCAGCAGATCGAGCGCCCGGCGCCGGGCGACGGTGATCGTCCAGCCGCGGAACGACGGGCCGTCGCCGCGGAACTTGCCGAGGTCGCGCGCGATCACCAGCCAGGCGTCCGCGGCCACGTCCTCGGCGTCGTCGCCCACCACGCCGCGCAGATACGCGAGCAGCACCGGCTGCAGCCGCCGGTAGAGCGCGGTGAACGCCGTCTCGTCGCCGTTCTGTGCCCGGTGGACCAGTGGCTGAAGGTCCTCGTCCGCAACCTTGCGTCCCGGCGCCGCCCGTGCGGCAGCCGGTCTGTCGTAATCCCCCACCTTGTGAGCCTCGTGAGATCGGCCTGCGGCACTGTGCACCGTGCCCGCGCCCCCGCGCGCTCTCCGTCAGGCCGCTGCCCCAGCCACTCCCGGAATCGAACAGATCACTGCAACAATGCCAGACATCATGGACGTTTGACGTGAGCACCCCCACATTTATCCCGTACGGGCAGGTGACCGCCACAAATATTCTCGGCCCGCTCCGGATGAAACGGGATAAACGGGCGCCGTGGCGGGCGACTTGCCGGAGGGCGGGGTGCCGCGGCGTCAGCCGGCGGCGGACTCCTCGGGCTCCGCGGCGGTCGCGGTGGCCGAGGGCTCGGGGGCCGGGGACTCCGAGACGTTGACGCCGGGATTCGGTGACGGGCCTTCCTGCGGCGGTCCTTCGCTGCCGCCGTTCTCGCTGCCGCCGTCGGTGTCACCGCCGCCGGTCTCGCCGCCGGAGCCGCTCGAGCCGCTCGAACCGCCCGTGCTCCCGCCCGGGTCCGTGCCCGGGTCGGTCGGCGACGGGCTCGGGCTCGTCGGCTCCTCCGAGTCGCCGCCCGTGCTGCCCCCGGAGGAGCCGCCCGTGCCGCCGCCGGTCGCGCCGCCGGGGGTGCCCACGCTCGTGCCCAGCCGGTTCGAGCAGTACGACGACATCGCCTCCGGCGAGCCGGCCGCCTGCTCCAGGACGCGCAGCCGCCCCTGGCCCGGCATCGGGCCGGTGCCGGCCTGCGCGGCGAGGTAGTCGCGGCACAGCTCGTCGAGGACGGCGTCGGCGTTCGCCATGTTCGGCGGCTTGCTGCCGCGTACGTCGCCGATGACGCCCCGGCCCGGCAGGTCCGTGTCCGCGCCGCGGCCCTGGTCCTTGGGGTCCTTGCCGTCCTTGCCCGAGTCCTTGTCCTTGCCGTGCTTGCCCGACCCCTTGCCGTCCTCGGGCGCGGAGCCGTTCTCCTTCTCGCCGCCGGGGGTCGCCGCCGACGACGTGGCGCCCACGCTCGGCGACCGGTTGCCCCCGGTGTCCTGGATGAACGACGGCGCCGGCAGCACACCCGCGCTGGAGGCCACGGCGACCCCGCCCAGCGCACACGCCGCCACCGCGCCCACGACGCTCAGCCGCAGCGACCGCAGCCGCTCCACGACGCCGGAACGACGCCGTCCGCGGCGCCCGTCGAACGGCGACTCGGCGGCGAACTCCGCGGCCGACGCCGGGCTCGGGCTCTCCTGCGCCGCCCGGAACGCCGCCAGCGCGGCCTGTTCGCCCGGCACCCGGCCGTTCGCGTCCGGACGGCCCGACTCCGCCACCCGCGCCAGCACGGCGGCCAGCCGCTCGGCGGCGGCCCGGTCCTCCGGCGACCAGCGCTTACGCCCTCGCCGGCCGTTGCCGTCCGCGAAGTCGAGCGGCTCCCCGCGAAGCATGCGCTCCGCGACGTCCTCGTCGAGCCAGCCGTACCGGTCGTCCTCCATCACATTTCCTTAAGCGTCCGCGCGGCTGATTGCGTCACACCGCCAGGCTGCTGCCCTTCCCCGGGCGGAACGTCCCCCTCTTCCTGCGGCCGCTCGATCAGCGCGGTCAACTGCTTGAGGCCGCGGTGCGCCGCCGTACGCACCGCACCCGGGCTCTTGCCCAGGACTTCGGCGGTGCGCTTGGCGTCCAGTCCCATGATCACGCGCAGCACCACGACTTCGGCGTAGTCGCGGGGCAGCCGTGCGATGAAGGCCATCGTGCGGCCCGTACCCAGCGCCTCGATCGCCTCCTCCGCGGTGTCCGAGTCCGCGGGCCGGTCGGCGAGCTGGGTCTCGTCGCCGCCGGAGACGGGCCTGCGCGAGCGCATCCGCACGTGGTCGAGCGCGCGGTTGCGGGCTATGCGGGCGGCCCAGCCGCGGAAGCGGTCGGCGTCACCGCTGAACGAGCCGAGGTCGCGGGCGATCTGCAGCCACGCCTCCGAGGTCACGTCCTCCGCGTCGCCGTCGCCGACGAGGCTGCGCACGTATCCGAGCAGGCGTGGGTGCACCGTCCGGAACACGATGCGGAACGCTGCCTCGTCACCACGCTGGGCAGCGTGCACCGCGCCGGACAGCGCGGCGTCTTCCGCGTATTCCCCCTGCACGGTGGTCAGTCGGTCCGTGGCGCCGGGAGACGCTGTACACGCGGACACATCTGCGGAGCACCCCCGGATCTGGGCGGACCGTCGAGCGATAGTCGAACGAATGTCTGTGCGCCTAGTCGACGCGAACTGCACGCTACGGCGGTGGCGGTCCCTTCGCAACACACCGGGGCCCTCCCCGCCCGACCGCATGCGGAACGGACGGCTCCGGGCGGCGCCCCCACGGCGCCCCCGCGGCCCGCCGCAGAGGGGCCGGACGGCCCGCGGAGAGAGGCCCGACAGCCCGTGGGAGAGGGGCGGGACGGGGCCCGGAGGGCGGCCGTGCGGAGGCTTTGCGGCACCCGCCGACGGGGGGCTGTGACATTTCCGGGCCCTCTGGCGCTGAGTAATACAGCGGGCCCGAACGGGCACCGCGCCCGAGGCCGACGGCCGGAGCAGCTCCTGTGGGGGGTAGCGGCTCCGGCCGTCTTCTTTGTGCCGGTCAGGGCTGCTGTGACACGTTTTCGGACCCGGCGGCGCTGTACGTGTGTCAAGCGTGAGCGAACGTCACACGTGAGCGAACCGAAGGGGCGGAATGTGAGTCCGCGTAGATCCCATGCGTACCGGCCGTTGAGCCTGCGCAGACGCGCCTGGCTGACGCTGGGCGCGGTCGTGCTCGGCGGTGCCGGCGTGATCACCGTCGCCGTGGCAGACCCCGGCTCCGGCTCCGACGACCCGGCGGCGGCCGGGCTGGAGCCGCGCAAGCCGGCGGTGCACGGCGTCGACCTGACCGGGGACGGCGCCCGGCAGGAGGTGGACCGTACCGAGACCGAGCAGTTCTCGATGGTCGGCATCTCCTGGAGCAACGAGCGCCGCGACCTCGGCGGTGCCGCCGAGGTGCGCACCCGCTCGGCCGAGACCGGTGCCTGGAGCGACTGGCGCGCCCTCGACACGGACGGCGGCCCGTCCACCGACGACCTGACCCCGGACATGCGCGGCAGCACCGAGCCGCTGTGGGTCGGCCCGTCGGACGGCGTCGAGGCGCGGGTCGTACGCGCGGACGGTACGAGCACGCCGCTGCCCGCCGGCATGGAGGTCGCCCTCGTCGACCCCGGTGTCACGCAGAAGGAGGCCGAGGAGGCGGAGGCCGCCGGCGTCGGCACGGAGGCGGGTACGGAGACGGCACCGGTCGCGCAGGCGGCCGCGCTGCCCGCGGCGGAGTCCGGCGCGGGTTCGTCCTCTTCGACCTCGTACGCCACCGACATGGCCCCCGCGGCCGCCGTCACCCAGGCCGACCCGGGCCCGGCGCCCGACTCGCCCGTCACCCCGCCGCCCGTGATCCGCCGGGCCGCCTGGGGCGCCGACGAGTCGCTGGTCGACGACCCGCCGACGTACAACCCCGACGGCATCAAGACCGCGCTGGTGCACCACACCGCCCAGGCGGTGAACTACTCGTGCGCCGAGTCCGCGGCCATCGTCCGCGGCATCTTCCTCTTCCACGTGAACGACAACGGCTGGAACGACGTCGGCTACAACTTCCTCGTCGACAAGTGCGGCCGCGTCTTCGAGGGCCGCGCCGGCGGTATCGACCAGCCGGTGCTTGGCGCGCACACCAGCAACTTCAACAGCCACTCCACCGGCATCTCCATCCTCGGCGACTACCACACCTTCAGCCACCCCTCCCGGGCGTCGCTGGAAGCCGTCTCGCGCATCGCGGCCTGGAAGCTCGGCCAGTACGGCGTGAGCCCCACCGGCAGCACGTCGCTGACGCCGATGAAGCTCGACGCGAACGACGAGTTCGTCCCCGCCGGTCCCCCGAAGACCATGAAGAACATCTCCGGTCACAAGGACGCCCAGTTCCGCCCGGACGGCGCGCCCGCGGACGTCAACGCGACCGCCTGCCCCGGTGACCGGCTGTACGCCAAGCTGGGCCAGATCCGCGCCATGGCCGCGGCGCCCGGCGCCTCGCACGCCCTGCCCACCCGGGACTTCAACGGCGACGGCCGCGGCGACCTCGTCGCCGGTACGCCGCGGGCCAACGGCGGCGGGAAGACCGGCTCCGGCGCGGTGTTCGTCGTCCCCGGCGGCGAGAACGGCCCGGTGGCGAGCGCCAAGCGCAGCATCACCCAGAACAGCGCGGGCGTGCCCGGCACGGCCGCGGCGGGCGACGCCTGGGGCACGGACACCGAGTGGGGCGACGTCAACAACGACGGCATCGCCGACCTCCTCGTCGGCGCCCCGAACAAGGACGACTCGGCCGGCCACGCCGACGCCGGCGTGATCACCGTCCTGTACGGCCCCGGGCTGGACTCCGGCCAGAACCTCGTCCTCGGCGACGGCTTCTCGCCGGCCGGCGCCAAGTACGGATCCGCGGTCGCCGCCGGCGACTTCGACGGCGACGGCCGCGACGAGGTGCTCGGCGTCGGCGCTGAGGCGTGGGCCACGCACGACCTGAACGGCAACGGCCGCGAGGGCTCGTTCCCGTACTCGAAGGTCGAGTACCAGGACGCCGCCGTGGGCGACTTCAACCGCGACGGCTACGACGACGCGGCGATCACCTACCGCGACCCGAGCGGCAAGGCGCGCCTCGACGTGCTGCGCGGCTCGGCGGCCGGCCTGGACGTCACCGCGAACCTCGGGGTGCCGGGCGGCCGTTCCGTGGCCACCGGGGACATCACCGGCGACGGCTACGCCGACCTCGTCGTCGGCCAGCCCTTCGCGAGCGAGTCGGGGGCCAACACCGGCGGCCAGATCACGCTGCTGAAGGGCTCCGCGAGCGGGCTGACGGCGACCGGCAAGCAGATCGTCCACCAGGACACGGGCTCGGTGCCCGGCGCGTCCGAGGCCGGCGACGCGATGGGCTTCTCGGTCTCGGTCGGCGACGTGGACGCCAACGGCTACGCCGACGTGCTCACCGGCGTCTACCGCGAGGACATGACCCGCGACGGCGCCAACCGCGCCGACGCCGGTACGTCCCTGCTGCTGCGCGGCGGCTCCACCGGCCTGTCGACGGCGTCCGGTTCGCCGAAGGCGTACCACCAGGACACCGCCGGGATCAGCGGGGTCAGCGAGAAGGGCGACCGGCTCGGCTCCTCGGTGCTGCTGGCCGACCTGTCCGGATACGGGCGGGCGGACCTCGTCATCGGCGTGATCGGCGAGGACGCCTACGACGGCACCCTGCTGCAGCTCGACAGCGGCAGCCAGGGCGTGTCGGCGTCGGGGGCCGTGTACTACGGCAAGTCCGCGCTCGGCACGCCGACGGGCGGCCGGCTGGGCGTGGAGCTGGCGCCGTGACGCGCTGACTCCCGGCACCACCGCCGACGAGGGGCCGCTCCCGCCGGGAGCGGCCCCTTCGGCGTGCGTACGCCGCTCAGCCCCCGCCCCGTACCGTCCCCGCCAGGGCCGCGAACTCCCCCCACCCCGGCCGGGGCTTGCGCGGGTCCCACACCTTCTGCGCCAGCGCCGCCAGCGGCAGCCTGACGCCCTTGGCGACCTGTTCCGGCGTCTGGGCCTCCGCCCGGTCCCCCCAGACCGCGAAGCGGGCGCCCAGCACCTTCCCCGGGCCCGCCAGCCGCGCCGGCACCGGGCGGGTGCCGCGCAGCACCGCGGGCGTCCACTCCTCGTAGATCCGCTTGCCCGTCGGGTACGTGAAGTCGTTGGGCTCGCCGAGGACGTAGTACAGGTACTCGTCGTTGAGGTTGACCAGCCGCCAGCCGTCCTCGAGGAACGTCTGCGGGTCGCGCGCGAACGCCTCCTTGCCCGTCCAGTACTCGACCTCCCGGTCCCGGTCCGGGCGGACCTTCACGCCCGGGATGAAGCCGTCGTTCCACGCCTTGACCTTCTTGCCGTGCTTTCTGACCGTGTCCGCCCGCTCGTTGAGCCAGGCGGCGTTGAGGTCGGCGACGACCGCGCCGGCGCCGAACCGCTCGCGGGCGGCGGCGGCCAGGTGCGGGTAGCGGGCCTCGGGGTCGCTCGCCATCAGCGCGACGTACTCGTCGCCGCCGATGTGCACGTACGGGCCGGGGAAGAGCTCCGCGTACTCCGTCAGCAGGTCGTCCACGATGCGCGCGGCGCGCGGCTCGGAGATGTCGATCGCACCCTCCACCGGGCTGCCTTCCGGGGTCTTCAGTTGCAGGTCCGGGTGGGCGTCGAGGACGGCGCCGAGGTGGCCGGGGGAGTCGATCTCGGGGATGACGGTGACGTGCAGGTCGGCGGCGAGTCCGAGGATGTCCTTGACCTGTGCCTTGGTCAGGTGCGGGTCGGAGACCACCTCGGGGTGGCTGTCGCTCTCGATCCGGAACGCCTGGTCGTCGGAGAGGTGCAGGTGGAGCTGGTTGAGCTTGAGGTCGGCCATCTCCCGCAGGCGGTCGGACAGCCAGGCGGCGCTGAAGTGCTTGCGGGCGATGTCGACCATGAACCCGCGCTGCCGGCGGTCGGGGCGGTCGTCGATGCGGCCCGGCGGTACGCCGCCGCCGGAGCGGGCGGCCTGGAGCAGGGTGCGGGTGCCGTAGAAGACGCCGGTGTCGGTGGCGGCGGTGACGGTGGCGCGGCCGTCGGCGACGTCGATGCGGTACGCCTCGGGGCCGCCGGCGCGACCGGGGTCGAGCCGCAGGCGGATGTCGCCGCCGCGCTGCCCGAGGTCCGCCGACCGGTCGCCGCCGGGGTCCTTCGCGTAGAGCATGCCGAGTTCGGCGGCGAGGCGCATGGACTCGTCGGTGAGCCCGTCGTCCTCGGCGATGACGACGGCGCGGTCGGCGGGCCGCCAGCCGGTGCCGCCGGCGCGCTCGTAGGAGCGGACGGCGGGGACGGTGCGGGGGTCGGGCAGGGGCTTGCCGCGGTCGCCGCGGGGCGGGGCGGGGAAGTCCTCGCCGCCGGGCGTGGGCGTCGCCGGGGCCTGGCCCTGCGCGGTGCGGTGGGCAGCGGCGCCGACGCCGCGGTCGGGGGTGCCGTCGCCGTCACCGGCGTCGAGTACGGGGCGGAGGGCGAGGAGTACGGCGGCGGTGGCCAGGACGGTGGCCAGGGCCCAGTACAGCGCGCGGCGGGGGCCCCGGAGGGCGCGGAGCGGGCCGCCGGCGCGGCGGGCGTGCCGGCCGGCGGGGGACCGGCGCGGGGGACGGGGAAGCGGGGGGAATCGCATGGGTGGGGACCTTCCGGAGGGCCACGGCAGAGCGTGGGGACGCGAAGCAGCACTCCTGGTGATTCAGTGCGACAAACCTCCTCTTCCGGGTGAACCGACGGCCGGTACCACCGGAACGTTCGGTTCCGGCCGCTAGCGTGGCGCATCGCTGTTCGACCGTAACCGCCCCCGGTACGCCCCCACGCACCCGGCACGCCCCAGGGAGCCACCCTGCCCACACCAGCCCCCCGTGCGACGCGCGCCCCCGGTCCCGCCGCCGACCCCGCGCGGCTGGCGGCCTTCAACGCGGCACCCGCCGCCGACGCCGAGGATGCGCTCCTCGGCTGCCTCCAGGACCGGCACTGGGCCCGCCGCCTCACCGCCCACCGCCCGTACCCCGACCTCGGCGCCCTGCTCGCCGCCGCCGACGAGGCCAGCTACGACCTCGCCCCCGGCGCCGTCGCGGGCGCGCTGGCCGGCGAGGCGACCGCCCCGCCCGCGGCCGCGGGCCCCGCCGAGCGCACCGCGCTGCGGGCCGCGCACGCCGCGTACGAGAGCCGCTTCGGCCACTCCTTCGTCCTGTGCCTCGACGGCTGCCCCGAGGACGAACGCCTGGACCACACCCTGGCCGCCATCCGCACCCGCCTCGGCAACGAACCCGACGAGGAGCGCCTCGTGGCCGCCGACGAACTCCGCCGCCGGGCCCGCGCCCGGCTCTCCCGGCTCGTCGCCCCGGCGGCCGGCCCGGCACCTGTCTGACGGCTGTCCGACTGCTGTCCGACGGTTGTCCGACGGCGAAAACCCGCCACGGGCACCTGCGCCAAATGGGGACGCAACCACCCGCATCCCCACGCCTGCCTGCGCCGTTAGGCCACGCGCGTGCCTGATTGATCACACCTGCACCCCCATGGCCGATGTGCCGACGCACCGTCGCTACGATGGCGAAGGCCGGAGGACCGTACCCGGCCGGGTCATGACCGACAGTGCAGTACCCGAGCCCTGACGGCCGGCCCCCGATCAGTTTCCGGAGGGTTTTTTCCGTGCCGGCTGGAACGCTCTACCGCGGCCGGGAAGGCATGTGGTCATGGGTGGCGCACCGCGTCACCGGCGTCCTCATCTTCTTCTTCCTGTTCGTCCACGTCCTCGACACCTCGCTGGTGCGGGTGTCGCCCGAGGCGTACGACGACGTGGTGGCCACGTACAAGACGCCGATCGTGTCGCTGCTGGAGTACGGGCTGGTCGCCGCCGTCCTCTTCCACGCGCTCAACGGACTGCGCGTCATCGCCGTCGACTTCTGGTCGAAGGGCGCCCGGCTGCAGAAGCCGATGCTGTGGATCGTGGTCGGGATCTGGGCGGTGCTGATGGTCGGGGCGATCTACCCGGTGCTCGGCCACACCGCGCGCGAGCTGTTCGGGAGCTGATGACCATGGCCACCTCCGACGTCGAGCTGACCGGCTCCTCCGCCGCGTACTCCGCCGACAATCCCGCCCCGCTCATCGAGGCCCCCCGCGCCCGCACCCCGCGCAGCGCCCGCACCCCCTCCTCCCGCACCCGCACCAACTTCGAGCTGTACGGCTGGGTGTTCATGCGGGTGTCGGGGGTCGTGCTCGCGGTCCTGGTCGTCGGCCACCTGCTGATCCAGTTGGTGCTCGACGGCGGCGTCAGCAAGGTCAGCTTCGCCTTCGTCGCCGGCCGCTGGGCGTCGCCCTTCTGGCAGGGCTGGGACCTGGTCATGCTCTGGCTCGCGATGCTGCACGGCGGCAACGGGCTGCGCACGGTCATCAACGACTACGCCGAGCGTGACGGCACCCGCTTCTGGCTGAAGATGCTGCTGTACGCCGCCACGGTCTTCACCATCCTCCTGGGCACGTTGGTGATCTTCACCTTCGACCCGAACATCCGCTGACGCGGCGAAGAGGTTCCCCTCATGCAGATCCACAAGTACGACACCGTGATCGTCGGCGCGGGCGGCGCCGGCATGCGCGCCGCCATCGAGGCGACGAAGCGCAGCCGGACCGCCGTGCTGACCAAGCTGTACCCGACGCGCTCCCACACCGGCGCCGCGCAGGGCGGCATGGCCGCCGCCCTCGCGAACGTCGAGGAGGACAACTGGGAGTGGCACACCTTCGACACCATCAAGGGCGGCGACTACCTGGTCGACCAGGACGCCGCCGAGATCCTGGCGAAGGAGGCCATCGACGCGGTCCTCGACCTGGAGAAGATGGGCCTGCCCTTCAACCGCACCCCGCAGGGCCGCATCGACCAGCGGCGCTTCGGCGGCCACTCGCGCAACCACGGTGAGGCGCCGGTGCGGCGCGCGTGCTACGCGGCGGACCGTACCGGCCACATGATCCTCCAGACGCTCTACCAGAACTGCGTGAAGGAGGGCGTGGAGTTCTTCAACGAGTTCTACGTCCTCGACCAGCTCATCGTCGAGACCGACGGGGTGAAGCGGTCGGCGGGCGTGGTCGCGTACGAGCTGGCGACCGGCGAGATCCACGTCTTCCAGGCCAAGGCCGTCGTCTACGCCTCGGGCGGCAACGGCAAGTTCTTCAAGGTCACCTCCAACGCCCACACCCTGACCGGCGACGGGCAGGCGTCGGTGTTCCGGCGCGGGCTGCCGCTGGAGGACATGGAGTTCTTCCAGTTCCACCCGACGGGCATCTGGCGCATGGGCATCCTGCTCACGGAGGGCGCGCGCGGCGAGGGCGGCATCCTGCGCAACAAGGACGGCGAGCGCTTCATGGAGAAGTACGCGCCCGTCATGAAGGACCTCGCCTCGCGCGACGTCGTCTCCCGCGCGATCTACACCGAGATCCGCGAGGGCCGCGGCTGCGGCCCCGAGGGCGACCACGTCTACCTGGACCTCACGCACCTGCCGCCGGAGCAACTGGACGCGAAGCTCCCGGACATCACGGAGTTCGCGCGCACGTACCTGGGGATCGAGCCGTACACCGACCCCATCCCGATCCAGCCGACCGCGCACTACGCGATGGGCGGCATCCCCACCAACGTCCGCGGCGAGGTGCTGGCCGACAACACCACGGTCGTCCCCGGGCTGTACGCGGCCGGGGAGGTCGCCTGCGTCTCCGTACACGGCGCCAACCGGCTGGGCACCAACTCGCTGCTCGACATCAACGTCTTCGGCCGCCGCGCGGGCATCGCCGCGGCGGAGTACGCGGCCACGGCGGACCACGTCGAACTGCCGGAGGACCCGGAGACGTTCGTGGTCGGCGAGGTCGAGCGGCTGCGCGACTCGGCGGGCAAGGAGCGGGTGGCGGAGCTGCGGCGCGAGCTGCAGGAGACGATGGACAAGAACGTGATGGTCTTCCGCACGGAGCAGACCATCAAGGAGGCCGTCGAGAAGCTCGCGGAGCTGCGGGCGCGCTACAAGAACGTGGGCATCCAGGACAAGGGCCGGCGGTTCAACACCGACCTGCTGGAGGCGATCGAGCTGGGCAACCTGCTCGACCTGGCCGAGGTCATGGCGATCTCCGCGCTCGCCCGCAAGGAGTCCCGCGGCGGCCACTACCGCGAGGACTACCCGAACCGCGACGACGTCAACTTCATGCGCCACACCATGGCGTACCGCGAGGTCGGCGACGACGGCGCGGAGACCGTCCGGCTCGACTACAAGCCGGTCGTGCAGACCCGCTACCAGCCCATGGAGCGTAAGTACTGATGGCGACACCCGTGTTGGACAAGGTCGAAGACGAGGCCGCGGCCTCCCCGTACATCACCGCGACGTTCCGCATCCGCAGGTTCAACCCGGAGGCGGCGGCGGAGTCGTACTGGGAGGACTTCAAGGTCGAGATCGACCCGAAGGAGCGGGTCCTCGACGCGCTGCACAAGATCAAGTGGGACATGGACGGCACCCTGACCTTCCGCCGCTCCTGCGCCCACGGCATCTGCGGCTCCGACGCGATGCGCATCAACGGCCGCAACAGGCTGGCGTGCAAGACCCTGATCAAGGACCTCGCACCCGAGAAGCCGATCACGGTGGAGCCGATAAAGGGCCTGACGGTGCAGAAGGACCTGATCGTCGACATGGAGCCCTTCTTCCAGGCGTACCGCGACGTGATGCCCTTCCTGGTCACCCACGGCAACGAACCCACCCGCGAGCGCCTCCAGTCGGCGGCGGACCGCGAGCGCTTCGACGACACCACGAAGTGCATCCTGTGCGCGGCCTGTACGAGTTCGTGCCCGGTGTTCTGGAACGACGGCCAGTACTTCGGCCCGGCGGCGATCGTGAACGCCCACCGCTTCATCTTCGACAGCCGGGACGAGGCGGGCGAGCAGCGCCTGGAGATCCTGAACGACAAGGACGGCGTGTGGCGCTGCCGCACGACGTTCAACTGCACGGACGCCTGCCCCCGCGGCATCGAGGTGACGAAGGCGATCGCGGAGGTGAAGCGCGCCCTGATCACCCGCCGCTTCTAGGGGTGAGGGAGGCCGGCGTCCGAGACGAACGGCACGGCCTCCCCGGGTGCGGTGTCAGTCCTGCGGCGGGTCGGCGAAGAGTTCGCCGACGCTGGTGGCGGTGACGGCGCGGTCGAACCAGAGGTCGAGGAGTTCCGCGTCGTCGCAGGTGCTGATACGGCGGCGGGCGTCGTCGGGCAGGGGGATGCTCCGTACCTCCAGGAGCCGGATCACCTTCGCGATCCCCGCGGCCACCTGGCCCTCTTCGCGGCCCTCAAGGAGCCCCTCCTTGCGGCCCTGCTTGAGCCCCAGCGAACGGCCTTCTTCCCGGCCCCGCTCCCGCCCTTGTGCGCGGCCTTCCACCCGGCCTTCTTCACGGCCTTCTACGCGGCCCTCTTCACGCAGGCCCTCGGCGACGAAGCCGCGGAAGGAAAACAGACCCGTCTCCATCAGGTTCCTCCAAATTCCGGCGGCCGGGGTGCCCCCCAGTCCGGTGGCTGCCAGTTCGGCACAGATCGTGCGGCTCTCGTCATCGGTCTTCTGCAGGGCTTCTGCCAGCACCTTCAGTATGGCATCGGCATCCGGGTCATTGCTGTGCGTAATGGCCGAGAAGACCGCGAACGGCACGTCCGCCGCCGCGTGTTCGTAGTCGGTGATCTTCGGGACGTTGTGCGGGCCGAGGACCAGTGGGGTGAGTGTGAGGTTCGGGTGGGACGGGTGGCCGATGCGGAAGGGGCGGGAGGCCCAGAGGGCGGTGGCGCGGTCGCGGCAGACGACGAGGAGGATCGGCTGGTGGCCGTAGCGGTTGCGGAGGTAGCTGAGGTAGTACGCCCAACTGTCGGGCTTGTCCTTGTCCGGCTTCGTCTGGGCTTCGACCAGCAGCAAGTACGGATCGCCGTCGGGGAAGTCCAGCCGGAGCAGCGTGTCGACGTGGCGTTCTACCGGCCGTACCTCCGTGACGTCGCTGTCGATCGCCGTGACCACGGCGTCGCCCGGGACCGCTAGGTCGAGCACTCTGAAGGCGCTCGTGAATAACTCCGGGATCTGCTGGAAGGCCCGGTGGTGCGTCTCGTGTGGGGAGTTGACCATGATCGGGACGTTAACGAGATAAGCAGATATGCCAGCGGCATATCTGCTTATCTCCTCCGTACGAGTGGCCGAAGGCCGTCCTCGTTGACGCTTCCCTCAGTCCAGGCGGTCCAGGATCAGCGGGCTGCGTTCCACCGTCGCTCCCGGCGGGGCCACGTCGTACGCGGACTCCAGGGCCTCCAGCGCCTCCGGGATCCGCTCCGGGGTGTCCGTGTGCAGGGTCAGCAGCGGCTGGCCCGCCGTCACCACCGTGCCCGGCTTCGCGTGGAGTTCCACGCCCGCCGCCGCCTGCACCGGGTCCTCCTTGCGGGCCCGGCCCGCGCCCAGGCGCCAGGCCGCCAGGCCCACCGCGTACGCGTCGAGGCGGGTGAGGACCCCGGTCGCCGGGGCAGGCACCGCGTGGGTCTCGCGGGCCGTGGGCAGCGGCGCCGACGGGTCGCCGCCCTGGGCGGTGATCATGCGGCGCCACACGTCCATCGCCGAGCCGTCCGCCAGCGCCGCCGCGGGGTCCGCGTCCGGCAGGCCGGCCGCCGTCAGCATCTCCCTGGCCAGTGCCAGCGTCAGCTCCACCACGTCCGCGGGACCGCCGCCCGCCAGCACCTCCACCGACTCGCGGACCTCCAGCGCGTTGCCCGCCGTCAGCCCCAGCGGCGTCGACATGTCGGTGAGCAGCGCCACGGTGCGCAGCCCGTGGTCGTTGCCCAGGCCGACCATGGTCGCGGCCAGTTCGCGCGCCCGGTCCAGGTCCTTCATGAACGCGCCCGAGCCGACCTTCACGTCCAGCACCAGCGCGCCCGTACCCTCGGCGATCTTCTTCGACATGATCGAGGACGCGATCAGCGGGATCGACTCCACCGTCCCGGTCACGTCCCGCAGCGCGTACAGCTTGCGGTCCGCCGGCGCCAGGCCCGTGCCCGGGGCGCAGATCACCGCGCCGACGTCGCGCAGGGTCGCCATCATCTCGTCGTTCGACAGCGAGGCCCGCCAGCCGGGGACGGACTCCAGCTTGTCGAGCGTGCCGCCGGTGTGCCCGAGGCCCCGTCCCGACAACTGCGGCACCGCCGCCCCGCAGGCGGCGACCAGCGGCGCCAGCGGCAGCGTGATCTTGTCGCCGATGCCGCCCGTCGAGTGCTTGTCGGCGGTCGGGCGCGGCAGCGCGGTGAAGTCCATCCGCTCGCCGGAGGCGATCATCGCCGCGGTCCAGCGGGCGATCTCGTCCCGGTCCATGCCGTTCAGCAGTATCGCCATGGCCAGTGCGGACATCTGCTCGTCGGCGACCTCGCCGCGGGTGTACGCCGCCACGACCCAGTCGATCTGCTCGTCGGAGAGCCGTTCGCGGTCGCGCTTGGCGCGGATGACGGAGATGGCGTCCATCAGTTCTGCGATCCTCCGCTCTCGGAATGCCCGGAACCGTTCATCCTGCTCAGCTCGAACGGGCCGAAGGCGTCCGGCAGCAGTTCGGCCAGCGGCCGGATGCCCGCCGGGGTGTCGAGCAGCAGGCCGGGCCCGCCGTGCTCGCTGAGCAACTGGCGGCAGCGGCCGCACGGCAGGATGAGCTGCCCCTCACCGTTGACGCAGGTGAAGTGGGTGAGCCGGCCGCCCCCGCCGGCGTGCAGCGCGGACACCAGGCCGCACTCGGCGCACAGCCCGACGCCGTACGAGGCGTTCTCCACGTTGCAGCCGACCACCGTACGGCCGTCGTCCACGAGCGCCGCGGCGCCCACGGGGTACCGCGAGTACGGGGCGTACGCCCGGGACATCGCGTCCCGCGCCGCACGCCGCAACGCCTCCCACCGCTCGTCGTCCTGCGACGTCACGTGCTCTCTCCCCTTCGGTAGCGCTTGCCGATCCACTTCGGCACTCGCAGCCGCTGCGCGAACACCGCGAGCACCACCAGTGTGGTCACATACGGCGTGGCTTCCACGACCTCGCGCGGCACCGTGTCGGTCGTGGCGTACAGCACCCCGAGGAGCACCGCCGCGACCCCGGCGGCTATGGCGGCCCGGACACCGCCGCGCACGTACTTCCACACCGCGTACACCGCGAGCAGCACCGCCAGCAGCAGGAACAGCCCGTGCACGGCCTCGCCGCCGCCGCGCAGTTGCAGGCTGTCGGTGAAGCCGAAGAGGCCCGCCGCCATCGCCGTACCGCCGGGGCGCCAGTTGCCGAAGATCATCGACGCCAGACCGATGTAGCCGCGGCCGCCGGTCTGGCCCTCCAGATAGATGTGGGTGAACGTGACCAGGAACGCCCCGCCGAGCCCGGCGAGCGCGCCGGAGATGGCCAGCGCCGCGTACTTGTACAGGTAGACGTTCACACCCAGCGACTCGGCGGCCACCGGGTTCTCGCCGCAGGACCGCAGCCGCAGCCCGAACGCCGAGCGCCACAGCACGTAGTACGTGAGCACGAAGAGCAGCGCGGCGATGAGGATCAGGTACGACACGTCCTCCGTGAACCCGCGCAGGATGCCCGCGACGTCGGAGATGAAGAACCTGCGCTTGCCTCCGATGCCTTCCTCCTCCAGGTCCCCGAGCCAGTCGGAGAGCCAGGGCACGGAGAACGTATGCATGTCGTCGACCTGCGGCGACTGCTTGTCCGTGCCGCCCGCCGACAGCGCGTCACCGTCGGCGAAGAAGATCTTCGCCATGTACTGGGTGGTGCCCAGCGCGAGGATGTTGATCGCGACACCCGACACGATGTGGTCGACGCCGAACGTCACCGTCGCCATCGCGTGCACCAGACCGCCCAGCGCCCCGCCGATCACCCCGGCCAGCGCGCCCGCCCACGGGCCGTGCTGCCAGCCGATCCAGCCGGCGAAGAAGGTGCCGAGGATCATCATGCCCTCGAGGCCGATGTTGATCACACCGGACCGCTCCGCCCACAGCCCGCCGAGGCCGGCCAGGCCGATCGGCACGGCCAGCGCGAGCGCGCCGCCGATCTGCGCCGACGCGGTGAGGTTGGTGGTGTCGGTGATCGCGCGTACCGCGGACAGCAGCAGCAGTCCGCCGGCGACGAGCAGGAGGATCTGCGGCATGCCGAGCCGCCGCTTGCCGCCGTCCTTCGGCGGCCGCTTCGCGGGCGCGGCGGCGCCCGTCCTGGTCGCGATGCTCACGCGCCCACCTCCGCCTTCTCGGTCTTACGTGCCTGGGCCAGTTCCTCGCCGACGCGGCGCTGCTGGTCCCGCAGCGCCCAGCGGCGGACCACCTCGTAGGCGATGACGACGCAGAGCACGATGATGCCCTTGATGACCTCGACGATCTTCTGGTCGTAGCCCTCGAATTCGAGCTGCGTGCCGGTGCGCTCCAGGAAGGCCCACAGCAGCGCGCCGAGCGCGATGCCGACGGGGTGGTTGCGGCCGAGGAGGGCGATGGCGATGCCGGTGAAGCCGACGCCGAGCGGGAAGTCGGTGCCGTAGTTGTACGACTCGCCGAGCAGCGTCGGCATTCCGACCAGGCCCGCGACGGCGCCGGAGAGCACCATGCTCGTGACGATCATGCGCTTGACGTCCACGCCGCTCGCGGCGGCGGCCGTCTCCGACTGGCCGACGCTGCGCAGGTCGAAGCCGAACCGGGTGCGGTTGAGGACGAACCAGTAGAGGAAGCCGGCCAGCACGGCGAAGACCACGAAGCCGTTGATGTCCCCGACCGAGGTCTCGATCATGAAGATATGGCTGGAGGACGGGATGTTCGGGGTGTGGGTGAGGTTCCCGTCCTTCTCGCCGAGGCGGCCCGCGGTGAGGTAGTAGCCGATGACGGCGCCGGCGATCGAGTTGAGCATGATCGTCGTGATGACCTCGCTGACGCCGCGGGTGGTACGCAGCACGCCCGCGATGCCCGCCCAGATCGCGCCGACGCCCATGGCGACCAGGATGATCAGCGGGATCTGGATGATGCCGGGCAGCGACAGCGCGCCGCCGACGGCCGCGGCGAAGAAGGCCGCGATGCGGTACTGGCCGTCGACGCCGATGTTGAAGAGGTTCATCCGGAAGCCGATGGCCACGGCGAGCGCGGAGAGGAAGAACATCGTCGACTTGTTGACGATGTAGATGGCGCTCCGGTCGGTCGTGCCGAACTCGATCATGACCTGGTAGGCCCGGAACGGGTCCTTCCCGGAGATCAGGATGATCAGCGAGGTCAGCACCAGCGCGGCGAAGACCGCGAGCACCGGGGCGCCGACCGTTTTGATCAGCTTGTCCCTGTCGAGGCGTTTCATCGCGTACGGCCTCCGCCCTGCCCGTCGTCGCTGCCGCTCCCGGTGCCCCGCGGGGGCGGCACCGCGGCGTCGCGCACCGCCGTGCCGTCCTCCAGGTGCCCGCTCGCCGCGCCCGTCATCGCACTGCCCAGCTCCTCCGGCGTGATCGCCGCCGGGTCCGCGTCGGCCACCAGCCGGCCGCGGTACATCACCCGCAGCGCGTCCGACAGGCCGATCAGCTCGTCCAGGTCCGCGGAGATCAGCAGCACCGCGAGCCCCTCCCGGCGGGCCGCGCGGATCTGCTCCCAGATGTCCGCCTGCGCGCCCACGTCCACGCCGCGCGTGGGGTGGGCGGCGATGAGCAGCTTCGGCGAGTGGCTCATCTCCCGGCCGACGATCAGCTTCTGCTGGTTGCCGCCGGAGAGCGAGGCGGCGGTCACGTCGATGCCGGGGGTGCGGACGTCGTACTCCTCGACGATCCGCTTGGTGTCCTTGCGGGCCGCGGCGGCGTCGATGAGCATGCCGCGGCTGTTGGGGGGTTCCGTGGTGTGGCCGAGGATGCGGTTCTCCCACAGCGGGGCCTCCAGCAGCAGGCCGTGCCGCTGGCGGTCCTCGGGGATGTAGCCGATGCCGCTCTCGCGGCGCTTGCGGGTGGCGGCGTGGCTGATGTCCGCGCCGTCCAGCACGATGCAGCCGTCGTCCGGGTCGCGCAGTCCCATGATGGCCTCGACCAGCTCGGACTGGCCGTTGCCCTCCACGCCGGCGATGCCCAGCACCTCGCCCTTGTGGATGGTGAAGGAGATGCGGTCCAGCACCTCGCGCGGTACGCCGTCGGCGTCGACGGCCGTCAGGTGCAGGTCGCTGACGCGCAGCATGGGTATGTCCGTGACCGTCGACTCGCGGGTCTCGGGGGTCGGCAGCTCGCTGCCCACCATCAGCTCCGCGAGCTGCTTGGACGTGACGTCCGCGGGCTTCACGGCGGCGACCGTCGTGCCGCGCCGGATGACGGTGATGTCGTCGGCGACGGCGAGGACTTCGCCGAGCTTGTGCGAGATGAACAGCACGGTCAGGCCCTCGGCCTTCAGCCCGCGCAGGTTGTCGAAGAGCGCGTCGACCTCCTGCGGGACGAGGACCGCGGTGGGCTCGTCGAGGATGAGCGTACGGGCGCCGCGGTAGAGGACCTTGAGGATCTCGACCCGCTGCCGGTCGGCGACGCCGAGGTCCTCGACCAGCACGTCGGGGCGGATGCCGAGGCCGTACGCGTCCGACAGCTCCTTGATCTTCGCCCGCGCCCGGTCGCCGATGCCGTGCAGCTTCTCGCTGCCCAGGACGGTGTTCTCCAGCACGGTGAGGTTGTCGGCGAGCATGAAGTGCTGGTGCACCATGCCGATGCCGCGCGCGATGGCGTCGGCGGGGCTGGCGAACGCGACCTCCGTGCCGTCGAGTGTGATGGTGCCCTCGTCCGGCTTCTGCATGCCGTAGAGGATCTTCATCAGGGTCGACTTGCCGGCGCCGTTCTCGCCGACGAGGGCGTGCACGGTGCCGCGGCGCACGGTGATGTCGATGTCGTGGTTGGCGACGACGCCGGGAAAGCGTTTCGTGATGCCGTGGAGTTCGACGGCGGCGGCGCCGGCGGGTGGGTCCGCTGCCGTGGAGCTGCTGCTGGGGGCTGTGATGGCGCACACTCCTCGTCGAGGGCGGTGGATGCGGGGCGGCGGACGTACCGAAGCGCCGTGCGGACGGCGCGAGTTACGTGACGCGAGTTACGGCATATCACGCTACGCGCGTAGTCCGGAGGCAGATGCGCGGGTCCGGTGGACGGCCGGCTCCCGCCGTCCTCCGGACCCCGTCACACGTACCGTGCTCAGGGAGTGTCGCTGACCTTGATCTCGCCGTCGGCGATCTTCTGCTTGGCCGCGTCGATGTCGGCCTGGACGTCCTCGATGAACCCGCCGGACGTGGCGAGGCTCACGCCGTCGTCCTTGAGCGCGAAGGTCTGGTCGCCGGTGAGCGGCTTCTCGTCCTGGACGCTCTTGATCACGTCGTAGACGGCCACGTCGACGTTCTTGACCACGGACGTCATGATCGCGTCCTTGTAGTCCGCCAGGGCCTTGTCGCGGTACTGGTCGGAGTCGACGCCTATCGCCCATGCGCCTTCCTGGGCGGCCACGGCCTCGATCGAGCCCGTGCCGGACAGGCCGGCGGCGCTGTAGATGATGTCCGCGTCGGAGTCGAGCATGCCCTCGGCGATGCCCTTGGCGCGCAGCGGGTCCTGGAAGCCCTTGAGGTCGCTCTCGTAGAGGTACTTCACGTCGACCTCGACGTCCGGCTTGGTGTCCTTGACGCCCTGGACGAAGCCGGCCTCGAACTTCTTGATCAGGTTGTTGTGCACGCCGCCTATGAAGCCGACCTTGCCGGTCTTGCTCTTGGTGGCGGCGGCCACGCCCGCCAGGTACGAGCCCTCGTGCTCGGCGAAGGTGACGCCGGCCACGTTCTTCCCCTGGGACGCCTCGTCGATCACGGCGAAGGTGGTGTCCGGGAAGTCCTTGGCGACCTTGTTGACCGACTTGCCGTAGGCGAAGCCGACCCCGATCACCGGGTTGTAGCCCGCCTCGGCGAGGGAGGTGAGGCGCTGCTCGCGGTCGGCCTCGGTCTCGCCGTCGCGGGCGGTCAGCTCCTTGCCGCCGAGGTCGAACTCCTTCTTGGCCTTGTCGTACCCGCGGGCCGCCGACTCGTTGAAGGAGGCGTCACTGCGGCCGCCGACGTCGAAGGCGAGACCGACGCCCTTGTCGCTGCTGCCGCTGTCGCTGCTGCACGCAGCACTGGTGAAAGCGAGGGCCGCGGTTGCCACACCCGCGGCGGCGATCTTGGTTACCCGGCGCAAGAGGACTTCCCCTTCGTCTTGGCGAAGCGCCTCTTTCCGGCGCTGCTTCGGGGGCATCGTAACGCGCGTAGAACAAGCTGAACCTCCGGCAACGAACCCGTTACCGGATCGTCTCCGCGCCGGTGCTTTCGACGCTGCGGGCGAGCCCGGCACGTATCGGCTGACCTGTCGGTTCACGGGGTACGGGGCGGGTTGCGGGGACCGGTGCGCGCCCGCTTGCGCGGGGCTCCTGCCGGGCCTGCTCGCGCGCTGCCGTGCGGGTCGCCGCGGTGGCCAGCAGGGTGGCGCGAATAGTGATGCCCGTGACGCCGGTGAGGGCCACGAGACCGAGGACGACGACCCCGCGCCAGCCGACGGCGTGGAAGGCGATCGCGCCCGCGGTGGCGCCCGCGCTGTTCCCGACGTAGTACGCGACCTGGTAGAGCGCCGACGCCTGCGCTTTACCCGTCTGCGCCGCGTGGCTGACCGAGGCGGAGGCGACCGCGTGCCCGGCGAAGAAGCCCGCCGTGAGCAGTACCAGACCGGTCAGCACGGCCGCCAGGGAGTCGCCGATCGTCAGCAGCAGTCCGGCGGCGGTGGTGCCGGCGGCGGCGTACAGGGTGCCGCGGCGGCCGAGGCGGGCGACGAGCCGGCCGGCGGCGGCCGAGGAGCCGGTGCCGACGAGGTAGATGACGAAGACCGAGCCGATGAGGCCCGCGGACAGGCCGAAGGGCTCGCCGGCCAGCCGGTAGCCGATCATCGTGTACACCGAGCCGAAGACGGTCATGAACAGCAGCCCGATCGCGTACAGCCGGCGCATCAGCCCGTCGGACAGATGGCCGCGTACGGTCCGCGCGAGCGCCCGCGGCGCCAGCGGCGCGGGGGTGAAGTGCCGGGCGCGCGGCAGGAGTACGCGGAACGCCACCGCGCAGAGCAGCGAGAGCGCGGCGACGGTGGCCAGCGCCGCGCGCCAGCCCCAGGCGTCCGCCGTCCAGCCGGTGAGGATGCGTCCGGCCATGCCGCCGATGCTGTTGCCCGCGACGAAGAGCCCCACGGCGCCGATCACCGCCCGGGCCCGTACCTCGTCGGCGATGAACGCGATGGCCGACGCCGGGATCCCGGCGATCGCCACGCCCTGGAGCGTACGCAGCGCGACGAGCGCACCCAGGTCGGGCGCGAACGGCATCGCAAGGCCCAGCAGCACGGCCGCCGTCAGCGACCAGGTCATCGTGCGCTGCCGGCCGAACCGCTCGGAGACGGCGCTCAGCGGCAGCACGGCGAGCGCCAGGGCGGCGGTGGTGGCGGAGACGGTCCAACTGGCCGCGCCCGGGCTGACGCCGAGGTCGGCGGAGATGGCGGGCAGCAGGGCCTGGGTGGAGAAGAGGAGGGTGAAGGTGGCGACGCCGGCGGCGAACAGCGCGAGGAGCACGCGGCGGTAGCCGCGCTCGCCGGGGGCGTGCTTGGCGGGCACCTGGGTGGGGGCGCTCACATGGGGCGTAAGCGCCCCGGTATCGGAGGGCATGCGTCGAACGTACGGCGGGCCCGCTCATGCGTCCAATGCGGAAAACGGCGATAATCGATGCTGTGGTGAATGAGCAGAGGTCACGGGAGTCGTTGTCACGGTCCCGTCATCAGGAAGACATCTCGGCCGCGGTCGCCCAGGGTGCGGCCGGCGCCGTCGGCCCCCCGGGGGAGCCGGGGGAGTGGGGCGCCGTGCTCGCGCCCCGGCTCGCGCAGTTCGCCGCGGTCGCGCGCGAGGAGCACGTGACGCGCGCCGCCCGCGCGCTCGGCGTCCCGCAGCCGACGCTGAGCCGCGCGATGGTGCGGCTCGAAGCCGACCTGGGCGTCGCGCTCTTCGCCCGCCGCGGCCGCACGCTGTCGCTGACGACCGCGGGCCGCGACTTCCTCGCGTACGCGGAGCGCGCGCTGGCGGAGGTGGCCCGCGGCGCCGAGGACGTACGCGCCGACGCGCACCCCGAGACCGGCAAGGTCGCCTTCGGCTTCCTGCACACGCTCGGCTCGGAGACCGTGCCGGGGCTGCTGCGGGAGTTCCGCGAGGACCACCCGCGGGTGCGCTTCGCGCTGGTGCAGAACTACGGCGAGTGGATGCTCCAGCGGCTGCGGGCGGGCGAGTTGGACCTGTGCCTGACCTCGCCGGTGCCGGACGCGCCGGACCTGGAGGCGCGGCGGCTCGACGAGCAGCGGCTGCGGATCGTGGTGCCGGACGACCACCGGCTCGCGGGGCGGCGGCGGATCCGGCTCGCGGAGGTGGCGGAGGACCCGTTCGTGACGCTCGAACCCGGCTACGGGATGCGGCGGATGCTGGAGGAACTGTGCGCGGAGGCGGGGTTCGTGCCGCGGATCGCGTTCGAGGGGGAGGAGGCGGAGACGATCCGCGGGCTGGTGGCGGCGGGGCTGGGGGTGGCGCTGCTGCCGCCGCCCGCGGTGCCGCGGCCGGGGGTGGTGGAGGTGAACGTCACGGCGCCGCGGGCGGTGCGGGAGATCGGCGTGGCGTGGGTGGCGGGACAGCAGGAGACGGCGCCGGTGGGCGCGTTCCGGCGGTTCCTGCTGGGGCGGCGGGGGCAGTTGCTCGCGGGGTGAGCGGCGGTCACGCCGGTGCGAACCCCGCGGCAAGGGGCATGCGCAGGCCGATCGGCGGGGGTGCGGCGAGGGCGTCGGCCAGGGGTCTGCTGTACGGCCGGCCGAAGAGCGAGCCCATGACGAAGTCGGCGCCCAGGGCGAGGACTTCGGGGCGGTGCTGGTGCAGCCCGTGCCCGTCGGAGTGCACCTCGAAGCGGCACACGTCGCGGTTGGCCTTCTTCGCCCGTACGGCCAGCCGGTACGACAGGTCGGGGTCGGTGCGGGCGTCGTCGGTGCCGTGGACGAAGAGCACGGTGCGGCCGCTCAACTGCCGTACGGGCTCGGCGTCCGCCGCCTGCGCGTCCGGCAGCCACGGCGCCACCGCCAGTACAGAGACGACCGCCTCGTGCCCGGCGGCGCGCAGCGCGGCCCGGCCGCCGACGTCGGTGCCGACCAGCGCCACGGGCACGTCCCCGTACCGCCGTACGACCTCCTCCAGCGCCCACTCGGCATCCTGCGCGGCGTCCGCCGCGGCGCCGTTCCAGCCCCGGTAGCGGTAGTGCACGGTGTGCGCGACGAGCCCGTCACCGCGCCCGGCGCGCCCGAGCCGGCGGGCCAGCGACCACACGGAGGCGGCGGCGAGCCGCGAGGGCCGCCGGCTGCTGACGCCCTCCCCGGCGGGCAGCAGCAACGCCACCGCCTGCGCGGAGGCCGCCCCGGTGGCACGTCCGAGCCGGGCGGGGCGGGTCGCGCTGATCTCCTGTGCCATGGCAGCACGATGGCAGATCCGTCCCCCCGTGCCCAGTGGTCTGCACCACCCCGACACCCCCCGACAACCCTCCAGTTGCCCCCGCGGTCGCCCTCCGGGGGGCGCGGGTCCGCCCGGAGGCGGCACACCCTGACGGCTGCCGCGGCACCTCGGCCGCTCCCCCCGCCTGCCCGGCCCGATGGCTGCCGCCACCTCCCGTCCCTCCCGCGGCCGTTGCGTCCTGGCGCCGGCCCGCGAGGGCCGCACGGCCCGTGCGTCCCCGCCGCCGCGAAGCCGGCGGTCACGGCACCACCAGGGGCTCGCGGAGGCTCGGCGATACCTCCCGCCGTCCCGTGCCGGCCACCCGGACTCCGCTCACCGCCGCCACGTCCCCGGCCCTCGGAGGCCGTTGGGCCCACGCGCCGTCCACGAGGGCGGTACGGCCCAAGTCGGCCGCGCGCCGGCGAGCCGGCGGCCGCGGCGTCTCCCGGCCGCTTTCCCCCACCCCGCCTGCCCGGACACCGGAGGTGACCGTCACATCCCCGGCCCTCCGGCGGCCGTTGCGTACTGCCGCCGGTCCGCGAGGGTCACGCCCGAGCCGTCCCCGCGGCCCGCGGCCCGGCGCGTCGGCCCCCGCCCGCTCGCCACCACCACGCTCGGGCCCACAGCGCACATACGCCCGCCCCGCCCGCTCCCCGCGCCCCCGCGTTCCGCGCCCCCGGGATCCCACGCGTCGCCGCACCCCGCCGTCGGTGCCCGCCGCCGGGCATCGCTCTACGCGCGTAGGATGGCGCAAATCGTGACGAGAGAGAGGTGCCGCATGGCGGAGGAAAACAGAGGTGCGCCGGCCCGGAACGTGCCCGACCTCGAGCGGATCCGGCGGGCGCCCAAGGTGCTGCTCCACGACCACCTCGACGGCGGTCTCCGTCCCGGCACCATCGTCGACATCGCCCGCGAGACCGGCTACGACGGGCTGCCCGAGACCGACCCCGCGCGGCTCGGCGTCTGGTTCCGGGAGGCCGCCGACTCCGGGTCGCTGGAGCGGTACCTGGAGACCTTCGCCCACACCTGCGCCGTGATGCAGACCCGCGACGCCCTCGTGCGGGTCGCCGCCGAGTGCGCCGAGGACCTCGCCGCCGACGGCGTCGTCTACGCCGAGGTGCGCTACGCCCCCGAGCAGCACCTCCAGGGCGGGCTCAGCCTGGAGCAGGTGGTCGAGGCGGTCAACGAGGGTTTCCGCGAGGGCGAGCGGCGCGCGCACGCCGCCGGGCACCGCATCCGCGTCGGCGCCCTCCTCACCGCCATGCGGCACGCCGCCCGCTCGCTGGAGATCGCCGAACTCGCCAACCGCTACCGCGACCTCGGCGTCGTCGGCTTCGACATCGCCGGCGCCGAGGCCGGCTTCCCGCCCACCCGCCACCTCGACGCCTTCGAGTACCTGAAGCGCGAGAACAACCACTTCACCATCCACGCCGGCGAAGCCTTCGGCCTGCCGTCGATCTGGCAGGCGCTGCAGTGGTGCGGCGCCGACCGGCTCGGCCACGGCGTACGGATCATCGACGACATCCACGTCGCCGAGGACGGCACCGTCAAGCTCGGCCGGCTGGCGGCGTACGTGCGCGACAAGCGGATCCCGCTGGAGCTGTGCCCGACGTCCAACCTCCAGACCGGCGCCGCCCCCTCGTACGCCGAGCACCCCATCGGGCTGCTGCGCCGGCTCTACTTCCGCGCCACGGTCAACACCGACAACCGGCTCATGAGCGGCACGAGCATGAGCCGCGAGTTCGAGGAGCTGGTGCGCACGTTCCACTACACGCTGGACGACATGCAGTGGTTCACCGTCAATGCGATGAAGTCGGCGTTCATTCCTTTCGATGAAAGGCTGGCGATGATCAACGACGTCATCAAGCCCGGATACGCCGGGCTGAAGTCGGAGTGGCTCTTCCGCTGACCGGTTCTGACCTGCACACTCGCGCGTCCGCCGGTTCGCGGGGCGATGGTCCTACGATCCGCGGATGAGGCCGTACGGGCCAATTTCGGCACCGGCGGGGCGGTCTTTGCCGCCGCGATAACCGGCTGGCTAGGTTTTTCATTGCCGCTGGATATCCGCGAGGACGAGGACCTGAATTCCATGAAGACCCGCAAGATCGTCGGTACCGCACTGCTCGGCGCCGCCTTCGCCGCCGCCGCGGCGGGCACCGCCTCCGCCGCGCCCGTCCCCGGCCTGCCCGACCCGGTCAGTCAGTTGACCTCGCCGCTGGAGTCGGTGACCGGCTCCCAGGTGGCGAGCAACAACGGCACCCCGAACGGTGCCGCCGGCGCCCAGCAGCCGTCCCTCGGTCAGCTCGGCACCCTGACCAACGCGCTTCCCGTGGGCGGTGCGCTGGGGCTCTGAGGCCCGTACGCAGCGAAGCCGGGGCCGGCGTCCCTCGTGGACGCCGGCCCCGGCTCCGTGTCGTCGGATTCCGTTCTCACCAGGCCGGGTGCTGCACCTTCTCCTCGCTGGGCATCAGTGCCCACAGCGCCAGGTAGAGCAGGAACTGCGGACCAGGCAGCAGGCACGACACCAGGAAGACGACCCGCACCGTCGTGGGGGTGGTGTCGAAGCGCCGGGCCAGGCCGGCGCACACTCCGGCGATCATCCGGCCGTCGCGCGGTCTCATCGGCATGGCCATGGCTGCGTCACTCCTCGGGTCGGCGTTCGCGGCCCGCCGTGTGTGGGCCGGTGCTTCCACCGTAGGCATACAAGCCGGACGAAACGTCGCCCTACGGGGCGATCTCGACCCTGGTGATTCTCGGGGCCGTGCCCTGAGCCTTCCCGTCCGCCGCACGCTCCGCCGGCTTCGCCGCGTCCGCCTCCTCCGTCCCGGCCGCCTCCTCCGCGTGCGCCGCGCCCGCCGCGCGGCCCGCGGGGTGCCCCCGGCGCAGCCGCGCCCGCGTGGCCGGGACCACCGCCAGATGCGCCAGCGCGATCCCCAGGATGTAGAGCAGCATCGTGTCCACGTTCGCGACCTGCCCGGGCACCGTCGTCTTCAGCAGCTCGACGACCAGCGCCAGCATCGAGCCCGCGAAGACGGTACGTGCGAACGACCCCGCCACCGACGCGTTGACCCGGCCGCCGATCAGCGGCAGCAGCACCCCCGCGGGGGCCAGCACGAACAGCGACTCGACGGCGTACCGCAGCGCCGACCACGGGTCATCGCCGAACTCCGCCCGGATCGTCGTGAGCGGTCGCAGATTCGCCGCGTCAACCCACGGCACGGCGTTGGGGCGGAGCGTAAACCACCAGACTGCGGTCAGATGCAGGACTAGGAGGACAACGCCGGCCACCCGGAATCTCAGGGCGGCCGTTCCGCCCGTCGCATGGCGCTGCACGCAGGCAAGGACGCTGCTACCGACCCGTACGGTTCCCGCCCTCCGCCGGCCGGATGGTGATCCTCCGTACGGAGCCTCCTCAGCCGACCAGACGGCGGCGCCAGTCGAGCCCCGTGACGGGTATCGAGCGGCCCGGATCGCCGTCCCACTCCGTCCGCAGACCGGCTTCCCCGAGGGCCGCGACCACCTCGTGCCCGACGGCCGCGGTCGTCTCGCCCGAGCCGTCGAACCCGCCGTAGTAGAGCGTCAGCCCGCCGTCCGCCGCCGCGGACTCCGACGACTGGTGGATGAAGTAGACGAAGCCGCGCGCGTCCGGCTCGCCCGCCCCGCCTATCTCGGCGTTGCCGCAACTGCGGCAGCAGGCGAAGTGCTCACGCGCGGTGATGCCGGCCTCCCGCAGGGTCGCGAAGGCGCGGGTGAGCCGCTCGGGGTCCGTCTCGTCGTGCCAGCCGGCCTGCTCGGCGACCCGCTCCAGCCACAGCCGGTCGGCCAGCGCCGTGGCCTGCGGGGCGGAGACCGGCCTGCGGTCCCCGGCGACGAGGAACTCCTCGGCGCACTCGGCCAGTTCCGCACGGGTCGCGTACCCCGCGGCCAGCATCTCCCGGAGCCGCCGCTCCAGCTCCGCACGCTCCGCCGCGCCGAGGCCGAGCGGCGGCACCGCGGGCGCGGGGGTGATGTCCGCGCGGGACCAGGACAGCCCGGCGGCCCAGCCGGCCTCCTCGCGGGCCCAGCCGGTCAGCGCCGCGATCACGGCCGCGGGGTCGCCTGCCGTCGCGGCGAAGTGCCGGCCGGCGCCGCCGTCGCGGTGCTCCACCTCGTAGCCCCCGCCGGCGTCGTGCCAGACCTGGGCGAACACGTCGGGCAGGTCGGGGATCCGCTGGAGCACGAGGAAGTGGTCGCCGGCGCCGCCGATCCGCCGGACCAGCCCCGCCAACTCCGCCGCGGACACGCGCACATGCCGCTCCCCGCGCTCCGTCTTCACCACGATCCCGAGCATGCGGACACTGTGGCACACGCCACTGACACCGCCCCCGCACGGCCGCCGGCCACAGGACCCGCCGTGCCGGAACAGCTCAGGCCGCGGGCTCGCCCACGGTGTTCTCCGGCGCCCGCAGCGCGTCGTCGGTGCAGCGGTACGTGTACGGCGGGTCGCCCGCGTCCGGCCCGGCCAGCACCGCCGTACGCTCCTCGCCCGCCGCGTAGGTGCACACGACCTGCGCCAGCATCGGCGACCCCAGCCCCTGCGGATCCCGGCTCAGCCGCACCGTGCCCGCCGGATCCCCGGACAGCCCGTCCGCGACCCGCAGCCCGGAGACGGCGGTGGAGTAGCCGGCCTGCTTCTCGTCCTCGCCCGGCTCCCGCTCCAGCTCCGCCAGCAGCCGCGCCGCCAGCTCCCTGTCCGCCAGGTCGTCGGGGACGCTGCGGGGCACCGGCGCCAACTGCGTACCGCACACGAGGTACACCGCACGCACCGTCTCGCCGTCCGCCGACCTCGCCGCCGGCGAAGGACCGCCCGGCGCGCACTCCGCCCGCGACGGCGCGCTGCCGGCGTCCACCGGCACGGACGTGGGCCGGATCCCGCATCCGGTGGCCAGCACCGCGACGGCGACCGCGGCAACTGCCGCGAGGGCGGGGAAGACCCGCCGGTTCGAGGCTGCCGCCCTCACTCGTCCTCCTGCTCAAGGGCCTCCGCCGCCGCCGACGAGTCCCGCGGCAGCCGCAGCGTGAACACCGCCCCGCCCGCCGGGTCGTTGGCCGCGGTGATCGTACCGCCGTGGATCCGGGCGCTCTCCACCGCGATGGACAGCCCGAGGCCGCTGCCGTCGGAGCGCGGGCGCGCGGTGTCCGCCTTGTAGAACCGGTCGAAGACGTGCGGCAGCACCTCGGCGGGGATGCCGGGCCCGTTGTCCTTGACCTCGATGACCAGATCGCCGGCGCCGGGCGCGTCCGCCGTGGTGCGCACCGACACCCGCACCGGGGAGCCGCCGTGCTTGAGCGCGTTGCCGATGAGGTTGGCGAGGATCACGTCCAGGCGCCGCGGGTCGAGCCGCGCGACGATGCCGCGGTCGGCGTCCAGCTCCACCGCGTCCAGCCAGGCGCGGGCGTCGATGCAGGCGGTGACCTGGTCGGCGACGTCCACGTCGTCGAGTACGAGCCGGGCGGTGCCCGCGTCGAAGCGGGTCACCTCCATCAGGTTCTCCACCAGGTCGTTGAGCCGCCGGGTCTCCTGCACCACGAGCTGCACCGCGGGCGCGATCATCGGGTCCAGGTTCTCCTGCTCCTCCTCCAGCACCTCGGAGACCGCGGTCATCGCGGTCAGCGGCGTGCGCAGCTCGTGCGACATGTCCGCCACGAACCGCCTGCTGGACTTCTCCCGCTCGCTCAGCTCCTCCACCCGCTGCTGGAGCCGTTCCGCGGTCTGGTTGAACGTCCGCGAGAGGTCGGCCAGTTCGTCGGTGCCGGTCACCCGCAGCCGGGTGTCGAGCTTGCCCTCGCCGAGCCGCCGCGCCGCGTCGCCGAGCCGCTGGACGGGCCGCAGCACGGTGGACGCGGCGCCCTGCGCGAGCAGCGCGGAGCCGATGAGGGACAGTCCGGTGGCGATGCCCAGCGACCAGGCGAGCGAGTTGAGGTCCCGGCGCTCGGAGTCCAGGGACTTGAACATGTAGCCGGTCCAGTCCGTGCCGATCACCCGGGCGCCGCCGACGAGATACGGCGTGCCGTCCATCGTCACCCGCTGCCAGTACAGGTGGTACGGCCACTTGCCGTCGTCGCGCCGCTGGTCGACCGCCGTCGTGAGCGTCTTCGGGACGTCGTGCAGGGTGAACGACTCGTCGGAGCGCTCCACGCAGCCGGGCTCGCCGCCGCTGCCCCCGCCGCCGGAGATGAGTATGACGTCGAAGTTCTGGGTGGTGCTCGACAGCCGCCGCGCGGCCTTGGCGAGGTCCGTACAGCCGGCCCGCAGGTCCAGCTCGCCGCTCTCGTCCTGCAGCGACTCCCGGAAGTCCTTCAGCGAGGCGTCCTGGGTGCGGGTGAGCACGGAGTCCCGGTTGAGCCAGTACGCGATGCCGGCGACCGACACCGCCGAGACCAGGGCCACCAGCGCGAACACGATGACCAGACGCAGTCGCAGGCTGATCCAGCGCAGCAGCCCCGCCGCCCAGCCGCGTACGAGCCCCTGCCGCCCCTGCGCGTCGGCGGGGCCCGGACTCACGAGGGCGGATCCAGCCGGTAGCCCACTCCGCGTACGGTTTTGATCAGCGTCGGGGCGGACGGTACGTCCTCGACCTTCGCGCGCAGCCGCTGTACGCAGGCGTCGACCAGCCGGGAGTCGCCGAGGTAGTCGTGCTCCCAGACCAACTGCAGCAACTGCTGCCGCGACAGCGCCTGGCCGGGCCTGCGGCTCAGCTCCAGCAGCAACCGCAGCTCCGTCGGCGTCAGTTGCAGATGCTCGCCGTCCTTGGTGACGGTCATCGCGGAGCGGTCGATGACGACGTTGCCGAAGGTGGCCGAGTCGGTGGTCTCCCGCTCGCCGCGGCGCAGCACCGCGCGGATCCGGGCGTCCAGCACCCGCCCCTGCACGGGTTTGACGACGTAGTCGTCGGCGCCCGACTCCAGCCCGACCACGACGTCGATGTCGTCGCTGCGCGCGGTCAGCAGGATGATCGGCAACTGGTCGGTGCGGCGGATGCGCCGGCACACCTCGAAGCCGTCGATGCCCGGCAGCATCACATCCAGCACGATCAGGTCGGGCCGCTGCTCGCGCAGCAGCTTGAGCCCGTCCTCACCGGTCGCCGCGGTGGTCACGCGGTGGCCCTGGCGGGAGAGGGACATCTCCAGCGCGGTGCGGATGGCGTCGTCGTCCTCGATCAGCAACAGAGAAGGCACGCGGGTCATTCTGGCAGGGCGCGCCGGAAGGGGCGAGTTCGCCGTCATCACGGCCTCCGGAAGGGCCTGTGTAAGGGGCACCAGCCCCTGTTGCACGCCTGTGACAGTCGGCGGACAGCGCGATGAAGTCGGGGCGACAGGATTCTGGGCGTCGGGCAAGCCCGGCACGACAGGACCGACCGAAGCAGACTCCACCGGCGGGGGGCGTGAGATGAACGCACTGCACGACAGCACCACCAGCGCAGCGGTTCACACACGCCTGCACGCCAAGGGGGGGAGTGCTGAGGGGATGGCTCCCGCCCGCGCCTCGCGCGGTGCGGGGGAGTCCGGTGCCGCAGCCGCGCGGGGGTGCGGTCGCGGCGCCGGGCGTCGTCCTCCTTACATGGTCGCGATCGCGGGCAGCACGGGCCCCGGGGGGACCGGCGTCACGCCGGCGGGGACCGGACCGGCCGCGAACCCGGGGGGGATCGCGGAGGACAACACCAGGGGGGACGACGGGGGGAAGGCGTACGGAGAGGTGCCGGGGGAAACGGTCGGCACGCAGGCCGGGACCGCCGCGGAGGCTGACAGCACCGCGGCGTTCACCGCCTACGTGGCCGAGCGGCGCGCCTCTCTGTACGCCACCGCCTACCACCTGACCGGTGACCGGTTCGAGGCGGAGGACCTGCTGCAGAGCGCACTGTTCTCCACCTACCGGGCCTGGGACCGGATCAGCGACAAGGCGGCGGTGGGGGGCTACCTCCGCCGCACCATGACGAACCTGCACATCAGCGCCTGGCGCCGGCGCAAGCTCGCGGAGTACCCGACCGAGGAACTCCCCGAGGCGCCGGGGGAGTCGGACGCCATGCGCGGCACGGAGCTGCGCACGGTGCTCTGGCAGGCGCTGGCGCGGCTGCCCGAGATGCAGCGCACGATGCTCGTGCTGCGCTACTACGAGGGCAGGACCGACCCGGAGATCGCCGACGTGCTGGGGATCAGCGTGGGGACCGTCAAGAGCAGCATCTGGCGCTCGCTGCGCCGGCTGCGCGACGACGAGGCGCTGAGCTTCGGGCGGGACCGGGAGGAGTCGTTCGAGGAGCTCGTGGCCTGAAGGGCCGATGACCGGGACGGGGGGACCCGGGGCCACGGGAGGGGAAAAACGGGGGGAAATCGGGGGATAGCGGGGGGGAATCGGGGGAACGGGGGAGGACCGCGAGACCGTACGGGGCCGGGGGGTGTCCGTGAGGGCTCGGGGGGAACGGGGGATCGGGGGGACGGGGGATCGGGGGACGAGCCGGGGCCGGACGCGCGGGGGGTGCGTCCGGCCCCGGCTCGTGCGCGCGGCGCGGGGTGCCGCGCGCGCCGCGGCGCGACGACTCCCCGGCGGGCCGTCGCTCGCGGGGCCCGGCCGGTGACCGCGGCACGGACGTCGCCGGGCTTCCCGCGCCGCCGCGCGGGCCCGGCCGGCGCGACGTGCGCCGGCGGCCGGGCCGGTCGCCGGACCACGTGCGCGACCGGGGCGGTGCTGCCGCGCCCGGTCGGAGCGCCGCCCGTCCGCCGGTCCCCGCCTACGGCAGGGGGCGCCACCGCGCCCTCGTCCCGTACGCCCCGCCGTCCCGGCCGGGAGGCCGCTAGTACGCCGAGCCGCTCACGCCCAGGCTGCCCGTCGGGTGCCAGACCGTCTTCGTCTCCAGGAACGCCGTCAGCCGGCCCGTCCCCGGGTCCGCCGTCCAGTCGTACGGCGGCCGCGGGCGCAGCACCCGCTTCAGGTTGTCCGCCGCCGCGACCTCCAGCTCCCGCGCCAGCTCCGTGTCCGCGCCCGTCAGGTCGATGGCGTTGACGTCCTGGTGCGCGGCCAGCGTCGGCGCGATCTCCGCGGTACGCCCCGAGAGCACGTTGACCACACCCCCCGGCACGTCCGACGTGGCGAGCACCTCCGCCAGCGACAGCGCAGGCAGCGGCCGCTCCTCCGCGGCGACCACCACCGCCGCGTTGCCGGTGGCGATCACCGGCGCCAGCACCGACACCAGCCCCAGCAGCGCCGACTCCTGCGGCGCCACGACGGCCACGACGCCCGTCGGCTCCGGCGCGGAGATGTTGAAGTACGGCCCGGCGACCGGGTTTCCGCCGCCGGCGACCTGGGCGATCTTGTCGGTCCAGCCCGCGTACCAGACCCAGCGGTCGATCGCCGCGTCCACCTGCGCCGCCGACTTGGCCTTCGACAGGCCCTCGGCGTCGGCGACCTCCGCCACGTACTGCTCGCGCCGCCCCTGGAGCATCTCCGCCACCCGGTAGAGCACCTGGCCGCGGTTGTACGCCGTGGCGCCCGACCAGCCCGCGACGGCCTTGCGGGCGGCGACCACCGCGTCGCGGGCGTCCTTGCGGGAGGCGCGGGGCGCGTTGGCGAGCCAGCGGCCCTTCGCGTCGGTCACCTCGTACACCCGCCCGCTCTCCGAGCGGGGGAACTTCCCGCCCACGTACAGCTTGTAGGTCTTGAGGACCGACAGCCTCGCATCCGCCTGTGTCATCGCAGGTACGCCTCCAGCCCGTGGCGGCCGCCCTCGCGGCCGAAGCCCGACTCCTTGTAGCCGCCGAACGGCGAGGTCGGATCGAACTTGTTGAACGTGTTCGCCCACACGACGCCCGCCCGCAGCCGGTCGGCCACCGCCAGGATCCGCGAGCCCTTCTCGGTCCACACCCCTGCGGAGAGCCCGTAGGGCGTGTTGTTGGCCTTTGCGACCGCCTCCGCTGGGGTACGGAACGTCAGCACCGACAGCACCGGGCCGAAGATCTCCTCGCGCGCGACGCGGTGCGCCTGCGTGACGCCGGTGAAGAGCGTCGGCGCGAACCAGTAGCCGCTGCCGGGCAGTTCGCACGGCGCCGTCCAGCGCTGCGCGCCCTCCGCGTCGCCTGCGTCCGCCAGCTCCGTGATCCGGGCGAGCTGCTCGGCGGAGTTGATGGCGCCGATGTCGGTGTTCTTGTCCAGCGGGTCGCCCAGCCGCAGCGTGCCGAGCCGCCGCTTCAGCGACTCCAGCAGCTCGTCGGCCACCGACTCCTGCACCAGCAGCCGGGAGCCCGCGCAGCAGACCTGGCCCTGGTTGAAGAAGATGCCGCCGACGATGCCCTCGACGGCCTGGTCGATCGGCGCGTCGTCGAAGACGATGTTGGCGCCCTTGCCGCCCAGCTCCAGCGTGAGCCGCTTGTCGGTGCCGGCGACGGACCTGGCGATCTCCTTGCCGACGGCCGTGGAGCCGGTGAACGCGACCTTGTCGACGTCCGGGTGCGCGACGAGCGCGGCGCCCGCGTCCCCGTAGCCCGGCAGGATGTTGACCACCCCGCGGGGCAGCCCGGCCTGGCGGCAGATGTCGGCGAAGAACAGCGCGGACAGCGGGGTGGTCTCGGCGGGCTTGAGCACCACGGTGTTGCCGCAGGCGAGCGCCGGGGCGATCTTCCAGGCGAGCATCAGCAGCGGGAAGTTCCACGGGATGACCTGGCCCGCGACGCCCACCGGCTTCGGCTCGGGCCCGAAGCCGGCGTAGCCGAGCTTGTCCGCCCAGCCGGCGTAGTAGAAGAAGTGCGCGGCGACCAGCGGCAGGTCGGCGTCCCTGGTCTCGCGGATCGGCTTGCCGTTGTCCAGCGTCTCCAGTACCGCCAGCTCGCGCGAGCGCTCCTGGATGATGCGGGCGATACGGAACAGGTACTTGCCGCGCTCCGCGCCCGGCAGCGCCGACCAGGAGGTGAACGCCCGCCGGGCGGCGGCGACCGCCCGCTCGACGTCCGCCTCACCGGCCCGCGCGACCTCGGAGAGCACTTCCTCGGTCGCCGGGGCGACGGACTTGAAGACCTTGCCGTCGGCGGCCTCGGCGAACTCGCCGTCGACGAACATGCCGTAGCTGGGCGCGATGTCGACGACCGAGCGGGACTCGGGCGCGGGCGCGTAGGCGAAGAGCTTGTGTTCTGCGGTCATGTCGGCTCGGACCCCCTCTAGTCCACGGTCACGTAGTCGGGGCCGGAGTAGCGGCCGGTGCGCAGCTTCTGGCGCTGCATGAGCAGGTCGTTGAGCAGGCTGGAGGCGCCGAAGCGGAACCAGCGGTTGTCCAGCCAGTCGTCCCCGGCGGTCTCGTTGACCAGCACCAGGAACTTCACCGCGTCCTTGGCCGTGCGGATGCCGCCGGCGGGCTTCACGCCGACCTGCACGCCGGTGGCCGCGCGGTAGTCCCGGACGGCTTCGAGCAGGACCAGGGTGTTGGCGGGGGTGGCGTTCACGCCGACCTTGCCGGTCGAGGTCTTGATGAAGTCGGCGCCCGCCAGCATGCCGAGCCAGCTCGCCCGGCGGATGTTGTCGTACGTGGACAGCTCGCCGGTCTCGAAGATCACCTTCAGCCGGGCGCCGGCGGCGGCCTGCCGCACCGCGCGGATCTGCTCGTAGACCTCCAGATAGCGGCCGGCGAGGAACGCGCCGCGGTCGATGACCATGTCGATCTCGTCGGCGCCCGCGGCCAGCGCCGCCCGGGTGTCGGCGAGCTTCACCTCCAGCGCCGCCCGCCCGGAGGGGAAGGCGGTGGCCACCGAGGCGACCTTGACGGCGGAGCCGGCCAGCGCCTCGGCGGCGACGGCGGCCAGGTCCGGGTAGACGCAGACTGCCGCGACCTCGGGCGTCGTACGGTCCGTGGGGTCGGGGGTACGGGCCTTGGCGCACAGGGCGCGCACCTTGCCGGGGGTGTCGGAGCCCTCGAGCGTGGTCAGGTCGATCATCGAGACCGCCAGGTCCAGCGCGTACGCCTTGGCGGTGGTCTTGATGGAGCGGGTGCCCAGGGCGGCGGCGCGGGCCTCCAGGCCGACCGGGTCGACGCCGGGCAGACCGTGCAGGAAGCGGCGGAGCGCGCCGTCGGAGGCCGTCACGTCCGCGAGGGACGCCGGCGGGCCCGCGGCTGCGGTGGGTATGCGGGGCATGGTCACCACACGAGCATATCTACCCGCGTAGCGTCCCGGGAGTGGGCCTACCGTCCGGGTGGATCGATGCGCGACCGCAATGCCGGCGCGATGTCCGGATTCCGGAGCCGTCGGGCACAATCGGCGGCATGAGCAAGGACACCCAGGACACCCGGCCGAAATACGCCGACCGCGCCTACCGCTCCGTCGCCGGCATCGCCGCCGGCGTGCTGCTGCTCGCTCTCGGCGGCTGGCTCGGCGCGGACGCCCTGGTCCGCGGCAGCGGCCAGGCGCGGGTGATCGCGGTGGCGGCGCTGGTCGCCGGGGTGCCGATGGTGGTGTCGCTGACGCTGCGCCCCGTGGTGTACGCGGGTGAGGAGCGGCTGCGGGTGCGCAACCCGTTCCGCACGATCGTGGTCCCGTGGGGCCGGGTCGAGGAGATCAGGGCGGGCTACTCCAGCGAGGTCGTCACCGAGGACGCCAAGTACCAGATGTGGGCCATCCCCGTCTCGCTGCGCGCCCGCAAGCGGGCCAACCGCCGCCGGGACCGCGCGGCCGGCGGCGGCGGGCTCTTCAGCCCGTCCAGCCGCACGGCGCTGTCCGATCCGGCGATGCGCCGCCCCGGCGGCACGGGCGCAGGGGACCTGGACCCCTCGGCGGGCGACCTGACGCCGACGGCCGACAAGTCGATCCGCGAGCTGCGCGAGCTGGCGCACACGTACGCCGACCGCGAGGGCGCGCAGGGGCCGGTCTCGGTGCGCTGGGCCTACGAGATCCTGGGCCCCGCCATCGCCGGAAGCCTGGCCCTGATCATCGCCATCGCCGTCGGCTGACCGCCCGCCCGCCGCTCGTCTCGCGCGTGACGCCGCGCCTAGCCGGGGCGGATCGCGCTGTGGATCGGCATGCTGTAGATCGACTCCGACCGGACGAAGGTGCCGGGGCGCGGGGCGTGGATCATGTGGCCGCCGCCGGTGTAGAGGCCGACGTGGCTGATGTCGTCGAAGAAGAAGACCAGGTCGCCGGGGCGCAGTTCGGCGACCGGCACGGAGGCGCCGGCGGTGACCTGGTCCCACGTCACGCGGGGGATCTCCACCCCGGCCGCCCGCCACGCGGCCTGCGTGAGACCTGAGCAGTCCCACGAGTCGGGGCCGGTGGCGCCCCACACGTAGGGCTCGCCCATCTGCGCCTCGGCGAAGGCGATGGCGGCCGCCGCCCCTTCCGATACGGGCCCGTCCGCCGCGGGTGCGGTCGCCTCCCCGGTGATGGTCCGCTCCGCCAGCTCCTGCCGCGTCTCCTCCTGCTGCTCGCGCAGCCGGCGCTGCTCGGCTGCCTCCCGCCGCGCGTGCTCACGGGCCCGCTCCTCGGCCTCGGCGCGCTCCGCGCGCTCCAGCTTGTCGAACTCCTCGCGCTCGCGGTCGCTCAGTTCCGCCTTCAACTGCCGGGCCTCGGCGAGCCTGGCCCGCAACTCCTTCTCCTGCTCGCGCAGGGACGCCTCGCGGTCCTTCAGCTCTTCCACGGCCGCGCCCGCCGCCTTGCTGCGCTTACGGGCCTCCTGCTGCCGCGCGGTGAACCGGTCCAGCGCGTGCTGCTGCCGCGCGGAGAGCCGGCTCAGCAGGTGCCGGGTGTCGGCGTACCCCTGCGGGTCCTCGGCCAGCAGCAGAACGGCGGCCTCCGACAGGCCGGTCGCCCCCGTGCGGTACTGGGTGGTGACGTAGCCGGTGAGCGTCCGCCGCGCGTCGTTGACCCGCGCGGTGGCCTGCGCGGCCCGGGCCAGCAGCCGGTCGGCCGCCGCCTGCTGCTCGTCGACCGCGGCCTCCGCCTCGTTGACGCGCCCTCCGGCGACGCCGGCCTGCCGATGCAGCTCGTTGACCCGGTCCCGTACGCCGGCCGCCCGCTGCGCGGCATCCTCGGCCCGCTCCCGCTGCTCCTCGACGGCACCGGAACCGCCGGGCTCATCGGCGACGGCGGCCTGCGTCAGCAGAACGGCCGCTATGAGGAAGGAGGCGGCAACGATCGCGGGCCGCCCACGTATCCAAGAGCGAATGGCCATCCCAAACCGCTACCCGTCCCGGCCTCGCCCATGCCTCCCGGTCAGGGGAGCAGGAGGTTGCTCTGCCCGTTCTGGATGCCGCCGGTGAAGGCCCGGTAGTCGTCTTCGGAGAGGATGAGGACCTGGGCTTCGGGGTTGCCGACGTCCTTGGAGTCGCGGAGGGCGACGACGCCGTCGATGAACGCGACCTCCAGACAGTTGTCACCGCCGTTGCTCATGGCGCTCTTGGCCCAGAGAGCGTTGGTGAGGTCAGGTTTTATCATCATGCGTAGCGCTCCTTGAGTACCTGGTGGATGCGTTCCCGGGATGCCCGCACGTCAAGGGCTTCGGCCCTGAGGTGGTCGAACCCGCTCTCGTACCGTGCCAGATGACCATCCTCCTCCAGATACAGCGAGGTTGTCATCGGCTCGACCACTGCGACGGGCGGACCCGCCGAGAAGTGCAGGAGGTGGTATGCGCCGTCGAGCCCGGCGTGGGCTCCCTGATCGAAGGGGAGCACCTGCACGTCCACGTTTTTCTGCTCGCACATGGCCAGCAGGTGTTCAAGCTGGGCCTTCATCACGGCATTGCCGCCGACGCGACGCAGCAGGGCCGCCTCGTCCAGGACACACCACAGATGGAGCGGCTCCTCACGACTCAGAACCGCCTGCCGCACCATGCGGAGCTGGACGAAGTTCGCGATCTCTCGCTGGTGCCGCCAGGCACGACTGCCCTCCACGATCGCGGTCGCGTACGCCTCAGTCTGGAGAAGCCCTGGAACGATGTTGACGAATGTCTCGCTCTTGACGGCCATTTCCTCAAGCTGCACGTAGTCCACGAACCGATCGCGGATAGCGCTCCGGTACTCGTCGAGCAGGTTGCTTCGCTTCCCGCTGTTGGCGATCTTCGCAAGTTCCCTGACCTGCCTGCGGCGGTCGTCATCGGTGAGCCCGTAGACATCGAAGAAGGCGAGCACGGACGTCGGTGCCACGCGCTGCTTGCCGTTCTCGATCCGGCTCAACGAGGGTGCGCCCGGCAGATCGAGCCGGCTCGCGGCATCCGCCAACGACAGGCCGGTGGCCTTCCGTAGCGATCGCAGCTCCAAACCGAGGCGGCGTCGGTGCAGGTTGGGCTGAGCATCGGTCATGGGTGTACCTCCCTGGCGGCGCAGACTAGCGCCGCGGGAACCTTCATTGCGCCGCAATCACTCCTTCGAGTGATGCTTCCCAGAAGTGTCACTTGCGGACAATGTTCCGCTCGTGCCACGCTTCCGCTGACGGTACAGAACGTGTCGGCTTCGCTACCGACGGTGGCCGGCGGCGGCCCCGTCACGCGGCCCGATCAGCCGTCCCGGGCCATGAGTTGAGCCATTCCCGCACGAGGTGAGCGCTGGAGGTCCCCATGAAGGTCACCGCGGAAAACGCCGAAGGGCGCTCGGCGCGCGCATGGCACGTGACCGCCGAGGCGCGAACCATCGAGCGATGGCGCACCGCGGCCGCCGCCGCAACCGCCGACATGGGCGGCGATGCCGACGCCGTGGCGGTGGTCCGGCTGGGCGTCTCGGAACTCTTGAGCAACGTCGCCATACACGCCGGGGACAAGACCTGCCGACTCACCGTCCGGGTCGACGAGGGGTGGGTCTACGTCCATGTATACGACACCTCCCGCCAGGCGCCCGCGCTCACCACCCCGGTCTGGGACGCGGAGAGCGGACGCGGTCTGTGGCTCCTGAACTCGCCGGTGGCCGACTGGGGTTACGAATGCCGGGCGGACGGCAAGGCCGTGTGGTTCCGCGTCCCGCTGACCGCCGCCGCGCGGGACCGCAAACCGGCTCCCGCGCGTGCGCCGGGCGCGCGGCGGGTGAACTTCGCGACGGTGGCCGTCGACGACAACGTCGTCTATCTCGGCCGGAAGCGGCGGATCACGGCGCTGGTCCAGACCGGTACCGGATATGTCGTGCAGTTCACCGACGCCACGGCGCTGCACGTGGTCCGCCCGCCGGACGCCGACGCGAGAGTCCGCGACACGTCGCGACGGGCACGTTGAACACCCGACTCACACGAAGGAAATCCATGTCCCTGGAAGAGCTGGTCCGTCCGGACGTCGCCCGCGAGGAAGCGGAAGAGGCCGCACGCGGCCTCGCTCACCAGGCCGAACGCCTGGGCCTCCCCCTGGAGGACATCGAAGTCACCGCCCCCTGCCCCACCTGCCGCCGTACCTCCTACACCATCCACCTGGGCACCCTCGACCCCGCCCAGACGCGCCAACTGGCCGATACCCTGCGTTCCCTGCCGCCCTCCGCCCGGCCCATGGACGGCACATGCTGACGTACGAGACCGGTCAGGGCGTCGGCGATGACTCGGTGAGCGACATCCAGTCCCGGACCGTCTCCTGATGCGAACCGGTTGCCGTGCTCCCGGCCACTGCCTGTGCCTCCGCGTCCGCGCCGGAGCGCGGCGTGCCCGCGCGGGCCAGGAGGGTGAGCGGCCACTCCGGACCCGGACCCGCCGGTTCTCCGTCGAAGGGCGTCCAGTGCCAGGGACCGGCGAACCGCCACGCCCTGCCGGCGGCATCGGCGACCTCGTCGTCCGGCTGGAGTGATGCGTACGGCCGCATCAGCAGTTCGAAGGTGAACGGGATCCCCTCCGGGTGAATCCGGTAACCCGAGCCATCGAGGTGGCTGTCGTCCGGATACTCCCGGTAGGACAGGCCGTGGCGCAGCACGGTCACGGCCAGCGTGGGGCGCGGCAGCCAACCGGTCACCCGCGGCGGGTCGTAAGGGTCGACGGCCGTCACGTGCACCACGGTCGGGGGCACTCCGATCCGGCAAGTGTCCCCTGCCTTCAGGTGCTCGGGCGGCGGGTCGGTACGGAACAGCTCACATTCCACTTCGGGCCCGGCGTATCCGCCGCCGTCCACGCCCAGGGCGGCGCCCCCGTTCCAGCGCCCGGACTCGCTGCCGGCGTCCACCTCCCACCACGGCCATCGCACCGCTATAAGGTCCCACTTCACGCCGCGCTCGACCCGCGTCGGCGTGAATGGGCAGGCAACCGACAGCACGTCACCGACCCGGAAGTCATGTGCATCCCTCATCCGCTCAAGGTAGAGCAGAGTCCTCCCGGCTCCGTGCCCTCCGGGGCAGCGGCCCCCTACGCACCATCACCCGCGGCGGTGACGCGGTGCTGATGTCCGCCGACGACTTCGACGCCTGGCAGGAGACCGTCTACCTCCTGCGCTCCCAGGCCAACGCCCGGCGGCTGCGGGGAGCCGTCGCCCGTGACAGGGCGGATTCCGCCGCGGTCAGCGTGAGCGCCGAGGAACCCGACGGCCCGGCAGGCGGACAGACGGATGACTGCGGCGGCTGAACTCCCCCACACGCACCGGAGGTCTCAGAGACCCGCTGCCGCGGAGAGGTCCTTCTTCAACTCCGCCAGGACCGCCGCCGCCGTCGCCCGTGCCGCCGGGAGGCCCGCGTGGCCTGCCGGGACCGGGATGACGGCCTCCAGGTAGCACTTCAGCTTCGGCTCCGTGCCGCTCGGGCGGACGATCACCCGGGCCGCCGCCACGCCCCGGGCCCCGTCACCCCCCAGGGTGTAGCGGAGGCCGTCCGTCGGGGGGAGGGCCGCGGTGCCCTTCGCGAGGTCCTCGGCCAGCATCACCCGCAGGCCCGCCGCCGACCGGGGCGGGTCCGTGCGGAGGCGCCGCATCGCCGCCGCGATCACGTCCAGGTCCTCCACCCGGACGGAGAGCTGGTCCGTGGCGTGCAGCCCGTGCTCCACCGCGATGTCGTCCAGCAGGTCCTGGAGCGTACGGCCGGCCGCCTTCAGCTCCGCGGCCAGCTCGGCGACGAGCAGAGCCGCGGTGATGCCGTCCTTGTCGCGGACGCCGGCCGGGTCGACGCAGTAGCCGAGGGCCTCCTCGTAGGCGTAGCGCAGGCCGTCGACCCGGGCCAGCCACTTGAAGCCCGTCAGCGTCTCCTCGTACGGCAGGCCCGCGGCCCGCGCGATCCGGCCCATGAGCGACGAGGAGACGATGGACGCGGCGAAGGTGCCCGCGGCCCCCTTCCGTACGAGGTGCGCGGCCAGCAGGGCGCCGACCTCGTCGCCGCGCAGCATCCGCCAGCCCGCCCCGCCGTCCGCCGCCGCGTCGGGTACGGCCACCGCGCAGCGGTCCGCGTCGGGGTCGTTGGCGATGATCACGTCGACCTCCCCGTCCCCCGCCGCGCGGGCCGTGGCGAACGCCAGGTCCATCGCCCCCGGCTCCTCCGGGTTGGGGAACGCGACGGTCGGGAAGTCCGGGTCCGGCTCCGCCTGCGCCGCGACCGGCACCGGGGCCGGGAAGCCGGCGCGGGTGAAGGCGGCGGCGAGCGTGGCCCCGCCGACGCCGTGCAGCGCGGTGTGCACGGTCCGTACGCCACGGGGGCCGCCCGCGGCGACGACCGCGGCGGCCCGGTCGAGGTACGCCTCCACGACCTCCTCGCCGAGGACCTCCCAGCCGTCCGCCGGGCGGGGCACGTCCGCGAGCGGGCCCACCGCCGCGATGGCCTCGGCGATCCCGGCGTCCGCGGGCGGGACGATCTGCGAGCCGCCGCCGAGGTAGACCTTGTAGCCGTTGTCCCGCGGCGGGTTGTGGCTGGCGGTGACGGTGACCCCGGCGACCGCGCCGAGGTGCCGGATCGCGAAGGCCAGCACCGGCGTCGGCAGCGGGCGGGGCAGGACGGCGGCCCGGAAGCCGGCGCTGGTCATGACGGCCGCGGTGTCCTCGGCGAAGGCGTGGCTCTTGTGCCGGGCGTCGTAGCCGACGACCACCAGGCCGCCGCCCGCACCCTGCTCGTTCAGGTACGCGGCCAGCCCCGCGGCGGCGCGGATGACGACGGCCCGGTTCATCCGCATCGGCCCCGCGCCCAGCTCTCCGCGGAGCCCGGCGGTGCCGAACTGCAGCGTGCCGGCGAAGCGCTCCGCGAGGGCGGCGGTGTCGCCGGCCCGCAGCAGGGCCGCCAGCTCGGCCCGGGTGTCGGGGTCGGGGTCCTCGGCGAGCCAGGCCCCGGCCCTGGCGGCGAGTGCGGCGGCGTCGCCGGCGGCGTCTGCGGTCGGGTTCGTCGTCACCGGTCGTCGTCCTCAGTCACTGTCGCGTCCTCTCCGTCCGTCCGTCCCCGGCCCGTCGCGGCGTACGCCCCGGCGCGTACCGCCCGAAGCTGCACGCCCGGCGCCGGCTTCACACCCGGCGCAGCACCTCGGCCAGCAGCCCGCCCATCTGCGCCGCCGAGTCGCGCCCCGCCTGCAGGACCTCCTCGTGGCTCAGCGGCTCGCCGGTCATGCCCGCCGCCAGATTCGTCACCAGCGAGATGCCCAGCACCTCGGCGCCCGCCTCGCGCGCCGCGATGGCCTCCAGGACCGTCGACATGCCCACCAGGTCGGCGCCGAGGCGGCGGAGCATCTCGATCTCGGCCGGCGTCTCGTAGTGCGGTCCCGGCAACTGGGCGTAGACGCCCTCCTCCAGGCTGGGGTCCACCTGCTTGCACAGCGCCCGCAGCCGCGGCGAGTACAGATCCGTCAGGTCGACGAAGTGTGCGCCCTCGATCGGCGAGGCCGCGGTGAGGTTGATGTGGTCCGCGATCAGCACCGGCTGGCCCGGCCGCATGCCCTCGCGCAGCCCGCCGCAGCCGTTGGTGAGCACCACGGTCTTGCAGCCCGCCGCCGCGGCCGTGCGCACGCCGTGCGCCACGGCGGCGACGCCGTGGCCTTCGTAGTAGTGCGTACGGCCGAGGAAGACCAGCGCCCGTTTGTCGCCCAGCCGGTACGAGCGGATCCGCCCGGCGTGGCCCTCCACGGCGGGCGGCGGGAAGCCGGGCAGGTCGGTGACGCGCAGCTCGTGCTCTGGCGCGCCCAGCGCTTCCGCCGCCGGTACCCAGCCGGAGCCCATCACGAGGGCGACGTCGTGGGTTTCGGCCCCGGTGAGCTCGCGGAGGCGGTCGGCGGCGGCCGCCGCGTCGGGGGCGGCGTGCGGAGTGGATGCGTTCACACGCACGAGCCTAGCCCGTCACCCCCTACGCGCGTAGAAGCGGCCCCCCACTGGGTGCCCGCCGCCCCGCGCGGGAGCCGTCGCCCGCGGCGGGGGACAATGGGGTACGTGACTCGGATCGTGATCATCGGTGGAGGCCCCGGCGGGTACGAGGCGGCGCTCGTCGCCGCGCAGCTCGGCGCGGAGGTGACGGTCGTCGACTGCGACGGCCTGGGCGGTGCGTCGGTGCTCACCGACTGCGTGCCGTCGAAGACGCTGATCGCCACCGCGGAGGTGATGACGACCTTCGACTCCTCGTACGAGGAGCTGGGCATCATCGTCGCGGACGACACGCCGCCGGAGAAGCAGGCCGCCCGCGTCGTCGGCGTGGACCTGGGCAAGGTCAACGCCCGGGTGAAGCGGCTGGCGCTGGCCCAGTCCGAGGACATCACCACGAGCGTGACGCGCGCCGGCGGCCGGGTCGTACGGGGCCGGGCGAGCGTCTCCCCGCAGCAGGCCCCGGACGGCTCGCGCACGGTCCTGGTGACCGGGGCGGCCGCGGGGGAGCCGGCGGAGCTGGTCGCGGACGCGGTGCTGGTCGCCACCGGCGGCAGCCCGCGCGAGCTGGCGGACGCGCAGCCCGACGGCGAGCGGATCCTGAACTGGAAGCAGGTCTACGACCTCGACGAACTGCCCGAGGAGCTGATCGTCGTCGGCTCCGGCGTCACCGGCGCGGAGTTCGCCGGCGCCTACCAGGCGCTCGGCTCGCGGGTCACGCTGGTCTCCAGCCGGGACCGGGTGCTGCCGGGCGAGGACCCGGACGCGGCGGGGGTGCTGGAGGACGTCTTCCGGCGCCGCGGCATGAACGTGATGAGCCGCTCCCGCGCGCAGGGCGCCAAGCGCGTCGGCGACCGGGTCGAGGTGACGCTCAACGACGGCCGGGTGATCACCGGTTCGCACTGCCTGATGGCGGTCGGCGCGGTGCCCAACACCCGCGGCATCGGCCTGGAGGAGGCCGGGGTGCGGCTGACGGACTCCGGCCACATCTGGACCGACAAGGTGTCGCGCACGAGCGCACCGGGCATCTACGCGGCGGGCGACTGCACGGGCATCTTCGCGCTCGCCTCGGTGGCGGCGATGCAGGGCCGGATCGCGATGTACCACTTCCTCGGCGAGACCGTCGCGCCGCTGCGGCTGAAGACGGTCTCCGCGAATGTGTTCACGGACCCCGAGATTGCCACGGTGGGTTACCAGCAGTCGGATGTGGACGAGGGGCGCATTGATGCACGGGTGATGAAACTGCCGCTGCTGCGCAACCCGCGGGCCAAGATGCAGGGGGTGCGGGACGGATTCGTGAAGCTGATCTGCCGCCCCGGCACCGGGATCGTGGTAGGGGGCGTGGTGGTCGCGCCGCGGGCCAGCGAGCTGATCCACCCCATCTCGATCGCCGTCGACAACAATCTGACCGTCGAACAGATCGCGAAGGCGTTTACCGTCTATCCCTCGCTGTCAGGGTCGATCGCGGAGGTCGCGCGGCAGCTCCAGGCCAGCAAGCCGGGCGGCGACGACTAGCTCCGTACCAGGTCTTCCCCGGTCCGTACCCGGTCCGGCGCACGGGTGGGCCCGGTGGGCAACCGGACGCCCATACCACCTTCGGATGTCGCCAAGGAGCATTTTCTTCTCATCGACGCAAGCGGCTGAAAGAACACGGTCTTTGGCGTTACTGTCGGTTTCGTGTTCGCTGCAGAACGTCGTCAGTTGATCCTGGAAATGGTACGGGCCAATGGGGCCGTATCCCTCCGAGAGCTTGCCCGAGTCGTACAGACCTCCGAGGTGACCGTACGCCGAGACGTACGCGCCCTGGAAGCAGAAGGGTTGCTGGACCGAAGGCACGGAGGCGCGGTCCTCCCGGGCGGTTTCACCCGTGAGTCCGGCTTCCCGCAGAAATCACATCTTGCGACCGCGGAGAAGACCGCGATCGCCGATCTGGCCGCCGGATTCGTCGAGGAGGGCGAGGCCGTCGTCGTCGGTGCCGGTACGACCACGCAGGAGCTGGCCCGCCGGCTCGCGCGCATCCCCGGCCTGACCGTCGTCACCAACTCCCTGCTCGTCGCCCAGGCGCTGGCGCACGCGAACCGGGTGGAAGTCGTCATGACCGGCGGCACGCTGCGCGGCAGCAACTACGCGCTGGTGGGCAGCGGCGCCGAGCAGTCGCTGCAGGGGCTGCGCGTCTCGCGTGCGTTCCTCTCCGGCAGCGGGCTGACCGCGGAGCGGGGGCTGTCGACGTCCAACATGCTGTCGGCGAGCGTCGACCGGGCGCTGGTGCAGGCGGCGGCGGAGGTCGTGGTGCTCGCGGACCACTCCAAGCTGGGCACCGACACGATGTTCCAGACGGTGCCCACCGACGTGATCACGCGGCTGGTCACGGACGACCCGCCGCCGAACGACGAGCGGGCGGCGACGGAGCTGCAGGCCCTGGCCGACCAGGGGGTGCAGATCGCGGTGGCGGGCCCGGAGCAGCCGGCGGGCGGTGACAGCGGCCCCCCGGCACCCCGCCGGCACCCCCGGCACGGGGGTGAGCGGCGCCGTACCGAGGACAGCGTCCCGCTCCCAGGCCAGCGCCGCACCCCTCAACCCGCCCCCACCACCATGCGCCCAGCCACCCCCCTCTCCGACCAGGGACGCGTAGCCGACCTGGCCCCCCGCCGCCGGTAACCCCGGCCGGGGGGCCCGCACTCCGCGCCCCGGCCCCCGGTGCACACCGGGCCGGCGTGGTGATCTCCCCGGTACCCGGGACACACCGCGCAAGCCCGCGGCCACACGCCTCCCGCCCGCGGTCACCTCGCGGGGCACTGCCCTCCCGGCACCCGGCTCCGCCGGGGATGGCGGTCCCGCGTCGTCGGGTCGGACGCCCGGTGTGTGCCCTTCTCGCTCGGGCCCCGGGGTGCGCCGCAGGGAGTCGTTCCCCCCCCCGGAGTCCCGCGCCCCGCGCCCTCCCCGGGGCCCGCCGTCAGGCGCCGCGTGTGCGGAGGCCGTCCAGGGCCAGGCCCAGGAGGCGGTCCGCGATCTCCGTGTCCTCCGGGTTCTTCGCCGACGCCTTCTCCGCCGCGTACGCGATCGCGCTCGTCAGCCGCAGGAGGTCGTCCGGTGCGACGTCCGCCCGCAGTTCGCCGGATCGGCGCGCGCGCGACGCCAGCAGCTCGACCGTCTCCCGCAACTGCTCCTTGCAGTTGACCATCAGGCCCTCGTCCATCAGCGTCGCCGCGATCCCGCGGATCGTCGACGACACGTCCACGTACCGCCGCATCCACGCCGCCAGCGCCGCCATCGGCGTCCCGGCCTCCGCCGTCAGCGCCCGCGCCGCCGCGTCCAGCTCGTCCACCCGCGTCTGGAACACCTCGCCCATGAGCGCGAAGCGGTCGGGGAAGTGCCGGTACAGCGTGCCGATCCCGACGCCCGCGCGGCGCGCGATCTCCTCCAGCGAGGCGTCCGCGCCGTGTTCGGCGAAGGCCACCGCGGCCTCGCCGAGCAGCCGCTCGTAGTTGCGGCGCGCGTCCGCGCGCATCGGCCGGCCCTGCACCGTTCCCATGGGCACCACCCTTCGTCGTCCCCGCTGCCGCCCAGAATGCCATTGCGAAAACGGAGGCAGCCTCCGTATAGTCAAGCGGAGCTACCCTCCACTTCATTCTCTGCCGGAGGCACATCTGTGTCCACATCCCTGCGCACGCCCACCGGCCACGGCATCCGCGGTCAGAGCCGGAAGGCCCGCGGCGCCCGCCCGGGGCTCGCCCTCACCGCGATCGTCGCCACCCAGCTCATGTTCCTGGTCGACGCCACGGTGGTGAACGTCGCACTCCCCGACATCGCGCTCGACCTCGGCTTCTCCCCGACCCGGATGTCCTGGATCCTCAACCTCTACACCCTCGCCTTCGGCGGCCTGCTGCTCCTCGGCAGCCGCGTAGGCGACCGCATAGGCCGCCGCCGCGCCCTCGTCACCGGCGTGCTCGCCTTCACCGCCGCCTCCCTCCTCGCCGGCCTCGCCCCCAGCGGCGGCTGGCTCCTCTTCGCCCGTACCGCCCAGGGCGTCGCCGCCGCCCTCGCCGCCCCCAGCACCCTCGCCCTGATCGCCACCACCTTCCCCGAAGGCCGCCAACGCGCCCGCGCGCTCGCCGTCTTCGCCTCCATCAGCGGCGCGGGCTCCGCGCTCGGCCTGGTCCTCGGTGGCGCGCTCACCGACCTCGCGTCCTGGCACTGGGTCTTCCTGATCAACCTGCCCGTCGGCCTCACCATCGCCTGGCTCGCCCCCCGCCACCTCGACGAGACCCCGCGCCAGCGCGGCCCGTTCGACGCCCTCGGCGCGCTGCTCGCGACCCTGGGCATGACCTCGCTCGTCTACGCCTTCATCCGCACCGCCGAGCAGGGCTGGAGCGACGGCCTCGCCCTCGGCGCCTTCGCCGCCGCCGCGGCGCTGATCGGCAGCTTCCTCGCCGTCGAAATCCGCGTCCGCCGCCCGCTGGTGGTCCTGTCGCTCTTCGCCGACCGCAACCGCTCGGTCTCGTACGGAACGATGCTGATGGTCCCCGCCGGGATGTTCGGCGTCTTCTACTTCACCACCCAGTACCTGCAGCGGTCCCTCGACTACAGCCCGTTCCGCGCCGGCCTGGCCTTCCTCGCGCTCACCCTGCCGCTCTTCGCCGCGTCGCGCTTCGCGCCGCGCGCCCAGGCCAGGTTCGGGCCGAAGCGCACCGCGCTGGCGGGGCTGACCCTCAACACCGCCGGGATCCTGTGGCTCACCCGCCTCGACGCCTCCTCCGGCTACGCCGACGGGCTGCTGGGCCCGCTGCTGCTCATGGGCGTCGGCGTCGGGCTGACGATGATGCAGCTCACCACCCTCATCCTCAGCGGCGTCGAGCCCGAGGACGCGGGCTCCGCCTCCGGGCTGCTGCAGACGATGCAGTACGTCGGCGGCAGCCTGGGCCTGTCCGTGCTGGTCTCCGTCTTCGACGTGGGCGTGCGGCACTCGTCGGGGCACACGTTCTTCGACGGTACGGGTGCCGCGTTCACCGCCGCGGCGGCGTTCTCCGCGGTCGCGCTGCTGCTGATGGCGGGGGCCCGGAACGTGACCCGTACGCCGTGAGAACGCGTCGGGGGCGGGCCCGCGGGCCCGCCCCCGACCGCGTCAGTCCGCGTCAGTTCAGGTCAGTCCTTGATCTCGCAGATGACGGCGCCCGACGTGAGCGTCGCGCCCATCTCCGCCGCGAGATCCTTGACCGTGCCCGCGCGATGGGCGTTGATGGGCTGCTCCATCTTCATCGCCTCCAGCACGATCACCAGATCGCCCTCCGCGACCTGCTGGCCCTCCTCGACCGCCACCTTCACGATCGTGCCCTGCATGGGCGAGGCCAGCGCGTCGCCCGAGACCGCCGAGCCGGACTTCTTCGCCGCCCGCCGCTTCGGCTTCGACCGCCCGGCCGCCGCCGAGGCGACCGCGCCCAGCGACGACGGCAGCGACACCTCCAGCCGCTTGCCGCCCACCTCGACGACCAGCGTCTCGCGGGTCTCCTCCGCCGCGTCGGCGTCAGCGCCGCCGGCGAACGGGGGGATGCCGCCCGCGAACTCCGTCTCGATCCACCGGGTGTGGACGGCGAACGGCTCGAACGCCGAGGCCGGCGCGAACGCCGGATCCCGTACCACCGCGCGGTGGAACGGCAGCGCCGTCGCCATCCCGGAGACCGTGAACTCGTCCAGCGCGCGCGCCGCGCGCTGCAGCGCCTGCTGCCGGGTCGCGCCCGTGATGACGAGCTTGGCCAGCAGCGAGTCCCACGCCGGGCCGATCACGCTGCCCGCCTCCACGCCCGCGTCCAGCCGCACGCCCGGACCGGCCGGCGGCTCGAAGGCCGTCACGGTGCCGGGCGCGGGCAGGAAGTTGCGCCCCGGGTCCTCGCCGTTGATACGGAACTCGAAGGAGTGACCCCGCACCGGCGGGTCGTCATACCCCAGTTCCTCGCCGTCGGCGATACGGAACATCTCCCGCACCAGGTCGATGCCCGTGACCTCCTCGGTCACCGGGTGCTCCACCTGGAGCCGGGTGTTGACCTCGAGGAAGGAGATCGTGCCGTCCTGGCCGACGAGGAACTCGCACGTGCCCGCGCCCTCGTAGCGCGCCTCCCGCAGGATCGCCTTCGACGCCCGGTACAGCTCGGCGTTCTGCTTCGGCGACAGGAACGGCGCCGGCGCCTCCTCCACCAGCTTCTGGTGGCGGCGCTGCAGCGAGCAGTCCCGGGTGGAGACCACGACCACGTTCCCGTGCTTGTCCGCGAGGCACTGCGTCTCCACGTGCCGCGGCCGGTCGAGATAGCGCTCGACGAAGCACTCGCCGCGGCCGAACGCGGCGATCGCCTCGCGCACCGCCGACTCGTACAGCTCGGGGACCTCTTCGAGGGTGCGGGCGACCTTCAGCCCGCGACCGCCGCCGCCGAAGGCGGCCTTGATGGCGATCGGCAGGCCGTGCTCCTCGGCGAAGGCCGTGACCTCCTCCACGCCCGCGACCGGGTCCTTCGTGCCGGCCACCAGCGGCGCGCCGGCGCGCTGGGCGATGTGCCGGGCGGACACCTTGTCGCCGAGGTCGCGGATCGCCTGCGGCGGCGGGCCGATCCACGTCAGCCCCGCGTCGAGCACGGCCTGGGCGAACTCGGCGTTCTCCGACAGGAACCCGTACCCCGGGTGGACGGCATCCGCGCCGGAGTCCTCGGCGGCCTGGAGCACCTTGCCGATGTCGAGGTAGCTCGTGGCCGGGGTGTCACCGCCGAGCGCGAACGCCTCGTCGGCCACGCGGACGTGGAGTGCGTCCCGGTCCGGCGCGGCGTAGACGGCCACACTGGCGATACCGGCGTCCCGGCAGGCGCGGGCGACCCGGACGGCGATTTCGCCACGGTTGGCGATGAGCACCTTGCGCACGTTGGCTCCCTTCTCGGAACACCGAGATTTTAGGTAATGGCGACACCTCTGCGCTGCGGGATCCCGGAGGTGAGCTTTCCCACACAGAGGGTGATCCGCGCCGCCGCACTCGGGCGCGTAGCCCTGAGTTCCCAAGGTACGCCGCATCCCGGGCCGTGCGCGCGAAACCGGCGTGTGGCCAAGGTCTCGCGCGCATTGAGCAGATGGACGGCGCATCTTTTTGTGGGAACCATACGAAGGCGAGACGGAATCTTTTCGGGTCGCCCGTCCGGTCGGATCCATGGCGCCAGCCTGTCGTGTGCCCGTCGCGTGTCCCTCGCGTGTCCATCGTGCGCGCACCCTTGCCGCTCCGGACTACCCATCAGTAGCGTGAAAGGGCCGTACGGACCTGAGTCAGGGGGTGCCGCCATGCGCAGAACCGCCGCCGCGCTGGCGGGCGCCGCGCTGCTCGCCGACGCGGTCGCGCTGGCCGTCGTGCACTTCGTCCTGGGCTCGGTCGTCGACCGCCAGGACATGTCCCTCGCCGGCCTCGACTCCGGTCTCATGTCCGCCTCCACGCGCGCGGCGGGCGTCGCGATCGGGCTCTATCTGCTGTGCTGCGGCGCGGTCTCGCTGCGCATCGCGGTACGGGACCGTGCCCCCGGGCGCGCCGGGCGGGCCCTGCTGGTGAGCTGCGCGGTGCTGCACGCGGTGCTGGCGGCGGCCGCCGTCGGGCTCGTGGGCTGGGCGGCGTTCGCGGGGCTGATGGTGCTCTTCGGGCTGATCGTGCTGACGCTGACCGCCGAGGACGTCCCCGTACGGCAGCCGGAGGGCGGCGCCGAGCCGGCACCGGCGGCCTGAGCCGCGTCGGGTCCACCGCCGCCCGCGCGGCATCCCGTACGGGCCTGTGGGCGCCCTACGCCCACAGGTCCGTGATCTGCACCCCCACGTCCGCGAGCAGCCGGCGCAGCAGCGGCAGCGAGATCCCCACGACGTTCCCGTGGTCGCCGTCGATGCCGTCGATGAACGCCGACGAGCGGCCGTCGATGGTGAACGCCCCGGCCACGTACAGCGGTTCGCCCGTCGCCACGTACGCCGCGATCTCCGCGTCGCTCGGCTCGCCGAACCGCACCACCGTCCCCGCGGTCGCGCTCGCCCGCCGCCCCGAGGCCGTGTCGATCACGCAGTGCCCCGTCTGCAGCACCCCCGAGCGGCCCCGCATCGCCTTCCACCGCGCCGTCGCGTCCTCGGCGTCCACCGGCTTTCCGAGCGCCCTGCCGTCCAGCTCCAGCACCGAGTCGCAGCCGACGACCAGCGCCCCCGCCGCCTCGGGCCGCGCGGCGACGGCGCCGGCCTTCGCCTCGGCGAGCACCAGCGCCAGCTCCGCCGGGGTCGCGGCGGTGACGGCGTCCTCGTCGACACCGCTGACGACGACCTCGGGCGCGAGCCCCGCCTGCCGGAGCAGGGCGAGCCGGGCGGGGGACTGCGACGCGAGCACGAGCGTGCGGGCGGGGTGGTGGGTCATGGGCGTCATCGTAGGCGGCGGCGGTGACATCGCCGCCGGGCACCGGCACCGGGGCCCAAGTCGTCGTGCCGGCACGACGACTTGGGCGTGTCAGGGGGCGGGGCGCCCGTGGGCCGGCGGCTCACGTGGGCAGCACGTCGGGTCCCGCCGCCCCCAGCGCCATCGTCACCACCGCCGCCAGCGCGAGCAGCCAGCCGGCGCGGCGCAGCCGCCGTTCCGCCGCACGCAACTCCGCGTCGGGTTCGTCTGGAGGGTCGGACCAGAGCATCTTCCGATGGTGCCGGTCCCGCGCCCCCGAGCGCCTGAGTACGGGTACTCAATTACGCGCGGTGCGGCCCTCCTACGACGGCCAGTACGTCGTACGCCACGCCTTCGGCCCCGGCTGCGGCGTCCGCCGGGCCAGCACCCGCCGCGCCGGATCCGCCCACTCGCCGGCCGGCCCGCCGTTCGCGCCCGCAGCGGACGACGCCGCCCGCGCCTGGACCACCGCCAGCGCCGCCGCCAGTTCCTCCGCCGTCGGGTTGCCCCGGACGACCTTGATCTCCTCGGACATCGGCCCTCCTCGACACCCGCCGTGCTACAGCGGGATGTTCCCGTGCTTCTTCGGCGGCAGCGTCTCCCGCTTGGTGCGCAGGACGCGCAGCCCCTTCGCCACCTGCCGCCGCGTCTCCGACGGCATGATGACGGCGTCCACATACCCGCGTTCGGCCGCCGCATACGGGTTCAGCAGCGCGTCCTCGTACTCCCTGATCAGCTCCGCGCGCCGCGCCTCCCGCTCCTGCTCGTCCTCGATGGCGGCGAGCGTGCGGCGGTACAGGATGTTGACCGCGCCCTGCGCGCCCATGACGGCGATCCGCGCGGTGGGCCAGGCCAGGTTCAGATCCGCGCCGAGGTGCTTGGAGCCCATGACGTCGTACGCGCCGCCGAACGCCTTGCGGGTGATCACGGTGATCAGCGGCACGGTGGCCTCGGCGTAGGCGTAGATGAGCTTGGCGCCGCGGCGGATGATCCCGTCGTACTCCTGGTCCGTGCCCGGCAGGAAGCCGGGGACGTCGACGAAGGTGAGCACGGGGACGTTGAACGCGTCGCAGGTGCGCACGAAGCGCGCGGCCTTCTCGCTGGCCTTGATGTCCAGGCAGCCGGCGAACTGCATCGGCTGGTTGGCGACGACGCCGACGGGGTGGCCCTCGACGCGGCCGAAGCCGGTGATGATGTTCGGCGCGTACAGCGCCTGGGTCTCCAGGAACTCGCGGTCGTCCAGCACGTGTTCGATGGCGGCGTGCATGTCGTACGGCTGGCTCGCCGAGTCCGGGATGAGGGTGTCCAGCTCCCGGTCCTCGTCCGTGACCGACGCCTCGCCCTCCTCGGGGAAGGCGGGGGGATCGCTGAGGTTGTTCGACGGCAGGTACGACAGGAGCGCCTTGACGTACTCGAAGGCGTCCTTCTCGTCGCCCGCCATGTGGTGGGCGACACCGGAGGTGGTGTTGTGCGTACGGGCGCCGCCCAGCTCCTCGAAGCCGACGTCCTCGCCGGTGACCGTCTTGATGACGTCGGGGCCGGTGATGAACATGTGCGAGATGCCGTCCACCATGACGGTGAAGTCCGTGATGGCGGGGGAGTACACCGCACCGCCCGCACACGGGCCGACGATGACGCTGATCTGCGGGACGACGCCCGAGCCGTGCACGTTGCGGCGGAAGATCTCCGCGAAGAGCCCCAGCGCGACGACGCCCTCCTGAATGCGCGCGCCGCCGCCGTCGTTGATGCCGATGATCGGGCAGCCGGTCTTCATCGCGAAGTCCATCGCCTTGACGATCTTCTCGCCGTAGACCTCGCCGAGGGAGCCGCCGAAGACCGTGAAGTCCTGCGAATACACCACGACGGGGCGGCCGTCGACGGTCCCGTAGCCGGTGACCACGCCGTCGCCGTACGGGCGGTTCGCCTCGATGCCGAAGTTCGTCGCACGGTGCCGGGCGAACTCGTCCAGCTCCGTGAACGACCCGTCGTCCAGCAGCAGGTCGACCCGCTCGCGCGCGGTCAGCTTGCCCTTCGCGTGCTGCTTCTCCACCGCGCGCGCCGATCCGGCGTGCGTGGCCTCCTCGATCCGCCGGCTCAGATCGGCGAGCCGGCCGCCCGTCGTGTGGCTGTCCGCCATCTCGGCGGGGGGCTCCTGGGCCATGGCCATCGCGGTGCAGCTCCTGCTCGTCGGGGGCGCCTCCGGGCGGGGAACCCGGGGGAGTGCGGGACTTACCGCTACGTAGGCTATCGGCGCTCGGCCGCCCCACGGGTGCGGCGTTGGCCACACCCGCGGCGTGGCGCGCCACCGGGGCGGTCTTGACGCCGGCGCACGGCGGGCGTAAGGGGCCCCGTGGCGTCGGCGGCGGTGGGACCGATGTCTGGCCGTAGGGTGGCCGTATGAGTGCAGATCGGGGAAGCCGCTGGTCCGACCTCGACCGTCCGCCGCTGAACGCCGACGCGCTGCGCCGGGCGCTCGTACGGACCGGAGGGCTGTGGACGTCGCTCGACGTCGTCGAGTCCACCGGCTCCACGAACGCCGACCTCGCCGCGCGCGCCCGCGAGGGAGCGGCCGAGGGCGCGGTGCTGGTCGCCGAGGAGCAGACGGCGGGGCGCGGGCGGCTGGAGCGCCGGTGGTCGGCACCGCCCCGGTCGGGGCTGTTCTTCTCCGTACTGCTGCGCCCCGAGGGCGTCCCCGTCAGCCGGTGGGGCTGGCTGCCGCTGCTCGCGGGGGTCGCCGTGGCGACCGCGCTGCCGCGGGCGGCGGGCGTGGACACGGCGCTGAAGTGGCCGAACGACGTCCTCGTCACCGTCGACGGCGAGGAGCGCAAGGCGGGCGGCATCCTCGTGGAGCGGCCCGACGCCACGAGCGAGTCCGTGGTCCTCGGCATCGGCATCAACGTCACCCTGCGCGCCGGCGAACTCCCCGTCCCGCAGGCCGGCTCGCTGGCCCTGGCGGGCGCGAAGGTCACCGACCGGGACCCGCTGCTGCGCGCCATGCTGCGGTCGCTGGAGCGGTGGTACGGAAGCTGGCGTACCGCCGGCGGCGACCCGGCCGGCGCCCGGCTGCAGGAGACGTACGCGGCGGGCTGCGCGACCCTCGGCCGGCAGGTCCGCGCGGAGCTGCCGGGCGGGACGGCCGTGACGGGGGAGGCCGTCGCGGTGGACGGCGACGGCCGGCTGGTGCTGGCGACGGCGGCGGGGCTGGCGGAGCCCGTCAGCGCGGGGGACGTGGTGCACCTGCGATCCGCGGCCGAAGCGGAGTGAGCTGGGCCACAATTCCCGTATCGTTGGAGACCGCAAGGGCGGTGGCCAGGAACGGACGGGGGGGAGGGGGCAGCCGGTGAGTGAGGTTGCGGGCTCCTCCGGCGCGGAGGAGCCGAGGGACCCGGTGGGTCCTGACGGCTCGGAGGGCGCCTCCGGCGGCGCTCCGGGCGCTTCGGGTGCCGGGGACCCGGCGGGCGTGGCGGACGCGGAGGGCCCTGAAGCTCCGGCGGCCGCGGAAGAGCCGGAGGATGCGGAAGAGCCGGTCGATCCGGAGAGCGAAGACGACCCGATCGCGATCCGCATCGAGCAGCTCATCCTGGGCTCCGACCGCCGCTACACGCCCTTCCAGGCCGCCCGCGCCGCGGGTGTGCCGATGGAGCTGGCGGCCCGCTTCTGGCGCGCCATGGGCTTCGCCGACATCGGCCAGGCCAAGGCGCTCACCGAGGCCGACGTCCTGGCCCTGCGCCGGCTGGCGGGCCTGGTGGAGGCCGGGCTGCTGAGCGAGGGCATGGCCGTGCAGGTGGCGCGGTCCACCGGGCAGACCACGGCCCGGCTGGCGGACTGGCAGATCGACTCCTTCCTCGAAGGGCTCACCGAGCCGCAGGAGGGCATGTCCCGTACGGAGATCGCCTACCCGCTGGTCGAGCTGCTGCTGCCGGAACTGGAGGAGTTCCTCGTCTATGTCTGGCGCCGCCAGCTCGCCGCGGCCACCGGCCGCGTCGTCCAGGCGCAGGACGACGACGAGATGGTCGACCGCCGCCTCGCGGTCGGCTTCGCCGACCTGGTGGGCTTCACCCGGCTGACCCGGCGGCTGGAGGAGGAGGAGCTGGGCGAGCTGGTCGAGGCGTTCGAGACCACCGCCGCCGACCTGGTCGCCGCCCACGGCGGCCGGCTCATCAAGACCCTGGGTGACGAGGTGCTGTTCTCCGCGGACGACGCGGGCACGGCGGCGGAGATCGGCATCCGGCTGATCGAGACCCTCGCCCACGACGAGACGATGCCGGAGCTGCGGGTGGGCATCGCGTTCGGCACGGTGACGACGCGGATGGGCGACGTGTTCGGCACGACGGTCAACCTGGCGTCGCGGCTGACGTCGATCGCGCCGAAGGACACGGTGCTGGTCCACAGCGACTTCGCCGAGGAGCTGATACGGGACGGCGACGCCCCGGAGTCGGAGGCGGCGGCCACGGCGGCGGAGAAGGCGGCGGCGGAGGGCGGCACGGGGGAGGCCCCGTCGTACCGCTTCGCGCTCCAGCCGATGTGGCAGCGCCCGGTGCGGGGTCTCGGCGTGGTGGAGCCCTGGCTGCTGAGCCGCCGCGGCTGAGACCCGCTCCCCCCCCCGCGACTCCCCGCGGCTGAAGGCTCCTGCTCCCGGCTCCCTGCGGCTGGCCTTCTACTCCCGGCTCCCCGCGGCTGGCGCCTTCTACTCCCGGCTCCCCGCGGCTGGCGCCTTCTACTCCCGGCTCCCCGCCTGCTGCCCCCTGAACGCCCGCCGGCTCCGCCCCCGCGGTGGGTCGTCCGCCAACTTCGTCACCTCCCTGTCCCGGCCCGCCACCACCGGACCCTCCGACTCCGCCGCCTTCGCCGCGTACTGCGCCGCGTCCGCCAGCCGCAGCAGCCGCCGCCCCGACAGCACCGGGCCGATCGGGTCCCCCGTCGACGCCACCCCGCACGCGACCCCCCGGCCCGGCTCCAGGGTCGCCGCCCGCGCGCACAACTCCGTCGCCGTCCGCACCACGTCGTCCGCCGGAGGGCCCACCGACAGCAGACAGAACTCGTCGCCGCCCAGCCGGGCGGCCAACGTGCCCGGCAGCGCCGCCCCGTGCAGCGACAGCAGCGAGCCGAATCGTTCCAGCAGGCGGTCGCCGCCCGCGTGGCCGAGCGAGTCGTTGACCTCCTTGAGGCCGTTGACGTCGCAGACCACCAGGCTGACCACGGTGCCCTCCGCCCGGTGCTGTTCCACCGCCTCGTCCAGCCGCAGGTCCAGCGCCCGGCGGTTGGCCAGCCCCGTCAGCGGGTCCGTGAACGCCAGCCGCCGCGCCTCCTCCAGCCGCTCCGTCTGCGCCAGCCCCGCCGCCACCACCGCGCTCAGCGCCGCCGCGAAGCTCTCGTCGTACGGGGTGAAGGCGGCCGCGCCGCGCGGGCGGGCGACGTACAGCTCACCCCACGCCCGCCCGTGCACCAGGATCGGCGCGAAGAGGCAACTGCCCCGCCCGTGCCGCCGCAGCATCTCCCCCCGCGGTCCAGGCGAGCCGGACGTCGCCGTCCTGGGGCCGCCGGGCGAGGCCAGGTCGGGGAAGTCGCGCAGGGGGTACGACTCGTCCGGCGGGAACTCCTCCTCGCGGGGTGTCCGCTCGCCGTCGTTCACGAGCACCCGCAGCCGCCCGCGCTCCCGCTCCCAGACGGACACCGCCGCGAACGACCCGCCCAGCGCGCGCCTGGCCCCCGCCGCCGCCGCACGCACCGTGTCGCGGGGCGTGACCGCGTCCGCCAGCGCCCGGGCCAGCTCGACCACGGCGTGCAGCGGTTCGTCCGGGGGCCGGTCGTTGCCCGTCACGGCTCCAGAGTAGGCAATCAATCCGCATTTGCAGGATTTAGGCCGATTGCCCACTATGGGGGAGGCAACCCCCTTCGCCCCTCACGTCCCCGGCCACTCCGGCTTGCGCTTCTCGTTGAACGCGGCCACGCCTTCCTTCCGGTCCGCCGAGAGTGCCGTCCGGTGCCAGGCCGCGTCCTCGATCTCCAGCCCCGCCCGCAGCTCCCGCCCGTAGCCCAGCCGCAGCGCCCGCTTCGCGGCCCGCACGCCCACCGGCGAGTTGCCCGCGATCCGCCGGGCCAGCTCCAGCGCCGTTGTACGGGCCTCGCCGGCCGGCACCAGCCGGTCGACCAGGCCCAGCGCATGGGCCTCCGCCGCCTCCACCCGGCGCGCGGTGAAGATCAGCTCCGCGGCGCGCGCGGAGCCCACCCGGCGGGGCAGCAACTGCGTCCCGCCGCCGCCCGGCACCACCCCGACCGACACCTCCGGCAGCCCGACCACCGCGGTCTCGTCGGCGACGATGAAGTCGCAGGACAGCGCCAGCTCGTACCCCCCGCCCAGGGCGAAGCCGTGGACCGCCGCGATGGTCGGCATCGGCAGCTCCAGCACCCCGGTGTACGCGGCGCGCGAGGTGGGGCGGTGGCGGTGCATGTCGGCGTCCGTGAAGGCGTTGCGCTCCTTCAGGTCCGCGCCGACGCAGAACGCGCGCTCGTGGCTGGAAGTGAGGACCACGGCCCGTACGGAGGCGTCCGCGGCCAGCCGCGCGGTGGTCTCGGTGAGCGCGCGGGCCAGCTCGGTGGAGACCGCGTTCATGGCCTCCGGTCGGTCGAGGACCAGCTCGGCGACGTGCTCGTGCGTGCGGACGGCGATGCCCTCGCCCATGCGAATCTGCCTCCGGCGGCTCGTGGCGTTAACGCTCGCTAACGTAGTGCGTGCGGCCGCGCCGCGCCAGAGCCGACCAAGTGTGTTTTCTGATCAGTTGGACGTCCCGCGAGGGGGTCCGCGCAGCGCCCGTGACAGCCCGGGATTCAGTTCGTAAGGTTTCTGAATATGAATATGCACCCCCGCCCCGCGCCCGTCGTCCTCGGGCCCGCCGGCACCACCGCGGACGACGTCCTCGCCGTCGCCCGCCGCGGCGCCCCGGTCGAGCTGTCCGTACGCGCCCTCGACGCGCTCGCCGCCGCGCGCCGCGTCGTGGACGACCTCGCCGCCAAGCCCGACCCGGTGTACGGGGTCTCCACCGGCTTCGGCGCGCTCGCCGTCCGGCACATCAGCCCCGACCTGCGCGTGCAGCTCCAGCGCAACATCGTCCGTTCGCACGCGGCCGGCATGGGCCCGCGGGTGGAGCGCGAGGTCGTACGGGCGCTGATGTTCCTGCGCCTGAAGACCCTGGCCTCCGGCCACACCGGCGTACGCCCCGAGGTCGCCCAGGCGATGGCCGGGATGCTCAACGCGGGCATCACCCCCCTCGTCCACGAGTACGGCTCCCTCGGCTGCTCCGGCGACCTCGCCCCCCTCTCGCACTGCGCGCTGGCGCTCATGGGCGAGGGCGACGCCGAAGGCCCCGACGGCACCGTGCACCCCGCCGCGGACCTGCTCGCGGCCCACGGCCTCGCGCCCGTGACGCTGCGCGAGAAGGAGGGCCTCGCGCTGCTCAACGGCACCGACGGGATGCTCGGCATGCTGCTCATGGCCTGCGCCGACCTCGCCGCGCTGCTCACCGCCGCCGACGTCACCGCCGCCCTCACCCTGGAGGCCCTGCTCGGCACGGACCGGGTGCTCGCGCCCGAGCTGCACGCCGTACGCCCCCACCCCGGCCAGGCCGCCAGCGCCGCCAACATGCTCAAGGTGCTCGACGGCTCCGGCCTCACCGGCCACCACCAGACCGGCCACGACGGCCTGCCCGCGGCGCCCCGGGTGCAGGACGCGTACTCCGTGCGCTGCGCGCCGCAGGTCGCGGGCGCCGGCCGGGACACCCTCGCCCACGCCCGTACGGTCGCGGAGCGCGAACTGGCCGCCGCCGTCGACAACCCGGTGGTGATCGACGGCCGGGTCGAGTCCAACGGCAACTTCCACGGCGCCCCCGTCGCCTACGTCCTGGACTTCCTCGCCGTCGCCGCCGCCGACCTCGGCTCCATCGCCGAGCGCCGCACCGACCGGCTGCTGGACAAGAACCGCAGCCACGGCCTGCCCGCCTTCCTGGCCGGCGACCCCGGGGTGGACTCGGGCCTGATGATCGCCCAGTACACGCAGGCGGCGCTGGTCGGCGAGTTGAAGCGGCTGGCCGTGCCGGCGTCGGCGGACTCCATCCCGTCCTCGGCGATGCAGGAGGACCACGTCTCGATGGGCTGGTCCGCGGCGCGGAAGCTGCGTACCGCGATCGATCATCTGACCAAGGTGCTGGCCGTCGAGATGTATGCCGCCACCCGCGCCGTCGAGTTGCGCGCCGGGCTCACGCCGGCGCCCGCCACGCAGGCCGTGCTGCGCGCCGTGCGCGACGCGGGGGTCGCGGGGCCGGGGGACGACCGGTTCCTGTCGCCGGACCTGGCCGCGGCGGAGGGTTTCGTCCGTTCCGGGCGGCTCGTCGCGGCGGTGGAGTCCGTCACAGGGCCTCTTTCCTGATTCGTCGCAATCTGATCGAATGGGCGCTGACCTGCGCCGTTCCCTCTCCTTCCGGCCGGATGTGGGGCGGTGTGCCCGACCGCCGGTCAGGAGCGTCGGTGGCGTGTGCCACAGTGGGGTGGCAGGACGGAACGGACTAGTGGGGACTGGGCGTCCTACTCCGTGAGGTAGGGCATCGTGCCCTTCGCGGTGAAGGGGAGTTACGACGTGAGGGTGTACGGCAAGGGGCGGCGCGGGGTGGCGCTGACCGCGGTGGCGATGAGCGCCGTGCTGGGGCTGACCGCGTGCGGCGGCGACAGCAATGCGGAAGGCTCCGGGGATCAGAAGGATTCCGCCTCGGATCAGCAGAAGAACGTGCCGGACGCCCGAATATCCATAGCGCCCAAGGACGGCACGGAGAACGTCGGGATCAACTCCGACACCAAGGTCACGGTGAAGGGCGGCAAGCTCACCGAGGTCGTGCTGACCGCTGCCGGCAGCACCGACCAGATCGCCGGGACGATCGCGGACGACGGTTCCTCCTGGACCCCGGACGCGGCCCTGGAGCGCGGCACGGAGTACCGGCTCACGGCCAAGGCCAAGGACAGCGACGGCCAGGTGTCCACGTCCAACGCGAACTTCTCCACGGTCTCCGCCGAGAACAGCGTGATCGGCTACTTCACCCCGGAGGACGGCACCGAGGTCGGCGTCGGCATGCCCGTCTCGCTCAACTTCGACAAGCCGGTCGAGGACAAGGCGGCGGTCGAGTCGAAGATCGCGGTCGAGACGAGCAGCGGCCAGGAGGTCGTGGGCCACTGGTTCAACGACACCCGGCTCGACTTCCGCCCCGAGGAGTACTGGGAGGCGGGCTCCACCGTCACCATGGACATGAACCTCGACGGCGTCGAGGCGTCGCCCGGCGTCTTCGGCGTGCAGGACCGCGAGATGAGCTTCACCGTGGGCCGCTCGCAGGTCACCACCGTCGACGTCAAGGCCATGACGATGGAGGTCGTGCGGGACGGCAAGAAGGTCAAGACCATCCCGATCTCCGCGGGTTCGCCCGAGAACCCCACGTACAACGGCCAGATGGTGATCTCCGAGAAGCACAAGGAGACCCGGATGGACGGCTCGACGGTGGGCTTCACCGACGACAAGGGCAAGAGCGAGTACGACATCCCGGACGTGCCGCACGCCATGCGGCTGTCCACCTCCGGCACGTTCATCCACGGCAACTACTGGGGCGGCCGGGGCGTCTTCGGCAGCGCCAACACCAGCCACGGCTGTGTCGGCCTGTTCGACGAGCAGGGCGCGAACGACTCCGGGACGGACGGCGCCTGGTTCTACGACCAGTCGCTGGTCGGTGACGTCGTGATCGTCCAGAACTCGCCGGACGAGACCATCGCCCCGGACAACGGCCTCAACGGCTGGAACATGGACTGGGCCGCCTGGCAGGAGGGCAGCGCGCTCTGAGCCGCTGACCGCCGAGCCGTGGCACGCCGCCGCCGAGGCGACGCGGTGCGCCGGGGGGCGTACGGAGCTCATGCCCCGTACGCCCCGGCGTACCGCAGCGCGCGGAAGCGCGGAGCGGCTTCCTCCGGCGGGCGCCGCGGGCGGGCGCCGTAGCACCGGCACAGGGCCGGGACCTGGACCGTACGACGTACGTACGGCGAGGCCCGGCCCTTTCTCATGGCACTCTCACGGTGGCCTCAGCCTTTCCCCAACCTCGCGCCATAACTTCGCCGCATGTTCCTCACCTACCTCCGGCGCGAGTTGCGCCGGCGCAGAAAGGCCGCACTGGTCGTCGCCCTCGGCCTGGCGCTCGGGATCGGCCTCGTCATCACCGTGTCGTCCGTGGCCGCCGGCATGCGCGACGCCCAGGACGAAGTCCTGCACTCCCTCTACGGCGTGGGCACCGACCTCACCGTCAGCAAGGAAGCGGACGAGAGCGGCGGCGGGCCGCAGAGCTTCCGTATCGGACCCGGCAAGGACGGTGAGGACGCCACCGAGACCGACGACCGGCTGATGCCGCTCGGCGGCTTCGACCACCTCGACGACTCGGTCGTGGGCGAGGTCGAGGCCCAGGACGGCGTCGACACGGCGGTGGGCGCGCTGGCGCTCAACGACATCGAGTTCAAGGGCGACTTCCAGCAGGGGAAGATCGAGGGCGGCGCCACCGAGCAGACCGCTCCCGGGCAGGGCGGGTCCGGCGGCGGAGGCGGCGGGGGAGGCCCGCGGATCGAGGGCGGCGGCGCCGACATCGACGTCGACTCCTTCACCGTCACCGGCCTCGACGTCACCCAGCAGGACGTCGGCCCGCTCTCCTCGTCCAAGATCAGCGACGGCGCGACCTTCGGCAAGAACGACACCGACGCCCTCAAGGCGGTCGTCGACAGCGCGTACGCCAAGGACGAGGACCTGAAGGTCGGCGACGAGGTCACCATCAAGGGCAAGAAGTTCGAGATCGTCGGCATCGCCACCGCCGACACCGGCGCCGCCACCGCGAACGTCTACATTCCCCTCAAGCGCGCCCAGGAACTGTCCGACGCCGACCTGGAGAACAAGGTCTCCACCATCTACGTCAAGGCCGACAGTTCCGAGGACATCCCCGCGGTCAAGGACGCCATCGACGAGAACGTGTCCGGCGCCAGCGTCACCTCCGCCTCCGACCTCGCCGAGCAGGTCTCCGGCAACCTCTCCACCGCCTCCAACCTGGCCACCAACATCGGCAAGTGGCTCTCCGTCGTCGTGCTGGCCGCCGCCTTCCTGCTCGCCGGGCTGCTCACGATGTCCGCCGTGGGCCGGCGGGTGCGGGAGTTCGGCACGCTCAAGGCGCTCGGCTGGCGCAGCGGGCGCGTGGTCCGGCAGGTGATGGGCGAGGCGTTCGTCAACGGGATCCTCGGCGGCGCCCTCGGCATCGCGCTCGGCGTCGCCGGCGCGTACCTCGTCACGGCGGTCGCCCCGACGCTCGACGCCTCGGTGGGCCCGGGCTCCGACATGCCCGAGGGCGCGGTGATGCGCGGGCCGAAGGAGATGGTGGACGCGGCGAACTCCACCGTGGAAGTCGCGCTCCAGGCGCCCGTGACGCTCTCCGTGATCGCCCTGGCCGTCGCGCTCGCGGTCGCCGGCGGGCTGATCGCCGGCCTCTTCGGCGGCTGGCGGGCGGCGCGACTGCGGCCCGCGGACGCGCTGCGGCGCGTCGAGTAGCCCCACCTCCCCCCGACCACCTCACCGCGGCCATCCAGGAGTTGACCACGATGTACCAGCTCAACGGCGTCACCAAGCGCTACCAGCGCGGCAAGGAGGCGATCGACGCCCTCGCCGGCGTCGACCTCACCATCGCCGACGGCGACCAGCTCGTCGTCCGCGGCCCCACCGGCGGCGGCAAGTCGACGCTGCTGCAACTGCTCGGCGGCCTCGACCGCGCGACCTCCGGCACCGTCAGCCTCGACGGCACCGACCTCGGCGGTCTCAGCGAGGCCGCGCTCACCCGGGTACGCGCCGCGACCATCGGCTTCGTCTTCCAGAGCTTCAACCTCATCCCCACCCTCAGCGCCCAGGAGAACGTCGAGACCGCGCTCGTGCCGCTCGGCGTCAAGGCGACCGAGCGCGCCAAGCGGGCGGCCGAGGCGCTGGAGTCCGTGGGGCTCGCGGAGCGGCTGACGCATCTGCCGGGAGAGCTGTCCGGCGGGCAGCAGCAGCGCGTGGCCATCGCGCGGGCGCTGGTGAAGCAGCCGAAGGTGCTGCTGGCCGACGAGCCGACCGGCAACCTCGACGAGGACACCCGGGACGACATCGTGGCGCTGCTCGAAGGGCTGTGGAAAGAGCTGGGGTTGACGTACGTGCTGGTCACGCACGACAGCGCGATCGCCAGGCGGGCGCCGAGGCTGGCGGTCATCAAGAAGGGCCTGCTGAAGGTCACGGAGCGGGAGGCGGCGTAGCGGTGTAAGGAGAAGGGGGACACGGGGGTCTCGGGGGTCACGGGGGAAGGGCGCGTGCGGGCGCGGAGGCGTCCGTACGCGCCCCTGCGCGCCCCGGTGTCGTACGGCACCGGGGCGCCGGCCTTCTCAGCGGCGGCGCGGTGAGGCAAGCAGGTACATCCCGCCGTCGCGCTCGGGGTGTTCGGAGACCTGCCACCCCGCCGACTCCAGCACCCCCGCGCCCCGTACCAGCTCCCGCAGCGCCGGTCCCGGCCGCCAGTCGACCCGTACCGCCTCCGGCTGGTGCGCGGCGGGGGTGACGGCGTAGCCGCCGGTCACGTCCGTGGCCGGCGGCAGGCCGCCGGCCTCCAGGGCGAGGGCGACGGCGGACGCCAGGTGCGTACGCTCCCAGGCGCACGGCACGTCGGTGGCGCCGTCGGCGTTGGTGAGCCGGCGCAGCTCGGTGAGGCCCTCCAGGCGCTGCGCACCTCGCGGGCGCGCGCGGCGGCGTCTGGTGGGGCGGGCTCGCCGCCGGTACGGGCCGCGAACACCCCGGGCTCCGCCGGGCTCCGGCCGCCGGCCGGCCCGCCGGCGCCGGCTTCGGCTTCGGCTTCGGCCGATGCCGCGGCTTCGGCGAGCAGCCGGTCGCGCAGCTCGCGCCCCGCGGGGGTGAGGTAGTGCCGGTGCGGCGGGCGCGGATGCCGTACCGCTAAACCGCCGTCCACCAGACCCTCCAGCACGCGCTCGCTCGCGCGCACCAGCCCGGTCGCGGCGTCGGCCCCGGCCACGGCCCGGCGCCGGGCGGGCGTCAACTTGGCGGTGCTCATGCCACCACGGTACGCAGTCGCCGCGACATCCCCGTCCGCGTACCGTCCCGGCTCCTCCCGCGACGGGCTCCTGCCGTCCCGGGAAGACCTCCTGAGCGCCCGTTACTCCCCTGGGAGTAAGAAAGTTGACTCCTGTGGACGGACGACCGGCACGCGCCGTCACAGGCAGACTGCGTGTAAGCGACGAGGAGGCCGCCCACCATGCGCATCAGCATCAACGTCACCGACTTCTCCTGGCCCGGCGGTCCCACGGCCCTCGCGCCCGCGCTCGCCGAGGTCGTCGGCGCGGCGGACGCGGCAGGGGTGGACACGGTCTGGGTGGGTGACCATCTGCTGCAGGCCGACCCCACGTGCACGCCGGACGAGCCGGTGCTGGAGGCGTACACCACCCTCGGCTACCTGGCCGCGCGCACCGAGCACGTCCGCATCGGCACGATGGTCACCGGCGTGACCTACCGCCCGCCCGCGCTGCTCGTCAAGGCCGTCACCACCCTCGACGTGCTCTCCGGCGGCCGCGCCTGGCTCGGCCTCGGCGCCGGCTACCGCGAGGACGAAGCGTACGCGATGGGCCTGACCATGCCGCCCGCGGTCGAGCGGGTCGAGCGGCTGGAGGAGACGCTGCGGCTGGCGCAGCAGATGTGGGCGGGCGACACCGGCGCGTTCGACGGCCGGCACTTCACGCTGGACTACCCCGTGTGCAGCCCGCAGCCGGTGCAGCGGCCGCGGCCCGCGGTGCTCGTCGGCGGCGTGGGCGACGGGCCGATGCTGCGGCTGGCGGCGCAGTACGCGGACGCGTGCAACTTCTTCGACGTACCGGACGGCGGCCTGACGCTCCGGCGCGAGCTGGACGTGCTCGCGGACCACTGCGCCTCCGCGGGGCGGCCGTTCTGGGAGGTGGAGAAGACGGTCACCGCCCGGATGGAGCTGGGGGAGCCGGCGGAGTCGGTGGCGGAGCGGTGCGAGTCGTTCGCGGAGTTCGGGATCGAGCACGTGGTGTTCGTCGCGGTCGGGCCGTGGTCGGTGGAGGCGGTCGAGGCCGTGGGCGAGGCCGTGCCGGTGGTGGCGCAGATCAAGCCGAACAGCGAGGTGGGCGTCTGGTGAGCCGTGCGTCTGGTGAGTCCCGCGGCTGACGAGTCCCGCGGCTGGTGAGCCCCCGGCCGGTGAACTCCGTGGTCTCTCACACGCGGCGGAAGGTGACCACCGTCCCCGGCGTCACCGGCGCGGGCGCCCGCGGCGCCGCGGCCACCCGGCGCTCCAACTCCGCGAAGCCGGCCTCGATATCGGCTTCCGGCATGTGCTCGAAGACGGAGAACGCGCGCGTACGCAACCGGGCCAGCGCCCCCGCCCACGTCCCGGGCGCCGGCAGCCAGACCTCTCCCACCCCCTTCAGTTCCCATCCCGCCGTCTCGAACGTATCGCGCAGCACTGACAGCGGCTCGTAGAGCGCGGCGAGGACGTCGCGCCCGCGCGGGAACGCGTCGAGGTACCACAAGTCGGGCAGCGCGTCGGTGAGTTCGGTACGCAGCAGCAGGGTGCCGCCGGGGCGTACGACACGGTGCAGCTCGCGGGCGCCGGCGTGCTTGTCCCGCACGTGATGCCAGACCAGGAAGCCGAGCGCGAAATCGACCGACGCGTCCGGCAGCGGCAGCGCCTCGGCGCGCCCCGGGACGTACGCGACCTGCGGATGTGCGGCGTCGGCGACGGCCTGCTCGCGCATCCGCGCCGACGGCTCGACCCCGGTGACCGGACCGCCGAACTCCGCGGCGAGCAGCGGCGTGAACCGCCCGGTGCCGGACCCCAGGTCAAGCCCGCGCAGTGGCCGGGCGGCGGGCAGGCGGGCGGCGAACGCACGGGACCAGGCGGTGCGCTGGGCGTCGGTGAGAGCGCGGCCTGCGGCGTAGGTGCGGTGGAGGCGGTCGTCGTAGTCCACGGGGCGCATGCCCGATTCCTACCCGGGCGGGGGCCTGTTCGTGCGCTTCCGCTTCGCCGGGTGGACGGGCGGGGTGGGGAGTGGCCGCCACGCGCTAGTCTGGCGAGCCATGTCGCTGAACGGCCCCGCACCGCCTGCCGATTCCGCCTCCGCTTCCGCTTCCGCTCACGGGGGCGGTGCGGTGCTCGTGGCGGGCCTCGTGGCGGCGGGCGGCGGCTGGACCGACCGCCACCGGCACCCGGTGCCGCAACTGGCGTGGGCGCGCAGCGGGGTCCTGATGGTGCGGGCGCTGAGCCGCACGTGGGTGCTGCCGGCGACGACGGCGCTGTGGATCCCCCCGGGCGTACGCCACGCGACGGGTACGGCGGGCACGACGGAGCCGCGGGCGCTGTACGTCCGGCATCCGGCCCCGGCGGCCGCTGACCATCCGCTCCGTACCCGCCCGCCGACGGATCGGCCCGGGTGGGCCGAGCCGACCGTCGTGGCCGTGACCCCGCTGCTGCGTGCCCTCTTCGACCACCTCGCCGACGACGCCCCCGCCCCGGCCGCCCGCGCCCGCGCGGAGGCCGTGCTCCTCGACCAGCTCAGCCCCGTCGCCCCGGCGTCCGTCCTGGCGCCCATGCCCCACGACCCGCGCCCGCGCGCCGTCGCCGAGGCGCTGCGCGACACCCCGGCGGACGCCCGTACGCTCGCGGAGTGGTCCCCGTACGCCGGCGCGGCGCCCCGCACGCTGGCGCGCCTCTTCGTCGCCGAGACGGGCATGCCCTTCGGGCGCTGGCGTACGCACCTGCGCCTCCAGGCGTCCCTGCCGCTGCTCGCCTCCGGCGCGACGGTGGCGACCGCCGCCCGGCACGTCGGCTACGCCTCGTCGAGCGCGTTCGTGGCGGCCTTCCACCGCACCGTGGGGGCACCGCCGGGCACGTACTTCCCGCGCGACTGAGGATCCGCGGACCGGGCACGTACCGTGTCCCCGTGCCAGCCTCCTCGCGCCTCCGCCGCGCCGCCGTCCTCGTACTCGAAGGCGCCAAACCCCTCGACGCCGGCATCCCCGCGCAGGTCTTCAGCACCAGGCGGAGCATGCCGTACGAGGTCCGCGTCTGCGGCGCCGCACCCGGGCTGGTGGCCGGCGGCGACGGGCTCTCGTACCACGTCGCGCACGGCCTGTCCGCGCTGACCTGGGCCGACATCGTCTTCGTACCCGGCTACCGGTTCCCCGACCGCGACGACCCGCCGCCCGCCGTCACCGAGGCCCTGATCGCCGCCCACCGCCGCGGCGCCCGCCTCGCCGCCATCTCGACCGGCGCCTTCGCGCTGGCCGCCACGGGCCTCCTCGACGGCCGCCGCGCCACCACCCACTGGCACTACACGCGCGCACTCGCCGCGAAGCACCCGGAGGTACGGGTCGACGAGAACGTCCTCTTCGTCGACGAAGGCAGCGTCCTGACCTCCGCGGGCGCCGCCTCCGGCATCGACCTGTGCCTGCACATCCTCCGCGGCGACCTCGGCGTGGCCGCGTCCAACCACGCCGCCCGGCGCCTGGTGGCGGCCCCGTACCGCAGCGGCGGCCAGGCGCAGTACGTGCCGCGCAGCGTGCCGGAGCCGCTCGGCGAGCGGTTCGCCGCGACCCGGGAGTGGGCGCTGCACCGGCTCGGCGAGCCGCTGACGCTGGAGGCGCTGGCGCGGCACGCGGGGGTGTCGACGCGCACGTTCTCGCGGCGGTTCGTGGACGACACCGGGTACACGCCGATGCAGTGGATCATGCGGGCGCGCATCGACGTGGCGCGCGAACTGCTGGAGCGGTCGGAGCAGAGCGTGGAGCAGATCGCGGACACCGTCGGCCTCGGCACGGGCGCCAATCTGCGGCTGCACTTCCAGCAGATTCTGGGGACGACGCCGAGCGAATACCGGCGCACGTTCGCGCGGGGCGAGTAGCTGGCGAGATCCTTGCGGAGGATGGCACCCAGGCCGCTGTCGTGCGGGTGGCACGGCGGGCGAACCTGCTGGAAAGCGCGGAAACCCCGGGGGCAACCCCGGTGGAAAGCCAGTGGGAAGCCGCAGACACCCGGAAGGCAGGACGACCATGACCCGCATCGCCATCAACGGATTCGGCCGCATCGGCCGCAACGTGCTGCGCGCGCTGCTGGAACGCGACAGCAGCCTCGACGTCGTCGCCGTCAACGACCTCGCCGAGCCGGCGACCCTAGCGCGGCTCCTCGCCTACGACACCACCGCCGGCCGCCTCGGCCGCCCGGTGACGGCGGACGGCGACACCCTCGTCGTCGACGGCCGCCGCATCAAGGTGCTCGCCGAGCGGGAGCCGGCGAAGCTGCCGTGGGCCGAACTCGGCGTGGACGTGGTCCTCGAAGCCACCGGCCGCTTCACCGCGGCCACGGCCGCCCGCGCACACCTCGACGCGGGCGCGCGCAAGGTCCTCGTCAGCGCCCCCTCCGCGGGCGCGGACGTCACCCTCGCGCCCGGCGTGAACACCGAGGCGTACGACCCGCAGACCCACACCATCGTCTCGAACGCCTCCTGCACCACCAACGCGCTCGCCCCCCTGGCCGCCGTACTGGACGAACTCGCCGGCATCGAGCACGGCTTCATGACCACCGTGCACGCCTACACCCAGGAGCAGAACCTCCAGGACGGCCCCCACCGCGACGCCCGCCGCGCCCGCGCCGCGGCCGTCAACATCGTCCCCACCACCACGGGCGCCGCCAAGGCCATCGGCCTCGTACTCCCCGGCCTGGAAGGCAGACTCTCCGGCGACTCGATCCGCGTCCCGGTTCCGGTCGGCTCGATCGTCGAACTCAACACCACGGTCAGTCGCGACGTCACCCGCGAAGACGTCCTCGCCGCCTACCGCACGGCAGCGGAAGGCCCCCTGGCCGGCATCCTCGAATACTCCGAAGACCCCCTCGTCTCCGCCGACATCACCGGCAACCCGGCCTCCGCCGTCTTCGACTCGGCCCTCACCCGCGTCGACGGCCGCCACATCAAGGTGGTCGCCTGGTATGACAACGAATGGGGCTTCTCCCACCGAGTGATAGACACCCTCGAACTCCTCACCACCACCTGACGTCCACCCACCCCGTGTCCAGGAGGGCCAGCCGATCGGCCGGGCCGCCGGTGTGCTTGTGGCACGTCGCGGATCTCACGAGAATGCTGCGCACCGCAAGGGGGACTGAGGGGGAGACACATGACCGTGCCGGGTGAGCAGGAACTCGGTGCCTTCGTAGGGCGCCACCAGACCGACGTGGCGCGCCACGGACGGACCGGGATCATCTCGTTAGTGATCGGGGTGGCGGCAGGGGCCGTGTCCATCCCGGTCGTCATCCAGACCTTCGAGGAGTCCTCCAGCGGCACCTTCGCCGGCCTGGTGGTGGGCGTGGCCCTCCTCTGCCTGTGGTCGGGCATCACCAACGGCCTGCGCTACACCACCCGTCACGGCGAGGTATACACGGTCCGCGAGGGCGGCCTCGTCTACCGCAGGACCGGCGAGTCCCGGGTGATTCCCTGGGAGACCATCCGCAAGGTCTCCGACAGCGGCCAGCGGAACGCGATCAGCGCGGCCATGGGCTGGGACGTCCACTGCCGCATAAAAGTCCACAACGGCAAACGTCTCCTGCTCACGGGCTTCACCTACGACGCGGCGAACCTCTCGCAGACCATCCAACGAGCAGTAAGAGAGGGAATCCACCCGCTCCCCCCGGAAGGCACCTGACCGCCCGCCGGGCCCTCACAACGACCGTTGCGGTGCTAGCCGGTGACGTCGAGTGCCGTGCCGTACAGCCGGTTCACCTTCAGCCGGATGACGACCCGGCGCTCGGCGACCATCTGCTCCAAGAACGTGCCCTCGTCTTCCGGCTTGGCGGCCGCCGGAACCATGGCGAGCAGTTCCCGCCCCACCGCGTCCCCCGGGGCCGTCGAGACGTCCGAGACCTCGGCCTCCCCTTCGGCAACGGCGAACGACCACACGTCGTCCCCCCGCACATGCACCGCCGCTCGCGGATCGCGCCGCAGGTGCGCAACCTTGACCCGGTCCACCGTCGTCGAAAACCGCACGACGCGAGCGTCCGGGTCCCAGTCGTACAGCAGGGTCGTCATATGGGGATGGCCACTGCGCTTGACGGTGGCGAGAGTGCCGAACTGTTGCTTGCCGAGGAGGTGAGAAAGGGCTTCGTCGGAAAGTGGGCGAGGCGCCGGTCCTTGAGTCACGACCTGATCAACGCGTGAGACAGCCCCATAGTTTCACCGGCTCACGAATTCAACCCCGAGACGGCTCTCGGCAGGAACTCAGCCGCCCGCCCCGGCAACGCCCACCGGGCAGCTCATGCCCGCGCCCGCGAGCCTGCCCTGCCATGTGACCCATGAGCGCAGAGGATCACGTGGTCGCGCGGGGGCGCCCCAACTGGGTACTCGGCTCGACGCCCACGACTGCGGGGTGTCGTCTTCGTGCGACCGCCGTCGCGGCACTCGTTCATCCCGGACGGCGGGGGGCATCCTCCTGCTCGACGAGGAACCGGCGCCCCGCCGAGAGTTGGTCGAGGGCCCGCGGCGACTCGTCCAGCCGGTCGGCGAGGGCGTCCGCCATCACGATGAGGCAGCGTGAGTCCGCCGAGCGGGTGGTGAGATAGGTCCGCGCGAAGGCGAGGTGCCGGGTGAACACGCGCTCGTCGTCGACATAGACGGCCGCTGCCAGGGAATCCAGAAGCCGGCCGAGAAACCCGGTGCTCTCCTCGTGCTCCATGGCGGAGCCGGAGCCGGTGCCGTCTGCCGTGCCCGAGCTTCCGCGCAGGCCCGGGGCGGCGTCTCGCAGCGCGGCGGTCAGGTGCTCCAGCAGCCCGGGTCGTTGCCTGACGAGCATCGCGTACGCCTCCACGGCATCCGCTTCGACCGACGACTCTCCGCGCAGTACCGGCGGCCAGTGGCGAGTCAGTGCGTCCACGGCGCCACGGGCGTCGGCCGCGTACAGGTCCGCACCCAGCGCGTACGCCCATGTGCCCTCGGGACCGAACCCCGCCCCGCCCGTGATGACGGGAACGCCGGCCGACCGGCAGATCTCGATCTGCCGGTGGGCCAGCGGAAGGTTCCAGGGCAGTGTGCACGAGACCGCGACCACGTCGGGGCCGTTCTGGTGTACGTCCGAGAGCATCCCGTGCGGGGACACCGACCCGCCCAGTGAGCGCACGTCGAAGCCGTGCAGTCGCAGCACCTCGGTGAGGATCTGGGAGGGGAGGACGTGCCATTCGCCATCGCTGCACGCCACCAGCACGTGGCCCCGTGAACCGGCCCCGTCGGGCAGGCGGGCAGTGCCGCGGGCAGCGGACGTGACCCCGTCGACGGCCTTCCTGCTGACATGGGTGGCCGCGTGCTCCTGCGCCACCGTCCACTCGCCGGACTCCCACCGCTCGCCGACCCTCACCTGTGCGGGCGCCACCAGTCGGAGCAGGACGTCCTCCGCGCTCACACCGCTCGTCACAAGATCGACGGTCAGCTCGACCGCCGCGTCCTCGTCCGCGTCCGCCAGGCAGGCGTCGAAGCGGGCCCGGGCGGCTTCGGTGATCCGGGGCTCACTCATGGGATCCCGGCCTTCCGGCAACGGCGGACTCGTGCGGCTCCCGGGCTGACGGTGCGGCGGAAGAGCCACGGCGGGGAGGTGCCTGAAGCGTCAGGATGGAGATGTCGTCGTGCGGGCGGCCGGCAAGCCATTCGGTCGTGAGCAACTCCAGCCGCTCGGCGACCGACGCCGCCTGCATGTCGGTGCAACTGGCGAGCGCGCCGACGAGGCGTTCCTCGCCGTACATCTCCCGCCCGCTCGCACCACCTGGCGCTTCGGTGACCCCGTCACTGTAGAAAAGGATCAGCTCGCCGGGTTCGAGAAAGAACTCCGCGAGGCTGAAACCGGGATCGGGCACCGCCCCGACGAGCGTGCCCTCGCAGGCGATTTCCTCCACCCTTCCGTCGAGACGAAGGACGAGCGGGGAGAGGTGGCCGCCGCCGGCGATCTCCACCTTCACCGAGCCGTCGTGGCAGGGGCGGGCGTAGCCCGTGACCAGGGTCGTGAAACGGGTGTCCTCGCTGAGGACGATCTCGTTGAGCAGATGCAGGTCACGCAGGGGTTCGCTCTCCTTCGCGACCATGGCCAGCGTCCGCATACTTTGCCTGAGGTGCCCTGCCAGCACCGCGGCCTCCGCACCCTTCCCTGACACGTCACCGAAGTAGAACGTGACCCCGCCCAGGGCGGAGGGGGCCACGTGGTAGAAGTCGCCGCTGATGTGCAGCGCCTCAGCGGCCGGCCGGTAGGCGGCGCCGAGCCTGAGGCCGTCGGCGGAGGGCAGGGGTTCCGGGGCCATGCTGGCTCGCAGGACGGCGATGGTGTGGGCCTGCTGTGTATAGAGTGCCGCCGTTGCCAGCGCGAGTCCGGCCCTCTCGGCGAACTGATGTGTCAGTTCCATGTCCGCGTCGTCGAAGCGGTCACGTTCCGGGCCGCGCAGCAGGATCAGCGCGCCGGCCGGCACGCCCCCTGCGGCGAGCTGGGCCACGAGCGGCTCTGTGCCCTGAACGAACTCTGGGAGCACAAGGCTGTCGAGCGGGTCCAGCTTCTGAGGGCTCACGACGGTGGGGCGGGGTTGGAGTCCGTACAGTGCGTTCGCGACCTCGGGCACCTCTTCGAGCCTCTCGACCGTCACCTCACCGGAGGAGCGGTCCTCGCCCGGACCCGCTCGGTGCCAGTCCGTACGCCGCCCGCTCGCGGGCAGGACCACCACGGATACGTCCGCAAGTTTCGGGATGGCGATCTCGGCGAGCGTACGGGCGGTGCGGCCGTGATGGAGCGAAGAGCCAAGGCGCTGCGTAGCCTCCTCCAGAAAGGCCGACCTGGCGTGTGCGTCGGCGAGCGCAGCCTCTGCCTCCTGCGCGCTGCTGACCTGACTGACCAGCCATACCGCGAGTCCGTCGGCGGTGCACAGGTGACCGCGGAGCCTGTGGCCCTCGAAAGGGGCGGAGAAGCGCTTCGCCCCCCGGGCGGCGGCACGGGCCAGGGGTGCCGCCGACGCACTGACCGGCTGCCCCGGGCGCAGCCGGGGAAAGAGGCGCGCGGCGGCCCGGTTGAACCCCAGGATCGTCCCGTCGGCGCGGTCGCACGTGACGACGGCCTCGTCGACGAGGTCAAGCAACGCGCCAAGCTGCGCGGAGGTATGGCTCCACGCGCCCGCGCTGTCTCCGTCGTCCGCCACCGGCTACCACCTCTTGCGCGCTCCGCTCGTGCGCCCGCAATATTCTAGGCCGTATCCTATTTTATGCTATTTACAACACTGTGTCTGTCACGCCATGCACGACGCAGTGGTGGTCTGGCACTGCAAGCACGTGGCGGGTGACTGCCGGGGCTGGGAGTGCACGCGCTGTGGCAAGTGGATCTCGGCGGCGACGTGACGCGGATATCGGGGTGGCGGATCCAGTTGCCGGGCTGGACCCGTGTCGGGACAGTCCGGATCAGCCGAGAGGGACCGTGGCAGCGCACCGCTCCTCGCGCGGATGAGAAGCGGACGAGCAGGACGATGTCCCTCTTGGATCGCCGACTCGGCGCCGCTCTCACCCTGAAGGGGTCACTCCGCCCTGGCGACGCCCACGGGGCAGCTCACGCCCGTGCCGCCTATGCCGCAGTAGCCGCCCGGGTTCTTGTCCAGGTACTGCTGGTGGTACGCCTCCGCCGGGTAGAAGGGGCGGTCGGCTGCCGGGAGGATTTCCGTGGTGATGTCGCCATAGCCCGAGGCGGAGAGGACCTGCTGGTACGAGGCGCGCGAAACGTCCGCCGCCTTCGCCTGGGCGGGGGTGTGGGTGTAGATCGCCGAGCGGTACTGGGTGCCGATGTCGTTGCCCTGGCGGAAGCCCTGCGTCGGGTCGTGGGACTCCCAGAACAGCTTGAGCAGCTCCTCGTACGACACCACCGCCGGGTCGTACACCACCCGGACCGCTTCGGTGTGGCCCGTCCGGCCCGAGCAGACCTCCTCGTACGTCGGGTGCGTCGTGTGCCCGCCCTGGTAGCCGACCAGGGTCGTCCACACGCCCGGCGTCTGCCAGAAGTTGCGCTCCGCGCCCCAGAAACAGCCCAGACCGAAGTCCGCGACCTCCAGGCCCTCCGGGTACGGGCCCTCCAGCGGGTTGCCCAGCACCGTGTGACGCTCCGGGACCCCGAAAGCGGGCGCGGCGCGGCCGGGAATCGCCTCGTCCTTGGTCACCAGGTGGTTCTTGTGGCGGTTCAGGAACATCTCCGGCCTCCTCCGCTGACGCTGCTGATTACCCTTCCAAGGAACGTATCGCTCACCTCAGACATTCCCCGCCGCCTCACTTCAACGCCGCACCCCTGCCGCCCTCGTACCCCGCCACCGCCAGCGCCCGGTACGCCGCGTACTCCGCCGCCGGCTGCTCGCTCAGCGACCACGGGAGCGCGCCCACGTACCCGTCCACGTGCCGCATCTGCTCCAGCGCCTCCTCGTACCGCTCCGCCCGCACCAGGAAGCACGCCAGCAGGTGCCGTACGTGCGGCAGCATCGGGTGGTCCGCCGGGGCGTGGTGCACCGCGTACTGCGCGCCCTCGATCGCCTGCCTGACGACCTCGCCCTCGTACAGCCCCCGCACCAGGTTCGCCTCCGGCAGGTGCTCCCAGACCGCGAACAGCGGCAGCGCGGGCAGCAGCGTCCCCGGCCCCGCCGATGAGGCCGCGCGCTGCGCGAAGTCGTACGCCGCCTCCCTGGAGCCGTGCCACTTCTCGCACGCGTACTGCAGTGCCGCGAGGTGCGCGCCCATGTGGTCGCCCGCGCGCTGTTCGACCGTGTGCCACAGCTCCTCGAAGTCCGCCTCGCGGTAGTGCGCCCCGCGCGCGATGGCCAGCTCGATGATGTACGGCATGGGGCTCCCCGGCGCCAGCATCGCCGCCTCCGCGCAGACCTTCTTCGCCTCCTCCAGGATCACCGGGAACTCCGCCGCCCCCACCCCGGCCATCCACGCCTGCCGCACCAGGAACTCCGCGTGCACCTCGGCCCCGCCCACGTCCTTGGGCTTCTCCGCCCGCCACGTGCGCAGCCACGCCCCGCCCTCGCCCGGCGCCCGCGCCAGCTCGAAGGCCGCCGCCCCCGCCAGCGTCTGCACCCGCTGCCAGCGCAGCTCCCACTCGTCGTCGGTGAGCGCGAGGAGCCGGGAGGCGGCCTGCCAGTCCTGGTCCTCCTGCAGCTCCTGCAGGACCTCGGCGAGCTGCGGGTCGGGGCCGGGCAGGCGGACGTCGAGCTCGTCGAGGGGTACGAAGCCGTAGCTTCCGGCCGGGTCGACGGCCCGCGCGTTCGACTGCAGCACCTCCCGGCCGCCCCGGGCCCGCCGCAGCAGGGGCACGGCGACCCATGCGATCAGTGCGATGGCGAGGAGTGCGAACAACAGTTCCATTAATGTGTCCTGGGTTCTCAAAGAGGGTGCGGGCCGGGCTGGTACACGTACGGGTCCTCCCCTCCAGCAAACCAGACGGCCGCGCGCAACGGCCCCCCTCCAGGGCTTATCCTCGGGCCGCATGAGCCAGCCCAGCTTCGAGACCGTCGCGATCCACGCGGGCCAGGAGCCCGACCCGGCGACGGGCGCGGTCGTACCGCCGATCCACCAGGTGTCCACGTACAAGCAGGACGGGGTGGGGGGCCTGCGCGGAGGCTACGAGTACAGCCGTTCCGCGAACCCCACCCGCACCGCCCTGGAGCAGAACCTCGCCGCGCTGGAGGGCGGGGCCCGCGGCCTCGCTTTCGCCTCCGGCCTGGCCGCCGAGGACTGCCTGCTGCGCACCGCGCTCACCCCCGGCGACCACGTGGTCATCCCGGATGACGCGTACGGCGGCTCCTTCCGGCTCTTCGCGCAGGTCGCGGCGCGCTGGGGGGTGGAGTTCTCGGTCGCGCACACCGGCGACCCGGCGGCGGTACGGGCCGCGCTCACCGACCGTACGAAGCTGGTGTGGGTGGAGACGCCCAGCAACCCGCTGCTCGGCATCACCGACATCGCCGCCTCCGCCGCCGTCGCGCACGAGGCCGGCGCCCTGCTCGTCGTCGACAACACCTTCGCCAGCCCCTACCTGCAGCAGCCGCTGGCGCTCGGCGCCGACGTGGTCGTGCACTCCACGACCAAGTACATGGGCGGGCATTCGGACGTCGTCGGCGGCGCGCTCGTCGTGGCCGACCGCGAGCTGGGCGACCGGCTCGCGTTCCACCAGAACGCGATGGGCGCGGTGGCCGGTCCGTTCGACGCCTGGCTGGTGCTGCGCGGCATCAAGACGCTGGCCGTGCGGATGGACCGGCACAGCGCCAACGCGGCGCGCGTCGCGCACATGCTGGACCGGCACCCGCGGGTGACGCACGTGTACTACCCGGGTCTCGAAGACCACCCGGGGCACGAGACGGCCGCGAAGCAGATGCGCGACTTCGGCGGCATGGTGTCGTTCCGCGTCGAGGGCGGCGAGGAAGCGGCGGTCGAGGTCTGCAACCGGGCGCGGCTGTTCATCCTCGGGGAGTCGCTCGGCGGCGTCGAGTCGCTGATCGAGCACCCGGGGCGGATGACGCACGCCTCGGCGGCGGGCTCGCCGCTGGAGGTGCCGGACGACCTGGTGCGGCTGTCGGTCGGGATCGAGTCGGTGGACGACCTGCTGGCGGACCTCACGCAGGCCCTGGGCGGCTGAGGACGGGACGCACCGGGCCGGGACACCCCGGCCCGGGACCCACAGGCCCGGGACCCGCCAGGCCGAGACGCGCCGGGCCTGGCCACAGCGGACCGAGACGTACCAGGTACGGGACCCACCACCCCGTTACGCACCAGCCCGGGGCCGTCGAAGCCGTCCCCGCCAGCGGCGCCGGCGGCCGCGGCCTCACCAGCCGTCGAAGTCCGGCGTGGTCTGCGCCGGGTGATCCACCCACGCTCCGCTCACCGCGGCCCACACCGCCAGCGCCACCAGCGCCGCGACGAGCAGCAGCCACACCCCGGTGCGCAGCAGCGTCCGGCGCCGCAGCAGCCGCCGGCCGCGCGCGGCGGCCAGGTCGGCGAGCTGCGGCGGCACGGCGGGGTGCGGGCCGTCGAGCAGGTCGCGTACGGCCTGCTCCTTGCGGGCGGTGATCGAGATCATGACGTCGCCACCTCCCGTCGCGTACGCCCCGGGGCCGGTGTGTGCCGGCTGAGCATGGCGGCGCTGGCCCGCATCAGTATCTGGTGGACCCGCTCGGGCGGCAGCCCGAGCGCGGCCGCGGTCTGCTCCTCGGCGACGCCCTCCGACATCCGCAGCACGAGCACCAGCCGCTCCTGCGGCGACAGCCGGTCCAGCAGCCCGCCGGTGGTGCGGCGGTAGCGCCAGGAGGTCTGCGCGTAGCGGGCGACGAGCTGCTGCCGGGCCGCCTCGTACGGATCCTCGCCGCGCAGCCGGTCCCAGCGGGCGTACGTACGCGCCAGGGCCTGGGTCAGCAGCCGCTCGGCCTGCGGGGCGGCTTCCGGCGGTTCGGCGGTGAGCAGTTGGGCGGCATGCAGCAGCCGACCGGCCGCGCCCGCACAGAAGGTCTCGAACTCCAGGGCACGGCGGCGCTGTTGTACCGAGCGCCGCTGACGCACAGCGCTGCTCCCTTCACCGCCCTCGATCCCATAGGACGGCAGCCGGGCGCCGGGGTCAAGATGTCGGCAGCACCGAACGTCGGCAGAGCACCTGACGTCGTCAGCCGCCCCCGTCCCGCGGGCCGCCCAGCCCGTCCCGCTCCCCGCTCTCCTTGCCGTTCCCCCCTGCGTTCTCCTCCCCGTCCTGCCGGCCGGACTGCCGGCTCTCCTGCTGCCCGGCGTTGGCCTGCGAGACCGAGGTGTTGAACCGCGTGAGCAGGGTGCAGAACGTGGCCCGTTCTATCGCCGTCCAGTCGGCCGTCAGCCGTGCGACCAGCTCGCGCCGCGAATCCTGCACCTCGTGCAGCCGGGCCGTGCCGAGCGGCGTCAGCTCCAGCACGACCGCGCGGCCGTCCTCGGGGTGCGTGGCGCGCTTGACCAGCCCGCCGTCGACGAGCGGCGCGACCTGCCGGGTCACGGTCGAGGAGTCGATGCCCATGCCGGCGGCGAGGGCCTTGACGCCCGTGGGGCCGTGCTGTTCGAGGCGGTTGAGCAGCAGGTAGGCGGCGCGGTCCATCGTGTTGCGCATCTGCCCGGCGCCGGCGAGGCGCGTCTGCTCGGCGCGGCGGGCGAAGACGGCCAACTGATGCTGCAGGTCGTTCAGCAGGTCGGCCGGTGCTGGGGTGTCGGTGGGAGAAGGAGGGGAGGGCATGGACGGTGCTCACTTCGTGAGGACGTTCACTGGCTGCGGATCTGGCTGCCGGCACGGTCAGGGCGGCAGGGAGTGCGAACGGACGGCTGTGGATACGGGTGGGGGCACGGACACGGGCGCGGGTCGGTCCGTGGGACGGGGGATGAACATCGGATTCGAACTGGGCCACAGATTACGCGGCCCTGCCGTTTGCCGTACGGCCTGTGGAAAACCCCCTGTGGAAAACCCGGCGTCATCTCAGCGTGCGAGACTGTGACCATGAGCGCAGCCGCGGCCGGTGCCGTCAGTCTGGACGACGTTCGCGACGCACAGAACATCCTCGCCGGTATCGCACGGGTCACTGCGCTGGAGGGCAGCAGGTTCCTCTCCCGGCTGGTCGACGCGCCCGTTCATCTGAAATGCGAGAACCTGCAGCGGACCGGTTCCTTCAAGCTCCGCGGCGCGTACGTGCGCATCGCCGGGCTCGGCGAGGGGGAGCGCCACCGCGGCGTGGTCGCCGCCAGCGCAGGGAACCACGCGCAGGGCGTCGCCCTGGCCGCATCGCTGCTGGGCGTGCGCTCGACGGTCTTCATGCCGGTCGGCGCCCCGCTCCCCAAGGTGGCCGCGACGCTCGACTACGGCGCGGACGTGCGCCTCCACGGGCAGGTCGTCGACGAGACGCTGGAGGCGGCGGAGTCGTACGCCGCGGCGACCGGCGCCGTCCTCATCCACCCCTTCGACCACCCCGACGTGGTGGCGGGCCAGGGCACGGTCGGCCTGGAGGTGCTGGAGCAGTGCCCCGAGGTGTCGACGATCGTGGTGGGGATCGGCGGCGGCGGCCTGGCGGCCGGGATCGCGGTGGCGGTGAAGGCGGTCCGCCCCGACGTGCGGATCATCGGCGTGCAGGCTGAGGACGCCGCGGCGTACCCGCCCTCGCTCGCGGCCGGGCGGCCGGTGGCCCTGGAGTCGTTCGGGACGATGGCGGACGGCATCCAGGTCGGCAAGCCGGGCGACGTCCCCTTCAAAATCATTGGCGAGTACGTGGACGAGGTGCGTACGGTCTCCGAGGACGCGCTGTCCGCCGCGGTACTGCTGTGCCTGGAGCGGGCGAAGCTGGTCGTCGAGCCGGCCGGAGCGGCGCCGGTCGCCGCACTGCTGTCCGATCCGGCGGCCTTCGGGGGCGGTCCGGTGGTGGCGGTGCTCTCCGGCGGGAACGTCGATCCGCTGCTCGTCCAGCGCATCCTCCGGCACGGCATGGCGGCGGCGGGGAGGTACCTCTCGCTGCGGCTGCGCGTGACCGACCGCCCGGGGGTGCTGGCGACGCTCCTGGGGGTGTTGTCAGAGGCGGACGCTAACGTCCTCGACGTGAGTCACGTGCGGACGGATCCGCGCCTCGGGCTCACGGAGGCCGAAGTGGAGCTACAGCTAGAGACGAAGGGGCGGGAGCACTGTGATCGGGTGCTCGATGCGCTCCGGAAAGCCGGGTACACGGTGACTGCCTGACACACACGAGTACGGCGAGCACGAAGCGCTGCCTGACGCCACCACGCCCCACGGGCATCACGCGTCACGGAGCGCCCCCGCGCACGACACACGGGCCGCGCGCCGCGGCGCCGCCGGCCCGGCCCGTACGCAACGACGCGCATCGGCGCACACAACCCCCCTCAGCCCACCATTCACCCACCTCACGCGACTCTGTCACTCGCGACTTGACGCGATATATCGCGTGTTCTATTCTCCTGCTGTTGCCCGATCGTCCACCCATGTCTGACATTTCTTGAGAAGTGCCGCCAGACCGTCCAACACCACCGACTTCCACCCAACCTGGGGAGATCTCTATGCCAGGCGCCATCCACGCCGAAGGGCTGGTCAAGCACTTCGGCGATGTGCGGGCACTGGACGGCGTCGATCTCGACGTCCCCGAAGGCTCCGTTCTCGGCCTGCTCGGTCCCAACGGGGCCGGCAAGACCACCGCCGTCCGTGTGCTGACCACGCTGCTGCGACCCGACGCCGGGCGCGCCGAGGTCGCGGGGATCGACGTCCTCAAGCATCCGAACGAGGTGCGCAGGTCCATCGGCCTCTCCGGCCAGTTCGCCGCGGTCGACGAGTATCTGACCGGCCGCGAGAACCTCCAGATGGTCGGCCAGCTCTACCAGTTGAGTTCGCGCGACGCCAAGGCGCGCGCGGGCGTGCTGCTGGAGCGGTTCAACCTCGCCGACGCCGCCGACCGCACCGCCAAGACGTACTCCGGCGGCATGCGCCGGCGGCTCGACCTGGCCGCGGCGCTCGTCGTCGAGCCGCCCGTGATGTTCATGGACGAGCCGACCACCGGCCTCGACCCGCGCAACCGCCAGCAGCTCTGGGACGTCATCCAGGAGCTGGTCAAGGGCGGCACGACCCTGCTGCTCACCACGCAGTACCTGGAAGAGGCCGACCACCTGGCGCACGACATCTGCGTCATCGACCACGGCCGCGTCATCGCCCGCGGCACCTCCGACGAGCTCAAGGCCCAGACCGGCGGCGAGCGCGTCGAGGTCGTCGTCCACCAGCGCGACGAGATCTTCGCCGCCAGCGAGGTCCTCGGCGCCCTCGGCCAGGGCGAGGTCACGGTCGCGGACCACACCCGCAAGCTCACCGTGCCCGTCAGCGGCGGCGCCCGGCTGCTCGCCGACGTCATCCGGGACCTGGACGAGCGCGGCATCGCCATCGACGACATCGGGCTGCGCCGTCCCACACTGGACGACGTGTTCATCTCGCTCACCGGCCACGCGGCCGAGACCGAGGACGGGAAGGCCATCGAAGGCAGCGACCCCAGGGCCGCCGCCGACGCCGCGAAGGAGACCGACAAGTGACCGCCTCGACCGCCCCGGCGCGCCCGGGACCCACGGCGCCACCGTCCCTGGGGGGTGTCGGCCAGTCCGCCCGCGACTCGCTGGTCGTCGCCAAGCGCAACCTGCTCCGGATGTCCCGGATCCCGGAAGTCGTCATCTTCGGCCTGATCCAGCCGATCATGTTCGTGGTGCTGTTCTCGTACGTGTTCGGCGGCTCCATGAACGTCGGCGGCAGCACGAACTCCGAGGTGTACCGCGAGTTCCTGATGGCCGGCATCTTCGCCCAGACCGTCACCTTCGCCACCGCGGGGGCGGGCGCCGGCATAGCCGAGGACATGCACAAGGGGCTCATCGACCGCTTCCGGTCGCTGCCCATGGCCCGCGGCGCGGTCCTCACCGGCCGCACCCTCGCCGACCTGGTGCAGACCGCGCTGACGCTGGTGGTGCTGGCCCTGGTCGCCGCGCTGGTCGGCTGGCGGTTCCACGAGGGCGTGCTGAAGGCGCTGGCCGCGTTCGCCCTGCTGCTCCTGCTGGGCTACGCCTTCACCTGGGTCGGGGCGCTCATCGGGCTGTCGGTGCGTACGCCCGAGGCGGCCACGTCCGGCGGGCTGGTCTGGCTGTTCCCGGTGACGTTCGTCTCGAACGCCTTCGTGGACTCCACCAGGATGACGCCCTGGCTGCGGCACATCGCCGACTGGAACCCCTTCAGCGCCACCGTGCAGGCGTGCCGCGAGCTGTTCGGCAACCCGGGCGTCAGCCAGTCCGACGCCTGGCCGATGCAGCACCCGGTGCTGGCCTCGCTTATCTACTCGGTCGCCATCATCGCGCTCTTCCGCACGCTGGCCGTGCGGAAGTACCGCAACTCCGCCGGGTAACGCGCCCCGCGGCGCACGTCGAAGCCCCCGGTCCGGGAATCTCGTTCCCGCCGGGGGCTTCGCGATGGGCTGCTGCGTCCGGCGCGCGCTCAGGCTGCGTACGGCTTGGCGTTGAGGATCGTCACCATCGCCTTCTTGCCGTTCGGCAGCTCGTAGCTGGCTTCCTCGCCGATCTTCTTGCCGTTGACTCCCCTGCCCAGCGGCGACTGCGGCGAGTACGTCTCGACGTCCCCGCTCGCGTACTCCCGGGAGGCCATCAGGAAGGTCAGGGTGTCGCTCTCGTCGCCGTCGAAGGCGATCGTGACGACCATCCCGGGCTCGACGACACCGTCGTCCGGCGGGGCCTCGCCGACCTTCGCGTTCTCGAGCAACTGCTGAAGCTGGCGCACGCGCAGCTCCTGCTTGCCCTGCTCCTCCTTGGCCGCGTGATATCCGCCGTTCTCCCGCAGGTCACCCTCTTCGCGAGCCGCCTCGATCTTCTTGGCGATCTCGCTGCGTGCGGAACCCGACAGGTGCTCCAGCTCGGCCTTGAGCTGGTCATACGCCGCCTGGGTCAGCCAGGTGACGTTGTCGCTGGTCTGGGTCACAGGTGCTCCTTGTCGGTGGTGGTTCTGGTGCTGGGGGAACTTCTCATGGGTCTGTGATGCAGCAATCGCCCTACCCAGAAGAATTGCGCCTTCGTGGGTGGGGCGAAACCACGATCGTAACAATTCCGGCAGCGAGACGGCGACTCTTATCGCTCGTCGGCCGCCTTGCAGCCGACGAGCTCGGCGTTGGCGCCGCGCGCCGTGGTCCGGATCGACACCACGGTGTCGACGCGGGTCTTCCGCGCGTCGATGCGCACGTCGCGGACGCCGACCTCGGACTTGTCCGCTGCCAGCGAACGCAGCGTGCAGACGGCGTCGACGTCGGTCTTCTTGCGGACCTCGATGTGCGCCTGGACCTCGGTGTCGGACATCACCTGGAAGCGGATCAGCTCCCCGGACGCCTTCGAACCGGCCGTCGCGTCCACAGCGCCCCAGGCCACGAAGCCGAGCAGGGCCGCGCCGAGCACGGCGCCGATGACCTTCAGCCGCCTGTCGGCACGGGCGTCGGCCGAGCGGCCGTAACGGCCCTCGGGCAGCGTTTGGGGCGCACCGGCCATGATGGTCCCTCCCGGCAGAGCGGCTGGCTGCGGCTGACGGCGGAATGAATTGTCAGTCCGCTCAGTCACTATAGAAGCCGGCCTAGACGACCTGTTACCGAGGATTGAATCTGTGAGCGATGACCTGCGGCTGATGGCCGTCCACGCGCACCCCGACGACGAGTCGAGCAAGGGTGCGGCCACCATGGCCAAGTACGTCTCGGAGGGCGTAGAGGTCCTGGTCGCCACCTGCACGGGAGGCGAGCGGGGGTCGATCCTGAACCCGAAGCTTCAGGGCGATGCCTTCATCGAGAAGAACATGCACGAAGTACGGCGCAAGGAGATGGCCGAGGCGCGGGAGATCCTCGGCGTGAAGCAGGCATGGCTGGGGTTCGTCGACTCCGGGCTGCCGGAGGGGGACCCGCTGCCGCCGCTGCCGGAGGGCTGCTTCGCCCTGCAGGAGGTCGACGAGGCGGCGGAGGCGCTCGTCCGGCTGATCCGCGAGTTCAAGCCGCAGGTCATCACGACCTACGACGAGAACGGCGGCTATCCCCACCCCGACCACATCATGACCCACAAGATCACGATGGCCGCCTTCGACGCCGCGGGCGACCCCGAGCGCTACCCGGACGCGGGCGAGCCCTGGCAGCCGCTGAAGGTCTACTACAACCAGGGCTTCAACCGGCCGCGGACCGTCGCGCTGCACGAGGCGATGCTCTCGCGCGGGCTGGAGTCGCCGTACGGGGAGTGGCTGGAGCGGTGGAAGGAGTTCGAGCGCAAGGAGCGCACGATCACGACGTACGTGCCGTGCGCCGACTTCTTCGCGATCCGCGACAAGGCGCTGATCGCGCACGCGACGCAGATCGACCCCGACGGCCCCTTCTTCAAGATCCCGATGGAGGTCCAGCAGGAGGTCTGGCCCACCGAGGAGTACGAGCTGGCGAAGTCGCTCGTGGATACTTCCCTCCCCGAGGACGACCTCTTCGCCGGCATCCGCGACAATTGAGCGTGTGAACACCACATTGGCTGCCGATCTCGTCCCGCTCGCGGAGGAGCTCGACAAGAACAAGGTCACGCCGGGCGTCCTCGGCTTCATCGTCTTCGCGCTTCTCGGCGTCGCGGTGTGGTTCCTGCTGAAGAGCATGAACCGGCATCTGGGCCAGGTCGACTTCAAGGAGAAGACCGACCGCGGCGACGCCGGTCCGGGCGGCTCCCGCCCGGAGGGCGAGGGTCCGGGAGACGGGGGCGACCCGCGTGACGACGCGCCCCGTGGGGACGCACCGCGCGGGTCGGCCCCGCGCGGTGACGCGCCCCGCGGCGGCGCCCCGCGCGACGACAGCCCGCGGGGCGAGTCGCCGCGCACCCCGGCGCCGGCGGAGAGCCCGGCGGACGACAAGCAGCCGGTCGGCCGCCGCCGCTGACGGCATCCGGCGGGCACGGCCCTGCGCCCGTCGTCAGCGGCGGGCACCGTCTCTGGGCTGTCACGGCCAGTGGCCGGTACGGATCAGTTGGCCGGTACGGACGGAGTCCGCACCGGCCCCGATCGGTGCGCCGTACGCGTGGCCGTCCGATACCCCGGCCGGGGACGCCAGGCGCGGTCAGCACCCGGCTCCGCCGCTGCCCTGCCTGAGCGTCACCGGATGCGGCCGGACGACCGCGGTCGGTCAAGAGGACCGCGCCTGGCTTTCGGGCCGCGGGTCAGCTCGCCGACCCGCGGTCAGCCCGCCAGGGCGTCGCCCGCGGGTGCCGCGCCGTCCAGCGGAACGCCCATGACCTCCCGGGCGTGCCGGCTCGGGACCATCCCCAGGCGCCACGCCTGCCAGCCCGTCTCCGGCTCCACGCCCCGCTCCAGCACGAGCTGGAACGTCTCCGCGTAGTCCTCCAGCGCCGGGTCGACCGTCCCGCGGCGCCCCGCGGTCGCCGTCCGCAGCTCGTCCAGCAGCTCCGACAGCTCCTGCTGCGCGACCGCCGCACCCACCACCGAGCCGCCAGGCGAGGCGAACGGCAGCAGCGTGCAGCGCAGGAACCGGGCCCACGTCGCCCCCCGCCGGTCGCCGATGCCGCCGAACAGGTCCATCGCCGTGTCCACCAGCTCCAGCGCCTGCCCCGCGCGGCCGTTGCCCGCGTCGATCACCGCAAGCTCGATGCAGGACCACGCCTCGCCGTGGGCCACGCCCACCCGGCGGAAGTCCTGCCTGGCGTCCTGGAGCAGCTGCCGGGCGAAGCCGCTGTTGCGCAGCGTGCCGGTCTGCTCGGCGCGCAGGTCGCGGGTGACCCGCGCGGAGTGGTGCCGCGCGCAGGCCAGCCCGTACACGTCCCGCATGCGGCTGAACATCGAGCGGGACCGCTCCAGCGCCCGCACCGCCGACTCCCGCTTGCCCGCGCCCTCCTGGGCCTGGCCCAGGTAGTACAGCGTCCATGCCTCACCGCGCGCGTCGTCGTTCTCCCGGTGCCGGGCGAGGGCGGCCTTGAGCTGCGTCACGGCCGTGGCCGGATCGGAGGCCACCAGCCGGGCGCGGGCGAGCTGCGTCATCGCCCAGGCCTCGCCGCGGCCGTCGCGGGTGCGCGCGTACTTCTCCAGCGCCTCCTCCAACTGCACCTCGGCCCCCGGGACGTCGCCCATCCGCAGCCGCACCTGGCCGAGCTGGAAATGCGCCCATGCTTCGCCGTGCACGCTCTCGCTCTCCTGGTGCAGCGCGAGCGCCTGGTCCAGCAGCGTCAGCGCGTCGCCCAACTGGGCGCGGTCGCGCAGGACGGCCGCCAGCGCGTGCAGCGTCCAGGCGCGGTCGCCGCGCATGTTCTCGCCCTGCTGCATCTGCAGGGCCTCGCGCAGCTTCGCCTCCGCCTCGCGCAGGCTGCCCTGCTGCTGCAGGGTGATGCCCAGGTCGCGCAGGGCCCGGGCGGCGCCGGCGGAGTGCTGCGCCTCTCGGTAGAGGTCGACCACGGAGGACAGCGTCGAGCGGGCCTTGTCCAGCTCGCCGAGCTGCCGGGCGGCGACGCCCGTACGCCACTGCACCGAGCGCATCAGCAGCCCCTGGTCGGCGGCCTTGGTCAGCTCGTTCAGCTCACCGAGGCGGTACAGGTCGCCGCGCAGCAGGCAGTAGTCCGCGAGGGCGCCCAGCAGATGCAGCACGGCGGCCTGGTCCACGCCCTCGGCGTGCCGCAGCGCGGCGGTGATGAAGCTCTGCTCGTCGTCCAGCCAGCGCAGCGCGGAATCCAGCGAGGTGAACCCGTGCGAGCCGAACCGGTCGGCGCGCGTCGACGTACGCCCGTCGACCAGCCGGATCACGGAGTCGGCCAGCTCCGCGTAGCTGCGGATCAGCCGCTCGTGCGCGGCGGCGCGCACCTCCGGGTCCTCCTCGTCGAGCAGGCGGGCGTACGCGAAGCGGCGCACCAGGTCGTGCACCCGGAAGCGGGAGCTGCGCACGTGCTCCACCAGCCCGGCGCGGGCCAGCGCCGTCAGCCGCTTGCCGGCCTCCTCCTGGCCGACGTCGAGGAGCGCGGCGCAGGCCGCCGCCCCCAGGCTCGCCCGGCCGACCAGCGACAGCCGGCGCAGCAGCGCCCGGGTCGGCTCCGGCAGGTCGCCGTAGCGCAGCCACAGCGCGCGCTCCACGGGACCCACCGGCCCGTAGGCGTCCAGCGCCTCCGCGAGCCCGACCATGCTGCGCCCGTCCAGCGCGGAGCCCGCGATGCGCAGCGCCAGCGGCAGCCCGCCGCAGAGCATCCCGATGCGGTCGGTGGACTGAGCGTCGTACGGGTCGGCGGAGCGCTCCGCGCCCTCCGTCCCCTGGACCATCGCGCTCAGCAGCTCCTCGGCCGCGGTCGGCTCCAGGCCCTCGACGGGCATGTGGTGCACCCACGCGTCGAGGTCGTCGGGAAGCTCAAGACGCTCCCGCGAGGTCACCAGCACCAGGCTCTCGGAGCGCTCCGGCACCAGCAGCCTGACCTGCTCGGCGTCGACCGCGTCGTCCAGCACTATCGACACGGGCAGCGACGTCAGATGCTGGTGGTACAGCTCGATGAGCCGGCGCAACTGCGCGTCGTGCGCCGGGCGCTCGCGGAACATGAGCTGGTCGCGGGGGGCACCGAGGCGGTTGAGCAGGTGCAGCAGCGCGTCCCGGGTGGGCAGCGGGTCCTCGCCCAGGCTCTCGCCGCGCAGGTCCACCACCACGGCGGCGCGGAACTGCTCGCGCAGTTGGTGGGCGGCGCGGACCGCGAGCGTGGTGCGCCCGGCACCGGGCGGGCCGTGCAGCAGCACGACGGTCGGCTTGGTCTCCGTACTGGCGCGGCCCTGCTGCACCCACCCGGCGATCTGGGTGAGCTGCGCCTTGCGGCCCACGAACACCCGGGCAGCCTCGGGGAGCTGGCGGTAGGACTGCTCCAGGGTGGCCCGCTGCCGCGCCTCCTGGCTGCGGTTCCGGCGCGACTGGGGCTCACGGTCCGTGCCCCCGCCACCGGCCGTGCTCGGCCGCGGGCGGTCGGCGGCGGGCTCGGCGCGGCTGCCGGTGCGGGTGGCGGCCGAGATCATGCGCTGCTGGTCGAAGAACGGCCGTACGCCACGCAGCTCCAGCGCGGTCAGCCACTGCAGCCGGAGCTGCTCCGGGCCGCCGGGCTGCCGGGCGGCGCCCGAGCGCGTGTTGCCCGAGAGCCAGTGGGCCAGGCCGATCTGCACCAGGCCCGCGCCGAGCCCGGCGAGGCCGGCGGCCACCCCGGTCCAGAGCGCGGCGGTCGAGCCCAGGCCCTCTTCGGCGGAGACGAGCAGGGCGACGGCGGCGGCGGTGAGCGTCGCCGTCACGGCGGGCCCGATCGACTGGGGGGTGAAGCGCTCGGCGAGCGAGCGCCTGCCGGCGGCGGCCTCGTCCAGCGCGCGCACGTACACCCCGTATTCCTCGGCGGCGCGCTCCGCCATGTCGTCCAGCGCCGCCCGCGCCCGGCCGAGCAGCACCACGCCGTCGGTCCGGCCACCGGAGCGGCGCACTTCTTCCTCCACGGCGCGGGTGAGAAGAAGCTCCGCCTCCCCCCGATGCTTGTCGCGCAGTCGGGACGCTGTGCCCGGCATGTGCTCCCCTCCCATACCCGTCGCTCGCTCGTGCAGTTGCCTTGCACTGCCAAGTCTTCCGCGTTTCCCGGGCATTCGGCATCCCCCTGTGGATAACTCGGCCGGATGACGCGGTGAATGAAGAGCTGATATCACCGCGTATCCGGTCCCCGAGCGGAATTGGGGGGCGGGGAAAACACGGACCGGCGGGTACGACGCCGTTGTCGTATCCGCCGGTCCGGTCGGCCGCGTACCAGGTCAGCCCAGGCGGTTGACCAGCGCGCGGTACTCGTCCCACAGCTCCTTCGGAGTGCGGTCGCCGAAGGTGTCGAGGTGCGCGGGGATCAGCGCGGCCTCCTCGCGCCAGACCTCGGGGTCCACGGAGAGCAGGAAGTCGAGCTGCTCGTCGGTGAGTTCGAGCCCGTCGACGTCCAGCGCGCCCTTGGCGGGCAGCACCCCGATGGGGGTCTCGACGCCTTCGGCCTCGCCGTTGAGCCGTTCGACGATCCACTTCAGTACGCGGCTGTTCTCGCCGAACCCGGGCCAGACGAACGATCCGTCCGCGTCCTTGCGGAACCAGTTGACGTAGAAGATCTTCGGCAGTTTCGCGGCGTCGGCGGAGGCGCCGACCTTGAGCCAGTGGCCGAAGTAGTCGCCCATGTTGTAGCCGCAGAAGGGCAGCATGGCGAACGGGTCGCGGCGCAGCTCGCCGACCTTGCCCTCGGCGGCGGCGGTCTTCTCGGAGGCGACGTTGGCCCCGAGGAAGACGCCGTGCTGCCAGTCGAAGGACTCGGTGACCAGCGGCACCGCGGTGGCGCGGCGGCCGCCGAAGAGGATGGCAGAGATGGGCACGCCCCGGGGGTCCTCCCACTCCGGCGCGATCGTGGGGCACTGCGCGGCAGGCACCGTGAAGCGGGCGTTGGGGTGGGCGGCGGGGGTGCCGGAATCGGGGGTCCAGTCGTTGCCGAGCCAGTCGGTGAGGTGCGCCGGGGGCTCGTCGGTCATGCCCTCCCACCACACGTCCCCGTCGTCGGTGAGGGCGACGTTGGTGAAGACGGAGTTGCCCCACAGGGTCTTCATGGCGTTGGCGTTGGTGTGCTCGCCGGTGCCGGGTGCGACGCCGAAGAAGCCGGCCTCGGGGTTGATGGCGTACAGCCGGCCGTCCTCGCCGAAGCGCATCCAGGCGATGTCGTCGCCGATGGTCTCCACGGTCCAGCCGCGGGTGGTCGGCTCCAGCATGGCGAGGTTGGTCTTGCCGCAGGCCGACGGGAACGCGGCGGCGACGTACTTGGCCTCGCCGCGCGGCGGGGTGAGCTTGAGCACCAGCATGTGCTCGGCGAGCCAGCCCTCGTCGCGCGCCATGACGGAGGCGATGCGCAGGGCGTAGCACTTCTTGCCCAGCAGGGCGTTGCCGCCGTAGCCGGACCCGTACGACCAGATCTCGCGGGTCTCGGGGAAGTGCGAGATGTACTTCGTCGAACTGCACGGCCAGGGCACGTCCTGCTGCCCGGGCTCCAGGGGGGCGCCGACGGAGTGGACGGCCCTGACGAAGAAGCCGTCGTCGCCCAGCTCGTCGAGGACCGCGCGGCCCATGCGCGTCATGGTGCGCATGGCGGTGGCGACGTACGCGGAGTCGGTGATCTCGACGCCGAGCGCGGAGAGCGGGGAGCCCAGCGGGCCCATGCAGAAGGGGACGACGTACATCGTGCGGCCGCGCATGGCGCCGCGGAAGAGGCCGCCGTTGCCTGAAGTGCCGGTGAAGACCTCGCGCATCTCGGCGGGGTCCATCCAGTGGTTGGTCGGCCCGGCGTCCTGCTCCTGCTCGGAGCAGATGAACGTACGGTCCTCGACCCGTGCGACGTCGGTCGGGTCGGACGCGGCGTAGTACGAACCGGGCCGCTTGACGGGGTCCAGCTTCGTGAACGTGCCCTTGGCGACGAGCTCGGCGCACAGGCGGTCGTACTCCGCCTGGGAGCCGTCGCACCACACGATCTCGTCGGGCTGGGTGAGGTCGGCGATCTCCTGGACCCAGGAGACGAGCCCTTGGTGCTTGGTCGGGGTGGTCATGAGTGCCGCTTGCTCCAGATGTAGAGGGTTTGGGCCGTTTCTTCTCTGATGTCACATCTATCTGGTTTTCAAGACCGTTACCCCTTGGGGGTGCCAACCCGGTCGCCGCTCATATGAGCCCATCCGGTGTCGGGTGTGCGCTCGTTTGATGATGAGGTAGCTCAGACGTCATGTCCAGCGGGCTCCTGAGTGAACAGCGCCACTCCCGGGCCGCTGCCTACGGACGCGTAGGTAGCATGGGCGCATGAGTGCGACGGGCGAGGGAGAGCTGCAGCGGGTCGCGAACGCCGCGGCCGCCGTGCTCAAGCCGCGGCTGCGTGGCTGGTTGCACGCGGTGATGTTCCCGGCGGCGCTGTTCGCCGGCGTGCTCCTGACGGCGATGGCCGAGAGCCCGCGCGGCCGGCTCGCCTGCGCCGTCTACACGTTGACGGCTTGTCTGCTCTTCGGCGTGAGCGCGCTCTACCATCGCGGCGAGTGGGGGCCCCGGGGCACCGCCGTGCTGCGGCGGCTCGACCACGCGAACATCTTCCTGATCATCGCGGGCACGTACACGCCGTTCACGATCCTGCTGCTGGAGGGCGGCAGGCAGCAGGCGCTGCTCTGGTTCATCTGGGCGGCGGCGCTGGCCGGGATCGCGTTCCGCGTGCTGTGGGTCGGTGCGCCGCGGTGGCTCTACACGCCGTGCTACATCGCAATGGGGTGGGCGGCGGTGTTCTTCCTGCCGGACTTCATGCGCGCGGGTGGTATCGCGGTGCTCGTCCTGGTGATCGTGGGCGGTGTGCTGTACAGCGCGGGCGGCGTGATCTACGGGATCAAGCGGCCCAACCCGTCGCCGCGTTGGTTCGGCTTCCACGAGGTCTTCCACTCGTTCACGCTGGCGGCGTTCGCCGTCCACTACGTGGGGATCTCCCTCGTCGCGTACCGCCACGCCTGAGCCGCGCGGGGCGTGTTCGCACACGAGTGTCCGACTGTCCGGGTGATCCGATCGTGTCGGCTCGTGAACGTCCCGGGGCGAAAGCCGCGAGGGTGCTGTTATCGGTGCCTACGATCCCCCGCTCCTCGTGGAGGCAGAAGATGCGCATCCGTACGCTCGCCCGCTCCCTCGCTGCCGGTGCCCTCGTGATCGGTCTCGCCGGTGCCGGCGCGGCTTCGGCTCAGGCCACCTCGCACCCGAAGCACGACAAGCAGTGCTGCTCCAAGTGGTTCAACCAGGAGATCAGCAAGAAGATCAACACCGAGATCCACAAGAAGTGGAACAAGACCGAGGTCGAGATCGACGTCGACAACAACATCAACAACCGCATCAGCGGCAACAAGTACACGGAGATCAACCCCACCGCCTCCGTGCAGTTCGGCCCGCTGCAGAGCTACGACCGTGAGGCGATCGTCATCGGGCGCTGAGCCCTCCGGCCCTGCTGCGGCAGGGCGCTCGCGGCACCACGCGGAGGCACTCTCCACGGATTCCGGGTCCGGCCCGCACGTCCCGACGTGCGGGCCGGACCTTCGCCGTGTCCGCGGTCAGCCGGTTGTCCACAGGCGGTTGTCCACAGGTCTGGCGATCAAATCTGGGAGTCGCTACGTTTTGCGAGTGACTTCCAAAAGGCGCTGGTGGGCTCTCGGCGGGCTCGTCATGGCGGTGATCGTCGTGCGTACGGTGATGGGCCTGGGCGGGGCGCTGGTCATGCCGCACGCGGTCGCCGAGCGGTTGGGCGCACCGCGGCTCGCGGAGTCGGCCCACTCCGCGTATGTGCACGGCATGGGCCTGGCGTTGCTGGTCTGCGGAATCACCGCGCTGGTCACGGCGGTCGTCACCGCCGTCCGGCTGCCCGACGGCGGACGAGAGGAGGACCGGGGATCAGGGAGCCCGCGGAAGGAGGGGAGAGCGGGCCGCGGCGCCGGAATAGCCGCGGCCAAGGGCGGTACAGGACAATGAGGAGCATGGCCTCCTCCCGTACCTCCGCCACCCCACCCGTCGCCGCCTCCCAGGCGGCTTCGGTCGCCGAGGCCGGGCTCGGTCTGCGCGAGCGCAAGAAGCTGCGCACCCGCCAGGCGATCAGGCAGGCGGCGTACCGGCTGATCGGGAAGCAGGGGTACGAGCAGACCACCGTCGAGCAGATCGCCGAGGCCGCGGAGGTCTCGCCGAGCACCGTCTTCCGGTACTTCGCGACCAAGGAGGACATCATCCTGACCGACGAGTACGACCCGGTGCTGGAGCAGGCCATCCTCGACCGGCCGGCGGACGAGCCGCCGCTCGTCGCGCTGCGGGAGGCGGTGGTCGCCTCGCTGCGGCTGCTGTACGACGAGTTCCGGCCCGAGTTCGTGCTGCGGATGCAGTTGGTGCGCGAGGTGCCGGCGCTGCGGGCGCAGATGCACGAGGGCATGGACCAGAACGTCGAGTTGCTGTGCAGGGTGCTCTCCGAGCGCACCGGGCGGCCGAGGGACGACTTCGAGCTGCGGGTGGTGGTGGGGGCGATCTTCGGGGCGCTCACGCAGATGCTGTTCGAGTGGGTGGACCGGGGCCCGGACTGCGACCTGGTGGAGACGGTCGACCGGGCGCTGGCTGTCCTGGAGCGCGGCCTGACGCTGTGAGACCGCCCGCCTGGCGCTCTTGGCGGGCCCGCGTCTCAGCCGTGCGGGGGTGCGGCCGGGGCCAACTGGGCGCGTAGCTCCTCGGGCCCGGTCACCGGGGCGGCGCAGACGAAGTGGCGGCAGACGTACGCGGCGGGAGCGCCGTCGACGAGGGGCCGGTCCGCGAGGAGGGGGACGGCGTCCGGATCTCCGGGCAGTACGGCGGTGGGTCCGGTGGTCGCCGCTGCCTCCGGAGCCTCATCCGTACCGGAGGGCGGCCCGATGGCGATCACCGCGCCGGGGGCGGGGGAGAGGAGGGCCGTGCGGTGCAGTTCAGCGCGGCGGGGGTCATCCGGGGTGCCGACGACGGCCACCTCTCGCGGACCGTCCAGCGCCGCTTCCGCCGCCGCCAGGCCCCAGCCGACGAAGCGGGGCGCCCGCGGGCCCAGCTTCGCCACGATGCCGAGGGCCTGCCCGGCGGCCTCGCGGTGCCGTTCGCTGCCGGTGTACGCGGCGTAGGACAGCAGCGCCGCGGCGGATGCCGTCCAGCCGGACGGCGTCGGGTTGTCCGTCGGGTCCTGGGGGCGCCGGATGAGCTGTTCGGCGTCGTCGGCCGTGTCGTACAGCGTGCCGCCCTCGCCCCGGAACCGGTCGAGCACGGTGTCGAGCAGCAGCCCGGCGAGGTGCAGCCACGTGCCCTCGCCGGTGACGGCGGTGAGCGTGAGGAAGCCCTCCGCCACGTCGCCGTAGTCCTCCAGCACGCCGGCGTTGCCGCCGGCCGCGCCGCCGCGCGAGGTGCGGACGAGCCGGGCCACCGTGCCGGGCCCGCCGGCGCCGTCCGTCATGTGCACCCGTACCAGCAGATCCGCCGCCGCCACCGCGGCGTCGACCAGGTCCGGCCGGTCGAAGTACGCGCCGATCTCGGCGAGGGCGGCGATGGCCAGCCCGTTCCACGCCGTGACCACCTTGTCGTCGCGGAACGGCCGCGGCCGTTCCGCCCGCGCCGCCGTCAGCCGCTCCCGTACGGAGGCGTTCCGCCCGGCGTCGAACGGCGTCCCGGTGTCGGGCAGTTGCAGCACCGAGGCGCCCTCCTCGAAGGTCGCCGCCGCCGGCGCCCCGGGCACGCCGTAGTACGTACCCGCCAGCGCCGCGTCCTCCGCGCCGAGGACCTGGCGCAGCTCGCCGGGCGTCCACACGTAGTACGCGCCCTCGGCGTGCCCGCCGCCGTCCGGCCGGTCGCTGTCGGCGTCCAGCGCGGAGGCGAAGCCGCCCTCCTCGGTGCGCAGCTCGCGCACCAAGAAGTCCGCGGTCTCCAGCGCCACCCGCCGGGCCAGCTCGCTGCCGGTCGCGCGCCAGAGGTGGGCGTAGACGCGGGCCAGCAGGGCGTTGTCGTAGAGCATCTTCTCGAAGTGCGGGACGACCCACTCCGCGTCCACCGAGTAGCGCGCGAAGCCGCCGCCGAGCTGGTCGTAGATGCCGCCGCGGGCCATCGCCTCGCAGGTGGCCTGCACCATCTCCAGCGCCGCCGCCGAGCCGGTGCGGGCGTGGTGGCGCAGCAGGAACTCCAGCACCATCGGCTGCGGGAACTTCGGCGCGCCGCCGAACCCGCCCCGTACCGCGTCGAACTCCTTCGTCAGCTCCAGCAGCGCCCCATGCACCTCAGCCGCCCCGGGCGCCCCGCCTCCCGGCGCGCCGAGCGTCCGCCCGGCGAGATCGGCGGCAACCCGCGCCGCCACCTCGGCGACCTCCCCCCGCCGATCCGCCCACGCCGCCGCGACCCCCTGCAGCACCTGCCGGAACGACGGCATCCCGCCCCGCGGCCGCGGCGGAAAGTACGTCCCGAAGTAGAACGGCTCCGCATCGGGCGTCAGAAACACCGTCATCGGCCACCCACCCTGCCCGGTGGCAGCCTGCACCGCCTCCATGTACACGGCGTCGACGTCGGGCCGCTCCTCGCGGTCGACCTTGATGCTGACGAACCCGGCGTTCAGCTCCGCGGCGGTCGCCTCGTCGGCGAAGGACTCCCGCGCCATCACATGGCACCAGTGACAGGAGGCGTACCCCACCGACAGCAGCACGGGCACATCCCGCCGCCGCGCCTCCTCGAAGGCTTCAGGCGACCACGGCCACCAGTCGACCGGGTTGTCGGCGTGCTGCTGGAGGTAGGGCGAGGTGGCGTCGGCCAGTCGGTTCACAGGCCCAGCCTCTCATTCCCGGGCTAGCGCTGGCGGTAGCCGTCCAGGAAGGTGCCGATGCGGGTGATGGCGTCCGTCAGGCCGTCCTTTTCGAGGAGGGTGACGATGCGGAAGTGGTCCGGGCGGGGCCAGTTGAAGCCGGTGCCCTGGACCAGGAGGATGTTCTCCGCGCGGAGGAGGTCGAGGACGAAGCGGGCGTCGTCCTTGATCTTGTGGACCTTGGGGTCCAGGCGGGGGAAGGCGTAGAGGGCGCCCTTGGGCTTGACGCAGGTGACGCCCGGGATCTGGGTGAGCAGGTCGTACGCGGTGTCGCGCTGGACGAGGAGGCGGCCGCCCGGGAGGATCAGGTCTTTGATCGACTGGCGGCCGCCGAGGGCGGTGGCGACGATGTGCTGGGCGGGGACGTTGGCGCACAGGCGCATGTTCGCCAGGATCGTCAGGCCCTCCAGGTAGCTGCGGGCCTCCTGCTTCGGGCCGCAGACGGCCAGCCAGCCGCTGCGGTAGCCGGCCACGCGGTACGCCTTGGAGAGGCCGTTGAAGGTGAGGACCAGCAGGTCCGGGGCGTACGTGGCGGTGGGGGCGTGGGTGGCGTCGTCGTAGAGGATCTTGTCGTAGATCTCGTCGGAGCACAGCACCAGGCCGTGGCGGCGGGCGATGTCCGTCAGGCCGCGCATCAGCTCCGCGTCGTAGACGGCGCCGGTGGGGTTGTTCGGGTTGATGACGACCAGGGCGCGGGTGCGGTCCGTGATGCGGCGCTCGATGTCGTCGAGGTCGGGCATCCAGTCGGCCTGCTCGTCGCAGTGGTAGTGCACCGGGGTGCCGCCGGCCAGGGAGACCGAGGCGGTCCACAGCGGGTAGTCCGGGGCCGGGATCAGGACCTCGTCGCCGTCGTTGAGGAGGGCCTGCATGGACATCTGGATCAGCTCGGAGACGCCGTTGCCGAGGAAGACGTCCTCGACGTCGAGGTCGATGCCCTTGGTCTGGTAGTGCTGCATCACGGCGCGGCGCGCGGGGAGGATGCCCTTGGAGTCGCCGTAGCCGTGGGCGGTGCCGGCCGTGCGGAGGAGGTCCTCCAGGATCTCCGGGGGACACTCGAAGCCGAAGGGGGCCGGGTTGCCGATGTTGAGCTTGAGGATCTGGTGACCTGCCGCCTCGCGCCGCATCGCCTCTTCGAGCACGGGGCCCCGGATGTCGTAGCAGACGTTGGCGAGCTTCGTTGACTGGATCACCTGCATGCGGCCACTGTACGGGCCGGTCCCCGACCCCGCCTCCGGATAACGTGCGAGGCCGGTCACACGGCCGAGGGCCCGCCGGGGGCGGTCCGTAGCTGCGACAATGGCCGCATGGCGGCCCAACCCCCCAGCGGCACACCGACGTTCGCCTCCCTCGGGGCCGGCACGCTCGCCCTGGTCAACGACGAGCCCGTGGCGGCCCCCGGCGACGACATCCTGGGCACGGGACTGGCCGCCGCGCAGCTCGCCCGGCTGCTCCACGCCTCCCGCGCCTCGACGCCGTTCACCCTCGCCGTGGACGCCGGCTGGGGGATGGGCAAGTCCAGCCTGATGCGGCTGGTCGACGCCAGGCTGCAAGCCGAGCCGGACGTGGAGACGGTCTGGTACAACGCCTGGACCTCCACCGGCGCCGACGCCCTCGAAGGGCTGGTGAAGTCGGTGCTCGTCCGCTTCGAGCGGCGCACGCTCAAGCGCGCGCTGGCGCGGATCTCCCGGGCGCGCGCGGTGACGCGCGGCGTACGCGCCGTCACCACCGCGCTCGGCGGGGCGCTCGGCGCGGCCGGGCTGGTCGACGAGCTGTGGACGAGCTGGGACGCGGGACCCGAGGCGCGCAACGGCATGCGCGAGGAGATCGACCGCATGGCCCGCGAGTGGGCCGAGAACCGGCCGCGGCGGCTGCTGGTCGTCTTCATCGACGACCTCGACCGCTGCTCCGAGGAGACGGTCCTCGCCGTCTGCGAGGCCCTGAAGGTCTACCTCGACGTGCCGGGCCTCGTCTTCGTCGTCGGCTGCGACCGCTCCGCCCTCGGCCCCAGCGGGCTGCTGCGCGACCTGTCGCCCGCGGGGTCCGCCTTCATGGAGAAGATCTTCCAGACGAGCTACCGCATCCCCGTGGCGGACAACGACGGCGTCGGCCGCTACGTCGAGTGGTGCGCCCGCAGCGCAGGCATCGAGGGCATGCTCGACGGGGCGCTGAAGAAGCTGCTGGTCGAGCGGTCGGGACGGAACCCGCGGCGGATCAAGCGGCTGGTCAACGGCTTCGTGCTGGAGGCCACGCTCAACCCGGTGTGGTCCGGGTTCCGCCCGGAGGCGGTCATCAGGACGCTGCTGCTGCAGTACTTCTATCCGGAGTTCTACCGGATGATGACGGGCGCGTCCGGTGCCCCGGGCGGTGACGTGGTGCAGGAGTTCATGACCTACCGCCGGGTACGCCGCACGCTGCTGTCGCCGGTGCCGCCGGGGGGCAGGGTGTCGTCGCCGGAGTTCGCGTCGGACGAGGAGGTCGGCGCGTTCTTCGAGGAGTACGAGCTGTCCGCCCCCGAGCCCCGCGGGGAGTCGGAGCACGGGTTGGAGCAGATGGAGCGGCGGCTGCCGGTCGGCTTCCCCGAGCACGCGGACGACCAGGGGTTCACGTCCCTGCTCGGCGAGCTGCTGCGGGTGCCCGACGCGCAGCGGCTGCTGGTGCTGCTGCGCGAGGGTGCGCCGGTGCCGGTGGAGGGCATGGGCCAGGCGCAGCCGCCGGTCGTCGCCGGGCGGGACGCGGCGGTCGACCCCTGGGACACGTCCGCGGGCGGCGCACCGTACGAGACGACCCCCTACGACTACCAGGAGTCGTTCGCGGCACCGCCTTCCCGTCCGGCCCCTCAGCGGGCGCACCCGCAGCCTGGCTACGCGTACCCGCAGGGCCGGCCCCAGCCGGCCTTCGCGAGCCCCCTCCCCCCGAGGGGTGACCTCGACCTCGGCCGCCCGCTGCCGTCCTCGCTCGCGCTGGAGGGCCTGCGGATCCTGTGGGTCGACGACCATCCCGAGAACAACGAGGCCCACGTCCGCCGGCTGCGCAGCCTCGGCGCCAGGATCGCCCTCGCGCACGATCGCGGGGAGGCCGGGCGGGAGCTGGCCGCCCTCCCTTTCGACCTGCTGATCTCCGACATCACCCGCGGCGGCGAACAGTCCGCGGGCCTCGACGACCTGCGGGCCTGGCGCACCTCCGGGACGTACGGCGGCCCGGCGGTGTTCCTGTCCAGCCGGGTCACTCCCGAGCGCGAGGAGGGTGCGCGCGAGCTGAACGCCCGGATCTTCAACAGCGGGGACGCTTTGCTGCGCTACGCCATGGAGCTGGCCGCCTCCCTCAGCGCCCTCCGCGCCCCCGAACCGTCCGCCCCGGCACCGGCTGCCGCCGAACCGTCCGCCCCGGCACCGCGCTCGTCCGACGCCCCTCCCGGATGACGAACTCCCCGCCCACCAGCACGTACGGCACGCCCACGGGACCCCGCCGCGGCTCGTCGTACGTCGCCCCCGCCGCCACCGCCGCCGGGTCGAACAGCACCAGGTCCGCCACGTAGCCCTCCCGCACCAGACCCCGGTCCGGCAGCCGCAGCCGGGCCGCCGGCCGGCCGGTGAGGTGGTGGACGCACTCCTCCAGGGTCAGCACGCCCAGCTCGCGCACGTAGTGCCCGAGGTAGTGCGGGAAGGTGCCGTACGCCCGCGGGTGCGGCTTCGCGCCGTGCAGGATGCCGTCGCTGCCGCCGGTGTGCGCCGGGTGGGCCATGATCGCCCGGACGTTCTCCTCGTGCCCCACGTGCTGCAGGATCGTCGTCGCCAGCCGGTCGTCCAGCAGCAGCCGGCGGGCCGCGGCGAAGTCCGGCAGCCGCCGCCCGACCCAGTGCGCGAGCGCCGGGTCGCCCACCCCCGAGACCTCGATCGTCGACCAGTCCATCGGCACCCCGTGCGACCCGTCGGAGCCCTCCACGTCCAGCGCGTGTCCGATCCGCGCCGCGGTGTCCGCGTCCCGCAGCCGCGCGAGCGCCGCCTCCGGGCCGCCCACCGCCGCCCAGCTCGGCAGCAGCGCGCCCAGCGTGGTGCAGCCGGCCAGGTACGGGTACGTGTCCAGGGTGACGTCCACGCCCTCGGCGAGCGCGCGGTCCAGCAGGGCGGTCAGCTCGGCGGCGCGGCCGGCGTTGACGTCGAAGTTGAGGGTGGCGTGCGCGAGGTGCAGCGCGCAGCCGGCGTCCCGGGCGAGGCCGAGCATCTCGGCGTACGCGCCGAGGGCGCCGGCGCCGTACGAGCGGTGGTGCGGGCAGTAGTAGCCGCCGTACGCCGCGACGACCCGGCACAGCTCCGTCAGCTCGGCGGTCGGCGCGTACATCCCCGGCGTGTACGTCAGCCCCGACGACATCCCCACCGCGCCCTGCTCGAGGCCCTCCGCGACCAGCCGCTTCATGTGCGCCAGCTCGTCGTCCTCCGCCGGCCGGTCCTCCCAGCCCAGCGCCAGCATCCGCACGGTGCCCTGCGGTACGAGGTATGCGGCGTTGACCGCCAGCCCGTCGCCGCCGGGGCCGCGGTCGAGGCGGTCGAGGTACTCGCCGACCGTGCGCCAGTCGAACGCGACCGCGTCGTCGTCCGGCCCGCCGCCGTTCCAGCCGGCGATCTGGCGGCGCAGCTCGCCGAGGGTGCGGTCGTCCACGGGGGCGTACGACAGCCCGTCCTGGCCGATGACCTCCAGCGTCACGCCCTGCGCGGCCTTGGCGGTGTGCGCGGGGTCGCGCAGCAGGGCGAGGTCGGAGTGGGCGTGCATGTCGACGAAGCCGGGGGCGAGGACGAGGCCCCCGGCGTCGAGGACGGTGCGGCCGGTGAGCCGCGGGCCGACGGCCGCGATCCGGCCCTCGGCCAGCCCGACGTCGGCGCGGTGTCCCGGCGCCCCCGAGCCGTCGACGACGAGGGCGCCGCGGATCACCAGCTCCATGCCTGCCGCTCCCGGGTGCCGCTCAGAAGAAGGTCCGTACGTACTCCGTGACGGTACCGTCCTCCTCCACCAGCGGGATGAGCTGCCACTTGTCGAAGATCGTGCACGGGTGCGACATCGCCAGCGCCACCCAGTCCCCGACCTCCAGCTCCACGCCGCCGGGGGCCACGTCCAGCCAGGCGTGCTGGTCCGAGAGCTTGCGTACGGTGATCCCCGTCGCCGCCCGCTCCGCGCCCGCCCCGGTGGCCGGGTCGAACCGGCGCACCGCCGCCGGCACCGGCAGGTCGAGGTCGTACGCGGCGTCCCGCTTCCCGGCGTTGACGAACGCCTGCCCAGGCTCCGGCCGCGAGACCACCTGCGTCCACAGCCGGAACGCGGGCGTCAGCGACCCCTCGCCTGGCACCCGGTTGAACGGCGTCACCCGGGTGTAGTGCCCGTCGTCGTGGCTGATGTACGCGCCCGAGCGCAGCAGCTTGAGCACCGGCCGGGACAGCTCCGGCGCCGCCGCGAAGCCGTCCGCGACCGCGTCGAACCACGCGCTGCCTCCGGCGCTGACCACGATCTCGCCGGTCTCCGCGAAGAGCCCCGCGGCGTCGAACTCCGCCGCGAGACCCAGCAGCCGCGCCATCCAGCCCCGTACCACGGCGGCGTCCGCGCCCGGCGCCTCCGCCTCGTACCCGGCGACCCCGGCCAGCCGCAGCGTCCCCGCCCGCGCCGCCGCCTCGGCGACCGCGCGGCACTCGGCGTCCGTACGCGCCCCGGTGCGCGCGTCAGGACCGCCGCCCAGCTCGACCGTGACCTCCACGGGACGGGTGGCCCCGGCCGCCCGCAGCGCCGCGTCCATCAGCTCGACGCCGCGCACCGAGTCGACGTAGCAGACGAGCCGGAAGTCCGGGTCCGCGGCCAGCTCGGCGGCGAGCCAGCGCAGCGCGGCCGCGTCGACCAGCTCGTTGGCGAGGAAGATCCGCCGGATGCCGAACGCCCGCGCCACCCGTACCTGGTGGGGGACCGCCACCGTGATGCCCCAGGCGCCGTGGTCGAGCTGGCGGGCGAAGAGCTGCGGGGCCATCGTCGTCTTGCCGTGCGGCGCGAACGCCAGCCCGTGGGCGGCGGCGAAGTGGGCGAGCGCGCCGAGGTTGTGCGCCAGCGCGGGCGCGGAGAGCGCGAGCACCGGGGTGGTGAAGCCGCCGGTGAAGAGCGAGCGGCGCTCGGCGGCCAGCTCGCCCACGGTGAGCCCGGCCGCGTCGGGCGGCAGGCCCTTGAAGCGGTGGTCGATACGTTCTTCCGCCAGCTCGGCGAGCGACGCCATGAAGCCCTCCAGCAGGTTGGTTGCGCAACACGCAACGTGCATTGCGTATATCGACACCGCTGTCTAACATCCGGGCGAACGGCTGGTCAACGGCCGGCGGTACGCAGCCGGCGGTCGGAGCCGGCGTACGGAGCCACGCAGCGGGAGGTCGCGATGAGCCAGTCGGTCGGCCGCGCGCTCGCCATCCTGCCCATGCTCGCCGAGGGACCCGCGGGCCTGGAACAGGTCGCCACCCGGCTCGGCGTGCACAAGACCACCGCGATGCGGCTGCTGCGCACCCTCCACGAACACGGCCTGGTCTACCGCCAGGACGACCAGCGCTACCGCCTCGGTGCCCGGCTCTTCGCCCTCGCCCAGGCGGCGGCCGAGAGCCTGGACGTCCGCGAGATCGCCCACCCGCACCTGGTGAAGCTCGGCGAGCTCACCGGGCACACCGTGCACCTCGCGGTCTACGAGGACCGCGAGGTGATGTACATCGACAAGGTCGACAGCCGCTACCCGGTGCGGATGTACTCGCGCATCGGCCGGCCCGTCGCGATCACCGTCGCGGCCGTGGCCAAGCTGCTCCTCGCCGACCTGCCGGAGCCGGAGCGGCGCGCCGTCGCCGAGCGGCTCGAATACCCCATGTACACCCCCCGTTCGACGCCCGACGCGCAGGCCCTGCTCGCCGAGCTGGCCGCGGTGCGCGAGCAGGGGTGGGCCACCGACTTCGGCGGCCACGAGGAGTCCATCAACTGCATCGGCGCCCCCATCCGCGGCGCCGACGGCCGTACCGCCGCCGCCTGCTCCCTGTCGGCGCCGAACGTCGTCGTGACCGCGGACGAGCTGATGACCCTCCTCCCGCAGCTCCGCCGCACGGCGGCAGCGATCAGTGACGACTACTCCGGAAGAGTGCCCGCATGAGCGACAAGGCCCAGAAGACCGACGTCACCCCCGCCACCCACGTCCCGCCGCCGGCGCGTTTCTCCGCGGGCGTGCGCAAGGGCAACATCCTCCAGGTCGCAGGACAGGTCGGCTTCCTGCCGGCCGAGGAGGGCAAGCCGCCGACCCCGGCGGGCCCGGACCTGCGCGCGCAGACCGAGCAGACGCTGTCCAACGTCAAGGCGGTCCTGGAGGAGGGCGGCGCGTCGTGGGAGGACGCGGTGATGATCCGCGTGTACCTCACCGACACCGCCCACTTCGCGGAGTTCAACCAGATCTACGACGCCTACTTCGCGGAGCTGGAGCAGCCGCCGTCGGCGCGTACGACCGTGTACGTCGGGCTGCCCGCCGGGCTGCTCGTGGAGATCGACTGCCTGGCCGTCCTCGGCTGACCCGGCCGTCCCTCCGGCCCCCGGCCCCCGGGACCGGCCCTCAGCGCCCCGCGCCGACGGCCGGTCCGCGGAACGTCCGCCGGTAGGCGTTCGGCGTGGTGTCCAGCCGGCGCAGGAAGTGGTGGCGCAGCGTCGCCGCGTTGCCGAAGCCCGCGCGGGTGGCGATGGCGTCCACCGTGGCGTCGGTCTCCTCCAGCAACTGCTGTGCCAGCAGCAGCCGCTGGCCGAGCAGCCACTGGTACGGCGTCGTGCCCGTCTCCTGCTGGAAGCGGCGGGCGAACGTCCGCGGCGCCAGGTGCGCCCGCGCCGCCAACTGCTCCACCGTGGCGTCCTCGTCCAGGTGCTCCTGCATCCAGGCCAGCACCCGGGCGATGGCGTCGTCGTCGCACGTGCCGCGCACCGGCCGGTCGATGTACTGCGCCTGGCCGCCGTCGCGGTGCGGCGGTACGACCATGCGGCGGGCGATCGCGTTGGCCACCTTGCTGCCCTGCTCCTCGCGGACGAGGGCGAGGCAGGCGTCGATGCCGGAGGCGGTGCCGGCGGAGGTGAGCACCGGGCCGTCGGCGACGTAGAGCACGTCGGGCTCGACGAGCGCGGCCGGGTACTCGCGCTTGAGCATGTCGGTGTAGAGCCAGTGCGTCGTGCAGCGGCGGCCGTCCAGCAGCCCGGCCTGGGCGAGCAGGAACGCGCCGGTGCAGACGCTGAGCACCTTGGTGCCGCGCGCCACCGCCTCGCGCAGCGCGTGCAGCAGCTCGGGCGGGAAGTCGCGGTACGCGAACTTCTGGCCGGCCGGGATGGCGATCAGGTCCGCGTCGGCGAACCGCTCCAGGCCGTGCGGTACGTCGACGGGCAGGCCCGGGTGGACGGTGACGCGGCCCGGGCGCGGGGCGGCGAAGGAGAAGTCGTAGAGCGGCAGGCCCTCCTCGCGGCGGTCCATGCCGAAGACCTCGCAGACGACGCCCAGCTCGAAGGCGTTGACGTCATCGGTCAGCAGACACACGACGTTCGACAGCATGGATCGAGTATGCCATGCCGATGGCAGCAATTCGAAGGTCTATGGCAGGGCTGCCACTGTTTGTGTGTGCAAGGATCCGGGATCGTAGACGACATGAACGCGATCCTCGACTACACCGTCGGCACCCTGGTCCTGCTCCTGATGGCCGCGATCCTCGCGGGTCCGGCCCTGTACTTCGACCGGCGCGAGCGCCTCACCGACCGCCGGCTCAAGGCCGCCGAGCGCGGCGCCGGCGCGGCGCCCGCGAAGGACGTCTCCGTACGGGACGCGCTCGCCCGCTACGGCCGCGCCGCCTGACCGCAAGGCCCGCAAGCCCCGCAAGCCCCGCGGCCCCGCACGGTACGGCGCGCCCCCGGTCCCGGGGGCGCGCCGCCGCCGTCAGCCGGTGCGGTACGCCGCCGGCGTCAGCCGGTGCAGTACTGCGCCTCCTTGCCGATCGAGCGGTACATGCAGTCGGCGTTCTCCAGCAGTTGCAGCACCGCGTCGCGGTTGCGGCTCGTCTCCCGGTCGATGACCTCGTCGGGCGGGTAGAACCCGCCGCCGCCCGCCGAGCGCGGGTACATCTCGAACGTGTAGCTGAAGATCTTCTGCTCGCCCCAGAGGTAGTCGTTGACCGACCCGTCGGTGATGTAGAGGTCGCTCGACTGCTGGGCCGTGTAGCCGTTGCTCGCGGCCATCTTCCCGCCGACCGCGGCGAACGCGTCGCGGTCGTCCTGCGTCAGGCCGGGGCCGGTGTCGTTGTACGTGTACCCGTACGGCCACAGCACCAGCTCGCTGTACGTGTGGAAGTCGATCCCCGCCTTGATCTGCTGCTTGCCACCCACCACCCGGCTGCGCGCGAAGTCGGCGACGACCTTGACCTCCTTGGCCGACTCGCCCGCGCTGCCGCGGTAGGTGTCGGAGGACGGGCTGCCGGAGGAGCCGCCGCAGCAGCCCCAGCGGTAGTTCCAGTTGCGGTTCAGGTCCGTGCCGACCGCGCTGGAGCCGGAGTTGGGCTGGCGGTTCTTGCGCCAGCTCCGGTACGAGCCGGTGGCGATGTCGTACTCGCCGCCGTCCGGGTTCAGATCCGGCACGATCCAGATCTCGCGGCCGTTGACGGCGTTCGTGATCCGCTGGTCGGTGCCGTAGCCGTCGGCGAACTCGCCCAGCAGGTACAGCGCCATCTCGACCGTCAGGTGCTCGCGGGCGTGCTGGTGGTGGGTGAAGAGGACCTCGGGCTCGTTCTCGTCGGTGCGCACGTTGTCGCTGACCTTGACGGCGACGATGTCGCGGCCCTCGTGCGAGGTGCCGATGACCCGCTTGCTGATGAGGTCCGGTTTCGCGGCGATCAGCCGGTCGATCTCCGCGGTCATCTCCGCGTAGTTGTGGTAGCCGGAGTCGGCCGGCGGGAAGTCGAGCGTCGTGGGGGGCTGGTCCGCCAGCCGCGTTGGCGGGGCGGGAAGCTGTTCGAGCCGGTAGCCGAGCGCACGGAGCTGCCGGGCCTGGGCGCCGTCGGCGGAGACGACCACGGAGTGGTCGCGTGCCTCGTCGACGGACACGCCGGTGGCGGCGAGGCGGGTACGGGCCTCGCGGCCGGTCTGGCCCAGGACCTCGTACTGCCGGATCTGCCGGCTCTGCCGGATCTGCCGGCTCTGCTCGCTCCGTTCCGCCTGGGCGGCGCCGGCCTCCGTGGTCCGCGCCGGCCCGGCGCCGGGTTCGGCGCCGGCGGCGCTGAGGGCGCCGGCGGCGGTGAGGGCGAGCACCGCGGTCAGGGTCACCGACCGAATGCGTAGTCGCATGCCTGCTCCTGGATGTGGAGGTGTGGGGTGGTGCATGGCGACGTCGTGTCGTGTGGGGCTGTGGTGCGCGTCAATGGTTCTGAACCTGGCGTGGTCAGGTCAAGAGGCCGCGCCGGCCATCCGCCGCGTACGCCCTCTTGTGCGGCCGTCCGCGGATCCCTTTCAATGCCGGAGATCGCAGGGGGGACGAGCTGCGAAGGAGCCGCTCATGGCTGACCGCACCGAGCCCGCGTCCGCACCACCCGTGATGAGAAAGGCCAAATGGCGCTACGTCGGCCCCGGCATCGTCGTCGCCGCGACCGGCGTCGGCGCCGGCGACCTGGTGGCCACGCTGCTCGCCGGCAGCAAGTTCGGCTACACCCTGCTGTGGGCCGCCGTCATAGGCTGCGTCGTCAAGATCGCCCTCGCCGAGGCCGTGGGCCGCTGGCATCTGGCCACCGGCCGCACCCTGTTCGAGGGCTGGCGCACCCTCGGCACCTGGACCTCCGTCTACTTCGCGATCTACGTCGTCATCTGGGGCTTCGTCTACGGCGCCACCGCCATGTCGTCCTCCGCGCTGCCGCTGGTCGCGCTCTTCCCCGGCGGTCCCGAGCTGAAGGTCTGGGGCATCCTCACGGGCCTGGTCGGCCTGGTCTTCGTCTGGTTCAACCGCTACGCGGTCTTCGAGAAGGTCATGACCGTCCTCGTCGGCGTCATGTTCGTGGTCGTCGTGTACGTGGCCGTCCGCGTCTCCCCGAACATCGGGGACGCCTTCGCGGGGCTGTGGCCCACGCTGCCCGACGACTCGCTGCTCTACACCCTCGGCCTGATCGGCGGCGTCGGCGGCACGATCACCGTGGCCGCGTACGGCTACTGGGTCAACGCCAAGGGCTGGACCGACATCGGCTGGCTGAAGGTGATGCGGCTGGACAACAGGGTCGCGTACCTCACCACCGGCATCTTCGTCGTCGCGATGCTGCTCGTCGGCGCGGAGCTGCTGCACGCCACCCAGCTCACGCTGGAGTCGGGCGACAAGGGGCTGGTCGACCTCGGCGACATCCTGGAGGAGCGCTACGGCGCGGCCACCGCGAAACTCTTCCTCGTCGGCTTCTTCGCCACCTCGTTCACCTCGCTCATCGGCGTCTGGCACGGCGTCAGCCTGCTCTTCGCGGACTTCGTCGAGAACGTGCGCGGCGCGGGCGGCGACGGCGACGGCAGCGCGCGGGAGGTCGCCGCGGGCGGCCGGGAGCGGTCGCTGCCGTTCCGCGTCTACCTGCTGTGGCTGACGTTCCCGCCGATGTCGCTGCTCTGGCTCGACCAGCCGTTCGCCATCGTCATCACGTACGGCGTGCTCGGGGCGTTCTTCATGCCGTTCCTCGCGCTGACGCTGCTGTGGCTGCTCAACACCGAACGCACCCCGCGGCAGTGGCGCAACGGCCTGCTCAGCAACTCGCTGCTGACCGTCTCCGGGCTGCTCTTCCTCGTGCTGTGCGTGCAGCAGATCAGGGACCTGCCCTGGTAGCGGGGCGGATACGGGCCCGCCCGCCCGGGTTGCACGGGCGGGCGGGCCGTGGGCCGCCGGCGCGGCCGGCAGTGCGGGAGGCGGCCGGCCGCGGGCGGCCGGTCAGGGCAGGGCGTGCACGTGCGGCCCCACGGCGCCGGACCAGGAGTTGCCCGCGGTGGCGTCCCAGTTGGTCGACCAGGTCATCGCGCCCCGCAGGTCGGGGTACGTCCGCGGGGGCTTGAACGAGCCGCAGTTCGTGCCCCGGGCGAGGCAGTCGAGCGCGGCGTTGACGACGGACGGCGTGGTGTAGCCGCCGCCCGCGGCGCGGGTGGACGCGGGCAGGCCGAGGCCGACCTGCGAGGGCGCGAGCCCGCCTTCGAGCTGGATGCAGGACAGGGCGGTGAGGAAGTTGACCGTGCCCTGCGCGTACACGCCGCCGTCGCAGCCGAGCATCGTCCCGCTGTTGTAGTACTGGGTGTTGACGACGGTGAGGATGTCCTTGATGTTGAGCGCCGTCTTGAAGTACTCGCTCGCGGTCGACTGCATGTCGAGCGTCTGCGGCGCCATGGTGATGACGAGGTCCGGGCCCGCCTTCTGCGACAGCGAGCGCAGCGCCTGCGTCATGTAGGTGGAGTTGACGCCGTTCTCCAGGTCGATGTCGACCCCGTCGAAGCCGTACTCCAGCATCAGCGCGTGCAGGCTGTTCGCGAAGTTCGTCGCCGCCTGCGGGGAGTTCACCGCGACCGTGCCGAGCTCGCCGCCCACGGAGATGATGACCGACTTGCCGGCCTGCTGCTTGGCGGCGATGTCCTGCTTGAACTCCGCGACCGTGTAGCCGCCGAGGGCGGCCGAGGCGAGGTTGAAGGTCACCGCGCCCGGCGTGGGCGTCGCGTCGGCGAAGGCGACCGCGATGATGTCGAACTGGCTGCTCACGTCGCGGATCTTCTGGACCGTGGCGCCGTTGTTGAAGTTCTGCCAGTAGCCCGTCAGCGCGTGCTTCGGCACGCCGCCGCCACCCCCGCCGTCCGGGGCCGTGGTGCCCGTGACCGCCGCCGACTTCGGGGACTCCCCGGCGGCGTTGGTCGCGGTCACCTGGAACTGGTACGCGGTCGAGGGCGTCAGCCCGGTGACGGTCGCGGAGGCGCCGCTCGTGCCGAGCACCTTCGTGCCGTCGCGGTAGACGTTGTAGCCGGTCGCGCCGGTGACCGGGGACCAGCCCAGCGAGACGGAGCGGGCGGCGGTGCCGGTGACCTGGAGGCCGGTGGGCGCGGCGGGGACGGTGCCGGGGTCGCCGCCGGGCCCGGTGAGGCTGACGTCGTCGGCGTGGTAGGCGGGCTGGCCGTACCAGCCGTGGGTGTAGACGGTCACCGAGGTGGTGCTGGGCCCGGTGGTGAAGCTCGTCTTGAGCTGGGTGTACGTGGACGCGCCCGAGGTCCAGGTCGAGACGTCGGTGGTGCCGGTGCCGCCGGCGCCCAGGTAGACGTACGAGCCCTGCACCCACGCGCTCAGCTCGTACGCGGAGTTGGGCTTGACCGCGACGCTCTGTGAGCAGCGGGCGTTGTCCTGCCCCGCCGGGGTGGCGCGCAGCGCCGCCGTGCCGGCGTGCACCGGGCTGGCGACGGTGGTGCCGGCGGCGCCGGAGCAGGTCCAGCCGCTGAGGCCGGACTCGAAGCCGGGGTTCTGGACGAGGTTGGGCTCCGCGGCCGTGGCGAGCGGGGCGCCGAGGAGCGTGGCGAGGAGCCCGCCGGCCGCGGCGACGGCGAGCCGGCGGAACGAGCCCCTGGCGGTGCGGACGGTTCGGGGCGTGCGGGGTGTGCGGAGTGTGCGGGGTCTGTGTGCTCGGAACACGGGGGCCTCCGTAACGGGGGAGCGCGTGAGGAGCTGGACCGTGCGGGGTAGTGGGTGGGCCGGGGACGTACGGGTCAGGGGTGGTGCGGGTCGGTGCAGGGTGCGCCGCACAACTTGGTCCAGACCAATGCGGGTGTCAAGTCTTCCCGTACGAGAGCCGCACCGCGAACGGCGCCGTCCGGCCCGCCCCCGCCCGGCCGCCGCGCACCCCAACCCTCTTTGCATAAAAGGTGTTTCCGCAGCCCACGTCCCGGTTATGGTGCTCAGAGCGTGTCTGAGACCGGTGGGGGGACGCCCGACGTGCCAACAGCCATCGCAGTCACCGGCCCCGACCTCGTGCTCCCCGCTCCCGGCCGGCACGGGCCGCTCGGCCGGCAGGGCCCGCCCGGCCTCCCGGGACCCACGGTGATGGCGCTGCGCCACCCGCGGGAGCAGCCCCTGGAGGAGGCGCTGGCGGAGGTGTCCGCCGTGCTGGAGCAGCACGGCTTCCTCGTCGTGCTCCACCCCGCCGCCGCCCCCGCCGAGGTGGTCCGCAGGCTGCACACCGTCCGGTCCGTGCTGGAGAGCGACCGGATGGCGCTGATCCCGCTGCCGTTACCGCCGCTGGCCGTCGCCGTCATCGCCCGCCAGTTGCTCCAGTTGTCCACCGCCGACCTCGGCGCCGGCGTGCTCGCCACCGCCGCCCGGCTGCTAACGCACTACATCCACGCGGGCGCCGTACTCGGAAGCGTCGCCAAGCTCGACCGGGTGCCGGTGACCCTCGGCGCGCACGCCCGCTCCTGGGTGCCGGGCACGCAGTTCGCCGTCCTCGCCGCGCCCCGCCCCCAGTTGGTACGGATCGGCCGCGACCCCGTGCCGCCGGGACCCGACTTCGCCACCGGGCTCGTGCACGCCTCCGGGCGCGCCGACGCGGCCTGGGTCACCGGCGAACTCGCCGCCGGCTGGCGGGTGCAGGCGATGGAGATGGCACCGCTGCCCGCGGCCTCCGCGCCCTGGTGGGCGACGGACAAGGTGTGCGAGTTCGCCGCCGGGATCACCGACCCGCTGGTGCTGAGCCGGCTGGTCGCCTCGGTGCAGCGGGCCCGCTGCTCGTGGTGCGGTCTGGAGATCATCGGCGACCGGTGCCTGCTGTGCGCCACCCCGGTGCCGCCGGGTCCCGCCGCCCCCTCGCCCCCGCTGCCGCAGTCCCTGCCGCAGCCCGTACCGCACCAGGGTGCGCCCCCGCCCGTCGCGCAGCCGCCGCCGCGGTCCGTACCGCAGCCGTACCACCAGCCCGCCGTCGGCGCGGCGCCACCGTCACCCCCCGAGATCAACCGTTGAGGTCCCGTCGATGAACTCACGCCAGCGTCGCGGCATCATCCTCGTCCTGCTGTCGGTCCTCGTCGCACTCGGCGCCTTCGCCGGCGTGCTGGCGTTCGTCAGCGACGTGGAGTCCAAGGTCGGCGACGAGGCCACCGCGTACCGGCTCACCACCGACGTCGAGGCGTACGAGCCGCTGGAGCCCGACCAGTACGAGAAGACGACCATGCCGAAGCGCTGGCTGCCCGACACCGCGGTCACCGACCCGGGCGACCTGGCCGGGAAGGTCGCGCTCACGCCGCTGAAGCAGGGCTCGCTGCTGCAGAGCGACATGGTCAGCGGGCGCCCGGACCTGGAGCCGGGACAGCAGGAGATCGCCATCATGATCGACGCCTCCACCGGCGTCGCCGGGAAGATCACGCCGGGCGCGCGGGTCAACATCTTCGCCACCTTCGACGCCCAGGGCGACGGCGACAAGCCCGTCTCCCAGGTGATCGTCGCCGGTGCCCGGGTCATCGACGTCGGCGAACTGACGCCCATCGAGCGCACCGGGGACGACGACCCGCGGGCCGACGAGGGCGAGGCCGTGCCGATCACCTTCGCCCTCGGCACCTCCGACGCGCAGCGCGTGGCGTACGCGGAGTCCTTCGCCACCCACGTACGCCTCGCGCTGGTCGCCCCCGGCGAGGAGGAGACCGACATCGCCCCCGAGGACCGCACGTACACCCTCGACGAGGACCGGTGAGGGGCCGCACATGACCATCCGCATCCGGCGAAGCGCCGCCGCCCCGCGGGCGTTCGGGACCCGGGGCGCGCCCCCGTGCGCGTACCCGGCGGAAGGGGGCGGGCGGCCATGACCGTACGCATCCAGCCCGTCATCGCCGACCCCGACGCGGCGCGCGCCACCGTCTCGCTGCTCCACCAACTGCCCGACGCCGAGGCCGCCGCGCCGATCGGCGACTCCGTCGCGCTGCTCGACCACCTCGCGACGCTCGCCGGCACCGGCGTGGCCGAACTGCCCGAGGTCGTCCTCGTCCACGAGCGGATCGGGCCGGTGCCCGCGCTGGAGCTGATCCGCGACGTCGCGCTGCGCTTCCCCGCCGTGGGCACCGTCCTCGTCACCGCCGACACCTCGCCCGCCGGCTACTCCGCCGCCATGGACGCCGGCGCCCGCGGCGTCGTCGGCCTGCCGCTGGCGTACGAGGAGCTGGCCGCCCGGGTGCAGGCCGCCGCGCAGTGGAGCGGCGGCGTCCGGCGCCACCTGGGCGCCGCGACCGGTCCCGAGGCGTTCGGCGGCCCCGGCGGCACGCTCGTCACGGTCAGCGGCGCGAAGGGCGGCGTCGGCACCACCGTCGCGGCGGTGCAGCTCGCGCTCGCCGCGCGGGCCGCGGGGCGGCAGGTGGCGCTGGCCGACCTCGACCTGCAGTCCGGCGACATCGCCTCGTACCTCGACGTGCAGTTCCGCCGCTCGGTCGCGGACCTGGCGGGCATCAAGGACATCTCCCCGCGCGTGCTCCAGGACGCCGTCTTCACCCACCACACCGGCCTCGGCCTGCTGCTCGCCCCCTCCGAGGGCGAGCGCGGCGAGGACGTCGACGACCGCGCGGCGCGGCAGACGCTCAGCGCGCTGCGGTCGCGGTACGAGGTGGTGGTGCTCGACTGCGGCAGCCAGGTGACCACGCCGAACGCCGCGGCCGTCGAACTCGCCGACGTCGCCCTGCTCGTGACGACGCCCGACGTGATCTCCGTACGCGGCGCGAAGCGCATGCTGCGGCTGTGGGACCGGCTGCAGATCCGCAAGGCGGAGGACACCGTCGTGCTGGTCAACCGGCTCACCCGGAACACCGAGATCCAGCCGTCGATCATCGCGCGGGCCACCGGGACGACGGTGGCGCGCACGGCGGTGCCCGCGGCGTTCAAGGAGCTGCAGCCGCTGGTGGACGCCGGGCGGCTGCAGGACCTGGAGCAGAAGTCGACGGTGCGGCAGGCGCTGTGGGCGGTGGCGGGGGAGCTGGGGCTGACGGTGGTGCCGGACCAGGCGGGCCCGGGTGCGGCCGGCGGTCCCGGCGGTCAGGGGGCGCACGGGGGCGGCGGGCAGCGGGCGCTGGGCGCGGGCGCCGGTCCAGGCGCCGTCGCCGCCGGCGGCCGAGGCCCGGGCCCCGCGCCCCAGGTCGCACCGACCGGCGCGAAGCCGGCGCTGCCGCCCGGTGCACCGGGGGCGCCGGGGGCGGACGCCGCGCCGGGTCCCGCGGCAGGGCGCGGGGGGCGCCGCTGGGGGGACCGCGGGCAGGTGTCGGTGGAGTTCGCCGGCATGCTGCCGCTGATCGCGCTGGTCCTCGTCGTCGTCTGGCAGTTCGTCCTCGTCGGCTACACCTACTCGCTCGCCGGCAACGCCGCCGACATGGCCGCCCGCGCCGCCGCCGTCGGCGACGACCCGGCCGCAGCGGCGCAGGAGGACCTGCCGGACGCCTGGGACGCCTCGGTGTCGGTCGGCTCGTCGAACGGCGTCACCACCGCCCAGGTCGATCTGAAGGTGCCGGTCCTCTTCCCGGGCGGTCTCGACTTCCCGTTCACGGTCAGCGGCACCGCGGGCGCGACGGACGAGGGAGGCTGAGGGTGGGCAGCGCACCGCGTACGAAGCAATGCCGCCGCCGGGACCGGGGGTCCGTGGCGATCGAGTACATCGGCTTCCTGCCCGTGCTCATCTTCATCGCGCTCGCCGCCGTGCAGTTGGGCATCGCCGCCTACACCGCCTCCCAGGCAGGCACCGCCGCCCGCGCCGCGGCCCGGATGGAGTCCCTGGACGACCCGCCGTCCTCCGCCGCGGCCGCCGGTGCCGCGGCGATCAGCGACTGGCTGGACGCCGGCTTCGAGGTCTCCTCCGGCGACGGCGAGGTCACCGTCACCGCCAGCGTCGAGATCCCGTCGCTCATCCCCGGAGTCGACAACTTCGGCTCGGTGGAGCGCAGCTCCACCATGCCGCGGGGGAAGGACTGACGATGAGCCTGCGGGCCCGTATCACCACCCCCGACCACACCACGGAGGGCCACGGCGAGACCCTCGTCCCCACCTACCGCGCCAAGCTGCTGGAGGAGATCGACCTCGCCGAGATGTCGGCGCTGTCGCCCGCCGAGCGGCGCGCCCGGCTGGAGCGGGTGCTGGGCCACATCCTCAGCCGCGAGGGCCCGGTGCTCTCCACCGCCGAGCGCTCGCAGCTCATCCGCCGCGTCGTGGACGAGGCGCTGGGGCTCGGCATCCTGGAGCCGCTGCTGGAGGACCCGAGCGTCACCGAGATCATGGTCAACGGCCCCGACCGGATCTACGTCGAGCGCGCCGGCCGGGTCGAGCAACTGCCCCTGCGGTTCGCCTCCGACGACCAACTGATGCAGACCATCGAACGCATCGTCTCCACCGTCAACCGCCGCGTGGACGAGTCGACCCCCATGGTCGACGCCCGGCTGCCCACCGGCGAGCGGGTCAACGTCATCATCCCGCCGCTGTCGCTGACCGGGCCGACGCTGACGATCCGCCGCTTCCCGCGCTCGTACACGCTCGCCGAGCTCATCGGCCTCGGCACCCTAGACGAGCACATGCTGCTGCTGCTCTCCGGCCTGGTCCGGGCGAAGTTCAACGTCATCGTCTCCGGCGCCACCGGCGCCGGGAAGACCACCCTGCTGAACTCCCTCTCCGGGCTCATCCCCGAGCACGAGCGGATCATCACCGTCGAGGACGCCGCCGAGCTGCAGTTGCAGCAGTCGCACGTCATCCGTCTCGAGTCGCGCCCGCCGAACGTCGAGGGCAAGGGCCGGATCACCATTCGCGACCTCGTACGCAACTCGCTGCGCATGCGCCCCGACCGCATCATCGTCGGCGAGGTGCGCGGCGGCGAGACGCTGGACATGCTGCAGGCCATGTCCACGGGACACGACGGCTCGCTGGCCACCGTGCACGCCAACTCCGCCGAGGACGCGCTGATGCGGCTGCAGACGCTGGCGTCGATGTCGGACGTCGAGGTGCCCTTCGAGGCGCTGCGCGACCAGATCAACTCGGCCGTCGACGTGATCGTGCAGCTCGCGCGGCACACCGACGGCACCCGGAAGATCGACGAGATCGTGATGCTGTCGTCCCGCGGCCGGGAGGTCTACCAACTGGTGTCCGTCTGCCGTTTCCGCGCCCTGCCGATCAGCTCGGACCGGATCGTACGGGGCCAGTTCGAGTTCTCGCCGCTACCGCGGCGCACCGGCGACCGCCTGTTCTACGCCGGCGAGCCGGTACCGCCGGCGTTCGGGGTCGCGCCCTCGGAGCGGCACCTGCAGACGCGGGAGGCGAGGTGATGGACCGCCAGCAACTGTTCGCGCTCGTCGTCGGCCTGTCGCTGCTCGCCGGCGCGCTCGCGGTGTGCGGCGTCGCCGTCTACGCCGCCGGCCGCGCCCGCCGCGCCGAGCTGCTCGACCGGCTCGCCGACGCCGGCGACCGGCGGCCCGGGCGCCGCTTCGCGGAGGTCGACCGGCGGGTGCGGCCGACGCGCGTCGGCCGCTATCTGGAGCGGCGCATCGCGACGACCGGACTGGACGTCACACCGGGTGAGTTCACGGTGTACGTGCTGGCCGGCGTCGCCGTGCTGTGGCTGCTCGCCGACGCGCTCTTCGCCGCGTTCTTCGGCCCGATCGCCGGGCTCATCGGGGTGTGGTGCGCGCACGCCTACCTCAACTGGCAGCGGCAGAAGCGCATCGAGGCGTTCATCAACCAGCTCCCCGACCTCTCCCGCATCCTCGCCAACGCCACCCAGGCCGGCCTCGCCCTGCGCACCGCGCTCGGCCTCGCCGCCGAGGAGCTGGAGGCGCCGGCCGGCGAGGAGCTGACCAAGGTCACCGACCAGCTCGCCGTGGGCGTACCGCTCGACGACGCCCTCGGCGACCTCGCCGAGCGGCTGCCGTCGCGCGAGCTGTCCGTGCTCGTCTCCACGCTGGTGCTCTCCAACAAGGCCGGCGGCCAGGTCGTCGGCTCGCTGCGGAACCTCACCGGCACCCTCAACGACCGCAAGGAGACCCGCCGCGAGGTGCGCACCCAGCTCTCGCAGGTCACCCTCACCGCGTACACCGTGCCCGTCATGGGCATAGGCACCCTGCTCCTGACCGACCAGGTGATGCCGGGGTCCATCGAGCGCATGGGCTCCTCGCCGCTCGGCCAGGGCGCGGTCCTGACGGCGGTCGGGCTGTACGCGCTGGCCATCCTGCTCATCCGCCGGCTCGCGAAGATCGACGTCTGAGGGGCCCGGGACTCACATGGCATACGGAACCCTCGGCCTGCTCCTCGCCGCCGCCGTCGGCCTCGCCGCCTTCGGCGTCCTCAGCGGCATCCGCGTCTACCGCGCGGAGGTCAAGCTCCCCAGCGACCTCCAGGTGGCCCTGGAGGTCGGCGCCACCCGCACGACCGTGGTCGGCTCGCTCATCGACCGGCTCGGGATGCGGTTCGCGCCGCTGGTGCTGAAGCTGATGGGCCGGCGGGCGGTGGAGAACAAGCGCCGCAAGATAGACCGCGCGGGCAACCCCGGCGGCCTGACGATCGACCGCTACGCCGCCCGCCGCGCCGTCTACGCCGCCATCGGCTTCGGCGGCGCGCTCACCCTGCTCTCCTCCGGCCAGTGGGTCGGCGCGCTGGTGCTGGCGGCCTTCGGCTACGGCTGGGCGGAGGTCGGCATCTGGGCGGCCGTACGCAAGCGGCGCGACGTCATCGAACGCACGCTGCCCGACTTCCTGGACGTCCTGGCCGTGGTGGTCAGCGCGGGGCTCGGCTTCCGGCAGGCGCTGGACCGGGTCAGCGAGCGCTACTCGGGCCCCTGGGCGGACGAACTGCGCATCACCCTGCGCCAGATGGACATGGGCGTCTCCCGCCGGCAGGCGTTCGAGGAACTGCGCCGCCGCAACGACTCCGAGCAGGTCGCCCAGTTCGTCACCGCGCTCCAGCAGGGCGAGGACCTGGGCGCGCCGATCGTCGAGACGCTGATACAGATCGCCACGGACCAGCGGCGCACGGACGCCCAGAACGCGCGCCGGCGCGCGTCCCGGGCGATCCCGAAGGCGACGCTGCTGATCACCAGCCTGATGGTGCCGGCGACGATCATCCTGCTGGTGACGGCGGTGTATCTGGGCTCCGGCTCGGAGTTCGGCGTGCTGACGGAGTAGCGGATGCAGCCTTGCGCGGCGGCGCTACGACACCAGCGGACGCACCTCCTCCCCCACCCACCGGACGAACGCCACCGGATCCGGCTCGTCGGCGGTCGGCTGGAGCACCACCGTCGTCGCCCCGGCCGCCGCCCAGCGGTCCACGGCGGCCGCGACCGCGGCGGCGTCCCCGGCGACATGGGCCTCCGCGGCCGGATCCCAGCCCATCCGGCGGGCGTCTTCGGCGAGCCGGCGCTCGGCGCCGGGCCCGGTGGCGACGAGGATCGAGGCGACGAGCGGATGCTCCCCGCCCCGCCCGGCGGCCGCCCGCCCGGCCCGTACCGCCTCGGCGGCCTCCTGCACCACCTCGGGGGAGGCACCCCCGGCGAGGATCGTCCCGTCGGCCGACTCCCCGGTGAGCCGCAGGGTCTTGGGCCCCGTACCCCCGGAGAACACCGGCGGCGCCGCGGCCGGCGGCCAGGCGAGCTCGACGCCGTCGAGCGTGACGTACCGCCCGTCGACGGTGACCTTCTCCCCGGCGAGCAGCGCGCGCAGCGCGGTCAGATGCTCGCGCAGCAACGTCAGCGGCGACGCGGCCCGCGCCCCCACCTGCCCCATCCACGACTGCACGCCGTGCCCGACCCCGAGCGTCACGCGCCCGGGGAAGAGCCGGTGCAGGGTGGCGGTCTCCATGGCGACCAGCGCGACGTTCCGCAGCGGCACGGGCAGGATCCCGATGGCGACGTGCACCCGCTCGGTCCAGGCGAGCACGGCGGCGGCGGTGGCGACCCCGCTCTCGTAGAAGCAGTCCTCCCACACCCACAACTCGTCGATCCCGGCCTCGTCGGCGGCGCGGGCCACGGCGCGAAGCTGCTCGGGAGGGAACTGGGGGATGAACACGGTGGCAAGTCTCGTCATGCGGCGACGGTACCCGGGACGGCCGACACCACCCGGGAGGCGGACATCCCGGGGTATTCCCCGCCGACCTCTCGCATGGGCGAGGGGGGTGTGGGACAGTCGGCAAGCGGCCGGTTACGCTGCGCACGTGGACGCGCCGCGGCGCGGGCCGCCGCAGGTGTAAGGCGGGCGGCGAGGGGGAGGACGGAAAATGGCCGTTCCTGACGCCAAGTCCGCTGTTACAGACCACAATTGGCTTGACGGACCGACGGCAACGGCCGCGTTGTCCGACTCCGGAGGTAGACCGCATGTGGAAACCCAACGACGTGCTGCTGAGGTCCCTGGCCGCCACCCAGCGGCTGCACCACGGCCGCAAGCGCGATCGGGGGCAGACAGCGGTGGAGTACCTGGGGATCATCGCGGTGGCCGTGGTGATCGTGCTCGTGCTGATCCAGTCGGGGCTGGGGGAGTTGATCCTCGGCAAGATCCAGGACCAGATCGGAAAGATCGGCTGAGGGATGACTCAGGTCAGGCGTTCCCGCTCTATATCGCCGGGATTGCGGGCCTGCTGTTCCTCGCCGTCGCGTACTTCGCCGTCGGTCAGGCGGCCGCGAACCGCAACGACGCCCAGGGCGCGGCCGACGCCGCGGCGCTGGCTGCGGCACATGACGCCCGCGAACAGTTGTCCGAAGGGCTGCTCGACACGCTCCTCGACCCCGGGTCGTGGGACGACGTCATCGGGGGCGAAGGCTTCGAGTACGGGTCGGCCTGCGCCGCGGCCGAGGACTTCGCCGCCAGGAACGGCGCGGACACGACCGCGTGCGACCGTGTTTACGACCCGGACGACGGCTTCGCCGTGACCGTACGCAACCGGGAGGCGGTGGGTGACACGCTCGTGCCGGGAACGGAGAGCAAACGCTCGGAGGCCACCGCGACGGCGGTCCTCGAATCCCGCTGCGACGTGCAGGAGCCTGACGACTCCGGGGGAGAGGACGACGGCCGGGACGGGGACGACGGCGGAGGCGGCGACGGCGAGGGCGACGGCGGTCGCGACGACGAGGACCGCGACAAGCCGCCGCTCGAACTCGACTGCGAGGGCGGCGACTGGTCCCTCGATCCGGACGACATCGACCTCCTTCCCGACCCCGAGGACCTCTTCTCCGTACGTCTCGTCGACTGAACTGCGAAGGAAGCTGGCAATGAGCATGAGGGGCACGAGCAGGGCGCGCAGGGCAGCCGCCACCGTGGCGCTGGCCGCGGCCCTGGCGCTCACCGCCGCGGGCTGCGGCAGCGGCGACGACGGCGACGCGAAGTCGTCCGACACCTCCGAGACGTCCGGCGGAGGCGACTCCGACGCCAAGGGTGAAGGGCAGCAGGACGCCGACGACGAGGAAATCCCATCGGACCCGATCGCCGAGGTGAAGAACAAGGAGGGCATCGTCCTTCGCATACTGGAGCTGAAGCGGGACGGTGGCGGGTTCGTCACGCTCAACGGCGAGCTGGAGAACACCGGCACCGAAGACTTCCTCCACATCCAGGACTGGTCCGGCCGGGAGCAGGGCGCGGACAAGTCGTCCCTCATGGGGGCGACGTTCGTGGACTCGGAGGGCAAGAAGCGCTATTACGCCCTGCGGGACACCGAGATGCGGTGCCTGTGCACTTCCGGCATCGCGAGCCTCGACGCCGGGGAGACCCTGACTGTCTACATACAGTTCCCCGCCCCGCCGGACGAGACAACCGAAGTCGAGTTCCAACTCCCCACGTTCCCGCCGGCCAACCTAGAGATCTCCGAATGAGGTGAGGACCGCGATGCCCTCCCGGACTGCCGTAGCGCTCGCGCTCGCCTCCTTTCTCGCCGCCTCTCCCGGTGTCGCGCACGCGCTCCCCGCACAGGACGACGTCCCCGTCCCCTCCTCGCCGCCCGGGACCAGTACCTCCGCCCCGCCGCCCGTCGAGACCGACGCCAACGACCCCGATCTCCAACTGGAGGACGGCGCCACCCTCGACGAGCCCAAGGTGCTGGACATCGTCTCCGTCGTCGAGACCCAGGGCGGCGAGGAGCGGCGGTCCGACTCCAACTCGACCATCACCATCGCGCTCCAGGCCGAAGTCCTCTTCCCCAAGGACAGCGCCCGGCTCACCGGCCAGGCGCAGTCCCGGATCGCCGCCATCGCCGACGAGATCGAGCAGAACAGCCCGGACACCGTCCGCGTCTTCGGCTTCACCGACGACCTCGGGTCCTACGAGCACGGCGTCACGCTCTCCAAGAACCGCGCCAACGCCGTGCACCAGGAGCTGACCAACACCCTCCAGGCAGCCGACATCACCTACGTCGTCCGCGGCTACAGCGAGGACTACCCCATCGCCGACAACGCCACCGAGGAAGGCCGGAAGCAGAACCGGCGGGTCGAGGTGAGCTTCCCCCGGGGGCAGTGACCCGGATGTCCGTCGTGCCCGGTATGCTCGCCTCGGCGCGCCTGCGTACCGGGAGGGGGCGAGGACCGCGTGACCTTCGTGGGGCGGGTGCTGCGGGTTGCCGGTGTCGTCGCCGGTGCCGCGGTGGTGCTGGGCGGCGTGCTGTGGCTCGCCGACGACGTGTTACGGGGCCTGCCCGCCGACTCCGCCCAACTGCGCCCCGCCGCCGGGCGGTCGGCCGGCACGTCGGCCTACGCCCCCGCCGAGTTCGCCGAGCACGTCACCGGGGTCGAGACCGAGTGGGAGGGCGACACCGCGGTGCGTACGGTCATCTCCACCGACCTCGCCGACGACGCCGCCGGCCGCCGGATCGCCGCCGGCATCAAGGTGGCGCACATGCAGCAACTCCTCGCCGACTGCGTCGAGAAGCTGCCCGTCGTCGTCGTCAACGACCGCGAAGGCGACGAGATCCGCCACGGGGACGTCCTCGGCTTCTCCCGGCAGCGGGGCGACGACTGCCCGGGACGGGCGGCCCGGACCTCCTGAGCCCCGCTCAGAACCTGCGCACCGTCCCCGGCGTGCGCGTCGCGTACACCGTGAACGCCGCCCACGCCTCCGGCGTGAACGTGAGCACCGGCCCGTCCGGCGTCTTGGAGTCCCGTACGTGCACCACCCCGGCTCCTGCGGCGACCTCCACGCACTTGGCCCCGGCCCCGCGGCTGTAGCTGCTCCTCCGCCATTCCAGGCCGTCAGGGCCGTGCTCGGTGCTCATCGGTCTCCCCGCCGTATGTCACGTACCGCGCGCCGGACCACGACGCGCCCAAGGCCGCCCAATGCGGGCACAAACCTCGAAACGAATGACGACACGGAACGGCACTTAGTTCCCGTAGAGCCCGTTGTTACCGCTTCTTCCGCGCGTTCCCGTCAGCCGGCGGCGCGTTCGGCGTCGGCCGGCCGCGCGTTCCCCGTCGCTCCCCGCGCGTTCCCGGCCCGCCGGCCGCCCGTTCCCGCCGGGCCGCCGGCCGCCGGCTCCGCCTCACACACCCTGCCGCCCCCGCGCGCCGCGGCAGCAGGCGGTGCCGTCCGGGCCGCGGCGGACGAGGAGACCTGCCGCCGGGTCGGGTACGGCGTCCAGCGCCGCCCGTACGCCCGGCAGCCGGCGCCACGCCTCCCCGTCGCTCTCCTCGCGGAACGCGATCTCGAAGACGATCCCGTCGGAGTGGACGTGCCACTCCCAGGTCGATGCCTTGTTGCTGATCGCCGACTCGACGAGCGCGTACTCGTACGCGTCCTTCCACCGCAGTGCGGAGGAGTGCGCGTCGAACACCTCGATGGACCACCAGTCGCCCATGGCTGCTTCCTTCGGCTTCCCGCCGCGGTCTTCGCCGGTTCTTCGGCCCACCACCGTAGGCCGGGTGCCGCGCGCGTACCAGGGGCGCTCGGGGTGCGTCGGGGGGCGTTGGCCCGCGGGCCAACGGCGGTCCACCACCGGTCAACTCCCGTGCGCTCCCCGGGTGTCGGGCTCAGCCCTCGATGAGCCGCTCCAGCACCGCCTGGAACTCCCCGTCCACCATGATCTTGATGCCGTCCTCGTCCATCGCGCTGAGCCGGGTCAGCGCACCGGCCCGCCACCAGTAGACGTCCGGCGTGATCCGCCCGACGCCCTCCTCGAAGCCCGCCGCGGCGAACTGCGCGAGGGTGTTGAGGCCGGCTATCACATGCCGGTCGCGGATCGCGTGGAACGCGAGCTGGTGCCGGAACGGCACCGCCACCAGCGCCCCGTCGGTGCTCAGGCCGCGGCCGGTGATCCGGGGCACCAGCTCGTCCAGCGTCAGCACCAGGCTGGCCGTGAACATCGACTCGCCCATCACCACGTCGACGCGGGCGCCCTCCTCCTGCTCGATCGTCTCGTGCGCCTCGACGCGCAGCCTGCGCAGGTTGTCCAGCGCCCGCGCCCGCAGCACGGCGACGTCGCCGAAGGGCTCCAGCGAGGAGCGCGGGAGGACCATGACGCTCTCCGGGAGGTCGAGCGCCAGCACCTCGCGCAGCCCCTCGGCGAGCGGGCGCGCGTAGTCGAAGCCGTCGGGTCCCGTCATCTCGTCGGGCAGCAGCCGCGGGTAGAGCTGGGAGCGGAACTTCTCCGCCGGCATGGTCTCCAGCACCGAGGGGCCGTCCATGGCCCGCAGCATGATGCCGATGTGGCGGCGGGTCAGCTCGGGCCAGACCCGTGGCCCGCGGGTGTCGTTGTGGCAGACCGCCGCCAGGTTGCCCAGGCCGAACTGCCGGCCCGAGCTGTCGGTCACCGCGTCCGCGCCGACCGTCACCTCCAGGCCCTGCTCGGCGAAGGCCGCGTGGACCCCGGCGCGAAAGCGGGCGCCCTCGTCCTCGGAGAAGAACTCGAACGAGGCGTCGCGCGTGGTGTCCCGCCCGTCGCGGCGCGGCTTGCGACCGAATATCCCCACGGTGGTGCCCCCTGTACGTCCGTACGTCGTCCGCGCCTCGCCCCGGCGCGCGGGCCGCGATCACGGTCGTTTTCGATCGTAGCGAGCGCCGCCGACGCTCCCGCCGCCCGGTCAGCCCGCCCCCGCCGGGGCGGGGCCGACGCCCAGCCGCACCCCCGGCCGGACGCCCCAGCCGGCGAACGCACCCGCCTCCGCCTCCAGCACGTGCCTGGCCCGCAGCCGGGGGCGGCCGAGGCGTCCCGGGGGCATGGTCCGTACGGCCAGGACCGTCAGCCGGCGGTCGAGGTACGCGACGTCGATGGCGAAGCGCATGCCGAGGGTGTGGACGCCCTGGGCGGGGGTGAGGAGGAGGGCGCCGGCGAGGCCGTCGCGGCCCAGCAGGCCGCGGCTGCGGCGGGCGAAGGAGGACGCCACCTCCAGCGGCAGCGGGTCCGTGCCGGTGCCGACGGTGAGCGCGGCCGGTCCGTCGGGCCAGGCGGGCATCGCGGGCCTCCCCCCGAGGTGTCGCTACGGGCCGGAAGCCACCCTGTACGCTCCCCGGCTCCGGCCCCGAGCCGCCACCGTACCGCCGCGGGCCCGCCGCCGTACCGTCGTGAACCCGCCGCCGTACGGCCCCGGGACCACCGCCGACCCGCCCCTGCCCGGCCGCCGGGAGCGCCGTTAGGCTCACCCCGTGCTCGCCGTCCTCCTCGTCGTCCTCGCCGCCGGCTACGGCGCCGCCGCCGGGGCCCTGCTGCCCCGGGCCGCCTACCGGCTCTCCGTGGCCGCCGAAGAACCGTGGCGCGACCGCTGCCCGCAGGACCACCCGCTGCCCGGCTGGGCCGGCCCGGCGGCGTGCAAGGAGTGCGGCGGCAGCCCGTACGGGCTGCGCGCCTGGCTCCCCGCCACCGCGACCGCCGCCGCCTGCGCCGCGCTGGCCGCCGCCACGGGACCCGAGCCGGAGCTGGCGGTCTGGCTGCTGCTGGCGCCCTTCGGGGTACTGCTCTTCGCCGTCGACCGGGCGGTGCGCCGCCTCCCGGACGTCCTGACGCTGCCGCTCGCGGGGGCGGCCGTGGTGCTGCTGGGGGGTGCGGCGCTCGTAGGAGGCGCGGGATCGTGGACGCGCGCCCTGCTGGGCGGCCTCGCGCTGGGGGCGATCTACTTCCTGCTCTTCTTCCTCAACCCGGCCGGCATGGGCTTCGGGGACGTGAAGCTGGCGCTCGTGCTGGGCGTCGCGCTCGGCTGGTACGGCTGGGACGTGCTGTTCACCGGCTCGTTCGCCGGTCTGCTGCTGGGCGCGGGGTACGCGATCACCATGCTGGCGGCCCGCCGGGTCGGCCGGAAGACGGGCATCGCGTTCGGCCCCTTCATGATCGTCGGAGCCTTCGCGGGGCTCGTCGTCGGCGGACTGGCGGCCGGCTGAGCGGCGCGGGGACGGTCCGCCCGTACGCCCTGCACGCCCCCCGAACCCCTCCCGTGAGCCGCGAACCGCCCCGTGCGAGTGACCTGATCGCAGCGGAGTTCGTATACGGAACGTCACCGTACGAGCACTTTTCGAGGTGACCCGTCCGTTCCGGTACTGAGCACCCCTCACCCTGGGTTATGGTGGAACTCCCCCCCTCGGGCCGGTCCGTATCCCCCCCACGGACCGGCCCGTTCCCTTTCTCCGGACGACCCCTCCCGGCGCCGCCCGGTACCGGCTTGTCAGCCGCGTCCGGCCCAGATGTTGACGCCGCTCGTCGTCTTCGCGAACCCGTCGATCTCCGCAAGCTCCGCCGCCGTCAGCTCCGCCGCGCCCAGCGCCGCGACGTTCGCCTCCAACTGCGCCACGCTCGACGCGCCGATGAGCGCAGAGGTCATCCGCGGATCCCGCAGCACCCAGCCCAGCGCGAGCTGCGCCAGCGACTGCCCGCGGCCGCGCGCGATCTCGTTCAGCCCGCGCAGCAGCCGCACCACCTCGTCCGTCAGCAGCTCCGGATCCAGCGACTTGTTCTGCGCGGCCCGCGAGCCGGCCGGGATGCCGTCCAGGTACTTGTCGGTCAGCATCCCCTGCGCCAGCGGCGCGAAGGAGATGCAGCCCATGCCCTCCGCCTCCAGGGTGTCGAGGAGTTCGTCCTCCTCGGTCCAGCGGTTGATCATCGAGTAAGAGGGCTGGTGGATCAGCGGCCGTACGCCCATCTCCCGCAGCAGCCGGGCGGCTTCGCGCGTCTGCTCCGCGGTGTACGAGGAGACGCCGACGTAGAGCGCCTTGCCCTGCTGCACGGCGGACGCCAGCGCGCCCATCGTCTCCTCCAGCGGGGTGTCCGGGTCGTAGCGGTGCGAGTAGAAGATGTCGACGTAGTCCACGCCCATGCGGCCGAGGGACGCGTCCAGCGACGACAGCAGGTACTTGCGCGAGCCCCACTCGCCGTAGGGACCGGGCTGCATCAGGTAGCCCGCCTTGGTCGACAGCACCAGCTCGTCGCGGTACGGGCGGAAGTCGGCGGCGAAGATCCGGCCGAAGTTCTCCTCCGCGGAGCCGGGCGGCGGGCCGTAGTTGTTCGCCAGGTCGAAGTGGGTCACCCCGAGGTCGAACGCGCGCCGCAGGATGGCGCGCTGCGATTCCAGGGAGCGGTCGTCGCCGAAGTTGTGCCAGAGACCGAGGGAGATCTCCGGGAGCTTCAGGCCGCTGCGACCCGTCCGGCGGTAGGTCATCGCGTCGTAGCGGGTGTCTGCTGGCAGGTAAGGCAAAAGACTGTTCACAAAACCTGCCTATCACGAACCCGGTGCGCCCCTGTGACAGGACTGTGGCACAACGGGAAGTACTGTGGCGCCTTCCGGGGGGTGTTCCGAACGTACGACGGAAGGGCTGAACGCCGGATGACCTGGCGCGGCATCGTGTATCGCGTGTACGAGAAGCGGCTGGAGCGCCGTCTCGACCCGGCCCGTGTGCCCAAGCACATCGGCGTCATCCTGGACGGCAACCGTCGCTGGGCCCGCGCCGCGGGCGGCACCACCGCGCAGGGCCACCAGGCCGGCGCCGAGAAGATCCACGAGCTGATCCGCTGGTGCCGCGAGACCGACGTCGAGGTGCTCACGCTCTGGCTGCTGTCGACCGACAACCTGGACCGGCCCGAGCCCGAGCTGAACCCGCTGCTCGCCATCATCGAGGAGGCCGTCTCCGGCGTCGCCGGGCGCGGCGGCGCGCAGGTGCACCACGTCGGCAACCTCGACCTGCTGCCCATGCGGACCCAGCGGATCCTCAAGGAGGCGGAGGAGGCCACCCTCGACGTGGTCACCGGCCCCGGCAGCGGCGCCGTCCTGGTCAACGTCGCCGTCGCCTACGGCGGCCGGCAGGAGATCGCCGACGCCGTCCGCTCGATGCTCGGCGACGCCGCCGACCAGGGCAGGTCGCTCGCCGACGTGGCCGAGACCGTCGAGGTGGAGCACATCGCGCAGCACCTCTACACCCGCGGCCAGCCCGACCCCGACCTGGTGATCCGCACCAGCGGCGAACAACGGCTGTCCGGGTTCATGCTGTGGCAGTCGGCGCACTCCGAGTACTACTTCTGCGAGGTCTTCTGGCCCGCGTTCCGCCGCGTCGACTTCCTCCGCGCCCTGCGCGACTACGCGGCCCGCCACCGCAGGTTCGGCGGCTGAAACCCCCGCGGCGCACGCTTTAGCACGTATCCACCGTTACGGCCCCTCGGCCACAGGCATTGCATGCCCCGGGGCTCGCGAGGGAATATCCGTGCTAGCAGGCGGTCCACCGCACCGCCCGCCCGGGAGGGCCCTTTGCACCACGTGCCGCATCACGAGGTCCGTGCGCAGCGCACCATCGCACGTACGGACGGAGCGGAGGGCCGGGGCCCGGTCCTGCGCGCCCGCGTGGCCGCACGGGTCCGGACGCCCGGCCCGATCCCCGCGACTCCGTCGCGTGCCGACCTCATCCGAGGGGGTTCGTCCATCCGTGGTGAACAGCAAGAAGCCTGACCGGCGCACCTACGTCCTCGACACGAGCGTCCTGCTGGCCGACCCCATGGCCATGGCGCGGTTCGACGAACACGAGGTGGTGCTGCCCGTCGTGGTGGTCACCGAGCTCGAGGCCAAGCGGCACCATCCGGAGCTGGGCTACTTCGCCCGCCAGGCGCTCCGCCAGCTCGACGAGTTCCGGGTCAAGCACGGCCGGCTCGACGCCCCGATCCCGCTCGGCGACCTCGGCGGCAGCCTCCGCGTGGAGCTGAACCACACCGACATCGGGGTGCTCCCCGCCGGTTTCCGCCTGGGGGACAACGACTCCCGCATCCTGGCCGTCGCGCGCAATCTTCAGGCCGAGGGGCAGGACGTCACCGTCGTCTCCAAGGACCTGCCGCTGCGCATCAAGGCGTCGTCCGTGGGGCTGGCCGCCGAGGAGTACCGCGCGGAGCTGGCCATCACGGACTCCGGCTGGACCGGGATGGCCGAGCTGATGCTCAGCGGCGAGCAGGTCGACGACCTCTTCGCCGCCGAGGTCGTCTCGGTGCCCGAGGCGGACGACCTGCCGGTGCACACCGGGCTCGTGCTGCAGTCCGAGCGCGGCCGGGCCCTCGGCCGGGTCACCCCCGACGGACGGGTCCGGCTGGTCCGCGGCGACCGGGAGGTCTTCGGGATCCACGGCCGCAGCGCCGAGCAGCGGATCGCGCTGGACCTGCTGGTGGACGAGGACGTCGGCATCGTCTCGATGGGCGGCCGGGCCGGCACGGGCAAGTCCGCGCTGGCGCTGTGCGCGGGCCTGGAGTCGGTGCTGGAGCGCCGGCAGCACCAGAAGGTGATGGTCTTCCGCCCGCTGTACGCGGTCGGCGGCCAGGAGCTCGGCTATCTGCCGGGCACCGAGGCCGAGAAGATGAGCCCGTGGGCGCAGGCGGTCTTCGACACCCTGTCGGCGGTCACCTCGCGCGAGGTGATCGAGGAGGTCATCGCGCGCGGCATGCTCGAAGTGCTGCCGCTGACCCACATCCGGGGCCGCTCGCTGCACGACTCGTTCGTGATCGTCGACGAGGCGCAGTCGCTGGAGCGGAACGTTCTGCTCACGGTGCTCTCGCGGATCGGGACGAACTCCCGCGTCGTCCTCACCCATGACGTGGCGCAGCGGGACAATCTGCGCGTCGGCCGCTACGACGGCGTGGTGGCCGTCGTTGAAAAGCTGAAGGGGCACCCGCTCTTCGCGCATGTGACGCTCAACCGCTCCGAACGGTCGCCGATCGCCGCGCTGGTGACCGAAATGCTGGAAGACGGCCGGGTATAACGGGATACTGCTCCCCGTGCTACTTCCCGAACGTGTGAACTGGGCGCAGCAGCTTAGCTGTTGCGCCCAGTGCTACGCACGGGTTTCCGTCAACAGCGAGGGGCAAACGCGGTGTGAGCTTTCCCACTGGACGGGGAATTGCGTCCGGGTGTCCGTCTCCGGCAGAGTCTGGGACTCGTCAGGCCCTGCGTACGGCCCCGCACCGACCCCGGTGCAGCACGACTCAACTGAACAGAGCCGCCGTACGCCGCCCGAGCGCAGTACCGGTCCCCGCGGACGCGGGGGCTGCCGGGCCCGCGCCTCCCGTGACCAGCCGGACCGCCATCGTCGGCGGCCCGGAACAAGGGGAGGCCAGTGTCAGGGGCAGGGACGCGTCCGCGAGGTCACCGAAGCGGGCGACGCTGGAAGGACTTTGTGTGAGCCGGATTTCGGTCCGGGGTTTCGCCGTGGCTTCCGCCACCGCGGTCACCTCTGTCGGCGCTGTCGTCGGCGTGGCCACGGGCGCGGAGAAGGGCGACGACTCGACGGCCAACGTCGAGGCGACCGCCGCCGACGCGACGCTCCTCGCCGACGTACCCGCTGGCGCTTCCGCCCAGGTGCAGACCGCCTCCCTCACGGAGCAGGCGGACGCCCAGGCGGACGCCGCACACACGGACGCCCGTAAGGCGGCCGAGGAGGCGGCGCGCAAGTCCGCCGCCCAGGCCGCGGAGGAGAAGAAGGAGGCCGCAGAGCGCAAGGCGGCCGAGGAAGCAGCCGAGAAGGAGCGGGAGGCCGCCGAGGCCGCCAGCCGCTCGGCCGCTGCCGAGTCCGAGTCGGCTTCCGCCGACGCGGGCGACTTCGCTCCGCAGTCGTCCTACTCCGTCGCCGACGTGCAGGCCATGGCCCGCCAGATGGTGCCGGCCGACCAGTACCAGTGCTTCAGCAACATCGTCGACCACGAGTCGGGCTGGGACTACACCGCCACCAACCCGAGCTCCGGTGCGTACGGGCTGATGCAGGCGCTGCCGGGCTCGAAGATGGCCTCGGCGGGCGCCGACTGGCAGACCAACCCCGCCACTCAGATCGAGTGGGGCGTGAACTACATGAACGACCGCTACGGCAGCCCCTGCGGCGGCTGGGAGTTCTGGCAGGCCAACGGCTGGTACTGAACCCCGGCGCGCATCCCGCGCCGCGCGTACGCGAAACGCCCCCGGCTCCGCCGCCGGGGGCGTTTCGCATGCGTACGGAACCGCCGCTCCCGTCCGGCACGTCCTAGGGTCTGTCGTCAATCTCGCGTCGTTCGCCCGTAGGGCGGGCGGCGCGGCGTCTGGTGCGTGCGATCGCAAGGCGGAGGGGCGACCGCATAGTGGGCCTATTCGGTCGATCCCGACAACGCGGCGAGCGTGCGTGCCAGGCGTCGCGCCGCAGACGGGAGATTGGGGACAGGCCCTAGATGACCGGAGCAGACCCCTGCTGTACGCACGGGCCGTGTACGGTCGTGCGGGTGACGGACGGGACTGCGGCGGGACCGTAGGCGGCGTGAGGACTTCTATGTCGAAGATGACGGACTGGCTCGGCGGGGTGGGCGAGCGAGCCAGCCGGATGGCGGAGCGGCGCCGGGCCGCGGCCGCCGCCGGGGCGGAGAAGTCCGCGTCCGGGCAGCCCGCCGTCGAGGACACCCCCCAGGACGTGGTCGCCGAGCCGGCCGCCGCCGCCCGGCCCCCGGGGCCGCCGCCGCGGCCCGCGCCGGCCAGCGTGGTGCCGTGGGGGGTGCGGGTCGCGGCCGAGGTGGGCTGGCGGCTGCTGGTCCTCGCCGGCCTGATCTACGTGCTGATGCAGGTCATCAGCGTCGTCAGCCTCGTCGTGATCGCCTTCGCGGTCGGCCTGCTGGTCACCGCGCTGCTCCAGCCGACCGTCGCGCGGCTGCGCCGCTGGGGCTTCAGCCAGGGGCTCGCCACCGCCACCACGTTCATCGGCGGCTTCGTCGCGATCGGGCTCATCGGCTGGTTCGTGGTCTGGCAGATCATGGAGAACATCGACGATCTGACCGACCGCATCCAGCAGGGCATCGACGACGCGCAGGAATGGCTCATCGACGGGCCGTTCCACGTGCAGGAAAAGCAGATCAACAACATCGGCAACGAGATAAGCGACTGGCTGGGCGAGAACTCCAGCGAGGTCACCTCCGCCGGTCTCGAAGGCGTCTCGTACGTGCTGGAGTTCTTCTCCGGCGCCGCCATCGCCGCGTTCGTCACCCTCTTCCTGCTCTACGACGGCGAGCGCATCTGGCGCTGGTGCCTGAACTTCGTGCCCACCGACGCCCGCGACGCGGTGGCGGGCGCCGGGCCGAAGGTGTGGGCCACGCTCACCGGCTACGTCCGCGGCACGGTGCTGGTGGCGCTCATCGACGCCGTGTTCATCGGCATCGGCATCTTCATCCTCGACGTGCCCATGGCCGTCCCGCTGGCCGTGCTGATCTTCCTCTTCGCGTTCGTGCCGCTCGTCGGCGCGCTGGTCTCCGGCGCGCTCGCGGTGGTGGTGGCGTTCGTGACGAACGGGCTCGTCACAGCGCTGCTGGTGCTCGGTGTGGTGCTCCTGGTGCAGCAGATCGAGGGGCACGTACTCCAGCCGTTCATCCTCGGCCGCATGGTGCGGGTGCACCCGCTCGCGGTGGTGCTCTCGGTGGCCATCGGCACGCTCGTCGCGGGCATCCCGGGCGCGGTGGTGGCGGTGCCGCTGATCGCGGTGCTCAACACGGCGGTCGGATACCTCAAGGCGTACCACCGGGAACACGCGGCGGATCCGGGACCGCCGCCGTACGGGTCGACGGTCCTGGAAATCTCACCGGCCACGCCGACCGACACCCCCGCGCCCGGCTCGGACGAGGAGACGGCGGAGGCCGCGGCGGCGACGCGGGAGGGCCCGGAGGCCGGGGGCGGCGACCAGAAGAGCTGACGCAGGGCCGGGTGCGGGGCGCTCGCCGACGACGGGCCGGCCGCGGTCAGCCGGCGCCGAGCGCCTCCTGCGCGTCGAGGACGGTGCCGGCGGCGTGCACGAGCGCGGCGACCTTCAGCGCCTCCTGCACCGTCTCCCGGTCCGCGCCGGTACGCCGCAGCGCGGCCTCGTGCTCGTCCAGGCAGGCCCCGCAGCCGCCCACGGCGGACACGGCCACGCACCACAGCTCGTAGTCCGCCTTCGGCACGCCCCGGGCGCCCAGCACGTTCGTCCGCAGCCCGGTGCGCAGATGGCCGTAGCCGGGGTCGGAGAGCAGGTGCCGGGCGCGGAAGAAGACGTTGTTCGCGGCCATCGCCGCGGCGGCCGCCCCGGCGGCCTCGTACGCCTCGGGCGTCAGCCGCCGCCGCGCCTCCGGCGCCACGGCGCGCAGCACGGCGGCGGAGCGTACGGCGATGGCGCAGGCCAGCAGGGCGCCCCACAACTGCCGTTCCGGCAGCGGCCCGTCGTCGACGACCGCGGTGAGGTTGCGGCGCAGGTCCCCGGCGTAGCCGGGGAGGGCCGACTTGAGCGCGTCGAGTGCCACGCGCCCGACCCTACAGAAGGTGCGGACCGCTCCCCGGCGGTCCGTACGGGACCGGCCCGGCGCGCCCCCCTATGACGCGCGCCCGGCCGGTCCCGGTCTCTATTCGGTGCGCAGCCCGTCCGGGCGCATCAGCCGGATCAGCAGCGGCATGCTCAGCGCCGTGACCGCGGCGACGACCCCGGCGCCCGCGCCCGCCATCAGCAGCACCGACGGCCAGTCGACCGCGACGGGCGTGTCCGTCATGCGCAGCAGCACCGTGCCCAGCACGAGCCCGAAGCCCATCGACAGGGTCATGCCCAGCGCCACCGGGATCGCCGTCTGCCAGAGCACCGAGAGGCTGAGCGTGGAGCGCCGGGTGCCGAAGGCGACGAGGGACGACAACAGCTTGCGCCGCTCCCGCAGTTGTTCGAGCTGGCCGACGAGCAGGCTGCTGCCGATCAGCACCAGCACGCACGCGGCGCCCACCGCCAGCCCGGTACGGATGCCCGCGAAGTCCTCCGCGACGATCTCGCCGTCCAGCGTGTGGACGGCCAGCAGCGGGTCGGCACCGTCGACCACGTTGCGTACGCGCTCGGCCGCGTCCGGCACGGCCGGGTCGAGCCGCACGTCGATCCAGCCGTTGAAGACGCCGGAGTCGTGGACGTCGGGAACGGCGCCGGGGGTGGCGACGATGCCGTCGTAGAGGTTGCCGTCGCCGTCGGGGAGGGCCTTGGCCGGGCGGGTGCCGGCCGGCGGGGTCCAGGGGATGGCCTTGCCCGGCATGCCCTCGTACGACGGGTTCAGATACAGCGGGCCGCCGGCGCCGATCATGCGTCCGGTGTCCGCGGCGCCGTACGTGTCGGTGAGGCGGAAGACGTCGCCGTCGCGGCAGTCGGGGAGCTTCGCCAGCGTGCGCAGCTTCGCGCAGGAACCGACGGTCAGCGTGGCGAAGTTCTCCGGATCGCGCGGGCGGTCGGCCACCTCGACGCTGATCCGGCTGACGGTCTCGTCGACCCCCTCGGCCGTGGCGACCCGCTCGCCCACGCGGAGGTCCTGCCCCGCGTCGACGTAGATGCCGAGCTGGAACCGGGTGGTGTCGTGCCCGGTCGCCTCGCTGTAGTCGTCCTCGACGCCGGTGAAGACCATCTGCAGCGCGATGGCCCCGGCGACGGCGACGGCGATGCCGTTGACCAGCCGGGCGGCGGTGCCGCTGCTGAGCTGGAGCCGGCGGACGGCCAGTTGCCAGGACGTCGGCCCGCGGCCGAGGCGGGCGACCACGGCCTCGACGAGCCAGGGCAGCAGGGCGGTGATCCCGGTCAGCAGCAGGACGGTGCCGCTGATGACCTGCCACTCGGGGAACGATCCTGCGTCGTCGCCGCGGCCCATCATCGGCGCGAGCAGGCCCAGTCCGACGGCGGGCAGCAGCAGCCGCCACCAGATGCGCCGGCGGCCGGGCCGCGCCGACCGTACGACGCCCAGCGGCTCGATGACGACGCCGCGCAGCGCGAGCAGCGTGACGCCGACGGCCGCGGCTGGCACGGCCAGCGCGACCAGCAGGGCGAGCATCGGCGAGGGGTTCAGGTCGGCGGCGAAGATGCTCATGTCGTAGACCGTCACGCCGCCCGCGAGCTCCCGCCCGGCGAGGAACAGCAGCGTGCCGACCGCGAGTCCGAGCAGCGCGCCGGCCAGCGCCTCGCCGGCGGCGATCCGGCGCACCGCACGGCCGTCGGCGCCGACGAGCCGGAGCGCGGCGAGCCGGCGGTCGCGGCGGTCGCCGCCGAAGCGTACGGCCGCGATGAGGAAGACCGCGACGGGCATCAGCAGCGCGACGAACACGATCATCGCGAGCAGCAGCAGCACCGGCTCCATGACCTGGTCCTCGGACTTCTCGCCGAAGTCCACGACCCGGCTGACGTTGACGTCCGGGGCGGCGATGTCGTCGCTGCCCGCGTAGTACGTCAGATCGCCGGGGTCGATCAGGCCGGCGTCGGAGACGGTGCCGGCGATGCCGTAGTCCAGGCGCTCGCGCAGCAGTCCCGCGCCGGGGTCGTCGAGCAGGTCGGCGAGCGCGGGGGAGACCACCATCTCGCCGGGCTCGGGGAACTCCGCGACGCCCGGGGGCAGCGGCGCGCCGGGCCCTTCCGGGCGCAGCAGCCGGCCGCGGATCGCGGTGTCGTGGTACTCGGTGTCGGCGGTGCCCACCAGGACGGTGTCGCCCGTGTACTCGGCGTCGGACGCGAGGACTTCGACGCGGTCGTTCTCGCGCTGGTCGCGGGCGGCCAGCGCGCCCGGGATCGCGGTGGTGAGCAGCAGCAGCGCCACCCCGAGACCGACGCCGATCGCGGTGAGCACGGTGCGCATCCAGCCCTCGCGCCCGCCGCGGAGCGCGAAGGCCAGGCCCATGCGCAGGTCGTCGGCCCAGACGCGCAGGGTGCCGCGCGGGTCGGGGGGCGGTCCCGCGGGCTGCGCGGGGCCGGTGCCGGTGGCCTTCTCGGCGTACGTCACGTCGCTCATCGGCCGGCCGGCTCCAGACTGCGGGTGCGCCCGTCGCGTACGACGATCTCGCGGTCCGCGTACGCCGCGACGCGCGCCTCGTGGGTGACCAGGACGACGGCCGCGCCGCTGTCCTGCGCGGCGTCGGTGAGCAGTTCCATGACGCGCTCGCCGTTGAGGGAGTCGAGCGCCCCGGTCGGCTCGTCGGCGAAGACCACCCGCGGCGTGGTCGCCAGCGCGCGGGCGACCGCGACCCGCTGGCCCTGGCCGCCGGAGACCTCGCCGGGCCGCTTGTGCGCGATGTCGTCGACCTCCAGCCGCTCCAGCCACGGCCGCGCCGCGCGTTCGGCGTCCCGGCGGCCGAGGCCCGTCAGGCGCAGCGGAAGGGCGACGTTCTCCACGCAGGTCAGCTCGGGTACGAGCTGGCCGAACTGGAAGACGAAGCCGAACTCCCGGCGGCGCAGGGCGCTGCGCTCGGCGTCGGAGAGCGCGGCGAGGTCGCGGCCCGCGTACGTCACGGTGCCGCCGTCGGCCGGGACGATGCCGGCGAGGCAGTGCAGCAGCGTCGACTTGCCGGATCCCGAGGGGCCCATGACGGCGACGGTCTCGCCGGCCGCGATGGCGAAGTCGGCGCCGTCGAGCGCGGGGGTGCCGGCGTAGACCTTGCGCAGGGCGGTGGCGGTGAGGATCGGCGCCGGTTCGGCGAGCGGGCCGGGGACGGGTGTGGTGCTCATGCGCGTACCTCCGCGGCGAGTTTGCCGAGGCGCGCGGCGGTGAGCTCCAGCCACCGCAGGTCGGCCTCAAGGTGGAACAGGGCGTGGTCGCAGATGAGCTGGTCGGCGAGGTCGCCGCCCTTCTTGCGACGGGTCAGCTCGCGCATCAGGCGCAGATGCTCCGCGCGCTGTACGTCGAGGAGTTCGGCCGCGTCGCGGCCGGTGAGCAGCGCGAGGACGACCTTGGTGTAGAGGGTCGACTGCAGGTAGGGCTCGGGCTTCTCCGGGGTGGCGAGCCAGCCGCCGACGTCGGTGATGCCGGCGTCGGTGATGGCGTAGCGCTTGCGCTCGGGGCCGCCGCCCGGCTCGATGCCGTCGACCTCGACGAGGCCGTTCTTCAGCAGCCGCGACATCGTGGAGTAGACCTGCCCGTAGTGCAGCGGGCGGTCGTGGCCGAAGCGCTCGTCGAAGGCGCGTTTGAGGTCGTAACCGTGGCGGGGGCCGGACTCCAGGAGCCCGAGGAGGGTGTGGCCGATCGTCATGCGGAGGACTCTACACGGTGTGTATACGTCCTGTGTATAGACGGAGTGTTTAGTACTTCACTGCTGGTGGGTGCGGTGCCGGGGCCGGGGCGGCTACTCCTCCGCCTCGCGGGGCGGGCGGCCGCGGCGGGGGTGCGGGCGGGCGTTCCCGGGCAGCCGGCCGGCCTCCGCGAGGGCCCGGCGGAGCAGGTAGTCGATCTGCGCGTTGGTGCTGCGCAGCTCGTCCGCCGCCCACCGGGCCAGCGCGTCGTGCACCGCCGGGTCGAGCCGCAGCAGGACCTGCTTGCGCCGGGCCCGGGGGGTGCGGTCGGGGTCGTCGTCCGTCACTGGTAGAGGGACCCGGTGTTGAGGACGGGCTGGGGGGCGCGGTCGCCGCAGAGGACGACCATGAGGTTGCCGACCATCGCCGCCTTGCGCTCCTCGTCCAGCTCGACGATGTCCTGCCGGGTGAGCCGGGCGAGCGCGTCCTCGACCATGCCCACCGCCCCGTCCACGATCTCCCGCCGCGCGGCGACCACGGCGCCGGCCTGCTGGCGCTGGAGCATCGCGGAGGCGATCTCCGGCGCGTACGCGAGGTGGGTGAAGCGCGACTCGATGATCCGGACCCCGGCCGCCTGCACCCGGGCGGTCAGCTCCTCGGCCAGCTTCTCGGTGATCTCCTCCGCGTCGGCGCGCAGCGACAACTCGTCGTCCTCGTAGGCGTCGTACGGGTACTCGATGGCGATGTGCCGTACCGCGGTCTCGGTCTGGGTGGCGACGAACTCGCCGAAGTCGTCGACGGCGAAGACCGCCTGGGCGGTGTCCTCGACCTGCCAGACGACGACGGCGGCCAGCTCGATGGGGTTGCCGCGGGCGTCGTTGACCTTGAGGACCGCGGTCTCGTGGTTGCGCACCCGGGTGGAGATCTTGCGGCGGGTGGTGAGGGGGTTGACCCAGCGCAGGCCGTCGTCGCGGATGGTGCCGGTGTAGCGGCCGAAGAGCTGCACGACGCGGGCCTCGCCGGGCTCGACCATGTTCAGCCCGGCCATCGCGACGAGCGCGGCGAGGGAGAGCAGGGCGCCGAAGACGAGGACCGGGACGCCCGCGGCGGGGGTGCCGCTGCCCGTCAGGGCGATGCCGAGGGCGAGGAGGCCGGCGCCGACGAGGGCGCCGGCCAGGCCGAGGACCAGGGCGAGGGCGCCGCCGATGCTGTTGGCCTGCCGCTCGGCGACGGGTGAGACGGGCATGTCGGGGGCGTGCTGGTCGTGTGGCTGCTGGTCGGTCATGCGAAGTCCCCGTTCTCGATGCCTGATTGTGCGGTGGAGCCTAGCAAAGTGATATCACTTTTTAAAGGTGGATTGTCATGCCCCCTTCCGGTGGGTGGTCTACACCGGTCAGAATGGAGCCGCCTGCGGGAGCAGACGCCGGCATCACCGTCCCCGTGTCACCCCCACGAACGACAGGAGACAGCGATGTCCACTATCCGAGCCGTGTCCGCAGCCGGAGCGGGCGGCGTTCTCGTCGCCGCCCTCGTGCTCACCGGCGGCCCCGCGCAGGCGGCCGAGCCGGGCCCCGCCGCGGGCGCCGGAGCCGCGGCCGCGGGTGCGTACAAGGAGCGCACCGACACCCTGCCCGCCGAGCGGCTGACGGCGGAGCAACGGCGGCTGCTGGCCGACAAGTCGGCGGCGGCGAAGGGCGCGGCGCAGCAGTCCGCGGCGCAGCGGTCCGCCGTGCGCGGCGACGTCGGGGCGGCGGCGATCGTCTCCTCCGGCGCCGTGCAGCAGTCCCAGATCAACTCCTACTACTGCGGCCCCGCCACCCTGGTGATCACGCAGTCCGCGCGCGACGAGGTCGGCAACCGGTCCCAGACGCAGGCCGGCAGCGAGCTGCGGACGAACTCCTCCGGCACCGCCTGGTACGGCATCAACGCGAACGTGCCCAACCCGACCGGCTATCCCATCCCCGACGTGCTCAACCACCGCCTGCCCGGCGCGGGGTACGTGCCGAAGGCGCTGCCGTACACGCCGAGCGCGACGGACAAGGCCAACTTCCGCGACCACATCGTCCACAACACCTCGGGCGACTACGCGATCGCGGGCAACGCCTGGGAGGTCGTGGGCGGCCCGCACCTCGTCGGCCACCCCAACCGGGAGATATTCCACTGGGTGTCGATAGACGGCCACAGCGACGACGGGGCGCGCACCGTGCAGTACCGCGACCCGGTGGGCGGGGTGCCGACGAGCGTGATCTCGTGGGCGGGCAGCGTGCCGCGTACCGCGACCATCTCGTCGGACACCATCACGACCATCATGGGCGGTCGTGGGTACGTCTGGTGAGGCCCGGCCCGGCGCGCTCCGGGCGCGCGGCCTCGCGGCCGCGGCGCTGAGCGCGGTCGTCCTCCTGGCGGGCACGCCCGCGTGCTCGCCGGGGGACGGCGACGGGTCGCGTGAGAGGTCGCGCGAGGGCTCGCCAACGGCGGCGGCGCCGACCGGCGCGCCCGTACGGGACCGGGCCTGCGAGGTGGAGCTGCCGGGCGGGTGGTCGGACGCGCTGGCGGCCGGGCGGGTCCCGGTGCCCGAGGGGGAGCGGGCGGTGCTCACGGAGGTCGGCCCCGGGGCCGGGTGGTCGGTCCTGCAGTCGTCCGGGGCGGACCGGTCGATCGTGCTGCGGGAGGGGGACGAGGAGCGGCGGGTGATGCGGCTCGTGGACCCGGTCGAGCATCAGGTGGGCAGCGCGGACTTCGACGGACGGTGGCTTGTTTTCGACGTTGTCGAGGGCCGGCAGTTGGAGAGCCCCTGGACGCTGTACGCCTGGGACGCGACGAACGGGCGCCGGCAGGCGGTCGCGGAGGCGGAGCGGGCGGCGGACGGGCAGAGCGCGGTGCCAGGGCCGTTCGTGCAGGTGGTGGTGCGGTCGGGGCGGCTGTTCTGGGCGCAGGGGACCGGCGGCGGCCGTTCCGCGGTGTACGCGCGGGACCTGAGCGGCGGCGAGCGGCGGACGGTGTACGAGGGCGTCGCCGACACGCCGTTCGCGGCGGGCGGCCTGCTGGTGTGGCTGCGCCAGTCCGAGTCGCCGTCGGGCGACCCGGAGACCCGTCTCTCCGCGGTCGCGACGGACACCCTGCGGCGGGCGGAACTCCCGGCCCCGATCGCGGCGCTGCGCAACGTCCGGTACGTGGCGTCGGACGGCCGCACGTGGGCGTGGGCGGGCGGCGAGCCGGAGCGCCCGCGGCTGTACGTCTGGCGGGAGGGCTGGCCGAAGCCGCTGCCGCTGGTGCGTGGCGGCTCCGCGGGGGCGGCGGCGGAGCCGGCGTTGGGGGGCATCGACCAGGTGCAGGTCAGCGGCGAGGTGGTGACGTGGCGCACGACGGAGGCGGCCTGGGCCCTGGACCTGCGCTCGCGCACGTACACGCGGATCACCCCGAGGTACGGGTACGCGCTGGCGCGGGACGGGGGACTCGGGGTGGCCTACCCGGAGGGCGAGGCGAAGGCGGCGAACGCGAAGGACGCCATCCAGCTCACCGAAACCGCGACGCTGCCCCCGCTGCCCGGTTGTGAGTGAGCCCGCTGCGCGGGCTCTGCGGGGCCGAGGGCGCGCTGCGCCCCCGAGAACCGCTCAGATCTCGAACCACACCACCTTGCCCACACTGAGCCGCTCCGCGCCCCAGTGCCGGGCCAGCTTGTTCACCAGGAACATCCCACGCCCACCCTCGTCCGCCGGCCCCGCCCGCCGCATCCGCGGCAACTGCGGGACGTCGTCGACCACTTCGCACCGCAGCCTGTCCGTGTGCACAAGGCGCAGCGTGACCGGGCGCTGCGCGTACCGCACCGCGTTCGTCACCACCTCGCTCACCAGCAGCTCCACGATGTCCGTCAGCTCCTCCAGGCCCCACCCCGCCAGCGCTCCCCGCGCCAGCGACCGAGCCTCGCGCGGCGCCTGCGCGCGCGGGTCCAGGGACCACTGCGCCGCCGCGCTGGGCGCTATGCCGTCCAGCCGCGCCGCCAGCAGGGCGATGTCGTCGTCCCGGTCGCCCGGGCCCAGGACGTCCAGCACCTCGTCGCACAGCGGCTCCAGCGGCGGCGGGTTGCCGGGACCCGTGAGGGCCGCCGTGCGGGTCAGCCGCGCGCAGAGCTGGTCGATGCCCGTGGAGACGTCCATCAGCCGGGACTCGACCAGGCCGTCCGTGTAGAGCAGCAGCGTCGAGCCCTGCGGCGCCTGCAGCTCCACCGCCTCGAAGCCCACGCCGCCCACCCCGATCGGCGCTCCCGGCGGCACGTCCAGCACCTCGCTGAAGCCGTCGCGGCGGAGCAGGACCGGCGGCGGGTGGCCGGCGTTGGAGGCGGTCAGGGTGTGGGCGATGGGGTCGTAGACCGCGTACAGGCACGTGGCCATGCGGTCGTCGCCGAGGCGCTGCGCCTGCTCGTCGAGGTGGTGCAGTACCTCCTGCGGCGGCAGGTCGAGCTGCGCCAGCGTCTGCGCCGCGGTACGCAACTGGCCCATGATCGCCGCGGAGGTCACCGAGTGGCCCATGACGTCGCCCACGACCAGCGCGACCCGGCTGCCGGGCAGCGGGATCGCGTCATACCAGTCGCCGCCGACCCGCGCGGTCTCGGCCGCGGGCCGGTAGCGGCTGGCGAGGCGGACGCCGGTGGGCTCCGGCAGGTATTCGGGCAGCATCGTGCGCTGCAGTTGGTCGGCGATGTACGCCTCACGGTCGTAGATGACCGCTTTGTCGACACCGAGGGCCGTGTGCGTGGCCAGTTGGGCGGCGATCAGCAGGTCGTCCTGCCCGTACGCGGGCCGCGCGGGACCCCGTACGAGCACCGCCACCCCGATCACCCGGCGGCGGCCGCGCAGCGGGGCGACGATCGTGCGCTTGTCGGCGGGCGCGTTGGCGAGCGGGCTTTCGCGGCCCAGCAGTTCGATGAGCGCCGCGCGGGCGGCGAGCGTCTCGCCGAACACCGGGCGGACGCCGCGCAGCACTTCGAGCAGTGCCCCGGCCCGTACGACGTCGACCTGCTCGGCCGCGCCGAGGCCCGGGGCGTCGTGCTCCGCCGCCGCGGGCAGCAGCCGGCTGCCGCCCATGCTGTCGACGTCCTCGACGCCGTCGGTGATCCGGTCCGTACGCCGCAGCCGCAGCCGGAACGGTTCCGTCGGCTGCTCGTCGCCGACCGGCAGCGGGTCGCGGAGATAGACGAGGATCGCGTCGGCGAAGGACGGGACGACCGAGCGGCACAGGCCGAGCACGATCTCGTCCAGGTCGATGCCGCGGGCGATCCTGCGGGTGGCCGCGCCGAGGAACCGCAGCCGCGCGGACGCGGCGTCCTCCTCCGGCCGGCCCATCCCCCGGGTCGGGTCGGCGTCCCCGCCCGCGCCCGGCTGGGGGCGCGGCCGGCCGCCGCTGGGGGTGTCGTCGGCGCCCTGGTGCGCCGGTACGCCGCCGGTGGCGGCCCCCGGGGCCTGTGCGGGCTGCGCCGGTTTCGCACGGTGCAGGGAGTCACGCGGGTCCGGGATGGCCTCGCCCGAGTTCGCGGTGGGTGCGGTCGGCGACACCGCCTCGTCCGTGCCGGAGGCGGCAAGGGTGTTGCCGGACTCCGTCCGCTCGGCGGCTGCCCGCCGCCTGTCGCGCTCCGTCACGTGTCGGTACCGTCCATCCGGCCGTTCCACCCAAGTCTCCACAGGGCGGGTTGAGTTGTGGGTACTGCGTGCTGTGGACGTCGATCCTACGTTTGACCTACCGGGGCGCAGCAAGGGTCTCATGAAGACAAGCGCGCGGGTGTGCGGTCCCAATCCGCCGGAAGAAGCGGAACTGTCCACTTCGGGTCGGGGCGCCAGCGTTCCCAGCCTTCGGAGAACGGCGGCCCCCACGCCCCGATGGCGTCGACCGCCCGCCTTCCGGCATCCCGTACGGCCGCGGCCCGGGCGGCGGACATCAGCCCCGCCCGCTGCGCGGCGGCGAACTCGTCCTCGTCCCGCCACTCCCAGGAGCGGTCGGAGTGGACGACGAGATCCAGGTAGTGGTCCTCGGAGTCGACGCCCCCGGCCCAGCGCACCCGGGGCGCTTCGAGGTTGACGTAGAAGGACTTGAACGTCCAGTCGTTTTCCCAGAACAGCCAGACCGACCACGGCTCGCCCGGCCGGGCCAGTTTGAGCACGCCGGCGCCGAACCAGCGGGTGCGGAACGGGCGGTGCGGCTTGGTGTAGCGGGTGGCCAGCGGCTCGCGGTGTAACTCGGTGCCGTCGGCGAGCACGGGGCGTACGCACTCGGTGTCCGGCGCCACCCAGACGGCGAGCGTCTCGGCGTCGTCGCGGACGACGGTGACCGGGCGGCAGACGGCGACGGTACGGCCCAGCCGCCCGGCGCCGCCGGCTCCGTCCGGGCCGCCGGCACCGGCTGTGCCGGCCGCCCCGGGCGCGTGGGCGCGGTAGCGCCAGAGGATGTGGTCCCCGGGCGTCCACCGGCCGCCTGAGACGTTCTTGTCGCTGTCAAGCGTCGCGTCTGGCCCGTGCATCAGACGATGGTAACCAGGGGCGCGTCACGGCCGGGTCATCCTCAGCACGTCCAGCGCACCGTCCAACTGCTCCTCCGTGAGCAGCCCGCGCTCGACGTACCCGTCCTCCAGGACCACCTCGCGGATCGTCTTGCGCTCGGCCAGCGACTTCTTCGCCACCTTGGCCGCCTCCTCGTAGCCGAGGTACCGGTTGAGCGGCGTGACGACGGACGGGGACGACTCGGCGTACTCCCGGGCGCGCCCGGCGTGCGCCGTGATGCCGTCGACCGTGCGATCGGCGAGCAGGCGTGCGGCGTTGGCCAGCAGCCGGACGGACTCCAGCACGTTGCGGGCGAGGACGGGCAGCATCACGTTCAGCTCGAAGTTGCCCGAGGCGCCCGCGGTGGTGACCGTCACGTCGTTCCCGACGACCTGGGCGCAGACCATCAGCACCGCCTCGGGAATCACCGGGTTCACCTTGCCCGGCATGATCGAGGAGCCGGGCTGGAGGTCGGGCAGGGCGATCTCCGCGAGGCCCGTGCGCGGTCCCGAGCCCATCCAGCGCAGGTCATTGCAAATCTTTGTCAGTCCGACCGCGATCGTGCGCAACTGGCCCGAGGTCTCCACCAGGCCGTCGCGGGCGCCCTGGGCCTCGAAGTGGTCGCGGGCCTCGGTCAGCGGCAGCCCGGTGGCCCGCGCCACCTCGGCGATGACGGCGGCGGCGAAGCCGGGCGGGGTGTTGATCCCCGTACCGACCGCGGTGCCGCCGAGGGGCAGCTCGGCCAGCCGCGGCAGCGAGGCGTGCAGCCGCTCGACGCCGAAGGCGACCTGCGCGGCGTAGCCCGCGAACTCCTGGCCGAGGGTGACGGGCGTGGCGTCCATCAGGTGCGTCCGCCCCGACTTCACCACCTCCGCGAACTCCTCCGCCTTGCCCGCGAGCGCCGCCTGCAGATGCGTCAGCGCGGGGATCAGGTCCTGCACGACCGCGCCGGTCGCGGCGATGTGGATGGAGGAGGGGAACGTGTCGTTCGACGACTGGCTGGCGTTGACGTGGTCGTTGGGGTGGACCACCGGTCCGCCGGCGCCCAGCCTCTCCTGCGCGAGGGTCGCCAGCACCTCGTTCATGTTCATGTTCGACGACGTGCCGGAGCCGGTCTGGAAGACGTCGACCGGGAACTGATCGTCCCAGCGGCCGGCCGCGACCTCCTCCGCCGCCGCCTGCACGGCCGCGGCGACGCCCGCGTCGAGCACGCCCAGCTCGGCGTTGACCTTCGCCGCGGCGGCCTTGATCCGGGCCAGCGCGGCGATGTGGGCCGGCTCAAGGCGCAGCCCGGAGACGGGGAAGTTCTCCACGGCGCGCTGGGTCTGGGCGCGCCACTTGGCGGCGGCCGGGACGCGGACCTCGCCCATCGAGTCGTGCTCGATGCGGAAGCCGTCGGATGCGGGGCGTTCTGCGGGGGACCGGTCAGCGGGCTGGCTCATGCTGCCGAGGATACGACCGCCCGCCGACACCCGCGCCGCCGTCCGTGCCGGTGCGCCGAACGGTGGATTCGGCGGGTACGGCCGCGGACTTGCCGCGGCGGCTGCCGGGGGCGCGGGCGGGTGCGCGGTGGAATCGAAGGACCGGAGGAAATCGGAAGAAACAAGAAGAACTCAGAAGACACCGGAAGACACCGGAAGAGACCGGAAGAGATCGGTAGACAACCGCCAGGTTCGGCCCGAGGAGTGACGTGACGACCAGCCTTCGCACCCGCCGTTTCCGCAGCGGAGCACGCGCCGCCGCGCTCGCCTGCGCCCTGCTCGCCGCCGCCGCGCAGCCGGCGGGCGCCGCCCCGTACGACGACGGGGACGACAAGGGGAAGGACGTCCGGGGGGTGACGGGACCGGCGATGAAGATCGCCATCGACAACGCGCGCAAGACCTCGGGCCCGGGGCAGGAGGCCACGTACACGATCCGCGTCTCCAGCCTCCAGGACGGGCCGATCGAGGGCCTCGTGGTCCGGCAGACGCTGCCGGACGGCATGGACCTGGTCGAGCCGGGCCCGGGCGGCAAGGTGCGGGGCGGCCGCGAGGTGACCTGGACGGCGGACCTGAAGGGGCACAAGGACGCGGAGTTCACCGCGCGCACGCGGATCGCCGAGGGCGCACCGACGGCGGGCGACCTGGCGGCGACGGCGTGCGCGTACGAGAAGGGCGCGGAGGCCGCGGTGGTGTGCGCGCCGGACATCGACAAGCTGACCGACGCGCCGGCGCCCGCCGGCGACGACGGCCGCGGCGGCGACCGCGAGGCCGAGCCGCGGGCCACCGCCGAGTCCGACAGCGCCGTGGCGTACGGGCTGGGCGCGGGCGCGCTGCTGCTGGGCGGCGGGGGCGCGGTGTTCGCGCTCCGGCGCCGGGCGGCGGCCGCGCGGCGCGGCTGACGGCGCCGGCGTACCACCCGGCTCGTACGCCCGGGAGGGGCGCCCGGCGCGCCCCAGCCGCCCCTCCGGCCCGTATGCGACCCCGCTACGGCTGCGCCGCGCCCCGCACCGGGATGCTCGTCACGAACGGCTTGACCGGGCCCGGGTCGGTGAAGAAGTCGTTCCCCTTGTCGTCCACCACGATGAACGCCGGGAAGTCCTCCACCTCGATCTTCCAGACCGCCTCCATGCCCAGCTCCTCGTACTCCAGGACCTCGACCTTCTTGATGCAGTCCTGTGCCAGCCGCGCCGCGGGACCGCCGATCGAGCCCAGGTAGAAGCCGCCGTGCGCCGCGCAGGCGTCGGTGACCTGCTTGGAGCGGTTGCCCTTGGCCAGCATCACCAGCGACCCGCCCGCCGCCTGGAACTGCTCGACGTACGCGTCCATCCGCCCCGCCGTCGTCGGCCCGAAGGAGCCGGAGGCGTAGCCCTCGGGGGTCTTGGCCGGGCCGGCGTAGTACACGGGGTGGTCCTTCAGGTACTGCGGCATCTCCTCGCCCGCGTCCAGCAGCTCCTTGATCTTCGCGTGCGCGATGTCCCGCGCCACGACGAGCGGGCCGGTCAGCGACAGCCGCGTCTTCACCGGGTACTTCGTCAGCTCCGCCCGCACCTCTGCCATCGGCCGGGCGAGGTCGATCCGCACCGCCTCGTCCATGGCCCCCGCGGATCCCGCGGTCAGCTCCGCCGCGGTGGTGTCCGGCAGGAAGCGCGCCGGGTCGTGCTCCAACTGCTCCAGGAAGACGCCCTCCGCCGTGATCTTCGCCAGCGCCTGCCGGTCGGCGGAGCAGGAGACCGCGATGGCCACCGGGCAGGACGCGCCGTGCCGCGGCAGCCGGACGACGCGCACGTCGTGGCAGAAGTACTTGCCGCCGAACTGGGCGCCGATGCCGAGCGTCTGCGTCAGCTCGAAGACCTTGGCCTCCAGCTCGGTGTCGCGGAAGCCGTGGCCCGCGGCGGAGCCCTCGGTGGGCAGCGAGTCGAGATAGTGCGCGGAGGCGTACTTCGCGGTCTTCAGCGCGTACTCGGCGGAGGTGCCGCCGACGACGATCGCGAGGTGGTACGGCGGGCAGGCGGCCGTGCCCAGCGAGCGGATCTTCTCCTCCAGGAAGCGCAGCATCGACGCCTCGTTGAGTACGGCCTTCGTCTCCTGGTAGAGGAACGACTTGTTGGCGCTGCCGCCGCCCTTGGCCATGAAGAGGAACTTGTACGCGTCCCCGTCGGCGGCGTACAGCTCCACCTGCGCCGGCAGGTTGCTGCCGGTGTTCTTCTCGTCCCACATGGTCAGCGGCGCCATCTGGGAGTAGCGCAGATTGAGCTTGGTGTACGCGTCGAACACCCCGCGCGACAGGGCCTCCTCGTCCCGGCCCGGGGTCAGCACCTGCTGGCCGCGCTTGCCCATGACGATCGCCGTGCCGGTGTCCTGGCACATGGGGAGCACGCCCGCCGCCGAGATGTTGGCGTTCTTCAGCAGGTCGAGGGCGACGAACTTGTCGTTGGCCGACGCCTCCGGGTCGTCGCAGATGGCGCGCAGTTGGGCGAGGTGGGCGGGGCGCAGGAAGTGCGAGATGTCGTGCATCGCCTCGGCGGCCAGCAGCCGCAGCGCCTCCGGCTCGACCTCCAGGAACGTACGCCCGCCGGCCTCGACCGTGCGTACGCCCTCCGTGGTCAGCAGGCGGTACGTCGTGGTGTCCGCGCCCAGCGGGAGGAGGTCCGTGTACTGGAACGCGGGGCTGGCGGGGCGGGCGGTGGCTGTCATCGCGTTCCTTGTCGTCGGCCGGCGGGGGCTGTGCGTCCCCCAGGTTAGGACGGGCCCTCGGGCGCGGCGTGGCGAGGTGCCCCTCCGCCCGCCGCCGGGGCCCTAGTCACGATGTATCGCGTTTGGTTACGCTGGTCCCGTGGACGAGACCCCGCGCGACAACGCCCCCGTGCCCGCCGCCCAGCCGTCGCTGTCGAAGAAGCCGGTTGCGGAGGGGGAGCTGCGCGCCTCCGACGCGGACCGCGACCGGGTGGCGGACATCCTCCGCGAGGCGCTCGCCGAGGGGCGGCTGGACCCGGAGGAGCACGCCGAGCGGATCGACGGCGTCTACAACGCCAAGACGGTCGGCGAGCTGGAGCCGCTCGTCCGCGACCTGCCGGTCGGCCGGCGCGCGCCCGGCCCCGCGGCGCCGCCGCCCCCGTCCGCGTACCCGCAGCCCCAGCCGCAGACCCTCGTCGCGATCTTCAGCGGCTCCACGCGCAAGGGGCGCTGGAGCGTGGGGCGCAGGACCTCGGCGTTCGCGCTCTTCGGCGGCGTCGACATCGACCTCACCGAGGCCGTCTTCCACCAGCAGGAGATCGTCATCAACGCGACCGCCATCTTCGGCGGCGTCGACATCAAGGTCCCGGCCAACGTGTCGCTGCGCGGCTCCGGCACGGCCATCTTCGGCGGCTTCGACGTGCACGCGCAGGAGGCGGACGACCCGCGTGCGCCGGTGGTGGTCGTCACCGGGTTCGCGCTCTTCGGCGGGGTGGACGCAAAGGGCAAAAAGGGCAAGTACCTGAGGAATCTGACGGACCGGATGCGCAAGCACGGCCTCGGTCACTGACCCCGTTCCACCACCTTCCCGCCGCCCTCAACTGCCCCCGGAGACACCCGGGGAGCACCGCCATCCCGGGTGGCCACTCGGCGCATAAGCGCGCGCACAGCGGGTAGAGCACGTGCATCGTCTCCTCCGTACGGCTGCAGGTGCGAACGGTCGTACGCCCTACGAGACAGCTTTGTCCCTGATCCGCCAACGCCGTCGTCAGGAGTGGACCGTGCTGCAGTCCCACCAGCAGTCCCTGCAGGAAGCCCGGGTGCCGATCCAGCGCTCCGGACGGCGGGAAGAGGGGGATCCCTGGCACACGGAGGCGGTGTGCCGGCGGGACGAGGCCGCGCTGTTCTTTGCTCCGTCGAAGGAGCCGACCGCCGACCGGCTGTCGCGCGAGGCCGCCGCGAAGCGGGTCTGCGCGCGCTGTCCCGTGATGGTCGAGTGCCGGGAGCACGCGCTGCTGCTGCCCGAGCCGTACGGCGTGTGGGGCGGCCTCACGGCGGCGGAGCGGCGGGTCGTGCAGGCGCGGCGCAGGCGGCGGGAGACGGCCGAGAAGCTGACCGCACCGCGAGGGATAGCCCAGGCGGGCTGAGGCGGCCCCGGGGTCTGGACAAACGGTTCTGCCGGGGGTGCCGGCCGTACGCGCCCGCCGCCCGCCCGCCCGCGCTCGCGGCTGCGTCCGTTACTGGGCCCGGTCGAAGTCGACCGAGCTGTACGCGCGCAGCTTCGACAGCCGGTGCTCCGACTCGATCTGCCGGATGGTGCCGCTCTTCGACCGCATCACCAGCGACTGCGTGAACGCCCGGTCCGCGCGGTAGCGCACGCCGCGCAGCAGCTCCCCGTCCGTGATCCCGGTGGCCACGAAGAACACGTTCTCGCCCCTGACCAGGTCGTCGATCAGCAGCGTACGGTCCAGGTCGTGCCCGGCGTCGAGGGCCCGCTGCCGCTCCGCGTCGTCCCGCGGCCACAGCCGGCCCTGGAACGTACCGCCGAGGCACTTCATCGCGCAGGCCGCGATGACGGCCTCCGGGGTGCCGCCGACGCCCAGCAGGAGGTCGACTCCGGTGCCGTCGCGGGCGGTCATGATGGCGCCGGCGACGTCGCCGTCGGAGATGAACTTGATCCGGGCCCCGGCCTCGCGGACCTCCTGCACCAGCCCGTCGTGGCGCGGCCGGTCCAGCACGCAGACGGTGACGTCCCCGGTGTTGCCGCCCTTGGCCTTGGCGACGCGGCGGATGTTGACGGCGACGGGGGCGTTGATGTCGACGTACTCGGCGGCCTCGGGTCCGGTGGCGAGCTTGTCCATGTAGAAGACCGCGGACGGGTCGAACATGCAGCCCCGCTCGGCCACGGCCAGCACGGAGACGGCGTTGCCCATGCCCTTGGCGGTGAGCGTGGTGCCGTCGACCGGGTCGACGGCCACGTCGCACTCGGGTCCTGTGCCGTCGCCGACGCGCTCGCCGTTGAAGAGCATCGGGGCATGGTCCTTCTCACCCTCGCCGATCACGACGACGCCGTTCATCGAGACGGTGCTGACGAGGGTGCGCATGGCGCGTACGGCCGCACCGTCGGCGCCGTTCTTGTCGCCGCGGCCGACCCAGCGGCCGGAGGCCATCGCGCCGGCCTCGGTGACCCGGACGAGCTCCAGGGCGAGGTTGCGGTCGGGGGCCTCGGGGGCCACCTCCAGTTGCTCGGGGAGGTGGTGGGGCGTCTCATGGGACTGCGACATCCGTGAGGACCTTTCGGCTCGGTCGACGGCCGGAGGGGCACGAGGGGGTGCTCTGAGCCTATCCGTTTATCGCCATTATGAGCACACCGCCCCTCGGATGAGCGCTTCGGCTCCGCCCTGTCCGCCGCCCGCCCGCACCCCGGGGAAGGGACCGCTCCGCAGATGAGGGACGATGGAGGGGTGGCAGACAGGAACAGCATGCGGACGGTGCGCAATCTGGTGGGCGCGCTGACGGTCACCTGCGGGGTGTCGTTGGTCGTCTACTGGGGCGTCCTCCCGCGCGAGGGCGACGGCAACGAGATGGAGGCCGTCTCCTACAGCCAGGAGCTGGGCCAGGCCCGCCGCGCCGCACCGTTCCCGGTCGTCGCGCCGGTGGGGCTGCCGGACGACTGGCGGGCCAACTCCGTGACGTACCGCGGGACCGGCGACCACGGCACGACGTGGCACATCGGCTTCGTCACGCCCGACGACGAGTACGTGGCGGTGGAGCAGGGGAGCGAGAACGCCGACCGCTTCATCCGCAAGGTCACCCACGACGCGCGGCCGACGGGCGAGAGCCGGCAGGTGGCGGGCGCGGAGTGGGCCCACTACCAGGGCAGGACGTACGACGCGCTGGTGCACAAGGGCGACGATGTGACGACCGTGGTCACGGGCACGGGGAGCGTGAATCAGATGGAGCGGATGGCGGCGGCACTGCAGGAGAAGTGAGCGGGCTCCGGGCCTGCGGAGAGCCCTGGCGCGGTCCGCACGACGTGCGTACGAAGGGGCCGCGCGGGATCGGTGGAAACCCGGCCCGGGCCGGGTCCGGATCGAAGCCGCCGGCGCGGCACCTCAGCCCGCACGGTCGGCGGCGGCCGGCTCCTCCGCGTCCCCCTCTTCCTCTCCCTCCGCGCTCTCGCCCTCCGACTCCGCCAGCGCCGCGTCGAGCCGCTCGCGGGCGCCGTCCAGCCACTGCCGGCAGATCCGCGCCAGCTCCTCCCCGCGCTCCCACAGCGCCAGGGACTCCTCCAGGGTCGAACCGCCGGACTCCAGCCGGCGCACGACCTCCATCAGCTCGTCCCGCGCCTGCTCGTAGCCGAGAGTCCCCCGGTCCTTCGTCTCTGCCATGGCCCCCACCTTAGGACCCGCCTACGACAGCGGGCCGACCGTGACACCGAACTCCCCGTCGGCGACCCGGGCGCGCAACTCCTCGCCCTCGCTCACCTCGTCCGCCGCGCGCACCGCCGCGCCGTCCTGCCGCTGGAGCACCGCGTAACCGCGCTTCAGCGTGGAGGCGGGGGAGAGGGCGACGACCCGGGCGCGGGTGTGCTCCAGCTCGGAGTCGGCGCGGTCCAGCAGATGCGCCAGCGTGCGCCGGCCGCGCGCGAGCACCGCGTCCACGACCTCCGCGCGCTCGTCCACGATCGCGTACGGCTCGGCCATCGCGGGCCGGCTCAGCCACGCCGCGAGCCCGCGCTCCTCGCGGTCCAGCACCCCCGTCAGCACGCGCAGCGCGCGCAGCCGGAGCTGCTCTATCCGCGCGCGCTCCTCGCCGACGTCCGGCACGGCGTCCTTGGCGGCGTGCGTGGGCGTACGCGACCGGAGATCCGCCACGTGGTCCAGCAGGGGGTTGTCCGGCTCGTGGCCGATGGCGGAGACCACCGGCGTACGGCACGCCGCCACGGCCCGTACGAGCTGCTCGTCCGAGAACGGCAGCAGGTCCTCCACGCTGCCGCCGCCCCGCGCGACGATGATGACGTCCACCTCCGGCAGGCCGTCCAACTCCTGCAGCGCCTTGACGATCTGCGGCACCGCGTGCACCCCCTGCACCGCCACCGGCCGCACCTCGAAGCGCACCGCCGGCCACCGGTGCCGCGCCGTCTCCAGCACGTCCCGCTCCGCCGCCGACGCCCGGCCCGTCACCAGCCCGATGCGGCGCGGCAGGAACGGCAGCGGCTTCTTGCGCTCCGGCGCGAACAGCCCCTCGGCGGCCAGCGCCTTCTTCAACCGCTCCAGCCGCACGAGCAGTTCGCCGACGCCCACCGGGCGGATCTCGGCGGCGCGCAGCGAGAGCTGGCCGCTCGGCGCGTACCAGACCGGCTTGGCGAAGACGACGACCCGCGCGCCTTCCTGTATGACATCCGCCACTTTGTCGAACACGTCGCGGAAGCACGTCACCGTCAGGGAGACCTCCTGCGCCGGGTCGCGCAGCGTCATGAAGACCACGCCCGCGCCCGGCCGCCGCGACAACTGGGTGATCTGCCCCTCCACCCACAGCGCTCCGAGCCGGTCGATCCAGCCGCCGATCTTCCGCGAGACGACCCCGACGGGCATGGGTGTCTCGGCCGTGTTCACCGCCATGGGCCCGAGCCTAACGGCGGGGTACGACACCCGGGCGGCACCGGCGGACGGGGTCGCAGGTGGCGCACCCTCGAATCGGGGAGGTGGTGTTCCGTACGATGGCCGCATGACTGCTTCGAGCACGCCGCAGCCCGCCCGCCGCGTCCTTCTCGCCGCTCCCCGGGGCTACTGTGCCGGTGTAGACCGGGCGGTGATCGCCGTGGAGCAGGCCCTTGAGCAGTACGGCGCACCGGTGTACGTACGGCACGAGATCGTGCACAACAAATACGTCGTCAAGACGCTGGAGCGCAAGGGTGCGATCTTCGTCGAGGAGACGGCCGAGGTGCCGCCCGGCAACATCGTGATCTTCTCCGCGCACGGCGTCGCCCCCACCGTCCACGACGAGGCGAAGGAGGGCCGGCTCGCCACGATCGACGCGACCTGCCCGCTGGTCACCAAGGTGCACAAGGAGGCCGTCCGGTTCGCCAAGGACGACTTCGACATCCTGCTCATCGGCCACGAGGGCCACGAGGAGGTCGTCGGCACGTCGGGCGAGGCGCCGGAGCACATCCAGCTCGTCGACGGTCCCGAGGGCGCCGACCAGATCGAGGTGCGCGACCCCGACAAGGTCGTCTGGCTGTCGCAGACCACGCTGTCGGTGGACGAGACGATGGAGACGGTCGACCGGCTCAAGGGCCGCTTCCCGAACCTGCTGGACCCGCCGAGCGACGACATCTGCTACGCCACCCAGAACCGCCAGGTCGCGGTGAAGCAGGTGGGTGCGGAGTCGGACCTCGTGATCGTCGTCGGCTCGCAGAACTCCTCGAACTCGCTGCGGCTCGTCGAGGTCGCCGTCGACGCGGGCGCCGACGCCTCGTATCTGGTCGACGGGGCCGAGGAGATCGACGAGGCGTGGCTCGACGGCGTGACGACGGTGGGTGTGACGTCGGGGGCGTCGGTGCCGGAGGTCCTGGTCGACGGCGTGCTGGAGTGGCTCGCGGAGCGGGGCTACGTCGACGTGGACCTCGTACAGCCGGTGGACGAGCGGATCACCTTCTCCCTGCCGAAGGAGCTCCGCCGCGACCTGCGCGCCGAGGCGGCTGCGCTGGGCGGCGGCGCGGCGGACTGACCGCCGCGGGCTGTTCCGGGGCCCGCCGCCGCGGCTTCGCCCGCCGGCGCGCCCCGGAGGACGGCCGGCCCTGCGACTCCCCGCCGGGGCTGCGGCGTACGGCGAGCATGGCGAAGTGCCGCAGCAGCGCGACGGCGGCGGCGAGCAGCGTGCCGCCGTAGAGCCACGGTGCCTCCAGGGCGAGGGTCGTACCGGCGGCCATCATGTGCGCGGAGATCCCGCCCGAGCCTTCGCCGACGGCGAGCGTCCCGGCGGCGAAGGCGATCGGCATGGCGATCGGCGCGGCGATGACGTCCGAGGGCCGGATCCACAGCGCGCAGCACACGGACAGCACCAGGTACACCACCCCGAAGAACACCGGCGCGGTCCCCATCACGACCTGCACGAACGCCCCCGTGCCCAGCATCACCGCCGCCGCCAGCAGCCCCCCGCCGGCCGCCGTCAGCCGCGGGCCCGCGGGCCGCAGCAGCGTCCGCACCACGGGCGGCACGGGCCGCCGCGCGGCGGTCCGGTACACCACGGCGCTCTCCTCCGGACCGGGAGCACCGGGAGCCCCGGGAGCACCGGCGGGGTCGGGCTCGCGGGCCGGTCGCGGGACGTGAGCCTGCCGTCGCTCTCCGTCAGGATCCGTATTCGTACGGTGATGCTGCATCGCTCCACGTTAGGCCCCGCAGCAGGTGAAACCCGGGGAGGGGCACAGAATGCGCTCATTCGGAGTGCCGGAGTCCCACAGGACGCACACACGGGGCGGGCGCGATCACCCGTAGAATCGCACCGGGCCCTGCCGCGCCCCCGTCCCCGTACCTCGTAGGAAGTCGTTCACGTGTCGCTCACGATCGGAATCGTCGGCCTGCCGAACGTCGGCAAGTCGACCCTCTTCAACGCCCTGACCAAGAACGAGGTGCTGGCGGCCAACTACCCGTTCGCCACCATCGAGCCCAACGTCGGCGTCGTCGGCGTCCCCGACCCCCGCCTCGCCACCCTGGCGGGCATCTTCGACTCCCAGCGCGTCCTCCCGGCGACGGTCGACTTCGTCGACATCGCCGGCATCGTGCGCGGCGCGAGCGAGGGCGAGGGCCTGGGCAACAAGTTCCTGGCCAACATCCGCGAGTCCGACGCGATCTGCCAGGTCATCCGCGCCTTCCGGGACGAGAACGTGGTCCACGTCGACGGCAAGGTCTCGCCGAAGAACGACATCGAGACCATCAACACCGAGCTGATCCTCGCCGACCTCCAGACCATCGAGAAGGTCCTCCCGCGGCTCCAGAAGGAATCCCGCATCAAGAAGGACCTGGCCCCCAAGCTCGCCGCCATCGAGGAGGCCAAGGCCATCTTCGACACGGGCCAGACCCTCTTCGCCGCGGGCATCGCCCAGGGCACGGAGCGCGCCGAACTCCTCCACGACCTGCACCTGCTGACGGCGAAGCCGTTCCTCTACGTCTTCAACGTCGACGAGGACGAACTGGCCGACGACTCCTTCAAGGACGAACAGCGCGCCCTGGTCGCCCCGGCAGAGGCCATCTTCCTCAACGCCAAACTCGAATCCGAGCTCGCCGAACTCGACGAGGCCGACGCCCTGGAACTCCTCCAGTCCGTAGGCCAGGAAGAACCGGGCCTGGTCACCCTGGCCCGCGTCGGCTTCGCCACCCTGGGCCTCCAGACCTACCTGACCGCAGGCCCGAAGGAGGCCCGCGCCTGGACCATCAAGAAGGGCGCCACGGCCCCGGAGGCGGCGGGCGTGATCCACACGGACTTCCAGAAGGGCTTCATCAAGGCGGAGGTCATCTCCTTCGACGACCTGGTCACCACAGGCTCGGTCCCGGAAGCCCGCGCGGCAGGCAAGGCCCGCATGGAAGGCAAGGACTACGTGATGCGCGACGGCGACGTCGTGGAGTTCCGCTTCAATGTATGAATGATTCCGTCCCTGGCCCCGCGCGATGAATTCGCAGGTCAGGGGGTGCTTTGTGGGTTGTGCGGATGGTGTGTCGTCGCGGTCCCGCGGAATGTTTGAGTAGCTGGGTGATAGCCGCGGGTTTCACGTGTTCGCAGGTCGGAGGCGTGGGAGGGCTGCCGGAAGCGGTACGTGACGGTGCGGTCACCGTCACAGTGGCTGGAATGTGGCTGGACGAACTGACGTGCCGTCATGTGCATCGTGTTGAATGCGCGTACGGGAGGGCGGCCGTGGGTCTTGCGTTGCGTTGCCTGGTGCGCCGGTCAGTCGGCGAATCCAGGGGGAGGGACCCACGGGCATCGCCGGCCGGTCATCGACTGGGCACTGGCCTATAACGCCGACGTACGGCTCGATCTCCTGCCCGCCAACAGCCGGCACTCCTCCGCAGCAGCGGCCACTTCGCCGCGTTGAGCGCGAAGCCGGCATCGCGGACTCGGGGTAGCAGCACCCGGGGCGTGGGTCGCGTACACCACTCGACGGGACGCAATCCCAGGCCGGATCTGGTGGCGCAGGGAGAGGATGTCGATGACCTGTCTCGATTGCTCATCGGTAGCAGGCGCAGCATGGCGAACGTGTTTGCTGCACCAAGGTAGGTCAGTCCGCCGATGCCGCGTGCGACGGGGCGGCGCCGCTCATTCGACTTGCCATAGGCAAGCTTGCGAGGGAAGGCTTCGACACGCTCCGCCTGGACCGCGCGCCAGGGTGCGGCATTGGCCTCGGCGGGAATGTGCGGGGCGGACGGTTCGCCACACCCCCACAGCCGCCGCCTACAGCGCCGCCGACACCCGCGCCGCGAGATCCAGGACGTGCCGGTCGCTGCCCTGCGGCCCGACGAGGCACAGGCCTACTGGAGCGGTGCGGCTGCGGACGGGGACGCTGACGGCACAGCGGCCTGACAGGCCCGCCAGGCAGGTGAGTTGGAAGGTCTGTGCCCGGGTCTGTTCGATCGCCGGGCCACCGATGGCGGCGTCCTTGCGGGTGGGCGCCACCGAGGACGCGGACGGTAGGAGCAGGATCCGGTCCCCGAGCAGGTCGTCGACGCGGGTCCGTGCCTCGCGCAGCACGCGTTCGGCGGCGGCCAGGTCGGCGGGGGTGTAGCGCGAGGCCGTCTCGAAGCGGGAGCGGACGTCGGGGTTGAGGGAGTCCCAGTGCCGGGAGACCCACGGGCCCCAGTGCTGCCATGCCTCCACGCCCTGTTTGGTCTGGAAGGCGCGCACCCATCCCGGCAGCACCCCGGCGTCGAACCGTACGGTGCCCAGGTGCGGCAGATCTGCCGCGCCCCGCCACCCGGCGAGCGCCCGCCGCACCGAGGCGGAGACCTCCGTGTCGGCCACGTCGACGATCTCCTGGGAGAACACCGCGGCCGACGGTGCGGGCCCTGTGGCGCGTGGCAGAGCACCCGGCCCGCGGCGCGCAGGGTGTAGGCGTCGCGGGCGATCCAGCCGACCGTGTCGAAGGACGGGGCGAGCGGCAGCAGCCCCGTGGTGTCGATCGCACCGTGGCTGGGGCGGATGCCGTACAGGCCCTGGTAGGAGGAGGGGATCCGGATCGAGCCGCCGGTGTCGGTGCCGAGTCCGATGTCGGCCTGACCGAGGGCGACCGCGCTGGCAGGTCCCGAGGTCGAGCCGCCCGAAATCCGGTCGGGGGCCGCGGGGTTGGGCGGCGTACCGTAGTGGCCGTTCGTGCCGGCGAGGCTGTACGCGAACTCGTCGGTGCGGGCGAGGCCGACGATGTCGGCACCCGCAGCGAGCAGCGCGGCGACCGCCGCGGCGGTGGTCGCCTGCGGGCGGCTCTCGGCGAGCCACACGGGGTTGCCCGCGCCCACCCGGTGTCCCTGGACGGCGAACAGGTCCTTCACTGCCACATTGAGCCCGGACAGCGGGCCGTGCCCCGTGGCGGGCACGAGCGGCGTGCCGAATTCCCGCCACACCGTGGGGTCGGGGAGGGAGCTCGCGGAGGCCGGGCGCCCGCCCAGAGGGAGCACCGCACCGGCGCCCGCCGCGGCCGCGAGGCCGAGGAACCTTCTTCGATTCGCTGTCTTCATGCTGCCTGCGTTCCTTTGGATCTCGTCAGTGCGCGTGCTGTTGGCCGGAGTTGAGGGGTCAGTGGTGCTAGCGGCCGAAGTCGCTCTTCCTGATCACCGCGTGCACCCCCGTGGTCCGGTCCACCACTTGTGACACCTCGAAGTCGGCCGCCGCCGACAGATACGCGTACGCGACCGGGCGGCGCATTCCGAGGTCTGCCTGGAGGAAGTCGAGGGCGTTGACGACGGCGCGGCGCATCGCCGTGTCCAGATCGGAGCCCTGGCCCCCGGCTCCGGCGGAGCCGTCCGGGTCGGAGAGGCCGATGGGTAGCCACGCCTCGTCGGTCTCGCCGAACGGGTAGTGGTACGCGACGGTGGGGGCGTCGCCGGAGCCGGGCTTGCAGACGGTGAGGCGGAAGGTCGTGCGCAGCGATCCTTCGAGCGCGGTGAGCGCCACCTCGCCGTTGCCCATCGCGAAGTGCGGGTCGCCGGTGTGGAAGAGGGCGCCGTCCGCGTGTACGGGGAGGTAGAACGCGGAGCCGGACCCGAGGTGGCGGATGTCGATGTTGCCGCCGCCGAGGGTGGGCGGGATCGAGTTGAGCAGCGGGTCAGTGAGCGAGGCGGCATCGGTGAACGCGGTGCCCATCAGCCCCATGTGCGGGTTGAGCGGGAAAGTGACCTCGCCGGGACCGTCGATCGGGAGGACACCGTGGCCATCTCGGCCACCGGCCGCGCCGCCGCCGCGGATCGGTGCGAACACCGAAACGTTTCCATACTGTTCGGGGTCCTCGGCGGACGGACGGCCGTCCGTGTCGACGGGCGGCATGACCTCGTCGCGGGTGATGCCGGCGGGGGCGCCGCCGTCCCGGGTGCGGGCCAGGGCGCCCTTGCCGTGCCGGCTCGACACCACGCCGTAGGGCACGCGCGGCAGCAGCGACAGTGTCTCCACCTTCAGTACATCGCCGGGCTCTGCACCCTCGACATGCACCGGGCCCAGGACGACGTGCGGGCCGTCGGTGTCGAAGGAGCGGGGTGTGCGGGAATAGTCGCGGGCGAGGTCGACCGCGTCCCGCAGCACTTGGTCCCTGCCGACGCCGTGCTCACCGAACCAGGCGACGGGGTCGCGGCCCTGGTCCTCCAGCAGACCCTCGTGCGAGAGGGCGTCCACGGTGACCGTCTCGCCAGACCGTATGCGCAGCACGGGGGCGGCGTCGCGGGCGGGCACGTAGCCCCACCGGACGGTGTCCGGTGTGGCGCGCAGATAGTGCTGACCGTCGATGGGGCCCTTGCCGGGCTGCAGGATGCGCTGCGGGCGGGAGACGGCGGCGGGCCCGGCGGGCGCTGCGGCGGCGGAGTGCGTACCCGCGGCCACCATCCCACCGGCCGCACCGAGCCCCGCCGCGATGCGCAGCAGACCCCGCCGTCCGAGGCGCGACACCAACGCCTCGTACGCCACGGGAAGTTCGGCGGATATGGCGGCGGCTGCGGTCGTGGCGGGGAGATCGGTCGGCACGCGCGGCTCGTATGACATCAAGGCCCCTCGTCGTAGCGCGGTATACACATGCCACGATGTGGTGACGTGTGGTGTGTGCGGTGACGTGCCATGTCTATGCAGCGCCTGTTACCGGGAAGAGATGCCGCCGGTTTCCTGCGCGTAACGCGCCGAGGGGCACATGCGGTTGGTCGTGTCGCCCGGCGGCGGGGTGGGCGGCGCGAAGCCTTGCAGGCAGGGGCGCCGGCGACCGGCAGGTGGTGCGCCTCGGGGAACGTGCGTGCGGCGGACCTGGGCCGTCGGCGGCGCGCGCTCCACCACGTACTCGCGGGTCGGCCAATGCACTTCGAACCATACGGCGGCCTGCTCGTCGAGCCGGTGCTCGGCTCGAATGCGATTCGATCAACTTGGAAGTGAGCGAATCCGGAATTCGCGTCGGGTGGCGCGCTGGGAGTCCTGGCGAAAGTGGTCTACGAGAGAGTACGAGAGAGGCGTGATCGCTCGGTACGCCTCATCGTTGGAAGTGCGGGACGAGTGGGGAGTCAATCAGGAGATTGAGGTCTTGAAGACCTGCTCTGCGCCGTTCGAGCCAAACGACGAGGAGCGGGAGGAGCTTCGCAACGAGATCGATGCGAGGCGTAACTCCTCCAGCTCCGACGGCCCCTCACGAGGCGCCTGACGGCAACGCCGACGGCAACGTCGACGGACGCCTAGTGCTGCGGGCGGCGGCTCCTCGGAGTCGTCGCCCGCAGCCAGTGCGTTGCCCAGGGTGTCGCTGGCTTGGCGTTGTAGGCGGAGGCGGAGGCGGGCATAGGGCGCCGGCGGTGACGCCAATGTGGGTGTCGCCGAGAAGTTCCTTGATGACGACGAGGTCGATGCCCTGTTCGAGGAGCAGGGTGGCGAGTGGAGTGCCGGAGGTCGTGGAAGCGGACCATGCCGCGGGCAGTGCGGGGCGCAGTCGGGGAGGTGTCCAGGTCCAGGAGACGACGGCGTCCGCGGGGAGGGTTTGTACGCGCGCGACGAGCAGGGACAGGTAGTCGGTGCGGGGTTCGGTGACCAGTTCGTCGAGAAGCCGGTCGCAGATGCCCTCCACGTCGCGGTGGTTGCGCGCGAGTGCCCGGCGCAGCTCTTCCAGGCAGACAGTGTGACGACGTCTGGTCGGGGGCTCTACGGCGTGCGCCGGGAACTGCCCAGGATCGCGGAGGCGTGGTCCGGCACGTACGTCTGAAGGTGCTTCGGTGGGCGTTCGTACCCGCTCGGCGGCGGACGGGGCGGCAGGCGGAGCTCCGGCTGCCGGATCTCTCGGTAAGGGACCGTGGACAGCAGGTGAGCGATCATGTTGATGCGGGAAGCCCGCTTGTCGTCGCTCTCCACGACGAACCACGGCGCCTCGGGAAGATCGGTGTGCACGAACATCTCGTCCTTGGCCCGGGAGTACGCCTCCCAGCGAGTGATGGACTCCAGATCCATCGCCGAGAGCTTCCAGCGCCGTGCCGGATCGCTCAGCCGCTGCCGGAACCGCCGCTCCTGCTCGGCGTCGCTCACCGAGAACCAGTACTTGCGCAGCAAGATCCCGTCCTCGATGAGCATCCGCTCGAAGACGGGGCACTGGTGCAGGAAACGCTCGTACTCCTCCTGAGTGCAGAACCCCATGACGTGCTCGACGCCGGCGCGGTTGTACCAACTGCGGTCGAACAGCACGATCTCACCCGCGGCGGGGAGCTTCGCGACGTAACGCTGGAAGTACCACTGTGTTCGCTCGCGTTCTGTCGGCACGGGCAGGGCGGCGATGCGCGCGACACGGGGGTTGAGAAGCGCGGTGACCCGCTTGATCGCGCCTCCTTTACCAGCCGCGTCGCGGCCCTCGAAGATCACCACGAGCCGCTCCCGTTCGGCACGGACCCACTCCTGGAGCATCACCAACTCGGTCTGCAGACGGAGCATCTCCTTCTCGTAGAGCGACCTGGGCAGGCGGCTGGGTCCGCCCTTGCCCTGTGACTGCCCACCGTTCGTCCGCTTCGTGCCAGGCACCGTCCTCGCCTCCCTCGCCCACCGGCTGACATGACCAGGATGGGTTCTTATCGGTGAACGCATGCCCTCCGGGCTGAGCCAGTCGTGGGGAACGACCTCGACGGTATACTGCAGGGTGTCTGTCCTCATCGGCTCAGCGGCAATGCTCTTCGAGTTGCGCACATCTCTTCAATTTGACGAAGACAATGCTGTGCTCACATGGCAGCCATGGTGCCATTAGTGTAATCGGGAGGAACCTCGTCGGCATCTTTCACATCGAGGACACAGAACTTCGCCGAACCTCCTCCAGCCGCGAGCCCTTAGCCCAGGGAAAGCAGTCGAGGGATCCGCCAAGCTGGACATCAGTGTTCGACGGACCGGCCGTTTCCGGTGGCTGGAAACCGGCTGAATCCCGCTCGGCGTTCGGGTGTTTCCGCAGGCCAAGGCTGTGCAGTCGGTGTTCCGCTTCAACGTGTGAATAGGTGACGAGAGCCGGCAGAGCCGAAGGGTGCCGCGATGGGGTCGCGCTGAACGCGCGACGTGGGTGAGCGGCTGCTGCTGACCGGCCCCGTCGGCCATGTCCGGCAGATCCTCACGATCCGTCCGTTGCCGGGACGGTGGTGCTTCGCACCCGTGCGCCAGCGCGGGAGGCGGATCACGGCCGGTCAGCGCAGCGTGTGCAGCCGCCGGGCGAACTCCACGGCGCGGGCCGCGCGGGTCCGCGGGGTGGCGAACGAGGTGAGGTCCGCGTACGGGTGGAAGCGGCGTACGGTGACCGACGCGGGCGCGGCGAACGCGCGCAGACCTTCGGCGCCGTGGATGCGCCCGTACCCGGACAGGCCGCTGCCGCCGAAGGGCAGCGCGGGGACGGCCGCGTAGCCGAGCACCGAGCCGACCGAGACCGCGCCAGCGCGCAGCCCGGCGGCCACCCTCAGGCCCTCGCGGCGGGTGCGGGTGAAGACGGCGGCGCCGAGGGCGTACGGGGAGTCGTTGGTGCGCAGGACGGCCTCGTCCAGGTCGGCCACGGCGTTGACCGCGACGACCGGCCCGAAGGTCTCCTCGCGCATGGCGGGTGAGTCCTCCGGCACGTCGACGAGCACGACGGGGCGGACGTAGGGCGGCTGGGCGGACCCGGGGCCGCCCAGGAGCGCACGGGCGCCCGCGTTCACCGCCTCCTTGACGTGGTACTCGACGGTGCCGACCTGCGAGGGAAGCGTCGTGGCGCCGTAGTCCGCGGCTTTTTCGCCGCCGGACGCGCCGGGTTCGAGCCGGCGGGCGCGGCGGATGATGAGCTGTACGAGCCGCTCGTGCACGTCCGCGGCCGCGTACACCCGCTCCACGCCGGCACAGGTCTGCCCGGCGTTGGACATCGCACCCCACACGATCGCCTCCGCGGCCCGCTCCAGCGCGGCCTGGCCGAGACCGGGTCCCACGATCGCCGCGTCCTTGCCGCCGCCCTCGACGAGGACCGGCGTGAGGGTCTCGGCGCACACGGCGGCGACCTTGCGGGCGGTGTCGGGCGAGCCGGTGAAGGCGACCTTGTCCACGCCGGCACGGGTCAGCGACTCACCGGTCCGCGCCAGGCCGGTGACGGTGCGGAGCAGGCCCGCGTGGGCGGGGACGGCGGCGTCGAAGACGCGGGACAGACGGACGGCGACGCCGGGGGCGAGTTCGGAAGGTTTGACGACGACGCCGTTCCCCGCGGCGAGGGCGTAGCCGATGGAGCCCATGGGGGTGTAGAGGGGGTAGTTCCAGGGGCCGATGACGCCGATCACGCCCAGCGGACGATGCCCGACGAGCGCCCGCTCGTGTACGGCGAGGGCGCCCGAGGGCACGCGGCGGCGGCGCAGGACCCGGTGGGCGTTGCGCGCTGCCCAGTCGAGGTGGTGGAGGGTGAGGATCACCTCGGTCCGGGCGTCGCGTACCGGCTTGCCCGTCTCCGTGGCGATGACGCCGGCCAGCGCGTCGGTCTCGCGGGCGAGGGCGTGCTTGAAGGCGAGCAGCGCGGCACGGCGCCCGCGTGGCCCGGCCCGCCACCAGCCCGCGGCTGCTTCACGGGCACCGGCGACGGCGGTGCGTACCTCGGCTTCCGTGGCCACGGGGTACTCGGCGACCTGTTCGCCGCTCGACGGCGACAGGCAGGCGAAGGAGCTGGTCATCGGGGGTTCCTCCGGGTGCTGGGACAGGTCGGCCGGGCGCGGGTCACACCGGTTCGGACTCTTCCTCGGGTACGTCCCGGCTCTCGGCAGCCGCGTCCGGCGCCGCGGTCCCGGAGCCGCCGCCACGCCGGGCCGTCCATACCGCTGCCACGGTGAGCAGGGCTCCGGCCAGGATCAGTGCGAGCGGAATCACGTTCCCGGCCAGCGACAGCAACCGGGCCGCGTCCGAGGCGTCCTGGACGCGCTCCTCCACCGACTCCGGGGTCGACTCAAGCTCGTAGCTCAGTACGTCGAACAGCGGCATCGGCCCCTCCGGGCCGTCGATGTTCGCGGTGACCTGCTGGGCCTTGACGGTGTGGAGCGGCACGCCGGTTTCGGTGTCGACGGTGAACGTGGTGTCGACCTCGGCGGTGTAGGTCAGCGCCACCGGGTCGGCGAGCTCGGGGAGCACCGCGGTCACCTCCTCCCGGCCGGCGGCGGGCAGGCCGGCGGCGAGTGCCTGCACCGCGGCCTTCGACAGCGCCTCGGGCAGCGCTTTCACCGTCGCCGGGTCGGCGACGGTGCCGGAGTGCTGGAACTCGTAGACGTACGTCTCGCGGCCCTCGGTGGACGTCGTCTCGCGGTACTTCGCGGGCGAGGTGTCCTGGGTCGTGGCGTCCCAGAACGGATAGTCGGTCTTCTCCGGCTCCAGCGGGAAGCCCACGGAGAGGCCCTCGTGCTTCTCCGCGTGGCTGCCGGCGGGGGGCTGTTCCGCGTTCAGGTCCTTGCGGTCGATGGCGTACACGTGGTGGGTGTCGCGGATCTTCTCCCCGTCCGGGTCGCGCATGACGAGGTCTTCGGACGCCACTGCCGTCCCGCCGTCGGTGCCGGTGACCTGGACCCGCTGGGAGGCCGTGACGGGGAGGTCCTGGATGAAGAGGTTCTCGGAGTCGCCGCCTTCGAGGGCGGCCGAGTCGAGCAGGGAGGCGGTGCCGGCGTAGCGCGCGGTGGCGTCGAGGTCGGACGGGACCTGCGCGAGCACCGGGACGACGGCGAACCGCAGGACGGCCGCGGCGGCGATGAGGATCACCGCACCCGCGCCGAGGGCGATGGTGCTCTTTCTTCTTCGCATGGGTGCGCTCCTCTGTGCGGACGAGGGCGGGGCCGGTGGACAGCGGATGAGGCGGAGCCGTCGGTGGATTTCGGCACGCAGGTGCCTCACATGCTCTTGGCGCCCGTTTCGATGGCTGCGCGGATGCGGGAGTAGGTGCCGCAGCGGCAGATGTTGCGGATGCCGTCGAGGTCGTCGTCGGTGATCTCGCGGCCCTCCGCGGCGACCTGGCGCACCAGGGCTACGGCGGCCATGATCTGGCCGGGCTGGCAGTAGCCGCACTGGACGACGTCGTGGTCGAGCCACGCCTGCTGCATGGGGTGCAGATCTGTGTCGACGGTGTCGGCGAGGCCCTCGATGGTGGTGACCTCGTCGGCCGGCCCCAGGTCGCCCACCGGGATGGCGCAGGGGTTGGCCGCTTTGCCGTTGAGGTGGCTGGTGCACGCCTTGCAGACGTTGATGCCGCAGCCGTACTTCGGCCCGGTGATGCCGAGGACGTCGCGCAGCACCCACAGCAGGCGCTCGTCGTCAGCCGCGTCGACGGTGACTTGTTCGCCGTTGAGGTGGAAGGTGTGTTCGGGCACGGAGAGGCTCCCGGCAGGGTCAGCGGACGTGGTCCAGGCCGTCGGTGGGCGAGGCGGGGATGGGCGGCACGGTCGGCTTGGGTTCGAAGGAGAGGGTGCCGTGGTTGATGGGGAAGACGGTGGGCATGGTGCCGGTGGCCCGGCCGTACGCGCAGGCGACCGCGGCCATCGACGCGGCGACCCCCAGCTCTCCCGCGCCCCCGGGCTCGTCGGAGGTGTCGGGCATGACGACGACCTTCAGCTCGGGCGGGGTGTTCCACTGCCGGGTGTAGAAGTAGTCGTCCCAACTGGCTTCGAGGAAGTGGCCGTCGCGCAGGTGCAGGCTCGACGTCAGGGCCAGCGCGATGCCGTCCATGAGGCAGCCCATCATCTGGGCTTCGAGACCGCGCGGGTTGACCGCGAGGCCGGCGTCCACGGCGAGTACGGCCTTGGTCACGCGCGGGCCGGTGACGCCGTCACGGATGGGGCGGTTCACGGTCTCGGGCCGGCAGTCGATCTCCACGAGTACGGCGTTGACCGCGTGGTACTCAGTGTGGAGGGCGATGCCCTGCGCGGTGCCCTCGGGCATCCGCCGGCCCCAGTCGCCGGCCTCGGCGACCTTTTCCAGTGCGGCCCGTGCGCGGTCGTCGCGGAGGAACTTGCGGCGGAAGCCGTACGGGTCCTCGCCCGTCTTCGCGGCGAGCTGGTCGACGATCAGCTCGCGGGCGCAGACGACGTCGGGCGAGTAGACGTTGCGCATGCTGCCGGTGTTGAAGCCCTTGTCGGTCTCGTTGAGCAGCCGGCTGTAGGCGCCGAACCGGTACGGCATCGACTGGGAGAGCTGGAAGAAGATCTGCGAGAAGGTCATGTCGCCGACCGGCAGGCTCGCGGCCATGGCGGTGAACAGCTCGCCGAGGCCGTGGCCGAGGTCGGTGGCGACGGAGGTGTGCCGCTGCTCGTAGCCGAGCACGGTGTCGCCGAGGTAGGCGGCGCGCACCCGGGAGGTGGCCATGGGGTGCGTACGGCCCTGGCGGGCGTCGTCGGCCCGGTGCCACATGAGCTTCACGGGCTTGCCGATCTGCTGGGAGATCTCGGCGGCCTCCTGCGCGGCGTCGAAGAAGAGCTTGCGCCCGAAGGAGCCGCCGCCCTCGGTGACGTGCACGGTGACTCTGCTCGGCGGGAGCCCCAGCCGGGCGGCGATGACCTGCTTGGCGACGATCGGCGACTTCAGGCCCGACCAGATCTCCGCGCTGTCGACCCGTACGTCGGCGATGGCGCAGTTGGGTTCGAGCGCGCTGTTGCTGCGGAAGTAGAAGGTGAAGGTGGCGTCCACCGACGGAGTCACCGGGGGAAGCCCCATCGGCAGCTCGGCCCTGCGCAGCTCCTCGCGTACGGTGTCGTCCGACTTCCCCTCCGCCGTGCCGGGTTCCCACTCCACTCGGAGGGCTCGGACCGCGTCGATGCACTGGCCGAAGGTCTGCGCGCGTACCGCCACCCCGGTGGAGACCACCGCGATGTCGGTGACGCCGTTCATGGCGCTGACCTCGTCCAGGTTGGCCACCGCGCCGGGCTTGCCGTTGATGGTCGGCGGACGGCACACCATGGTCGGCTTGGCGTCCGGGACGTCGAGGTCCAACGCGAACTTCTTGCGTCCGGTCACGGCGTCCAGGGCGTCGACACGGCTGTGCGGCCGGCCGATCACGGTGAACTGCCCGGCGTCCTTCAGCTCGACGGGCACCTGCAGCGGCTCGGCGGTGGCGGCCTTCTCGGCGAGGGCACCGATGCCGATGCTCCCGCCCGCGGAGCCGGTGACGACTCCGGCCTTCAGGGTGAGGTCGCCGGCCGCCGAGCCGAGCTCGGCCGCCGCCGCCGCAAGCAGCCGGGCGCGGGCGACGGCGGCGGCGACCCGAATCGGGATGTACGTCGAGATGGTGGTGTTGGACGCGCCGGTGAGCTGGTTGAAGACCAACTCCGGCCGGGCGTCGGCCAGCGTGACCCGTACCCGGCCGACCGGCACGTCCAGCTCCTCCGCGATCAGCATGGCCGTCGAGGTGGTGATTCCCTGCCCGACCTCGGCCCGCGGCAGCGCGAACGACACGGTGCCGTCCGGGTGGACCTCGACCTTGATCAGGCCGGCGGTCGGCAGGGCCGCAGCGGTCATCACGTCGTTGAGGTCGACCAGCTCGGTGATCTCCCCGGACGGGACCTCGGCTGCCCCTGCCGCTTGCGCCGGGACGAGTTCGGCGGCCGTCACCAGGGTCGGGGCGGCCAGCACGTAGCCGAGGAATCGGCGCCGCCCGGGGGCGGGTCGTCCGGACGCGAGCGGCGGCGGGTCGGGATTCGTCATCAGTGTCCTCTACGGCTCCGGTTCAGGACGGGCGGTTCGCGTCGGGCAGCTCGATGTGGATCCCCCTGCCCTCGGACAGGAAGAGCAGCACGACCTTGCGGATGACCTCCTCGACCGTCCAGGCCGCCTCGGGGACCAGCGGCAACGGGATCAGGCCCTCCCGGAAGGCCACCAGCAGCGGCCAGACGGCCTCGATGGTCGGCTGCCAGAAGGGCTCCCGGGACAGCCCGATCCAGTCGCCGATCTGGGTCCCCAGGGTGTACCGGGAGAAGGCCGAGATCAGCGGGCGGGTCAGGCCGGCGTCCAGCTCCGCGACGATGTCCAGGAGGATCTCGCAGAGCTTGACGCCTTCCTCCGTGGGGCCGAGGACCGGGTCGAGGAGCTGCTTGGACTGGGCGTTGGCCGCGGCCCAGGTGGCGGGGATGTACTCGTCCCGCACGCCGAGCATGCTCGCGGTCACCTGCCACACGTGCAGATACGCCTCGGAATCGGCGGAGCTGATCCGGACCTTCCACTCGATCATCTTGCGCATGACAAACGTGGCCAGGCTGTGCCAGGTGACCAGCACGTCCGCCTGGCTGATCGGGATGGTCTGGCCGTCGCTGGTGTCGGTCCAGCCCGGGGACCGCGGCAGCAGGTTCCGCACGGCCGCGTGCACCATGCGGGTCTTCACCGCGGTCACGATCATTCCGCCCCGGGGCTGGAAGGCGTCCAGGTCCCCGACGTCGTAGCCGAGCTTGGCGGTCTTGGCGATGCGGTCCTTCATGTCGGCGCCGCCCTTGGAGTAGTACACGGCGCGCGACTCCCGGGGGATGGCGGTGCTCATCAGGCCGCTGCCGAGCCCGTACAGGGCACCGACGTAGATCCCCTTGGTCTTGTTGAACTCGGCGGCGGTGTCGAGCTTGCCCGCATCCGCCCAGGCCGGCAGCCGGCGTGCGTTCTCCATGAACTCCCGCAGGTCCTGCGGCAGTCCGTCGGGAAGCGGCTGGTCGTTGCGGGTCCACGTGCGCAGCAGCTCGTTGACGCGGGGAACCTCGCCCCGGGCGAGGACGGCGCCGAGCACCTCGTCGGCCTCGTCGTCCCACACCCAGTCCGGGTCACTGCCCGCCCCCGAGCCGGCCACCGAACCCCCCGGCGCCCAGGTCCACGCGGGCTTCGCGTGGGCGGGCCCTGCCGCGCCGAGTACCCCGAGTGCTCCCAGCGCTCCGCCGGCAAGCAGCATCTTGCGCCTGCTGAGTTCGTCCATGCTCGCAGTTCCTCCTCGGATCTTACGGATGGGATCGTGCGCTCAGGTGGGACGGTTGGCGTCCGGGATCTCGATGTGGATCGCCTCACCCTTGGTGAGGTAGAACAGGATGTACTGGCGGACCACCTCGTCGATCGTCCAGGCGATCTCCGGCACCAGGGGCAGGTCGATCACGCCCTCGCGGAACTTCACCAGCAGCGGCCAGACGGTTTCGATCGTGCTCTGCCAGAACGGCTCGCGGCGGATGCCGTCCCAGTCGGCGACCTGGTCGCCCACGAGATACCGTGCGAACGCGTTGACCAGCGGCCGGGTGATGTGGGTGCCCAGGCTGGTCTGCTCGGCGAGCTGGCCCAGCAGGATGTCGGTCAGCTCGACGCCTTCCCGCGTGGGCCCGAGGACGGGGTCGAGGAGCTGGTCGGACTGGGCGTTGGCCGCGGCCCAGGTGGCGGGGATGTACTCGTCCCGGACGCCGAGCATGTGCACCGATACCTGCCACACGTGCAGGTACGCCTCGGACTCGGCCGGGCTCATCGGGACTTCCCACTCGATCATCTTGCGCATCGTGTAGGTGGCCAGGCTGTGCCAGGTGACGAGCATGTCTCCCAGGCTGATCGGGATCTTCTGGCCGCCACTGGTGTCGGTCCAACCCTCCGACTTCGGCAGCAGGTTCCGTACGGCCGCGTGCACCATGCGGGTCTTCACCGACTCCACGATGCAGATGCCCTCCGGGCGGTACGCGTCCAGAGCGCCTACGGAGAAGCCCAGCTTGCTGGTCTTGGCGACCCGGTCCTCCATGTCGGCGCCGCCCTTGGAGTAGTACACGGCGCGTGCCTCGCGGGGGATGGCGGTGCTGAGCATGCCGCCGCCGAGACCGTTGAGGATGTTGTGGTAGATGCTCCTCCTCTTGCTGAACTGGGCGGCGGTCTCCAGCTTCTCCCGGTCTGCCCACGAGGGCAGTTTGCGTGCCTTCTCCATGAAGGCCCGTACGTCCGCGGGCAGTGTGTCCGGCACCGGCTGATCGTTGCGGCTCCAGGTCCGCAGCGCCTCGTTGACCCTGGGCACGTCGCCCCGCCTGAGTACCTCGGCGAGGAGGTAGTCGGCTTCGTCGTCCCACGCCTCGTGCGGGTCCGTGCCCGTCCCGTGGCCCGCCACCGAGCCGCCGGCCGCCCATGCCCAGGCGGACCTCGCGTGCGCCGGCATCGCCGTGCCGAGCACACCGAGTGCTCCGAGCGCTCCGCCGGCGAGCAGCATCTTGCGCCTGCTGAGTTCGTCCATGGGCCTCGTACTCCTCCTTGAGGCACCGGAAGCCTGGCCGGTAGCCCGATGTTCGGATACGGTGATACGAATCATGTAGCTTCGTATCATCGAGGGAAGCGTAAGCCGGGTCGGAGCACAAGCCTCTGGAACCAACTTCTTCGCCACCGCCGATAATGAGCGGAGAACCGGGCTCCCCGGCCCCGGGCTCCGACCGCACCTTGATCCGAGAAAGGCGACCGTGGAACCTGCATTTGCCTTCCTGGCCGCGCCCCAGGAGTCCGATTCGGTGCTGGAGCGCGCGTTCGCCGAGGCCGCCGAACAGGCCGACGAGAGCGACGAGACGACCACGCGCGTGCTCGACGCCGCGTTCGAGCAGTTGTGCCGCATGGGGATACGGCGGTCCACGATGGAAGACGTAGCCCGCAGGGCAGGCGTCTCCCGGATCACCGTCTACCGGCGTTTCGCCTCCAAGGAGACGCTGGTCCAGCACGTCGTGCAGCGCGAGTTCCGGCGGTACTTCGACCAGTTCATCATCGACGTCCAGGACGCCGAGACCGTCGCCGACCGCGTGGTGCTGGGCTTCGCGAGCTCGCTGCGGGCGATCCGCAGCAACCCCCTCATCGGCGGACTGATGGAGGCGGAGCCGGACGCGGTCGTGCCGTCCATGACCGGCGACGGGGGACGTACTCTCGCCGTGGTGCAGCAGTTCGTGGCGGGCAGGCTGCGCCGGGAGCAACGGGCGGGCAACGTCGCCGGCGACGTGGACGTCGGCGTGGTGGCCGAGATGATGGTCCGGGTGTCGGCGTCCTTCCTGGTCATCCCCAGTCACGTCATCGACCTCGACGACGAGGAGCAGGTGCGTGCGGTGGCCCGGCAGTTCCTCGTCCCGATGCTGAACGCCTCCGGCGGGGCCCGGCGCTGACTCGTGCCACCCCCGGCCGGGCTGCGGCCCGGCAGACGGTCACCGGTGAGGACGGCTGCCGGGCAGCAGGCGGGTGGCAGGTCGACTGCCGCGGGGCTTCGGGCCATCAGCACCGCGGCGAGCAGCCGGCGACAGTCCGCCCCGGAGAGGCTCAGGACCACCGCACCCGGCTCATTCGTAGCGTTCGCCCTTCTCCGCGCGGGCCACGAGCGAGGCGGGCGGCTCGTACCGTTCCCCGTACCGTTCGGCGAGTTCCCCGGCCCGGTCGGCGAAGCCGGCCGGGCCGCCCGGGTAGCCGTTGATGTACTGCAGCACGCCGCCGGTCCACGCGGGGAAGCCGATGCCCAGGATCGAGCCGACGTTCGCGTCGGCCACCGACCGCAGGATGCCTTCGTCGAGGCAGCGGACCGCGTCGAGCGCCTCCGCGAAGAGCATCCGCTCCTTCATGTCCGCCAGCGGTATCTCGCGTCCGGTCACGGTGAAGTGCTCGGCCAGGCCGGGCCACAGCCCCGTGCGCCGGCCGCCTTCGTAGGCGTAGAACCCGGCGCCCGAGGAACGTCCGGCGCGGCCGAACTCGTCGATCATGCGGTCCACTACCGTCTCGGACCCGTGCGGGCGCCACTGCCCGCCCTCGGCCAGCACCGCGGCCCTGGTCTCCTCGCGGATCTTCCGGGGCAGGGTCAGGGTCAGCTCGTCCAGCAGTTGCAGCGGCGGCGCCGGGTAGCCTGCCTGGGCGCCGGCCTGCTCGATCGAGGCAGGCGGCAGGCCCTCGCCGACCATCGCCACCGCCTCGTCGATGAACTTGCCGATCACGCGGCTGGTGAAGAAGCCCCGGCCGTCGCCCACCACGATCGGCGTCTTGCCGATCTGCCGCGCGAAGTCCACCGCCTTCGCCACCGTGCGGTCGGCGGTGTTCTCGCCGGCGATGATCTCCAGCAGCTTCATCTTGTCGACCGGCGAGAAGAAGTGCAGGCCGATGAAGTCCTCCGGGCGCTTGACGCCTTCGGCCAGCCCCGTGATGGGAAGCGTGGAGGTGTTCGAGCCGAGTACCGCGTCCGGCGCCACGACGCTCTCGACCTCGGCGAAGACCCGGTTCTTCAGTTCCGGGTCCTCGAAGACCGCCTCGATCACCAGATCGCAGCCGGCGAGATCGGCGGTATCGGCGGTCGGCGTGATCCGCGCGAGGACCTCGTCGGCCTTCTCCCAGGACATCCGGCCCCGTACCACGGCCTTGGCGAGCAGCTTCTCGGAGTACTGCCTGCCCCGCGCGGCGGCGTCGTGGGTGACGTCGTTGAGGACGACATCGAGGCCGCCCCGGGCACAGGAGTACGCGATCCCGGCGCCCATCATGCCGGCGCCCAGCACGGCGACCTTGCGCGCGACGTGCGGGGGGTGGCCCTCCGGGCGGTTGCCGCCCGAGGCGATGTGCTGCATGTCGTAGAAGAACGCCTGCATCATGTTCTTCGCGACCTGACCGGTCATCAGCTCGACCAGATAGCCGGTCTCGACCTTCTGCCCGGTTTCGAGGTCGACCTGGGCGCTCTCGACGGCCGCGGCGAGGATGGCGCGCGGGGCGGGCATGTTCGCGCCCTTCAACTGCCGGCGCAGATTCGCCGGGTACGCCGGGAGGCGTGCCGCCAGCTTCGGGTGGGAGGGGGCGCCGCCGGGGATCCGGTAGCCCGGGGCGTCCCATGCCTGTACGGATCCGGGGTTGGCCAGGACCCACGCACGGGCGGCGGTCAGCAGTTCCGCCGGCGACCCGGCCAGTTCGTGCACCAGTTGCCTGGCCAGCGCGTCGGCGGGGCGGTACTGCTGCCCCTGGAGCAGGACGTCGCTCAGTGCGCGCTCCAGGCCCAGGAGGCGGACGGTCCGGCTGACCCCGCCACAGCCGGGCAGCAGTCCCAGGGTCACCTCCGGCAGGCCGATGCGGCTGTCCCGGGTGTCCAGCGCGAAGCGGCGGTGGCAGGCGAGCGCGATCTCGTAGCCGCCGCCGAGGGCCGTGCCGTTGATGGCCGCGGCGACCGGCCTGCCGAGCGTCTCCAGGCGCCGCAACTGTGACTTCAGGGTCGTGCAGAGGTCGGTCAGCTCGGCGGCGTTCTCCGGCTTCGCCCTGCTCATGAAGCCGATGTCACCGCCGGCGAAGAAGCTCTTCTTGGCGGAGGTGAGCACCACGCCGGCGATGCTCTCCCGCTCGGCCTCGAGACGGTCGACGGCGGCGCCCATCGAGTCGACGTAGGTCTGGTTCATCGTGTTGACGTCCTGGCCGGGGTCGTCCATCGTCAGCATGACGATCCCGTCGGGATCCTGCTCCCACCTGATCATGCTCTTCTCCGGCATCGGTTACGGCGTTCCTTCCGGGTGCGTGCGGGTTCAGAGGCGTTCGACGACGGTGGCGATCCCCATGCCCCCGCCGGCGCAGAGGGTGACCACGGCCCGTCGCGCGGAGCGGCGTTCGAGCTCGTCCACGACCGTGCCGACGAGCATCGCGCCGGTCGCGCCGAGTGGGTGTCCCAGGGCGATGGCGCCGCCGTTGACGTTGACCTTGTCCCAGGGAAGCCGGAGGTCCCCCACGCAGCGGAGCACCACCGACGCGAACGCCTCGTTGATCTCGAACAGGTCGATGTCGTCCACGGTCAGCCCGGCGAGGTCCAGCGCCTTGCGGGTGGCCGGGGCGGGGCCGGTGAGCATGATCGTCGGGTCGTCCCCGCTGACCGCCGTGGCGACGATGCGGGCGCGGGGCGTCAGGCCCAGTTCGGCGCCCGCCCGTTCGGAACCGACCAGGACGAGCGCCGCGCCGTCGACCACTCCCGAGGAGTTGCCCGGGGTGTGGACGTGGTCGATGCGCTCGATCCAGTGGTACTTCTGCAGGGCCACCGCGTCGAACCCGCCCTGGTCGCCGATGTCCGCGAACGAGGGCCCCAGGCCGCCGAGCGTGTCGAGCGTCGTCTCCGGGCGCGGGTGCTCGTCCTGTGCGAGCACGGTTACCCCGTTGCGGTCCCTGACCGGGACCACGGACTTCGCGAAGTACCCGCCGGACCAGGCCGTCGCCGCCCGGCGCTGGGACCGCAGCGCGAAGAGGTCGACGTCCTGCCGGGTGAAGCCCTCGACGGTCGCGATGAGGTCGGCGCTGACGCCCTGGGGGACGAAGTACGTGTCGTACGCGGTCTCCGGGTCGGTCGCCATCGGCCCGCCGTCGCTGCCCATCGGCACGCGCGACATCGACTCGACGCCGCCTGCGACCACGAGCTGCTCCCACCCGGAACGGACTTTCTGCGCGGCGATGTTCACCGCCTCAAGGCCGGAGGCGCAGAACCTGTTGAGCTGCACCCCGGCCACGTGGTCGGGCAGACCGGCCGCCAGCGCCGCCGCCTTGGCGAGGTCCATGCCCTGGTCACCCACCGGCGAGACCACGCCCAGCACGACGTCGTCCAGCCGGCCGGGGTCCAGCTCCGGCCGGCGCCGGAGGAGTTCGTCGATCAGCCCGGTCACCAGGGAGACCGGTTTGACGTGGTGCAGCGCGCCCTTCTTGCCCCGGCCGCGCGGGGTGCGGATCGCGTCGTAGATGAAGGCTTCGGTCATCGTCCTCTGCTCCCTCGTGGGCCCGTGTAGGAGGACAGGCAACCGAGTTATTGTCAATGTGTCAATAGCAGTTGCCTCGCGTCTTTCGGGCACGGCAGTGGGTTCTTGCGACACAGGAACTCTGGTGTACACACGGCGGTGGCGCGCTATTGACACTCGAATAACAGTGGTCCATCGTGAGGTCGCGCGATGAGTTCGTTGACGGTCCGCGATGAGGGAGTCCGCCGTGGTCACCGCAGAGCAGCTCCACCAGGCCGCAGCAGGGCTGACCATCACCCGCCTGCTGCGCCGCAACGCCCGGGAGTTCCCCGACCTTCCCGCGCTCACCAGCGGGATCGAGCCGGACGCGACGACGCTGTCCTGGTCGCAGCTTCGCGCCGAGGTCGCCGCCCTGACCCGCGGTCTGTCCTCGCTCGGCCTGAGCCGCGGAGACCGGATGCTGATCGCCATGTCGAAGCGGCCGGAGCACTGGATCGCCGACCTGGCCGCGATCCACCTGGGGGCGATGGCCTGCAGCCTGTACGACACGCTCAGCACCGAGCAACTGCGCTTCGTCGCCCGGCACAGCGGGGCCACCGTCCTCGTCGTGGAGGACGAAGAGCAGATGCGGCGCTGGCAGCCGGTCCTCAAGGAACTGCCGCACCTGCGCGCCCTCGTGGTCGTCGATCCGGAAGGTGTCCCCGGCGGCCGGCTCATCGTCCGCTACGCGGACATCCCCCGCGAAGGGCCGTCCGGGGACGCCGCGTTCGACGTGCTCACGGACGCGGTCACCGCGGACCAGCCGCTGACCCTCGTCTACACCTCGGGCACCACCGGCGAGCCCAAGGGCGTGGTCCTCTCCCACCGCAACGTGATCTACGAGTCGCTCATGCAGGACCACCTCGTCGCCGTCCCCGAGCATCCGCGGACGGTGGCGTACCTGCCGATGGCGCACGTCGCCGAGCGGGTGCTCGGCATCTACATGCCGATCTGCAACGCCGGCCACGTGACCATCTGCCCCGACCCGGCACGGCTGCTGCCGGCGCTGCTCGCGGTGCGTCCGCACGGCTTCTTCGGCGTTCCCCGGGTGTGGGAGAAGCTCGCCGCCGGGCTGCGGGCGAAGCTCGCCGCGCTTCCCGCGGAGCAGTCCGCGGCGGTGCGGCAGGCGCAGGAGGCCGCCTGGGGGGCGTTCCACCTGCGGTCCGCGGGCCAGGACGTCCCGGACGAGCTGACGGCGAAGCTGGCGCGGCTCGACGCGCAGGTGCTGCGGCCGGTCAGGGCCGCCATCGGGTTCGACGACTGCCGCCGGGCGTTCAGCGGAGCGGCGCCGATCCCCACCGCGGTCCTGGAGTTCCTGGCCGGCCTGGGCCTCCCGGTGTACGAGGTCTGGGGGCTGAGCGAGACCACCGGGGCGGCGACGGTCAGCACACCTGGGACGTTCGCCCTGGGCGCGGTCGGGGCCCAGGGGCCGGGCATCGAGGTGAAGGCCGCCGACGACGGCGAGTTGTTCGTCCGCGGTCCCGTGGTCTTCCCCGGCTACCTCACGGCCGACGGCCGTATCGCATCGGCGACCGACCGCGAAGGCTGGCTTGCGACCGGTGACGTCGGCGCGATCGACGAGCGCGGCCTGGTCCGGATCACGGACCGCAAGAAGGAGATCATCATCACCGACGGCGGGAAGAACATCGCCCCGACGAGGATCGAATCCCTGCTGCGGGCGCATCCCCTCGTCGCCCAGGCCGTCGCGATCGGCGACCGCCGCCCGTACGTCACCGCGCTCCTCGTCCTCGACGAGGAAACCGCTCCGCTCTGGGCGCAGGCCAACGGGATCGCTGCCGCCGGCCCCGGCGAGCTGGCCCGCCACCCCGAGGTGCTCAGCGCCCTCGACAAGGCCGTCGCGGAAGCCAACGCCGCCCTCTCCCGGGCGGAACAGGTGAAGAAGTACGAGGTCCTGCCCGGACCGTGGACCCCGGAGACCGGCGAACTGACACCGAAGCTGAGCCTGCGGCGCAGGGCCATCGACCGGCTGCACACCGCGACGATCGAGTCCATGTACACATAGATCCGGCAGAACAGCGGTCAGCGGACGGCACGAAGACAAGGACATCGGCATGGGCGGTCAACGCCAGACGCAGCGACGCAGGATGGAGCCGGACGCCCGGCGTGCGGAGATCCTCGGCGTCGCCCGCAGGGTCTTCGGGGCGAACGGCTACGCCACGGTGTCCACCTCGGACATCGCGGCCGAGGCAGGCGTGACCCGGGCGCTGATCAACCACTACTTCGGCAGCAAGCGCCAGCTCTACCTGGAGGTGGTGCGGCAGATGATGGTCGTGCCCGCCTCCGTGTCCCGGCAACTGCCCCCGACCGGACCCGAGGAGCGGCTGTCGATCTGCGTCGACCGCTGGCTCGACGTCGTGGAGCGCAACCGGGAGATGTGGCTGTCCGCGATCGGCCTGGAAGCCCTGAGCAACGACCCGGAGATCGACCGCATCATGCTGGAGGCCGACGAGATCGCGACCGACCGCATCCTCGAGGCCGCGCTGATGGCCGACGTCACCGAGGGGCGGACCCAGCTCAGGGCCATGATCCGCGCCCACAGCGCCATGCTCAAGGCGGCATCCCGGGAGTGGCTGGTGCGCGGCACGCTCAGCCGCAGCGACCTGCACGTGATCCTGACCCGCACCGTGCTCCATCTGCTGAACACGGTCTATCCCGCGATCCGGGCGGCCGACGGCGGCACCACTTCACCGACGCCATGACCCCGTGAGAGGGAGGAATACGCACCATGCCCCGAGTCCTGACGGACGAACGCCGTGATCTGACCAAGGCGATAGGCGACTTCTGCCGCCGCGAGTGCGGCACCAAGGAGCAGCGGGACAAGCTGACCGCGGGCGGCCAGGAGCCGCACAACCAGAGGCTCTACGAGAAGATGGCGGAGCTCGGCTGGCTCGGCATCGTCGTCCCGGAGCAGTACGGCGGCGCGGGTCTCGGCATGACGGACCTGTGCCTCTTCCTGGAGGAGACCGCCTACGGACTCGCGCCGATCAGCGGCTTCGGGACCACGGTCATCGCCGCGGCGACCTACGAGAAGTACGGCACCGAGGAGCAGCGGCGGGTCGTCCTGGAAGGCACGGTGCGCGGCCGGGTACAGGCCATCTCGATGTCCGAGCCGGGCGCCGGCTCCGACGTGGGAGCGCTGGCCTGCCGCGCGGAGCGGGCCGACGGCGGCTACGTGATCAACGGGCAGAAGACCTGGTGCTCCAACGCGCACTTCGCCGACCACATCCTGCTCGTCGCCCGCACGTCGCACGAGGAGTCGAAGCACCGGGGCCTGACCCAGTTCATGGTCCCCGCCGACGCCGCCGGGCTGGAGGTCAGGGGCATCGACACGATGGGCGGCCGGGAGGTCAACGACCTGTACTTCACCGACTGCTTCGTACCGGACGCAGCCGTCGTAGGCACCCCCGGACAGGGCTGGACGCAGTTGATGACCGGGCTGAACCTGGAGCGGATGATCCTCGCCGCGCTGATGCTGGGCACCGCCCGGCGCGCGTTCGACGACACCCTCGCCTACGTCCGCCAGCGCGAGCAGTTCGGCCGGCCGATCGGCTCGTTCCAGGCGCTCAAGCACCGCATCGCCGACATGGCCACCGAACTCGAATGCGCCCGGCTCCTGCTGGACGACGTCGCGGCGGCGATCGACGCCGAACCCGACCGGGTCTTCGCCCGTGAGGCGTCCATGGCCAAGCTCAAGTGCACCGAGCTGGCCAAGCACGTGGCCCTGGAGGGCATGCAGATGATGGGCGGCTACGGCTACGCCACGGAGTACGGCATGGAAGCCCTGCTGCGCTCGACCGTTGCGTCCACGGTCTACGGCGGCACGAGCGAGATCCAGCGCGACATCATCGGCAAAACCTACGGGCTGTGAGGGGCGTGACGTGCTGACGACGCGATTCTGCGAGACGTTCGGCGTCGAGCACCCGATCGTCCAGGGCGGCATGCAGTGGGTGGGCCGGGCCGGACTGGTCGCGGCGGTGGCGAACGCGGGCGCGCTCGGATTCCTCACCGCGCTCACCCAGCCCACGCCGGAGGCCCTGGTGAAGGAGATCGACCGCTGCCGGGGACTGACCGACAGGCCGTTCGGTGTCAACCTCACCATCCTGCCGTCGATCAACCCGCCGCCGTACGACGAGTACCGCCGCGCGATCATCGAGTCCGGCGTCCGGATCGTCGAGACGGCCGGCTTCAACCCGCAGGAGCACCTGCCGGAGTTCCGCGCGCACGGCGTCAGGGTGCTGCACAAGTGCACCAGCGTCCGGCACGCCGTCAAGGCCGAACGGCTCGGCGTCGACGCGGTGAGCATCGACGGCTTCGAGTGCGCCGGACACCCCGGCGAGGACGACGTACCGGGCCTGGTCCTCATCCCCGCGGCGGCCCGGCGGCTGACGGTGCCGATGATCGCCTCCGGCGGCTTCGCGGACGGCCGGGGCCTGGTCGCGGCGCTCGCGCTCGGGGCGGACGGCATCAGCATGGGCACGCGGTTCCTGTGCACGGAGGAGTCCCCGGTGCACCGGCGTGTGAAGGAGCAGATCGTCGCCCACACCGAACGGGACACCGAGCTGCTCTTCCGCCCGCTGGGCAACACCGCGCGGGTGGCGAGCAACACGGTCAGCCGCAAGGTCGTCGAGATCCTCGACGAGGGCGGCGAGTTCCCCGACGTACGCGACCTGGTCGCCGGCGCCCGCGGCCTCAGGGTGTTCGAGGACGGCGACCTGGAAGCCGGCATCTGGAGCGCGGGCCTGGCCCAGGGCCTCATCGACGACATCCCGACGGTCCGCGAGGTCGTGGACCGCATCGTGGGGGAAGCCGGTGAACTCATCACCGGCCGCTTGGCCGCTACGCTGCACTGATCCGGGGGCGGCCATGCGCGAGATCGCGTCCGAGCTGCGGCACCGGACGCGTCGGTGCACGCGGCGGCGGACACCGTCATCCCCGTGCGCCGGTGCGGTCGGCGGCGGCACGTGCACTTCCAGGACAGGCCCTACCTCAAGCCGGCCGACGAGGCTGCCAACGCCGCCGTGATCGCCACGTACGACAACGCCCTGCCGGCCGCGGTCATCGCCCCCTACGGCGAGGGGCGTGTCGCCGTCGTCGTGTTCCACCCGGACGCCGGGCGAGGCTGATTCCGGCGCGATCCTCCGCGAGTTGGGGCCGCGGGACGGGCCCTCGGCGGGCCGTGCATCCGGCGTGAACGAGAGTCAGGGGCCGCCGTTTCCGGCGGCTGGATCCCGGCTGGATCCAGTCCGGGTCTCCGGCGTTTCTCCAGGTCAAATCTGTGCGCCCGGTGTTCCGCTTCAACGTGTAGGCCCCGCCGGACCGTGAAGCGTGGTTGCGGTGCTATCCGGCGGGTTCGGGTGAGAAGCGGTTTCGGGCGGGGGAGGCAGCGCCGGCGTAGCCCTGTTCCATCGAGAGTGCGCGGGCGGCGCGCAGGGCGGTCTCGGTGGCGCGGGTGCGGGCCAGTGGGTCCCGCATTCGCTGGCCCGCGGCAGCGAGGGTGATGCTGGACGTGGCCTGGCCGGTGGACCTGAACACGGGGGCGGACACCGCCCAGACGTCGTCGTCCAGTTCGTTCTCGCACACGTCGAAACCCTGCAACCGAACCTGGGTGAGGTGGGCGGTCACCTGCTCCTCCGTGTGCGGGGTGTCTGCCGTGTAGGCCGTCAGTTCCTGTGCACGCAGCACCATGGCGACCGTCTCGGGTGTCTGGTACGCGAGGATGCTGCGTGCCGAGGCTGCCGCGTGCGGTGGCATGACCTGGCCCACCCGGACGAACAGGCGGAGCGGGTGCACGCCCTCGACCAGGGCCACGCAGAGCAGGCGGGTGCCGGTCAGTTCGGTGAGGAATACGGTCTCGCCGCATTCCCTGGCGGCGTCCTGCATGGGGCGCGGCGGGCTGACCGCCGTACCCTGGGAGGCGATGGCCGTCGTGGACAGCTCGGTGAAGGCCGGTCCGAGGAAGTAGCGGCGGTTGCTGGGGGAGCGGGTGACGTAGCGTTCTTCGACGAGCGCCGCCATCACCCGGTGCAGGCTGCCTATCGGGATGCCCAGCTCTTCGTGTAGCTGTTGCAACGACATACCGCGCACGTGGGCCGCGATGACTCGCAGGACGCGCAGTGCTCTGGTGTAACTGTCGGTACTCAGCGGTCTGTCCGTTCGTTGAGGCTAGAGGACTGCCGGGCGGGGACAGTGGGATCGTACTGATGCGCTGTCAACCTGTTCACCTCGTGACCGCGGTGCCTGCCTGGGGAGGTCGTCGTCCGAGAGTAGCGCCGCGGCGCGCACCGCCACCCGCAGCATGGCGAGTTGAGCTGGACGGTAGTCCTCCAGCCAGTCGTCGGTGGCGCGGTTGGCGTGCGCGACCAGAACGGCGCCTGCTCGGATGCCGAGGGCCCCGGCCACGGCCAGCACCGTCTCGGTCTCCATCTCCAGTCCGTCGACGCCCAGTCCGCGCAGGACGCCCATCCTCGCGGCCGCGCGTTCTTCGTGTCCGGGAAGCGGTCGTCCCTGCCCGAGGTAGTACGAGTCGACCGTGGCGAGGGTGATCTCGGTGAGCGGTTCGTCCAGGTCGCGTGCCGCACGCCGGAGGGCGGTCAGGACGGCCGGATGGGCCGCCGGTCCTGCCGTGTCGGCGGGATAGTGCGAGGCGGCGCCGCTGCCCCCCACCGCTCGGGTGGCCGCGCAGACGGTGCCGGGGGCTATGCGGCTGGTCAGGGCGCCCATGCCGCCGGTGCGCAGCACGCTCCTGACTCCGAGCCGGGCGAGTTCGACGACGGCGATCTCGGTTGAAGGGCCTCCGATGCCGGTCGAGCAGACCGCGATGCGCCGGCCGCCGGGTGCGCGGCCGGTACCGATCCTGAACTCCCGGTTCTGGCCGAGGATGTGGAAGTCGTCGAGCACCTCGGCGGCCAGGTCGACTCGCGCGGGGTCTCCCGGGAGCAGACAGACCGGTGGGAGGGCTTCTGCGGCGCTGACCGGGAGATGGGGCGGCGCCCCCCTGTGCCATGGATCCTGCGCGCTTCTCGCCATCGGCGACAACCTCCGTATGAGTCCTCAGATTCCATATATGGAAACAGTGCGTCGTGGAGGCGTAACTTTTCGCCGTCCGGTTTGCGGCTCGCGCAGCCGTCCCTGCCGCGAGAGGTCGAGTCCACGTCACGGTATACACCGAATTGCCGACCAGATCTAGGGCTTGACTGTGGCCGAGAAAGGGTCCAACCTCTGAACAACATTCCTGGAGGGGTATTTTCCAAATACGGAAGTTGTGGTGCGACGTCGTGCCGGTGGTCCGGAACGGTCCCGCTGAGCTCCGTACGGACACCGAGCCGCCGTGACTATCGAGGAGATCTTCATGCCACACCGCTCCATACGCGCCGATCACGGGCGTCACCGTGGCGCGCGCGCCGCCCTGGGCCCGGGATCCGCGACTCCGGGAGTGAGGTCCGCATGAACCCCCTTCTGTCGGTGCAAGGCGTCCACAAGGCGTACACCGCTGCCAAGCGCTCGAAGGTGGTGGCTCTGGAGGACGTCGACCTGGACGTGGGCGAGGGCGAGATCGTCGCGCTCATCGGCCCCTCGGGGTGCGGCAAGTCGACGCTGCTGAGGATGATGGCCGGCCTGGACACGGACTTCGAAGGAGACCTGACCTGGAGCGTTCAACCGCGTCCTGGCAAGGACATCGGCTTCGTCTTCCAGGAGCCCGCGCTGCTTCCATGGCGCACCGTGAGGCGTAACGTCTCCCTGGGGCTGGAGGCGCAGCGCGACACCTCGCAGCAGGGGCGCGATCGGGTGTCGGAGCTGCTCGACCTGGTCGGCCTCACCGACTTCGCCGAGTCGTTCCCCAAGGAACTGTCCGGGGGCATGCGCCAGCGCACCGCCATCGCCCGGGCATTGGCCTACAGCCCTCGGATCCTCCTCATGGACGAGCCCTTCGGGGCGCTGGACGCGATCACCAGGGACCGGCTCCACGACGACCTGTTGCGTATCTGGGAATCGACCCACAAGACCATCGTCCTGGTCACCCACAGTGTCGAGGAGGCCACCTACCTCGCCGACCGCGTGGCCGTGATGTCGGCGCGGCCGGGGCGGATCAAGGCCGTGCACACCGTGCCTCTGGGGCGTGAGCGCACGCCCGAGACGAGGCAGTTGCCCGCATTCGCGAAGTTCGCCGGGATGCTCCGCCGGGAGCTGGTGTGAGCAAGGACACGCTTACGCGCCAGAGTCGCCCCGAGCGAGCCGTGAAGCGTCCCGCCGCGTCCGGCCTCCGGGACGGCGCCGCCCTCAACAGGGTCGTACGCGTACTGACGCCACTCGTCTACGTGGCAGCCGTGCTGGCCGCGTGGAGCGCCTATGTCACGCTGGCCGACGTACCGTCCTATCTGCTGCCCGCTCCCGGCGAGGTGCTGGACGGGGGGCTGAACCTGGTACGGGACGGCACGCTGTGGCCCAACCTCACTTACACCCTGCGTAACATCGTGCTGGGCTTCGTCGGCGGATCGCTGATCGGGATCGCCCTGGGCTGGGTCCTGTGGGCCTCCCGCACCGTCCGGGAGATCCTCGCGCCCTACATGGTGCTGCTCCAGGCGGCTCCCAAGATCGCCGTCGCACCGCTGCTGGTGCTGTGGTTCGGGCTCAGCACGACGTCGCAGTACGGGCTCATCCTGCTGCTGGTCTTCTTCCCCATGGCCATGGCCACGATGCTCGGGCTGAAGGATGTGCCCGCGGACATCAGCTCATTGGGCCGGCTGCTGCACCTGTCCCGGTGGCAGTACCTGCGGAAGATCCAGCTCCCCGCGGCCCTGCCCGCGCTGCTGGCCGGTGCCAAGATCGCCGTCATCGACGCGATGACCGGCGCGTTCCTGGCGGAGTACCTCGCCTCCGAACGCGGCCTGGGCTACCTCATGGTGCTCGGCAACACGTCCAGTGACACCCCCCTGCTGATCGCCGCAGTCCTCATCACGGTAGCGGTCGGGCTCCTCGGTTTCGGCCTCGTCTCCCTGGCCGAACGCAGGCTCCTGCGCGGACGCCGCTGAGTTTTCACTCCCACTTCGCCCTAAGGAAAGATCATGAACAGAAGGCCCCTGAAGCTGGTCGGTATCCCCGCCATCGTGGCCGCGGCCGCTCTCCTCGCCGCCTGCAGCCCCGGCTCCTCCGATTCGGCGAAGACGTCGTCCGACGGCAGCAAGAAGGTCACCATCCAGATCGACGGCGCCGCGGTCCCGTACTACGCCCCGCTGTACGCGGCCAAGGAGCAGGGCTACTTCGCCGACGCGGGCCTGGACGTCGAATTCACCTACGCCCAGGGCTCCGACATCGTGAAGAACGTGGCGTCGGGCAACGTCGACTTCGGCTTCCCGAACGGCGACTCGGTCGTCACCGCGTACGGCAAGGGCATCAAGACCAAGGTCGTGCACACCACGTACCAGGAGGGCATCGGCGCCCTGTTGTCGCAGCCTTCGGCGAACATCGAGTCCCCGGCCGACCTGAAGGGCAAGACCGTCGCCGTCACCGACCTCGGCAGCCCGAACTACATCCAGCTCCAGGCGATGCTGGAGGACGCCGGAATGGAGGTGTCCGACGTGAAGGTCCGCACCCTGGGCACCGGCGTCATCGTGGACGCGCTGAAGAACGGTCAGGTCGACGCGATCGTCTTCTCGCGCCTGCGCTACTACGCGCTCCAGTCCGCCGGGGTCGAGGTGAACCAGATCCTGAGTGACAAGTACCTGCCTTCCTTCGGCAACGTGGTCATCGCCGGTGAGGACAAGGTGAAGAACGACCCGGACACGGTCAAGGCGTTCGACAAGGCGCTGAACAGCGGCATCGAGTACACCGTCAAGAACCCGCGCGCCGCGGTCGACATGTCGGTGCAGAAGTACGCCTCATCCTTCAAGGGCCAGGAAGACGAGATCACCACCATCGTCGAGGACCTCTTCGCCAAGAGCCTGTGGCAGTCGGACAACACCAAGAAGAACGGCCTGGGCTCCCCGGACCTCGTGCGCTGGCAGCAGGCCATCGACTCCCAGGAGCAGTTCGAACTCCTCGACACGTCCTTCGACGCGGGTGATCTGGTGGTGAAGCCGAATGACCTCGGCTGAGACGGCCGCTCGCCCCGGCCGGACGGCCGACGCCGTCCGGCCGGTGCTGATCGGCACGTTGTCCCTGCTGGCCGGCGTCGCGCTCTGGTGGCTGGCCGCGGCAGCTTTCGGCATACCGGCCTACAAGCTGCCGAGCCCGGCTGCGGTAGCCGGTCACGCCTGGCAACTGGCCGGGGACGACGTGCTCACGGTGCACATCCAGCAGACGCTGGCCGAGGTGGTACAGGGTGTACTGATCGGCGCGGTGGCAGGGATCGTCCTGGCGATCCTCTTCACCCGCCTGCCGCTTGCCGAACGCTTGCTGATGCCCCTCGTCATCGTGGCGCAGGTGACCCCGAAGATCTCGATCGCCCCCTTGATCGTGCTCTGGCTGGGGCTCGGTGTCGGCTCCAAGATCGCCCTCGTGGCTCTGGTGTCGTTCTACCCCGTCATGATCAACATGGTGACGCGGCTACGGTCCGTGCCCAAGGGGGTCGACGACCTGGCCCGCCTGCTGCGCATCGGACCGGTCGCCCGAGCCCTCAAGATCGACCTGCCGTACAGCCTGCCGGCCATCGCCGTGGGTCTGCGCCTGGGAGTTCTGCAGGCCGTGACAGCAGCGGTCATCGGCGAGTTCATCGGGGCGCAGTCAGGGCTCGGCTACCTGGAAAAGCAGGCCCAGGACAACGACGACATCAAGCTGGTGATCATCTGTCTCGGGCTGCTCTGCCTCATGGCATGGGCCATGTACGCCCTCGTCGGCTGGGTCGAGCGCAAGCTCACCGAGCGATTCGGCGGCTGACACCCCGCGGCCCGCGGTCCCCGCTCTGCCGTCCCGCACGCCGGCCGGCTCGGCGCCCTTCCGCCCACTCTCCCTCGATCCCCTGACGCAGAAGGCAGGCACCATGACGGAGGTCCAAGACCACGATCCCGCGATGTTCGACGACCGCGACCGGCATTTCGCGGACCGGGCCGCGTTCCGGACCGACCTCGCGGTCTCGCTCGGCCCCCTGCGTCTGGCCAACCCCGTGATGCCCGCGTCGGGTTGCTTCGGCCCCGAGCTCGCCGGTCTCCTGCCCGTACACGAGCTGGGCGCCCTGGTCACCAAGACCCTCTTCTCACAACGGCGTTCCGGTAACCCCTCGCACCGGCTCACCGAGAGCACGAGGGGCATGCTCAACAGCGTGGGAATCCCCAGCCCCGGCTCGGCGGAGTTCCTCCGCACGGTGCTGCCCCGCTACCGCTCGTTCGGGGTGCCCGTCGTGGTGAGTGTCGGGGGCCTCGCCCCGGACGAGTACCTGCGGATCACCGAGGAACTCGCCGACGCGCCCTGCGAGGCACTGGAGGTGAACGTCTCCTGCCCGAACCTCGAGCACGGCGGGCTCAGCATCGGAACGGACGCGTCGACCGTGGAGCGTGTCGTCTCCGGCGTCGTGGCACGTACCTCGCTGCCCGTCATCGTCAAGCTCACCCCGAACGTGACGTCGATCGGGGACATCGCGCGCGCCTCCGAACAGGCGGGCGCCACCGCCGTGACCGTCGCCAACACCTTCCCCGGTATGGCCATCGACCTGAACGGGCGGAGCGCGGTGCTGGGCAACGGGGTGGGAGGACTGTCCGGGCCCGCGGTCCGGCCCATGGTGCTGCGCCTGGTGTGGCAGGCCGCCGCGGCCGTCGCCATACCCGTCGTCGGGTGCGGCGGCATCAGCACTGCCCGGGACGTCCTGGAGTTCGTCCTGGCCGGAGCCACCGCCGTACAGATGGGTACCGCGACGTTCACCCGCCCGTACGCCATGACCCAGGTCTTGCGGGACCTTGAGGCCCTGTGCCGCGAACTCGGCATCACCCGTCTCGCCGACGAACGCGGCACCGTGCGGACCTGACTCTCCCGCACGGCCGGAGCACCCCCCGGCGACCCGCTGGCCTCGCACGGTCACCAAAGACCGTCCCATCCACGGAGCCCACATGAACCTCGACCACGTCCTCCACACGGCACCTGACACCCCCGGCGCCTTCCAGAGCGCCCGGCAACGAAGCGCCGAACTGTACGCCGACATACTCGCGGTGGCGCCCCTCGGCGACGGCCGGGTCGACATCGAAGCCGTCCAGTGCCGGCCGTCCATCCTGCGCCGCACCGCGGCGCTGCTGGCCGAGGCGCTCCCGCACGGGACCGACCGGTTGGTGTGCACCAGCCCCCAAGGCATCGCCGCCACCACCGCCCTGGCCCTGCACACAGGGCTGCCGTTCGCGACCGTGACCGGTACCGGGGACGACGCCCGTCTGACCGGCGAGGCCCACGCGGGTGAACACACCGTCGTCGTCGTGCCGCTGACGGGCACGGCGCAGGACGCCGCGCCGCCGGTGCACGCCGCCCTGAAAGCAGGGATGCGGGTCTCCTGCGTACTGAGCGTGCTCGATCTCGGTGACAACAGCGTGGTGGACACGCTCCTGGAGCGGTACGGAGTACGGTTCCATGCGCTCTTCCCCGCCACCCCGTCGCCGGCCCCGCCCAGGCCCGCGACCGACACGAAAGAGGAGGGTCCCCGATGACCGAAAGCACCTCCGCGATCCTTTCCGGCGTCCGTGAACTCGGCGCGGGCACCGACACCTACGGGCTCACCCTGAACACCCAGGTGTCCCCGGCCGCGACCGACCTCATCGGCCGCGCCCTCGCCGACGCCGTGCGGCACCTGGAGCCGGACCGCATCTCGGTGTGGGAGAGCAGCGACGAAGCCGTGCTCGCCCACATCGTGGCCCTGGCGACGGACGCTACCGTCCTACGGGTCACCGACGAGTCCGGAATCACCTCCGTCGCCCCGGCGATCACCCCCGGTGACCGAGTCGTACTGCTGGCGACGGCCTGGGAGCCGCAACCGCTACAGGTGATGCTCGGCCTGCTGCGCGGCGCCGCCGCCGAAGTCACCGCGGTGGCCGCCGTCCTGCACACGCCGACGCTCGCAGCCGTGGATTCCCCACCTGTGGTGTCGCTGCTCTCCGAGGCGGAAGCCTCGTCGGCCGGACTCTGATGGCCGCACCGACGCTCGCCGCTCTTCGTCACGCCGACGCGGACCGGCTCCAAACGCACCTGGACACCTTCGCCGGAATGTCGGAGCCCGGCAGTGGCCCGGGCGTCACCCGGCTGGCCTACACCCCACTGGAGCGCCAGGCCCACGACGTATTCGCGGCGCACATGCGTGCGCTCGGCCTGGACGTACGTACGGACACAGCCGGCAACACGCTCGCCGAACTGCCCGGCACGACCCCCGGACTGCCGGGTCTGGGCACCGGTTCCCATCTCGACAGCGTGCCGGGCGCCGGCGCGTACGACGGCATAGCCGGTGTGGTCGCGGCGATGGAGGTGGCACGGCTCTTCGTCTCGGCTGGGATCCGGCTCACCAGGCCGGTCCGCTTCGTGGCGTTCGCCGCCGAGGAGGGAGCCCGCTTCGGACAGGCGTGCACGGGCAGCCGGATCGCCGCGGGACTGACCGGCCCAGCCGACCTGAAGACCAAGCAGGACGCCGAGGGCGTATCGCTGGCGCAGGCCATGACGGCCGTCGGCCTCGACCCGAACGACACCGGGACGGCCCGCTGGCGCGGCGAGGACTGGGCCGCCTTCCTGGAACTGCACATCGAGCAGGGCTCCCTGCTGGAGTCCGAGTCCGTTCCCGTCGGACTCGTCGACCTGATCTCGGGCAGTACCCGGCTGCGCCTCGATCTCACCGGACGGGCCTCGCACACCGGGGGAACCCCGATGCGGATGAGGGCCGACGCGATGGCCGCGGCGGCGGAGATCATCCTGATGATCGAGGCCCTGGCCAACGACAGCCGTCATCACGGCACGCGTGCGACCGTCGGACGCATGGATGTCTCCCCCGGGTCCCTCACCACGATCGCCGGGAGCACCGAGGTATACGTCGACGTCCGGGACGTCGACAACGACCGACAGCGGCTGACCGCGGCGGAGATCGTCGAAAAAGCACAGCACATCTGCTCCCGGCGCGGGATCGGGTGCGAATCCCGGCTGCTGGCCGACGCCTCTCCCGTCATCCTCCCCAGATGGCTCCGCGACACCGTCGCCGAGGCCGCGACGGAGGCCGGGGTCACGCACCGGGTGATGCCCAGCGGGGCCAGCCACGACGCACAGATGATCAACCGTGTGGTGCCCACCGGCATGATCTTCGTCCCCAGTCACAACGGCGGGGTCAGCCACAGTCCCGAGGAGCTGACCTTCCCGGCCGAACTCGCGGTCGGCACCGACATCCTGGCTTCGGGTCTCCTGCGACTCGATGCCCGGCTGTCCGCACAGGAGGCCCCAGCCGCATGAACACCCTCGACACGGACGCCGTCATACCGGTCGCGGACAGCGTGACACCGCTGCCCGGGTCCGGGACCGGCCGGCCCGCCGCGACCTGGCACCGTGCCCGGGTCCTCGCCTCCACGCCGCACGGACGCGGCCACCACTTCCTGCGCCTGGAAGCACCGAGTATCGCCCGGACGTGCCAGGCAGGGCAGTTCGTGATGCTGACGGCCGCCCGGGACGAGGACACGGGTCCCGTCCTGCCCCGCCCCATGGCCGTATACGCCCGGAATCCGCAGGCCGGCACCATCGACATCCTTCTCGGAGTGGTCGGTGACGGCACCCGTCGCCTGGCCTCCTTCCGACCGGGCGAGCGAATGCTGGTCGTAGGACCGCTGGGCCAGGGATTCCGGATCACCCGGGGAACGCGGCGCGTCCTTCTGGTCGGACGAGGCATCGGCACCTGTTCGCTGACCACCGTCGCCCAGGAATGCGTGGGCACCGAGGTCGAGATCGTCGCCGTGGCCAGCGGCAGAAGCGCGGACAGAGTCGTAGGAGCGGACGTCTACCGGGCCGCAGGTGTGACACGACTGCACGAAGTCACCGACGACACCGGCAGCAGCGAGGTCACCCGGCTCCGGGACATGCTGACCGCAGACCTCGATCAGGCCCCTCCGCAGCAGATCATGACGTGCGGTTCGGAGCGGCTGGCCCGGCTCTGCGAGGAACTCGGCCGGCGCTGGGCGGCGGACGTCCAGGTATCGCTGGAAGCCCACATGGCCTGCGGCCTCGGCTACTGCCACGGCTGCGCCACCGGCACCAGGAGCGGCCCCGAGGAGTCCCCGCTGATCTGCGCGGACGGACCGGTCTTCCGCCTCGCCCACCGGGACACGGACAGGTGAACGGCCCCCGGGCCGGCAGCTCGGCGGGCACGACGATCCTGCGGGGGGTCCGCCCCCTCGGCGGCGCATCCCGGGACGTGACCGTACGGGGCAGCCGGATCGTCGCCGTGACCCCCCCTGGGAACAGGGAGGGCACCAGCGCCGCGCACGTGACGACAGCCGACTGCGACGGGCTGATCATGCTGCCGGCCTTGGTGGACCTCCATACCCACCTGCGCGAGCCCGGTGACACCGCCTCGGAGACCATCGCCAGCGGCACAAGGGCGGCAGCGCACGGCGGGTACTCCGACGTGCTCGCCATGGCCAACTGCCTGCCGGTGACCGACACCCCCGAGCGGGTACGGCACATCGTCGAGCGGGCGGCGCGAACGGCATCCTGCCGGGTGCACCCGGTGGGAGCCGTCACCGACGGGCTCGCCGGCCGCCGGCTCGCACCCCTCGACGCCATGGCGGCGGCCGGCGCCCTGATGTTCTCCGACGACGGCGTATGTGTCGACGACCCCGGGCTGCTGCTACGGGCGCTGGAGGCGGCCCGCCGCACCGGAACCCTAGTCGCCCAGCACGCCCAGTGCCCCCGTCTCGTGCAGCGAGGCCAGATCAACGCCGGCGCGGCGGCGCAGGCCACCGCCCTGCCGCCCTGGCCGGCGACGGGCGAGGAAACGATCGTCGCGCGTGACGTGATACTCGCCGGGGCCACCGGCGGACGCTTGCACATCTGTCACGTCTCCACAGCGGGGACCGTCGAGATCGTCAGGTGGGCCAAGTCGCGCGGCTGGCCCGTAACAGCCGAAGTGACCCCCCACCATCTGCTGCTCACCGATCTCATGACCCGCGAAGCCGACCCCCTGTACAAGGTGAACCCGCCCCTGCGCAGCGCCGAGGACGTGGCGGCGCTGCGCGCGGCCCTGCGTGACGGAACCATCGACGCCGTCGCCACCGACCACGCTCCGCACACCGCGTCGAGCAAGGACGAGCACTGGTGCGAGGCGCCCTTCGGCATGCTGGGCCTGGAGACCGCGCTTCCCGTGGTCGCGGAGGCACTGGGCGACGGGGGCGCCCCGGACTGGGGCCTCGTGGCCACGGTGATGTCCACGCGTCCCGCCCGTATCGCGGGGCTCGCCGAGGTGGCGGGCCGCCCGTTGGCCGCGGGGGAGCCCGCGACGTTCACCCTGGTGGACCCGCGGGCCGACTGGCGGGTGGACAGGACCGAGTCGGTCAGCGCGTCGGACAACACCCCGTTTCACGGCATGACGTTTCGCCATCGCGTCGTCGCCACCGTGGTCGAGGGCCACGTCACCGCCGACCCCGACCGCAGACTGGCCCTCCCCACGGCCGCGAACGACAGCCCACCGGTGCCGAGGCCGACCGGTTGAAGCGCGGAGTCGTCCGCCGGGCCGAACGGACGTGAGGGCGGACCGACGGCTCGGCACCCGTCGTCTTCCCGCCGGGGTCACTCGGGGGGTGGGGGAGGGTCGTCCCGGTCCTGCTGCCGGGGCTTGCTGGGGGCGCCGGCGATGGCGTTCTGGAAGCGGGTGCGCAGGCCGTTCCAGTGGGCGTCGTGGCGGGCGGCGCGGCGGGTGGCGCGGGCGAGTTTGTGCGGCCGGCGGGTGTAGAAGCGGTGCGCCCAGGGTGAGGTGGGACGGGCCAGGCGGATCGCGCCGATCGCTCCGACCAGGGGGATGACCACGCCGAGCACGCCCATGCGGAACTTGCCCTTGGCGAAGGAGATCACGGCGATGAGGGCGCCGATGACGAGGTTGACCGACCACAGGAGCGCCCCCTGATCCTGCGGCCCTCCTTGGTTGTTCACGTCGAAGGGGGACGAGCCGATCAGCACCATGCCGACGACCACGGTCGTCAGTACGGTGACCTCGACCGAGGTGCGGCCCTGCTCGCTCCAGTAGACGTCGTGCAGGTGGACGATCAGGGCGAACTCGTCGAGCACCAGACCCGTGCCCATACCGAAGACGACGGCGACCACGGACTCGGCGACCACGCCTCCTTCCACGAAGACCGCGCCGAAGCCTCCGATGACCATGAGAACGACCCCCGGCACCACGTGGTGGATGTGCATCCCGCCGGGGTCGACGTTCCGGAACGGTCCCCGGCCGGCGCGGATCATGCGGGTGATGCCGCGGGTGACGAGGAAGGTGACCACCAGGGCCGCCAGGGCCAGCAGCGGGGGCACCCGCGCGGTGTCGAGCATGCCGCGTCCGCACCTTTCGCCTGGATTCAGATGTCTTCTCGGCTATTTTCGCCAAGCGGGCAGCGGAGCGATCGGCGCCTCGCCGGGCGGCGGGTTGACACGGGTCTGTCACATGAACCGAAGTGCACACAGGTGCGGGGCCCGCCTCCGGGCATGCGTACAGGTCTGAGGCTTCTTCGCCAGGTCTACGGCATCGACCCTCCGGCGGTAACCGGGGGTCGTTCAGGCGGCGTTGTGATCTGTCCGGTGGGCCCGGGTGCGTTCCGGGTCGGAGCCGGTGACGAAGGCGTCGCGGGGGTGCTGGACGGATTGCAGGGAGACGATGTCCCGGCCGAAGAGTGCGGCGGTGAGCCAGACGGCCAGGACGCGGATCTTGCGTTCCCACGTGGGTACGGCCAGGACGTGGTAGCCGCGGTGCATCAGCCAGGCGGGGAATCCCTTGATCACGATGCGCTTGTACTGGAAGATGCCGCGTCCCACGCCCAGGGTGGCGACCGCTCCGAGGCTGTCGTGGCGGTAGGGGCGGGCCTTGCGTCCGCGCAGGCTCGCCGCGATGTTCTTGGCCAGCCGCTTGCCCTGCCGGACGGCGTGCTGGGCGTTGGGCATCGTCAGCGCCCCGGGCACGTGCGAGGCCAGGTCGGGGATGGCCGCGTCGTCGCCGGCTGCCCACACGTCCGCGAGAGGTTCGCTTTCCGTGCCCACCCGCAGGTCGGCGCGGGTCAGGAGCAGGCCGCGCTCGTCGACCGGCAGATCGGTGTGGTTGTGCACGACCGGGTTGGAGGCGTTGCCGGCGGTCCAGACGATCAGTGCCGAGTCGAACTCCTCTCCGTCGGAGAGCACGATGTGTCCGTCCTTGGCGGACTCGACCTGGGTGTTCAGGTGGACGCGCGCGCCGCGCCGTTCCAGGGAGCGCACCACCCAGGCCCCCGGCTTGTCCGTCACCTCGGGCAGGATCCGACCGCGGGCCTCGACCAGGTGGAAGGACAGGTCGTCGGCGCTCAGCTCGGGGTAGGACCTGAGCGCGGCCTTCGACAGTGACAGCAGTTCGCCGAAGCCCTCGACACCGGAGAACCCGCCGCCGACGAAGGTGAAGGTGAGCAGGGCGCGCCGCCGAGGGCCCGGAGGCAGGGAGGCCGCCTGGTCGAACGCGGTCAGCAGCCGGTCGCGGATGGCGACGGCCTCCTCCACGTGCTTCAGGCCGATCGCCCGCTCGGCGATGCCGGGGACGGGGAAGGTGCGGGTCACGGCGCCGGCGGTGACCACCAGGATGTCGTAGGGCAACGGGTAGTCCCCGTCGTGCTCCGGCCGGATGGTGACCTTGCGCTTCGCGTGGTGGATCTCGGTCACGGTCCCCGCGATCACCCGGGTACGGCGCAGATGCCGCCGCAGCGAGACGGCGGCGTGCCGTGCCTCGATCGACCCGGCCGTCACCTCCGGCAGGAACGGCTGGTAGGTCATGTACGGACGCGGGTCCACGATCGTGACGCGTGCCTCGCCCTTGCGCAGCTTCTTCTGCAGCCTCCAGGCCGTGTAGAAGCCCGCGTACCCGCCTCCGACGATCACAATCTCACGCATGATTCCACTCCCGTTCGCCATCCGCTGCGGCCACCGTCGCCGCGGACCGGGTCACTCCCGCCGCCCGGTCCGCCAGGTACCTCACCTGCGCACCCTTCCTTCGTCTGCTCCGTACGGCCGCTCATCAGGGAGACGAGACAGCCCGCCGGGGCGTGACAGCCGGTGGGGGAGTGGCGAAGTGACGGCTCAGAGGTGGGACAGCTTGTCCGGGTTGACGACCCTGCGGTACGCGGTGATCAGACCGTCCGTGATCTGCAGCGTGTCCACGGAGTAGACCCCGCCCTCCCGGCGGAAGACCAGGGCGAGTTCGCCGCCGGCCTCGACGAGGCCGATGCGGTCCGTACGCCATTGGCGGCCCACGCGTACCAGCACCTCGGCGATGCGCTCACCGCCGTGGATCAGCTTGCGTGCCGCGAGGGCCTTGCCGCCGCCGTCGCTGACGTAGACGGCGTCCGGGTGCAGCAGCTTGACCAGGCCGTCCAGGTCCCCGGCCTCGTAGGCGGCGCGAAAGGTCTGAAGGACGCGGGCGCGTTCGGCCTTCGACGCCTGCGGCATGGACTCCCTCGCCTTGGCCACGCGGCGCCGGGCCCGTGAGGCGAGCTGCCGGGCACCCGGCACGGAAACGTCCAGCGCTTCGGCGATCCGGCCGAACTCGATGCCGAAGACGTCGTGCAGGACGAAGGCCACCCGCTCCAGCGGGGTCAGCTCCTCCATGATCAGGAGGAGTGCCGTGCTGACCGACTCGTCGACGAGCACCGGCTCGGACGCGTCCGGCCCCGTCAGCAGCGGTTCGGGCAGCCATGGCCCGACGTACGTCTCCCGGCGGACCCGGGCGCTCTTGAGGATGTCGTACGCCCGCCGTGCGGCCACCGTCACCAGCCAGGCCCGCAGGTTGCCGATCCCCCGCAGATCCGCCTTGGCCGCCCGCAGCCACACGTCCTGGGTCACGTCCTCGGCATCGGCCACACTGCCCAGCAGCCGGTAGGCGACGCCGAACACCGCGGGGCGGTGCTGCTCCCACTCGGCTTCGAGCGCGTCCTGCTGCTCGGAGCCCCCAGGCGTCTGCCCGTTGCCCATCGGATCACAACCTCCCCTCGGGCCCCAGCGTACGGGCTGCCGTGCCGCGGCCGGGGCCACGGAACCGCGGGCCCGCCGCAGGTCATGGCGGCGTGACGCAACTCCGCCATGATCAGGGGCTGTTTCGGCGATCCCGTTCTGGTGATACTTCCTGGGTCCTCTCCCGTACCGCGGTGCCGTGATGCCCCCCGGCGGCGCCGCGTAGATCCAAGGGCTGGTGACCGTCGGTGCCGCAGGAGCAGGCTGGGACCTCGGCCGAGGTGTCCGCGCTGGTGGGGCGGGACGGTGAGCTGCGGCAGCTCGTCCAGGCGGTGGGGCGGGCGCCCGGCGTGGTCGTGGTCGAGGGCGAGGCCGGGATCGGGAAGACGCGGCTCGTCAGTGAGATGGCCGGGCGCCGGGAGCTGGCCGGGGTGCGGGTGCTCGTCGGGGGGTGCCGGCAGATTCGGGAGCCGTTTCCGCTGGGGCCCGTGCTCGACGCGGTGCGCGGGGTCGGGGCCGTGGCGCGGGGGCGGCGGCTGTCCGCGGTGACCGGGGCGCTGCGGCCGCTGCTGCCGGAACTCGCCGAGCTGCTGCCGGAGGCGCCCGCGCCGCTGCACGACCACGCGGCCGAGCGGCACCGGGTGTTCCGCGGCCTGGTCAGCCTGCTGGCCGAGGCCGGCCGTGCCGTGCTGGTGGTCGAGGACGCGCACTGGGCGGACGAGCAGACCGTCGACTTCCTCGGCTACCTGCTCGGCGATCCCCCGCCCGCGCTCACCGTCGTGCTGACCTATCGCGGCGAGGAGGCGGACGCCGCGCTGCGGCACGTCACCGCGCGGCTGGGGACCGGCGTCGGCCACACCCATCTGCTGCTGCACCCCCTCGACGCGGCGCAGACCCGCCTGCTGGCGTCGGCGATCCTGCGGACCGACGCGCACGTCTCCGAGGAGTTCGCCGTGCATCTGTGCGAGCGGGCCTCCGGGATCCCGTTCGTCATCCAGGAGTTGCTGGCGCTGCTACGGGAACGGGGGAGCCTGGTGCTGCGCGACGGCAACTGGTCCCGGCGGGCCATCGACGACCTCGACATCCCCGCGGGGGTGCGCAACTCCGTGCTGAGCCGGGTGCTGCGGCTCTCCGCCGCCGGGCAGGCGGTGGTCGAGGCCGCGGCGGTGCTGGTCGAGCCGGTGCCGGTGGAGGTGCTCACCGCGACCTGCCAGGTGCCCGCGGCGGATGCCCTGGACGGGCTGACCGAAGGGCTGGCCGCCGGGCTGCTCCAGGAGCGGGACGGCACCGTCGGCTTCCGGCACGCCCTCGCCGCGCAGGCCGTCTACGCGTCGATGCTGCTGCCCCGCCGCCAGGACCTGCACCGCCGGGCCGCCGCCGCCGTCCGCTCCCGTACCCCGGTGCCCCTCGGGCAGGTCGCCCACCACCTGCGCCAGGCGCGCCAGTACGACGCCTGGGTGGGCGCCGCCGAGGCCGCCGCCGAGCAGGCGGCCGCGCTCGCCGACGACGCCGAGGCCGCCCGGCTGCTGGAGGACGTGCTGCGCACCGCCCCCCTCGCGCCGGCCGACCGGGTCCGTCTGACCATCAGGCTGGGCGACTGCGCCCAGGGTGCGGTCCGCTGGCCCGATGTCCAGGACCTGCTCGAACAGGCCCTCGCGCTCGAACCGCCACCGGCCATGCGCGGCCTGCTGCACTTCCAGGTCGGGCTCTTGCTGGAGGCTTCCGGCAGTGACCCGGCGCTGGTGCGCCGGGCGCTTGCCGCCGCCGTCGAGGATCTGCAGGACCCCTTCGAGGCCGCGCTCGTGATGAACGGGCTCGGGTTCCCCTTCGATGACGACGTGCCGGCGGCCGAGCACGCGGCCTGGCTCGGCCGCGCCCTGGCGACGGCCGACACGCTGGACGATCCGCGCGCGGCGGCACTGGTGCGGGGCAAGGCGGCGTCGCAGTTGGCGCTGCTGGGTGACCGGCGCTGGCGCGACGCGGCCGATCTCGTGCTGGAGCACCTGGTCGGCGCGCCCGCGCACCGCGACGAGGCCGGTGCCCTGTACTCGGTGGCCGAGGCATGTCTGGCCGGGCACGACGCTCTCGCCGCGAGGCTGCTGGCGATCGTCCCGGACGCCCGCAGCGGGCCCGTGTCCGGCCTGTTGAGGAGCACCCTCGCGCTGGTCCTGGACCATGCCCGGGGGGCGTGGCGGGAGATCGACCCCCAGGTCGCCCGGCTGCTGGAAGCGCTGCGCGACCGCCGCTACATGTGGATCGGGGCGGAGAGCGTGGCCGCCTGTCTGCAACTCGCCCGCGGTGAACCCGGCGCCGCCCGCGACCGTCTCGGCCGCGGGATGAGCGCGGCCTTGTCGATCGCCGCTCTGGAGGCCCTGCCGCCGATGGTGACGGGCACCCTGCGGCTGGCCGTCGCCGAACACCGGCCGGTCGAGGGGATCGAGGCGACCGCCGAGGCGTTTGACCGGTGGCGGCTCAAGCGGCTGTGGCCGCTGGCGGTCCAGTCGCTCCCCGCGCTGGTGGCGGCGCTGGCCGCCGCCGAGCGTACCGAGGAGGCCGGTCGTGTCCTACGGGAGTTCGAGCAGGCCGTCGTGCCGCTGGACGCGCCGCTGGCGGCTGCGGCGCTGCCCCGTGCCCGCGGCCTGCTCGCCGCCCACCGCGGCGATCACGCGCACGCGGCCGGCGAACTGGCCGCGGCGGCACAGGTGTACAGCGGGTTCCCCCGTCCGTACGAGGCCGCGCAGTGCCACGAAGAGGCCGCCGCAGTCCTGCTGGGCGCCGGGGATCCGGCCGGGCAGGCGCTGCTGCGGGAGGCGATCGAGGCGTACGAGGAGCTGGACGCGCGCTGGGACCACGACCGCGCCTCCCGGCTGTCCCGCGATCACGGCCTGGCCCCCGCGGCGCGCCACCGCGGCGGACGTCGCGGCTACGGTGACCGTCTCTCGCCGCGTGAGCGGCAGGTCGCCGTAATGGCCGCGGCCGGGCGGACCAACCGCGAGATCGGCGAGACGCTGTTCCTCTCGACACGCACGGTCGAAGGCCATCTGGGCACGGTGCTCCGCAAGTTGGGTCTGCGCTCCCGGATCGGTCTCGCGCACCGCCTGGGGGAGGGCGCACGTACCGGCGGGAGCAAAAACACGTAGGTCCACGGGTGGCTACGCATCGCCACGCTGCCATGCTCTCCGGCATGCCCGCTTCCCCGACACCGGCCGGCCAGACCGGGCCCCGCGACGATGCCGAGCAGGACCCCGCCGCCCACGCCCGTCCCGAAGCCGCAACGCCCACGGTCGGGGAGCCGTCGCCCGGCGACAGTTCCCCGACCGGATCCACGAACCGCACCCGCTCCACCGATTCCGACGCCCGGCCGGACGACGACGGATGGCTGCCGGCCTGAACGGCCACGAGCGCAGCCGCATCGTGACCCGGACGCTCACCTCTCCTCCCCTCCCTTGACCTGAAAGGCAGGATCCTCCATGCCTCTCAACAGGCTCCGCGACCGATCACCCTCGCGCCCCCGCCGGCTGGAACGCCGTATGTCCACGAGCAGATCACGCGTGCCCCGCCGGGCGCGGTCCCGGCGGCGCCTGGTCATCGGCGTCGCGGTGACCGCGCTGGCCACCGGGATGCTGACGCCGGTGGCATCGCAGGCCGCCGCCGGGAACGGGAGCGAGAACGCCCCCGCCGCGGCCCGCGAGGGCGAGGTGGTGCCCGTATCCGGTGCCCGCGCCGGTTCGTGGCGGGTCACCCTGGTCACCGGGGACACCGTGCAGGTCGGCCGGGACGCCTCCGGGCGCTTCTCGGTCACCGCGGACCCGCAGCGGCGGCCGGACGGGCACGTTCCGACGTTCGAGACGTACTCGGGTCCCGAGGGGACGTTCGTCATTCCCGACGACGCCCAGGCCGCGGTACGCGCCGGAATCCTGGAGCGCAAGCTCTTCGACGTCGCCTACCTCGCGCAGAATGGTTTCGCCGACGCGAAGGCCGAGCAGCTTCCGCTGGTCCTCAGCTACCGGGGTGACGCCCCGCAGGCGTCGGTGGCCCGTACCGCGCGGGAACTGCCCGCGGCCGGCGCGCCGTTGTCGCTGGACTCGCTGCACGGTGCGGCGGTGAAGGTGGACAAGGGCGACGCCGAGCGGTTCTGGGAGGCGCTGCGCGGCAAGCTGCCCGCCCCCGGCACCTCGGCGAGAGCGCCCAAGGCGCTGGCCGGCGGCGTCGCGAAGGTGTGGCTCGACGACAAGGTCGAGGCCGTACTGGACGAGAGCGTGCCGCTGGTCGGCGCGCCCGAGGCATGGAAGAACGGCCTCGACGGCGCCGGGGTCACCGTCGCCGTCCTGGACACCGGTGTGGACGCCACCCACCCGGACCTGGCCGGGAAGATAGCCGCCGGCAAGAGCTTCATCACGGGCGAAGAGGTCGTGGACGGGCACGGCCACGGCACCCACGTCGCCTCCACCATCGCCGGGTCCGGCGCCGCGTCGGGCGGTTCGCACAAGGGCGTCGCCCCGGGGGCGAAGCTGGCCGTCGGCAAGGTGCTCAGCAACGCCGGCTCGGGCAGCACCTCGCAGATCGTCGCCGGGATGGAGTGGGCCACCAAGGAGGCCGGCGCGAAGGTCGTGTCGATGAGCCTGGGCAGCTCGGCCACCGACGGCAGCGACCCGCTGTCGCGGTCGGTCGACGAACTGACCCGGTCCACGGACTCCCTGTTCGTCATCGCCGCCGGCAACGACGGCCCCGGCAAGGAGACCGTCAGCGCCCCCGGCACCGCCGACTCCGCGCTGACCGTCGCCGCCACCGACAAGTCGGACGGCATGGCGGACTTCTCCAGCCGCGGCCCGCGCTTCGGCGACGGCGCCCTGAAGCCCGACATCGCCGCGCCCGGCGTCGGCATCGCCGCTGCCCGCGCCGCGGGTACGTCCATGGGCACGCCCGTGGACGACAACTACACCAGTGCCGGCGGCACCTCGATGGCCACCCCGCACGTCGCCGGTGCCGCGGCGGTCCTCGCCCAGCAGCACCCGGACTGGTCCTGGTCCCGGCTCAAGACCGCCCTGATGTCCACGTCGAAGGACGCCGGGCACACCCCCGCGGACCAGGGCGCCGGACGGCTCGACGTGGCGCGGGCGACCGGCCAGCAGGTGACGGCGACCACCGGCGCGGTGGACTACGGCACCGTGGAGTTCAGCGAGAACGACCCCCTGGACCGTACGATCACGTACGCCAACGACGGCGACACCGACGTCACGCTCTCCCTCGCCACCGAGTTCGGCGGCAAGGCGGCGGGCCCGCTCGACGGCCGGCTGACGACCGGCGGCGACACCGTCACCGTCCCGGCGCACGCCACCGCCGACGTCACCGTCACCGCCGACCCCGGCGGCCTGGAGCAGGACGCCTACTACGGCAGCGTCGTCGCCACCGACGGCGGCGGCAACCGCGTCTCCACCGCGGTCAACCTGCAGCGCCAGCCGAAGAAGGTCCTGCTCAGCGTGAAGGTCCTCGACCGCAAGGGCAACCCCGCCGACCCCCAGATGTTCTCGGTCAGCGCCTCCGCCGTGGACGTACCCGAGGTGTACAGCCAGGCCGCGAACAGCTACGGCGACGGCACCGCGCAGTTCCTCGTCCAGCCCGGTACCTGGAGCGTCAGCGGCTCGATCCTCGGCAACACCGAGGACGGCGGCCCGGGCACCAGCACGCAGTTGTACGAGCCCGAGGTGACCGTCGGCGAGAACGGGGCCGAGGTCACCCTGGACGCCCGCAAGGCGGTCCGGCTGCAGTACCGCACCCCCCGGCCGCACAGCGACAAATGGGAGGGCATCGCCGTCCAGAGCCTGCGTACCGCGTGGGACGGCACGCCGATCTTCTCCGGAGGGTTCGGCCTCTTCCAGGGCGAGCGGTACTTCACGCCCACCAAGAAGGTGACCAAGGGCGAGTTCCTCTTCTCCACCCGGACGACCCTGACCAACCTCCAGCTCGACATCGGCGTCACCTCCCCGGCCAGGACGCCGCTGGACGTCCACACCTACGGGAAGACCGACGGGACGTTCTCCATGCCGCGGGGCGAGTACACGCCGTTCCCGGAGGGCCGCTACCGCAAGCAGGTGGCCGACGTGGGCATGGCCACGCCCGAGGACATCGCCGGGGCGGACCTCAAGGGCAAGGTCGCCCTGCTGATGATGTCCCCCGACCCGGAGGACGGCGCCAACTGGGGCTGTTACCTGTACAACGACCGGATACAGCAACTGAAGGACGCCGGAGCCACCGGCGTGCTCCTCTACGCCAAGTACGTGCACCAGGGGTGCTCGGTGCCCACCGGCGGCGTGGAGGGCCAGCGGGTTCCGCTGCCCGTCGGCCAGATCCTGCCCGACCAGGGCCAGAAGATCCGTAGCCAGCTCGAACGCGGCCCGGTCACCGTCCGGATCGACAGCAACCCCGACATCGACTACGTCTACAACCTGCTGCGGTACGAGGACGGGCAGATCCCGGCGAACCTCACCTACACCTACAAGAACAACCAGCTCGCCACCGTCCAGTCCCGCTTCCACCAGACCAACGGCAGCCGGTACACCACCGAGGCGTGGCACAGCCACAAGCCGCTGGAGATCGCCTCGTTCGCGGTCGGTTCCGCGTTCACCTCCGGCCGGGAACGCCCGCTCTACCTGGGCGGCCTCTACTCCGACGCGCTGCGCACCGGCCAGGTCCAGACCGTGCAGCCCAACGACAACCGCTCGGTCGCCACGGTCGTGGACCGGCCGGTCCGTACCGAACTCGACTGGCTCTCCACCCCGCTGACGCCCGGATGGGCCCGGGGAGGCACCGTCCCCGGTGTCGGCTGGAAGCTGGGCTGCTCGTTCTGCGTGCAGGGTGATCTGCTCCTGCCCACCTACGAACGGGTGATCGGGGACGGCACGGAGAGCGGCACCACGGTCGCCAACACCAACGTCACGGTGACCCGCGACGGCGTGGAACTGGAGCGGGTCAAGACCCCGCTGCCGATCGAGGCGTTCCGGATGCCGAAGGGCGAGGGCACGTATCAGATCAGGCAGAGCGGCGCCGGCATGGCCAACACGTGGACGTTCCGCTCCCGCGTGCGGGACGAGGACACCACCGGACCCAACGACATGTGCTTCCTCGCGCAGGTCGGCAACACCGGTCCGTGCAACCCGCAGCCGCTGGTGTTCGTCGGCTACGACCTGTCCGGGAGCCTGTCCCTGGACAGCACCGTCCCCGCGGGCCGCAAGCACACGTTCACGGTCGACGTCCGCCACCCCGAGTCCACCGAGCGGATGCCGGAGATCGCCGGGCTGAAGCTCGGCTACTCCACGGACGACGGCGCCACCTGGCAGAACGCCACCGTCCGCAAGCGCGGCGAAGGCGACTACGCCGTCACCCTCACCTATCCGGCCCTGGCCGGGACCTCCGGGTCCGTAAGCCTCAGGGCGGAAGCCTGGGACGAGGACGGCAACCGCGTCGAGCAGACCAGCAGCAAGGCCATCACCCTGCGGTAGTTCCCGCACGACGCACCGCACGGCTGCCCCCGCCGCCCGGCGGGGGCAGCCGTGCGCCGGCGGCCGGGGACCCGCCTGACCGGCGCGGGGTTCACGGCGGCCCGATCCCGGGTGGGCATAGTCTGAACCTCCAGGTGTTCGGTCCCCGGCCAGTGCCGTACGTCCGGGTTGCCGGGCCCTGGCGCCGAGCCCGCCCGGAGCCCTGGAGAAGCCCATGTCTCTCGCCGTCGTGGTCGGTGCCGGTGGCACCGGCGTGGCCACCGCACGTCTGCTCGCCGATGCCGGCCACCGCGTCCGGCTGGTCACCCGCGGCGGCGGCGGGCCCGGGCACCCGTCGATCGAGCGCGTGGCCGCCGACGCCGCCGACGCCGACCGGCTCTCGGAGGTGGCCCGGGGCGCCGCCACCCTGTTCAACTGCGCCGCCCCGCCGTACCACACCTGGCCCAAGGCCCTCCCGCCGCTGGCCGAAGGGCTGCTCACCGCGGCGGAACGCACCGGCGCCGACTACGTCATGCTCGACAACCTCTACGCCTACGGGCCGGTCGAGGGCCCCATGACCGAGGACCTGCCCCTGGCGCCCTCCAGCGCCAAGGGCCGCGTCCGGGCCGAGGTCTGGCGGCAGGCCGACGCCGCGCACGAGGCCGGCCGGGTGCGCGTGACGACCGTGCGGGCCTCGGACTTCATCGGCGCCGGCGCGTACTCCGTCGTCACCGTCAGCGTCGCGCCCAAGGTGCTGGCCGGGAAGCCCGCGCTGGTGCCCGCCGACCTCGACGCCCCGCACAGTTGGACGGCCACCCGCGACGCCGCCCGGGCGCTGGTGACGGTGGCGCAGGACGAGCGGGCCTGGGGCCGCGTCTGGCACGCGCCCACCCCTCCGCCCCTCTCCGTACGCGAACTGGCCGCCCGCCTGGCCCGGCTGGCCGAGGTACGCGAGCCGCGGCTGCGCGCGATGCCGGGCTGGGTGCTCCGGGCCGGCGGGCTGTTCTCGCCGGTGGTACGGGAACTGCCGGAGATGCAGTACCAGTTCCAGCAGCCGTTCGTCCTGGACTCCTCCCGTATCGAGGCGACGTTCGACCTGCACCCCACCCCGCTCGACGACGTGCTCAAGGAGATGATCACGGCCGGCTGAGCGCCGCGGTGGGCCTCACAGTCCGGGGGCGCCCCACAGCGGGAACCAGCGGGTCAGGTCCTCCTCGACGCGCAGGTCGTCCTTGACCACCGCCTTGACCTGGAGTTCCAGCGGGTTGTCGCGCTTCTCGCCGGGCATCGGGGCGAAGGGGTAGAAGGTGCCGCGCTTGTAGAGGTAGACCAGCGCCATCGAGCGCCGCTCGGCGTCGTGGAAGGTGACCAGGGAGCAGAGGAGCTGCGGCCCGAAGCCGCTGTCCTCCAGTGCCGAGTTCACCGCGTGCAGGTCGCTCACCAGCGCGGGCAGGTCGTCCGGAGCGCGGCGGGAGAGCAGCCAGGAGTACCCGTAGTCGTCGCGGCTGGACTCGACCGGCACGCCGGCCCGTTCGGAGTCGGCGTCCAGCAGGGCCCGTACCTCCTGCTGGACCTGGGCGAAGGCCCCGCCCTCGATGGACGCGAAGCACACCGAGCCCGCACCGGTCGGGGTGAAGCCGACGGCCGCCTGGAGCGTGATCGCCGCGGAGGGGAGCCCGAAGAGCTGGTCGAGGTCGGGCTTGACCGGCTTGGACCGGCCGAACAGGGAATCCAGGAAGCCCACGTGGTCTCAGCTCCTTCCCGCGCTGTCCCCGCCGCCCTGTTCGCCAAGCTCGGCGGAGATCCCCGATAGGGCCTCCAGCCGGCGCTCCAGGGTGGGGTGGGTGGAGAACATGTTGGCCATCGCGCTGCCGGGGCGGATGGCGGGGGTGAAGAAGAACGCGTTGAACGCCTGGGAGGTACGCAGATCCTGGGTGGGGATACGGGCGATGTCCCCGCTGATCTTGGTGAGGGCCGACGCCAGCGCGGAGGGCTTGGCGGTCAGCATGGCCCCGGCGCGGTCGGCGGCGAGCTCGCGGTAGCGCGAGAGGGCGCGGATGAGCACGAAGCTGACCGCGTAGACGACCGCCGAGACCGCCATCACCGCGGCGAGGATGACGACGGTGTTCTGGTCGCGCGAGCGTCCGCCGAAGAGCTGGGAGTAGAAGGCGAAGCGGACGACGAGTCCCGCGATCACGCCCAGGAACGAGGCGATGGTGATCACCGCCACGTCGCGGTGCGCGATGTGGGACAGCTCGTGGGCGAGGACGCCTTCGAGCTCCTCGGTCGTCAGGCGGCGCTGCAGCCCCTTGGTGACGCAGACGACCGCGTGGTTGGCGTTGCGGCCGGTGGCGAACGCGTTCGGCAGGTCCATCCCGGAGACGGCCACCCGCGGCTTGGGCATGTCCGCGGTGGCGCACAGCCGGTCGATGATGCCGTGCAACTGGGGTTCTTCCTCGGGTGTGACGAATCTGCCGTGCATCGCGTACATGGCGATCCGGTCCGAGAACCAGTACTGCACCGCCAGCACCCCGGCGGCGATGACCACCACCAGCACGATGGACTTGAGCAGTGCGATCAGCGCGGCGACGAAGGCCACGTACACCAGCCCGAGCAGGAACATCGTGACCACCATGCGGGTGGTCAGTCGCCGGTCGGGCTCAAAGCGGCTGTGCATCAGTACTCACCCCGGAATCAGGCCATCGTCGGAAAGCAGTTGCCCCACCTGCGTGAGGCTGGTGCCCTCGTCGGGCAGTACCAGGTCGGACGGCGTGATCTCCTCGTCCGGCAGCGGCCGGCCGAGGCTGCGTACGACGTCCAGGAGCGAGGACAGCGCGGTGCCGAACGCGCCCTCGTCACCCGCGTCCGCGGCCGACTGGAGAGCGGTGTCCAGGTGGTTGAGCCGGTCCAGGTGCTGGTCGGCGACCTCGAACTGGCCCTCGCCGAGAATCCGAATGATCATGACGTCGCCTCCTCGTCCGAGCCGCCCTCCGAGCCGCCCTCCGCGGCGCCGGGATCTCCCTTCGGCTGCGGTCCTGAACCGGCGGGCAACTGCGCCTTCATCCGGGCCAGCTCGATCTCCACGTCCTGATCGGCGCCCACGCGCTCCAGCTCGGTCTCGATGTCGTCCCGGCCGCCCGGCTGCGTGGCGTCCTCCAGCGCCCCGGTGGCGATCAGCTCGTCCAGCGCGCCCGCGCGGGCCTGCATCTGCTCGGTCTTGTCCTGGGCCCGCTGCACGGCGAGGCCGACGTCGCCCATCTCCTCGCCGACGCCGCTGACGGCCTCGGTGATCCGGGTCTGGGCCTCGGCCGCGGTGTAGGTGGCCTTGATCGTCTCCTTGCGGGTACGGAACGCGTCCACCTTGGCCTGGAGGCGCTGGGAGGCCAGGGTCAGCTTCTCCTCCTCCGCCTGCAGCGCCGTCTGCTGGTCCTGCAGATCGGCGATCTGGGCGGCCGTGGTCGTACGGCGGGTGAGCGCCTCGCGGGCCAGATCCTCCCGGCCGACGGCGAGGGCCTGCTGAGCCTGGCCCTCCAGCTTGCCCGTGGACTTCCGCAGCTCGTCCGTCTGCAGCTCGATGCGCTTGCGGCTGGTCGCGACGTCGGCCAGACCGCGCCGTACCTTCTGCAGCATCTCCAACTGCTGCTGGTACGAGTAGTCGAGGACTTCGCGCGGGTCCTCGGCCCGGTCGAGCGCCTTGTCGGCCTTGATCCGGAACAGGGCGCCGATTCGCTTCGTGATGCTGGTCATGAAGACCGCCCTCCTCTCGCCTCTCGACTCCGCATGAAGCGCGAGAGACAGGCCGGGCGGTTGCGCGTACGCGCGGTGACGCCTGCCGCGTAGGGGCCACAACCCCGACCATGGCACTTCCATTGTCCCGCACCGGGGCGGTCCGGCATCTTCACCGGCCGCGGGGCGGGTGCGGGCGGGTGCGGGGCGGGCGCGGCGGGCGCGTACCCGGGGCCGGCCAGGGCATCCGGCGGGGCGCCGGGTCTCGCCGTGGGCGGCCGGGGTGCTACGCAGAGTGACGGCAGGCCGGGGGAGGAAGGCGGGACGGGTGTACGGAGCCGTCGGGCGGACGGCTCCGTACGCGAGGGGTGACGGGCCGGGTCAGTCGGTGATGAACCACTCGTCCTCGAGGTACCCCATGGTGCGCCTGCCGAGTTCGCTGTCGGAGAAGGTCATGGAGGCCCTGACCGCTTCCGCGGGGATCTCGACCTGGTCGGGAGCGATCACGGCGACGCCCTGCGGGTCGACGGTGGCGGTCTTCAGGGCTTCCTTCTGCTCCGGCGAGATCATCTGGAACATGGCGAGGAAGGCCGTCGAGCACGGACCGACCCCCTCGGCCTCCCCCTTCTCGGCGGCGGGCCCGGCCACCTCGCAGACGGTGTCGATGTCCTCACGGCCCACGGCGTGGAGGTACACCTCGTACCGCTCGATCGCGCCCTCCTTCGTCTTGGGCGCGGGCTGGTCACCGGCCGGGAGGGCGGACGGCTTCTCGCTCGGGGCGGACGGGGACGGGGCGGTCGAGGGCTTCTCGACCTCCGTGGACGCCTCCGCCGGCTCGGACGGCTCCGACGCCGCCGGTGCCTTCGCGTCCGAGTCGTCCTTGTCCTTGTCCGGACCGCACGCGGTCGCGACCAGGGCCGCGCTCCCCGCCAGCACCACGCCCACGATCGTCCGAGCCTTCATTCGTCCCCCTCAGCATCAGCCGGCAACACAAGGAGGTCACGCAGCCCGGGCCGGAACGGTTCCGGCCCGGGCGGAGCAATATCCGCCGCGACGGACCCGCACGGGCGGGGCCGGGAGACCTGGCGGGCCGGGCGGGCTCCCCCCGTCGATCGCGCCAGGCCCGCCGAGCCGGCCTCAGTGCTCGCAGAGGGAGAACCCCCGCTCGTAGACCTGTTCGTTGTGCTCGTCGATGAAGAACTTGCGTTCGTGCATGAGCTGTTCGCGGTGGCCCTTGGCCTCCGCCAGCGTCATGGTCGACGTGCCGGCCCAGGGCTGCTGCGGTGGTACGTCGGACGTGGAGACGATGTTCTTCGACGGGTCGACCAGGAAGAACACGAGGATCTTGCGATGTCCCGGGCGGGTGGGGTCCGCGAGGCGGAACTCGCCGACACGGTGCTGGAGGATGTTCGGGAAGGCCAGGCAGCGGCCCGCCGGGGTGGCCGCCGAGCCGAGGACCTGGTTCATCGCCTCCTCGTTCTCCAGGCCGTAGACCTCGCGCACGCCGTTGTCGTCGTTCTGCTCGTAGCTGGGGTCGTCGAGGCCCGCCCGGAAGCTCAGCCGGCTCTCGGTGATGTTCTCGCTGTCCCAGTAGTAGATGCCGGTCGAGACGATCCGCTCGTTCACCATCCCCTCGACGTGCCACGACCCGCCGGCGTACTCGGGCCTGTCCGGGGTGAGATGGATGGTGGCCAGCTTGACGATGACCTGGAGCCGCCGTCCGCGCAGGTCGACGCGGGCGGAGTCGCCGGGCGGCTCGGGCGCGGTGAAGGCCGGCGCGTCGGGGACAACCGGGCTGCGGTTCGCCCACCAGTCGTCCTGGGCCTCCTCCCAGGCGCGTACGGCTTCCTCGTGGGCCGCCTTGTCGCCGTGGTCCGCCTCGTCCGGATACTCCGGCTCCGAGTCGTACCACCCGTACGGATCCGCCACGATCCGCGGGGGCCGCGGATGGCGCAGGTCGGTGAGCACGTTCTCCAGCAGCGGCCGCATCCGGGCGAACAAGTCGGGCAGCACGTCGGCCAGTTCGCGATGGGCCTCGGGGTGGACGTTGTTCACGTACGAGCGGAAGGCGACCTCGCCGTCGGCGCTGACGTCGACGTCCGTGGGCAGCCACTGGAACTTCTCCGAGAACTCGTACGTCGACCAGCGGTCCGTCGGATTCTCCCAAGCCCGCTCCGGCGCGCCGCTCACCCCGTGCACGAGGCAGAACAGCGACGGATGAACCAGATCGAGCACCTGCCCGGCGGAGCCGGGATGCCAGTCCCGCTCCTCTTCCGGCACCTCCTCCAGCACCCGGACCGCTTCCCGCAACCGGGACCGCAACTCGTCGTCGACCAGCCGGTCCGACTGCCACACCCCGTCGACTGCAGACACCTCCGCGCCGTTGCTTCCGTCGCGCAGCGCCGCGTAGTGCGCGAGCTCGGCGAGCACGTAACGGACCTGCGCCTCGGTAAGGCCCTGGGCTATCGCCTCTTGCGTCCACCTGGCGACGATGCCGGCGTCGTTCCTCTTCTCGAACCACTCCGGCTTCGCCCGGATATGGGCGCTGCACTCCATCATCTCGAGTTCCCGCAGGGTGCGAGGCTTCGCGAACGAGAGGGAACGCGATGCCCTGAAGGGCAGCGGGAAAGCGGAAAGGCGACTCAATTCTCCTGGTCCTCCCAGTCGATGTGCGGTGGCCGGAAGGATACGGGAGCCCACTGACACCCCGCCCCACGCACCCATCACCGCCGGTCCGGAAGTCGGCACCCGGCGGCCGGGGCACCTCCGCGCGTACCCGGGCGGCGCCCTTGGGGCAGCCCGTGTCCGCCGGGTGTTCAGAAGTTCCCTGCCCGTGCGGGGGATTGGTGGGCTACTTTGCGGCGTACGTGCCGGGCTGCCGGAAGGGCGTGACGTGGTGAACGGTATTCGGTGGATAGCGAATGCGCACGATCTGGGCTACACCTTCACGTTGTGCGAGAACATCACGCCGGAGGAGCTTCTGGTGCGGTTGGGCGCGCAACGGCAGCACATCCACGAGCTGACCGAGGACGAGGCCATGGAGTTTCTGTCGCGGGAGGAGGACGACCCGCTGGGTGATATTGATTTCCTCGACCTGGAAGACGAGCCCCTCCTGTCTCGCCTTGCCGAGGCCGGGTTCCTCTCCTGCCCCGAGGCAATCGTCCGCGCCGGCGCCGTCCCCGGCTGGGCGTACGCCATCGAGGAGTTCTCGGCCCGCTCCACGGCCCACTTGGCCGCGCTGTCGCGCGGCACGCGGACCTACTCGGTGTACCGCAGCGTGAACGGGGAGCATGAGATCGGCTACGCCCGGGACGGAAAGGTGCTGACCTACTGCGATCAGCTCACGCTGCGTTCGGGAGAGGCCGGAGCGGACGAAGCGATACCGGACTTCACCTACACCGACGAGGAACTCCTGGACACCGCCTTCCTGCGCTTCCTCGAAGACAAGCACGGGATCGCCATCGCCTGGGAGGACACCTGGGGACCACTGCCCACGGCCGCCTTCGCCCGCATCTACGAGTGAAGAGTCGTCGAGTGCCCGTACCGAACGGCTGGTCGGGATCTGCCCGGCTTGCCTGACCCCGTCGCGTGGTCCGGGCGTCGGGCGGGCCGGTTCATTCGTGTGGCTGCCTATTCCGGTCGAAGGGCGGGCAATGGTGGGTGTCTTGTGGTCTGGTTTGGTCTCCGGTCCGTGGTTGCAATTTCAGGGCTCAGGTCACAGCTTGCACTGTGAGACACATCACGATGGCCGAGAGGTGTAGACCGCGGTTGTGCCGGATTCCCGAACGTGCAGTTCGCCGGGCGTTACCGCGAGGTAAGTCGCTGTGGGCGGCGCGGAATCCATGATCGCGGAGCGAAAATGGCGCGCTGCTCATGCGTGTTCGCTCAAGTGGTCGGGTTGGCTGGGTGCAGCAGTTCATCGGGTGACGAGGGAGTCACCCGATTCTCCATATCCGGCCCCCGTTCGAAGAGGACCTATGACCGAGGAAGTCCCCGCAGAGGATCACAGCAGCCCGGTGACGCACGCCATGCTGCACGTCCCGCCCGTGTGCGAGGCGCTGTACCTCGCCAACGCGGACGCGTACTTCACGTACGCCCAGCACTGGCTCGACGACGAGACCGCGGCAGAGGCGATCCACCTGGCGTTTCATCAGATCCGCAACCGCTGGGAGGAACTGGGCCGGCACGGCGACCTGCGGCAGCAGGCGTGGGCGATCCTGCGCCGGGTGGTCGCCTCGTACGTCGAGGAGTCCAAGGTGCGGCGCGAGATCGCGCACGTGCTGGCCGTGTACCAGGAGCTCCTGGAGCAGCAGAACGCGGGCGTCGGGCTGTACGAGGCGATAGCGAAGCTCTCTCCGCGGCAGTTCGACGTGGTGGTGCTGCGCTACCTGTGCAAGTTCCCCACCGACCGGATCGCCTGGTACCTGGGTGTCACGGCCAGCACCGTCGACTACCACTGCCGTCGCGCCACGAAGCGCCTGGAACGGGATCTCGCGCAGTTGCTGAAGAAGGACGGGGACACGAAGTGAGCGAACAGAGCTCGGCGGTGGAACAACTCCTGGCGGGGGCCGGGGAGATGATGCTGGCGGGCCGGCGGCGGTTCGACGTGGCGGCCGGGCTCCGGCGGCTGCAGGAGGGGCCGGCCGGGTATACGGGGCCGGGCACGGACGCCTCTCCGGTGGTGCAGGCGCGGGACGAGTTGTCGGTCCTGGTGCGCTGGACCGTCAACCGGGCCGGGGCGACCGGGTTCGTCGGCCGGCTGGCCAGTCTGCTCAGCGACCACGGGCCGCAGGGCCACGAGACGTGGCTGGAGGTGCCCGACATAGACGGGGCGATCCGCGGCATGCAGGTCTTCGCCTGCATGCTGTACCAGGCGGATCACCGGGAAAGCGCGCAGTTCTGGTGGCAGTTGGCCGCCGGCGCCGGCAGCCGCGCCGCCGCGTACTGCCTGCACCTGCACCACCTCGGTCTCGGCGAGCCCGCCGAGGCCGGCCACTGGCGTACGCAACTGCAGAAGGACGGCGGACCCGACGACGAGTTCATATCCGGCGTGAGCCTGTTCGCCGACTACGTCGACCGCCACTGCGAACCCGGCTGGGAACCGCACATGCACCGGGAAATACAGCGTCTGGCTTCCCGCGAAGACGTCCGCGACGCGCTGGTCTGCCGACCGGAAAGCGAGATCGCCGACCGCTTCAAACGCCACTGCGAACAGCACTGACGAAAGAAGGGTGTCCCGGTGCCCAAGCTCACGCGCCCGCCGGCCAATTCCGCCGTGCGTCCGAGGAACAACCGGATCCGTGTGCACCACGCCCCGGCCTGCCGGCGGAGTTGCCGGTGCCGCACGCGCAGGAGCGAGATCACTACACACCTTCTGCGCGGCCTGTACTACGGCCTCGGTACCGGGCTGGCGGGTCTGCTCTTCTGGTGGGTACAGCAGATGATCTAACTCATTCCCCACGCCGACGGCACCGCGCCGGAGAACGCCGCGCGGTGCCGCCCAGGCGAGAGCCCTTCGCCCTCCGGCTGCCGCGGGCCTCGTACGAGCGGCGGCGACCGCTGGTGCGTGGAGTGCGCCGTGACTTGGGTGCCTGACGGTCCGTCGGTGCTCGACGGTGCCAACTCCCGGGCCTGCGCGGGCTGATGGACCCTCGGCCGCTGTCGTGTCAGTGGTGGCGACTAGTCTTCGGCGACGTGCGCGAGCAGGGAGGGGCAGTCATGGCTGAGGATCCGATCGACCTGATCCGTCTGGAGGGGGACGGCAACAGCGTCGTCCTCCGGATCGACGGGAGGGAGACGCGGAAGCCCCCCGTCGAAGCGGATGTGCTGGTCGGGGAGTTCGTGGTCGAAACGCCGTTCGTCCGCGGCACCCTCAAGACCTGGCTCTTCCCCGAGGACCTGGGGGAGTGGCAGCAGGCTCTGGACTCGCTCGACGCGGGCGAGGACATCGCCTGGCGCGAGGGATCGAGGGCGCCGTGGCTGTACGTCGAGCTCGACGAGGACGACGACAGGTGCCGGGTCACGATCAAGGACCATTCCGCCTCCCTGACGACGGTGACGGTCACCGTCCCCCTGGCCGACGCCTGGTTCGACGACGCGTACCGACGCCTGGACGCCGTCTGGGAGACCTGGCCCCTCGAAGAGGACTGAACCCCGGCCGACGGGATCATTCGGTGACGAAGCCGGCGTGCGCCGCGATGATCCTCCAGCCTGCCCGGTCGCGGCTCCAGGTCCGGGTGTAGCGCATCCGGGCACGCAGCGGCTGCCCGCCGACGGAGCCCTCCAGCGTGCCGAGGAACCAGGTGACTCCGGTGTGCGCCGTAGCGAACACCCGGAGGTCTTCTTCCTCAAGGCCGGTCAGCACCTGGTGGCCGGTCCGGTGGGCTTCCAGGTCGTCGCCCTTCGAGTAGAGGCGTCCGTCGGGACCGGTGAACCGTCCCGCGTCGTCCAGCAGTTCGCCCATTACGTCGACGTCGGAGGCGAGCTGGGCCGCCTGAAGGCGTCGTTCGGCCGCGCGGAGGCTTTCGGTGTGATCGTCGTTCGGCATCTGCCCAGCATGACGGGTCCCGGTGCCGGAGACGTCTCCCCTTCTGCTGATGGCAGATTCTGCCCGGTGCCGGCAGGAAAGGGGTGGCGAGGTGAGGGGTGGCGAGGTGAGGCGGGCCCCTGGAGGCCCGCCCCGACCGTCCCGGGTCGCGTCAGGTGGTTACGCCGTGGTTGGTGAGCCAGGTGAGGGGGTTCTTGGCGGAGCCGTAGTCCGGTGTCGTGCGGACCTCGAAGTGCAGGTGCGGGCCCGTGACGTTGCCCGTGGCGCCGGATCGGGCGATGCGGTCTCCCATGCCGACCGCGGTGCCCTCGGAGACGTCCATCTGCGAGAGGTGGGCGTAGTGGGTGTAGTCCCCGTCGCCGTGTCTGATGACGATCTGGTAGCCGAACGAGTCGTCCCAGCCTGCTTCCACGACGGTTCCCTTGGCCGCGGCCTTGACCGTCGTGCCGACCGGGACGGACCAGTCCTGGCCGGTGTGGCCGTTCTGCCAGTTCGCGCCCGACGCCTCGTAGCCGGCCGTGGGGGTGCTGCCGTCCACGGGCATGACGGCCGTCGGGTCGGGCGCGGCGGTGGCGGTGCCGTAGGAGGCGTTGTCGGCGTTGGTGCCCGGGCCGTCGGCGGGGCCGTCGAGGGAGAGGTCCATGCCGGGGGAGATCAGGTTCGGGTCCTCGCCGATGACGGCTCTGTTGTTCTCGTACAGCGTCTTCCAGCCACCGTCGACGTCCTGCTCCGCCGCGATGACGGAGAGGGTGTCGCCGGAGGTGACGGTGTAGGTGGTGTCCTCTTCCGCGAAGGCGGCGGACGCGCCGATGACCGGCAGGGCGAGGGTGGCGCCCGCCGCCGAGGCGCGGGTGGCGAGTTTGCGGGCGCTGCCGGGGCGGCGCGCCGCGCGGTGGCGGCCGTGAGGGGATGACATCGTACGGGCCTCTTTCTCCGGACGCCTGCGAGGTGAGCTGTCGGGTTCGGGCTGGAGCTGCCCGGCCGCCGGCTTCGGCGGACCTCACCCCGAGCCGTCGCAGGGACGGCGCGGTCCGGCGGGGGCCGGACCCGTGGGTCCCCCGCTCCTGCCCGGCGGTGCGAGCTGATCGGCAGGTACCGCGGCGCCGGGGGCAGGATTCGGCGGTCCGGCGCGCAGCGGGTGTTCGCCTTTCGAACGGGCAGCCACGCTAGGGGGATCATGTGTTCGACGGCAAGGGGGTCACGCGCTCCCGCGGAATAATTGACTCCGCGTCGCGGCGAGTTGACGTCGTGCAGCCGCCAGACCCGGGCAAGCGCTCATTTGCCCGTCGGTCTCCGACAAAGGGCGTGGCGGGTGGTGATGCGTTCACATGCCTGTCCCGGCCGCTGTCCGGGCCACGTTGCCGCGCGCCGCGGCCCCTTCGACGTGATCATGGAGTCGTACTGCCCGCACGCGGTGACGACCGGCCCCTCCGAAGGAATCGATCATGGACACCGATGGCCAGCCCACCTCCGAAACGCTGACGTGCCTGGTCACCGGGGCGTCCGGGTATATCGGCGGGCGGCTGGTGCCGGAGCTGCTCGCGGCCGGGCACCGGGTGCGGTGCCTGGCCCGTACGCCCGGCAAGCTCCGCGACCATCCCTGGGCCGGGGACGTCGAGGTCGTGCGCGGGGACGTCACGGACGAGGAGTCCGTGGGTGCCGCCCTGCGCGGGATCGATGTCGCGTACTACCTGGTGCACGCCCTCGGCTCCGGCGGCGGGTTCGAGGAGACCGACCGGCGGGCGGCCCGCGTCTTCGCCCGGGAGGCGGATGCCGCCGGGGTGCGGCGCATCGTGTATCTGGGCGGCCTTACGCCGCGGGGGGTGCCGGAGGCGTCCCTGTCCCCGCACCTGCGGTCCCGGGCCGAGGTCGGGCGGATCTTTCTGGAGGGGGCCGTGCCCGCCACCGTGCTGCGGGCCGCGGTCGTGATCGGTTCGGGGTCGGCGTCGTTCGAGATGCTGCGCTATCTGACCGAGCGGTTGCCGGTCATGGTCACCCCCCGGTGGGTGAACACGCGCACCCAGCCCATCGGCGTCCGCGACGTGCTGCGCTACCTGGTCGGCGCCGCCGCCATGCCCCCGGACGTCGACCGGGCCTTCGACATCGGCGGGCCCGACGTCCTGACGTACCGGGAGATGATGCGCCGCTACGCCGCCACGGCGGGGCTGCGCAAGCGGCTCATCCTGCCGGTGCCGGTCCTCACCCCGCGGCTGTCCAGCCACTGGATCGGGCTCGTCACCCCCGTGCCCGCCGCCCTCGCCCGCCCCCTCACCGAGTCGCTGCGCCACGAGGTCGTCTGCCGCGAGCACGACATCGCCCGGTACGTGCCCGACCTGCCGGGGCGCCCGCTGCCCTTCGGCGAGGCGCTGGCCCTGGCGCTGCGCCGGGTGGGCGAGGCGCGCGTCGCCACCCGGTGGTCGTCCGCCGCCGTGCCCGGTGCGCCCAGCGACCCGCTGCCCACCGACCCGGACTGGGCGGGCGGCAGCCTCTACGAGGACGAACGCCGGCTCTCCGTCGACGTACCCCCCGACGAGCTCTGGAAGGTGATCGAGGGCATCGGCGGGGACAACGGCTGGTACTCCTTCCCGCTCGCCTGGGCGGTCAGGGGCTGGCTCGACCGGTTCGCCGGCGGCGTCGGCCTGCGCCGCGGGCGGCGCGACGCCGAGCGGCTGCGGGCCGGCGACTCGCTGGACTTCTGGCGCGTCGAGGAGATCGAGCCCGGGCACCTGCTGCGGCTCCGGGCGGAGATGCGGATGCCGGGGCTGGCGTGGCTGGAGATGTACGCCGAGCGGGACGCCGCGGGCCGTACCCGGTACCGGCAGCGCGCCCTGTTCCACCCCCGCGGCCTCCTCGGGCACGCCTACTGGTGGTCGGTGTTCCCCTTCCACCACGTCGTCTTCGGCGGCATGGCCCGCAACATCACCCGGGCCGCCGCCAGGGGCGCGGGCGTCAGTCCGTCTCCCCGGCCCCGGTGAGCGGCGCGAGCGCGGCGAGCGCCGCGTCGAGGCGTGCGGTCGCCTCCTCCGCGACCGGGCGCAGCGCGTCGAGTCCGGTGAGGGTGACCATCGTGCCGGGGTCGAGGGCCTGTACGGCGGTGCGGTCGCCGTCGCGGCGGACGACGACGTTGCAGGGGAGCAGCAGACCGATCGAGCGGTCGGCGTCCAGGGCGCGGCGGGCGAGGGGCGGGTTGCAGGCGCCGAGGATGACGTAGTCCTCCATGTCGTGGCCGAGCTTCGCCTTCAGGGTGGCGGTGACGTCGATCTCGGTGAGGATGCCGAAGCCCTGCGCCGCGAGGGCGTCGCGGGTGCGGGCGACGGCGGTGGTGAAGTCGGTGTCGAGGTGCACGGTGCGGTCGTAGCGCATGGCGGTCGGCTGCCCTTCCGATGGTCGGCGCGTGGTGTGTGGGGCACGGGGCGAGGGGCGGTGTCCGGGCGCCGGCGCGGTCCCGGCAGGCCGTTCTCCCGGGGTGTTCCCCGCCTCCCAAAATACCCCCCCGGGTAATTATGCTACGGTCGCTGATATACCCCCCGGGGTAATTAGCCACTGGAAGGGAGTACGTCGTGTTCTTCGTCGACACGATCGAGGTGCCGGGGCTCGGCAACCGCAGTTATCTCGCCGGCGGTGAGCACACCGCCGTCGCCGTCGACCCTCCGCGCGACATCGACCGCGTGCTCGCCGCCGCCGCGCGGCGCGGGGTGCGGATCTCGTACGTCGTCGAGACGCACGTGCACAACGACTACGTCACCGGGGGCCTGGAGCTGGCCCGGGTCACCGGGGCCGCCTACCTCGTGCCCGCCGGCGCCCGCGTCTCCTTCCGGCACGTACCCGTGCGCGACGGGGACCGTACGGAGATCGACGGCCGCCTCGCCCTGCGGGCCCTGGCCACCCCCGGGCACACGCCCCACCACACCTCGTACGTGCTGGAGGAGGACGGCACCGCCGTCGCCGTCTTCAGCGGCGGCTCCCTGCTCATCGGCACCGTCGGCCGCCCCGACCTGGTCGAGCCCCGGCTCACCGAGGGCCTGGCCCGCGCGCAGCACGCCTCCGCGCGGCGGCTCGCCGACGAACTGCCCGAGGAGACCGCCGTGCTGCCCACCCACGGGTTCGGCAGCTTCTGCTCCTCCGCGCAGGCCACCGGCAGCGACACCACCATCGGCCGGGAGAAGGCCGTCAACGACGCCCTCACCCGCGACGTCGACACCTTCGTCGCCGACCTGCTCGCAGGGCTCGACGACACCCCCGCGTACTACGTCCACATGAGCCCCGCCAACACCGCGGGTCCCGCCCCCGTCGACCTCACCCCGCCCGCCCCCGCCGCGGCCCGGGAGATCGCCGAGCGGCTCGCCGCGGGGGAGTGGGTCGTCGACCTGCGCAACCGCGTCGCCTTCGCCGAGGGGCACGTCTCCGGTTCGCTCAACTTCGAGGCCGCCGGGCAGCTCGCCACGTACCTCGCCTGGCTCATCCCCTGGGGCAAGCCCGTCACCCTGCTCGCCGAGTCCGCCGCGCAGCTCGCCGACGCCCAGCGCGAGCTGGTACGGGTCGGCATCGACCGCCCCGCCGCCGCGGCCACCGGCACGCCCGCCGACTGGGTGCGCGACGGGGAGGCCCCGGCCTCCTTCCCCCGCGCCACCTTCGCCGACCTGGCCGGTACGGCGGCAGACGCCGTCGTCCTGGACGTGCGCCGCGACGCGGAGCGCCGCGCCGCCGGGCACGTCGAGGGCTCCGTCCACATCCCCATCCACACCCTGCCAGGACGCCTGGCCGAGATCCCCGCCGGTGAGGTGTGGGTGCACTGCGCCGGCGGCATGCGCGCCGCCATCGCCGCCTCCCTGCTGGACGCCGCGGGCCGCGACGTCGTCGCCGTCGACGACTCCTTCGACTCCGCCGCGAAGGCGGGACTTCCCGTACGGACCGCCCCGTGACCGCCCGCCGGCGCCCGATACGCCCCGGCGGCCGCCCGGTGTACGGGCCCCGCCCCACCGGCGCCGTCCCGTGACCGCCGTCATACTCGCCCTCGCCGCCGGCGCGCTCATCGGCGGCGCCCTCGGCGCGCTCGGCGGCGGCGGCAGCGTCCTGGCCGTGCCCGCGCTGATCTACCTGCTCGGCTTCGGCCCCGTGGCCGCGACCTCCGCCGCCCTGGTCATCGTCGCCCTCACCTCGGCCACGGCGCTCGCCGCCCACGCCCGCGAGGGCCACGTGCGGTGGCGTACGGGCCTGCTCTTCGCGGCGGCCGGAGCCGGCCCCGCGATGCTCGGCGGGGCGCTCGCCGGCCACGTGCCCGGCGCGGCGCTGACCGCGGCCTTCGCCGTGGTCGCCGGGGCGGCCGCGGTGTGCATGCTGCGATGCCGCCGGCGCGCGGAGGCCACTCCCGCGGTACGTCCCGGGCGGGCCGCCGCGGCGGGGGCCGGGCTCGGCGGGGTCACGGGGTTCGTGGGCGTCGGCGGCGGCTTCCTCGCCGTACCTGCGCTGGTCGGGGTGCTCGGCATGCGGATGAAGGCGGCGGTCGGCACCAGCCTGCTCGTCATCACGGTCAACGCGCTCGCCGCCCTCGCCACCCGCGCCGGCACCGTGGCGGATCTCGACTGGGCGGTCGTCGGCCCGTTCACCGGTGCCGCGGTCCTCGCCGCGGCCGGCGGCAAGCGGCTCGCCGCCCGGGTCTCCGGGGACGCGCTGCAGCGGGTCTTCGCCGTCGCGCTGCTCGCGGTGGCCGCGTTCATGCTGATCGACGCGGTGGCGTGAGCCGGCCGCGCGGAGTGATCATGCCAGCGACAGGAACAGCTTCTCCAGCCGGGCGCGCATCGCCTCGGGGTCCTCCCCGTTCTTGCGGCCGGACTCCATGTCGGTCACGCACTGCTGCAGCCCGGTCGCGATGATCGCGAACCCGGCCCGGTCCAAGGCCCGGGACGCCGCGGCGAGTTGCGTGACGACGTCCTCGCAGTCGCGCCCCTCCTCGATCATCCGGATCACTCCGGAGATCTGGCCCTGGGCCCGGCGCAGGCGGTTCAGCACGGCCTTGAGGTCCGCGCCCTCCAGCTCCAGTTCCACGCTCACTCCTCGGAAAAAATACCCCTGTGGGTATCGTACGTCCCGGCCCGGGACGACGTCGAACAGTAAGGACACCACCCGCCATGACCAGCATTCCCGCCACCCTCGCCACGGACCAGGCCCGCACCCGGCTCGGCGAACTCGTCGTCGTCGACGTGCGCACCCCCGCCGAGTACGCCTCCGGTCACCTGCCAGGCGCCGTGAACATCCCGCTCGACCACCTGCGCGCCGCGCTGGACGACATACGCCACGCCGCCGAGCGCCGCGACATCCTCGTCGTCTGCGCCTCCGGAGCCCGCTCCGAGAGCGCCTGCAAGCTGCTCGCCGGGGAGGGCATCACCGCCGCCACGCTCGTGGGCGGCACCGGCGCCTGGGCCGCGGCCGGGCACGACCTGCACACTCCCGCTGCCTGCGACACCCGGGCCGGCTGGAGCATGGAGCGCCAGGTGCGCTTCACCGCGGGGAGCGTCGTGCTCCTCGGCCTCCTCCTGGGCGTCCTCGTCCACCCGGCGCTGCTGCTGATCTCGGCCGGCATCGCGGGCGGTCTGGTGTTCTCGGCGCTGACGAACACCTGCGGCATGGCGGTCGTCCTCGGCAAGCTCCCGCACAACCGCCCGCGCACCGCCGACCTCGAAGCCGCCCGCGCCGAGCTGCGCGGCCACTGAGCACGGGGGCCACTGGGCACGCGGGCCGTGGAGCGCCGGGGCCGCTTGGCGGGGCGGCCGCCCCGAGCGGGGTCAGGTCACCAGGCCCTGCCGGTACGCGTAGACGACGGCCTGCACCCGGTCCCGTAGATCGAGCTTGGTGAGGATGCGGGACACGAAGGTCTTGACCGTCTCGTGGCTGAGCTGCAGCTCCGCGGCGATCTCGCCGTTGGACAGGCCGTCGGCGATGAGGCGGAGGACTTCGAGTTCGCGCGGCGTCAGCGGGATGTCGCGCGGGGTGCCGCCGTCGGCGGGGCGGATGCGGGCGGCGTAGCGGCCGACGACCCCAACCCCGTGCTGGACTACGCGGACGCGGACGAGGACCTGGTGCGCAGCGCCGCCGACGCCTGGCGCGCGGAACCCCCCGACGACCGCCCGCGCGGCGGGATCTCCGTCGTCCACGCCGGCCGCGCCGGGGACCGCGACGTCGTCGTCCTGCTCGACGAGACCGGCCTCGGCAGCGCCTACGCGCGGCCCGCCGCGGGCGGCGGGGCGGTGGAGTGGGTCACCCCGATCGGCTCGGCGGCGGACGACGAGACCCCCGCCCGGGTCGCCGCCGGGTCGCTGCTGCTCGGGCCCGCCGACGGGCCCGGCGACATCTGGCTGGGCGGCGGCGCGCCCCGTACGGGCTACGAGGCCGCGGTACTTGCGGGGGACGGCGTGCGGTGGCGGCCGGTCGAGGTCGCGGACGGCGTGGCGCTCGACGTACCGGAGGCGGGCCCTGACGGCTGCGGGCTGCGCGTCGTCGCCGACCGGAACCGCGGGCTCGTCCACGCCGTACGCTCCGGGCGCAGCCCCGTCGGGGCCCTGCTGCAGGGCGACGTACGACCCCTGGACGCCTCCGGGCGCCGGCCGCCCGGGGACCGGCCGCGTGTGGGGGAGCGGGAACTCGACGCCGCGCAGCTCCGGTTGCTGTCCCGGCTGGCCTGCGTCGACCACGGCGAGATGCGGGAGCCGCTGACCGGCCTCTGGTACGTCTCGGAGCTGTGGCGGGGCGAACTGCCCGCGGGCGGCACCGGTTCGCTCCTCACCCTCGGCACGGGCGAGGAGAACCTGCGGATGCTCGCCTCGGACGACCGCGACCGCGGCGGTTTCGTCTTCCGCGGCGAGGCGGCGGGCACGCTGTGGCGCGACGCCGCGGTGGCGTCCTGGTCGGACCGCACGGACCCGGCCGATGAGGGCCCGTACCGGCACTGGATCGTGGTCGCGGGCACGCAGGAGGTCGAGCGGATCGAGGTCGTCCTCGGCGACGGCAGGCGGATCAGCGGGCAGGGCCGGTATCTCGCCGCCGACCTGGAGAAGTACGGGATCGACGGCAGCACGACGCCGTACGAGGTGACGGCGGTGGACGGCGACGGGGACCCGGTGCGGGTGCTGCGGTAGCCGCCCCGCCCGCCCCTGCTGCCCTCGCCGCCCCCGCTGTCCCCGCTGTCCCCGCTGTCCCCGCTGTCCCCGCCGCCGCGGGTCAGCCGCGGGCCATGGCGATGACGCCGGAGAGGCGTTCGCCGGCCTCGTAGATCATGTACGGCACGCCGCGGTCGGTGCCGAACGCCGGGGCCGCGGCGCGGCCGTTCTCGGGGCCCGTGGTGCGGGAGTCGTAGAACACGCCGAGGTGGCTGCGGCGGGAGAAGTCGGCGCCGACCTCGGTGATCAGGATGTTCCCGCCGCTGCCCTTGTCCGTGTGGTAGACGACGTACGCGCTGCCGCCCCGCTCCAGCAGATGCGCGCCGGAGACGTCGGAGGCGCCGACGGCGGCGTGGTCGATGAGCGGCGCGGGGTCGAACGTCCAGGTGCGGCCGTCGGCCGACCAGCCCCAGCCGATGTCGCGGTGGTTGCTGCGGTCGTTGCGCATGAAGAGCATGACGTAGTGGGCGCCGCGGCCCGGCAGTTCGTACGGGAAGACGCGGGCGTAGGACGTCTCGGTGGTGCCGGCGGGAAGCATCGCGGTGGTGAGCACGGTCTTGTCGTACGTGAAGGAGATGCCGTCCTTGGAGCGGGCGAGGCGGGTGGTGTTGTTCTCGCCGTGGAAGTAGAGCCACAGCTCGCGGCGCCCGGCGTGCCACATGACGTGGGGGGAGGAGACGTGGCTGACGCTGTAGTGCGGGGACCAGACGTTGCCGACGACCGGGTTGCGCGGGTACTCGGTGAACGGCCCCTCCAGGGAGTCGCCGTAGGCGAGGCAGATGCCGCCGGGGTTCTCGTGGGGGGCGTAGTAGAGGTAGTAGCGGCCGAGCGGGGCGGAGAGGCGGTCGTAGACGCCGCGGACGCAGGGGAAGATGATCTCGCCGCTGGGGTTGTACGAGAGCTGCCCGGGGACCAGCAGCGTGCGCACGTACCGGTAGTCGGGGAACCCTCCGGGCGCGGCGGCCGCCGGGGCGGCGCCGGCCCTGCCGAGGGCGATCAGGCCGCCGCCGGCGGTGGCGGCGGACGCGGCGGAGGCGGTGCGCAGGAAGCGGCGGCGGTCGAGTGTCATGGGGGCTCCTCTGTCGGCTGCGGGGGGTGGGCGGCTGCGCGCGACGCGTACTGCTCATACGCACGAGCGGCGGGAGCGGGACCGAGAAGGGCGGCGGCTAATGCGTATTACCGGGACTGTGCCGCCACCCTCCGAAGGCCGTCAAGGCAACCCGCAAGCTAATCACGGGTAATCACCCCCGCCCCGTACGGGAACCGCCGAACCACCTTCCCCGGGTCAGGGGTTCGGGGGCGGGTGGTAGCCCGTTTGCTGTTCGATGCGGTGGGCTTCGGCCGTGTGGCGGGCGGCCCTGTCGGGGGCGTTCGCCGCGTGGGCTGTCGCCGCCAGGGCCGTCAGGGCGCGGTGGGCGGTGAGGGGGAGGTCCAGTTCGCGGGCCGTGGCCAGGGCGAGTTCGGCGTGGTCCGCGGCCGTGGCCACCTCGCCGCGGGCGAGGTGGAGGGGGGCCAGGGCGGCGTGGGCTTCGGCCTGCTGGTGGCGGAAGCCGCAGCGGCGGGTGACGGCCAGGGCCGCCGTGAGGTGGTCCGTGGCCGGGGTGAGGTGGCCGCCGAGGCCCTGGACGGTCGCGAGGGCGATCAGGGCGTCCACCTCCTGGCTCGGGTCACCGACCTCGCGGGCGGCCCTGAGCGCTTGCTCGGCATGGGACTCGGCGAGGTCGGGGCGGCCCCTGCCGAGGTGGGCGCCGGCCAGGGCCCCGTGGGCACCGGCGTCGTGCTTGCGGGCGCGGTGCTCCCGGCTCAGCCGCAGCGCCCCGGCGGCATCCGCCAGCGCCTCTTCGTACCGCCCCAGATAGCTGTGGATCAGCGCGCGGTTGATCAGCGGGGCGATGGTGCGCGGCGGCTGCCCCCGGCGCAGGCAGAGCTCGATCGCCTCGGTGGTGCGGTCGAGCCCGCGGTCGAGTTCGCCGAGGTACGCGTGGATCAGGCCGACGATGTTGAGCGCCCTGCCCAGTTGCAGCGGCTTGTCGAGACCACGGATCACCTCTATGCCGGCTTCCTGGAAGCGCAGGGCCTCACGCATCTCACCGCGCTGCCCCGCGTGCACGGACAGGTTGCCCAGAATGGCCGCCTCGCCGGTCGCCAGGCCGCTGGCCCGGTAGTCGTCCCGTGCGCGGTGCAGGGCTTCGAGGGCGGCGTCGGAGTCGCCGGTGCTCTGCCGAAGCAGCCCCAGGCTGTGGTACATCGCCCCGCGGGCCGCCACCTCGCCGCACTCCGCCGCCGCCCGCAGCCCGGCGGTGGCCGCCGCGTCCCATTCGGGCTGGTGGCCGCAGTAGTAGAAGAACATCCGCAGTTGGTCGGTCAGTTGCCAGGCGATCTCGTACGGTCCCGACGCGGCGGCGCGGCCGACGACGGCGACGATGTTGGCCCGCTCCGCGTCGAGCCAGGTGAGCGCCTGCGCCCCGGTGCGGAACCCGGCGGACGTGCGGCGCCGCCGGGGGAGCTGGGGGAAGCCGGCGAAGTCGAAGGCCGTGGCGGCGTCCACGGAGTCCAGGTACCAGGCGCACAGCCGCCGCCACGCCGCCTCCGCGTCCGGGTCGGCGGCCGCCCGCTCGGCGGCGTACAGCCGCAGCAGGTCGTGGAACTGGAACCGGTCGGCGCCCGTGTGCTGCACCAGACCCGCGGTCGCCAGCCGGTCCAGCGGCTCCTCGGCCGCGGCGGGCGGGCAGCCGAGCAGCGCGGCGGCCGACGCCGCCGTGAAGTCCGGCCCCGGGTGCAGCCCGAGCAGGCCGAACAGCCGGGCGGCGGCCGGCTCCAGGGCGGCGTAGGAGTGGTCGAAGGCGGTACGGACCGCGGCCTCGCGGTCGCCGGCGATGGACAGCTTGGCCAGCCGCCCGTCACCGGCCAGCTCGTCCGCGTACGCCTCCAGGGAACGCCCGGGCCGCGCCGCCAGGTTGGCCGCGCCGATCCGCAGCGCCAGCGGCAGCCGGGCGCACAGCTCCGCCAGCCGCGCCGCCGCCGCGGGCTCGGCGGCGACGCGCCGCTCGCCGAGGATGCCGGCGAGCAGGTCCCCGGCCTCGCCGGGGCGCAGCACGTCCAGCGGTACGGGGTGCGCCGCATGACTGGCCGTCAGGCCCCGCAGGTCGGAGCGGCTGGTGACGAGCACCGCGACGCCCGCGGTGCCGGGCAGCAGGGGGCGTACCTGCTCGGCGTCCGCGGCGTCGTCGAGCACCAGCAGCACGCGGCGGTCGGCGACCCGGCCGCGGAACGCCCCGGCGCGGTCCTCCAGCGACTCGGGGACGGCGGCGGCGTCCTCGCCGGAGACGCGCAGCAGGCCGGCGAGGACGTCGGCGGGGTCCCGGGGGCGTTCGCGGGTGCCCTGGAGCCGTACGTACCACTGGCCGTCGGGGAACGCCTGCCGCAGCCGGTGGCCGAGGTGGACGGCCAGCGCCGACTTGCCGACCCCCGGCGAGCCGGAGACGACGACGGGCGCGGCGTCGGGGGACTCCAGCAGCTCCGCGAGGCGGGTGACGAGGTCGGTGCGGCCGGCGAAGCCCCGTACGGCAGGAGGCAGTTGGCACTGCGACAGCCAGGCGGGCGGAGTGGACTCCGGCCGCCGGGCCGGGGCCGCCCGGGCGGACTCCGGCACGCTCAGCTCCGGGTCGCCGCCCAGCACCGCCTGGTGCACCTGCTGGAGCCGCCGGCCAGGATCGATGCCCAGCTCCTCGGCGAGCAGGCGGCGGATGCGCCGGTAGTGGTCGAGCGCGTCGGCGGGGCGGCCGCAGCGGTAGAGGGCGGTCATGTACTGGGCGGCCAGCCGCTCGTCGAGCGGGTGGGCGGCGCTGCGCGCGGCGAGTTCGGTGAGCAGCGCGGCGTGGTCGCCGAGGCGCAGCCGCACGTCGGCGCAGTCCAGCTCCGCGGCGAGCAACTCCTTGGTGAGGGCTTCGCGTACGCCGTTGAACCACGGGGTGTCGACGCCGGGGAACGGCAGGCCGCGCCAGAGCGCGAGCGCCTCGCGGAAGAGTTCGGCGGCCCCGGCACCGGCATCGGCCCCGGCCCCGCCATCGGCCGTCGCCGTCGCGGCGCGGGCCCGGGTGAGGAGCAGGCGGAAGCGGTGGACGTCCACCGAGTCGGCGGGTCCGACGGTCAGTTCGTAGCCGTCGGCGCTGCGGGCGAGGGCCGCCTGCGAGCCGGTGAGGGCACGGCGCAGCCGGGACAGGTAGCTGTACAGCGTCTCCGTGGCCCGTTGCGGCGCGGTGTATCCCCACACCCGGTGGACGAGCTGCGCCGTGGGCACCGCGCGGCCGGCGTCGAGCAGCAGTGCGGCGAGTACGCTCCGCTGCCGCGCGGGCCCGAGGTCGACCGGACGGCCGTCGGCTGCCACGGCCTCGATCCGGCCGAGCAGGTGAAACTCCATGCGCGTCCTCGTCTGCCTGGCCGCCCGCCCGGCGGCTCTACCAGCGGATTCTAGGTGCCTGCAAGGTTCGCACCAGGTGCGTTCCGCATCGTGGATCACGTCACCGGCCGCGGGGGCCGTCACTCGGGGAACGGCCGCGCGCTCGCCGATGCGCGCGCGGGGCCGGGTTCCACCGATCGGGGGACGATCATGCTCCGCATCCACTTCCGCGACGCCGACCTGGCCAGAACGCGCCTCGCCGACGCGCCGGATCCCCTCTGGGAGATCGCCGTCAGCCTGCACCGGCTGCAGACGAGCAGGGGCCGGTACGCGCACGCCGCGTGGTACCGCATGGCCCGCCGGATGCTGCGCGAGCGCGGCCTGGAGCGGGCGGTGCGCGAGACCCTCCTCCCGCTGTACCCGCGGGCGCGGTACTTCCCGGACTTCCTGACGCCCGGTCAGGCGCCGGGCGAGTCCGTCACGTCGTTCCGCGAAGGCGCGGAGCTGCTGCTCGCGGCGCCACCGGGCCGGGTGCGCGGCGAAGTCGGCCGCCTCGCCCGTACGGTCGGCGCCCCGGCGTGGGCGCAGAAGCTGGCGGAGACGGGGGAGCGCAGGGAGTTCGTACGGCTCCTGCGCGCGTACTACGAAGCCGTCGTCGAACCCTGGTCCGACCACATCTGGGCCCGGCTCGAAGCCGAGCGGACCGCCCGCGTCCGCGGGCTGCTGGACGGCGGCGCGGAGGGGATGCTCGCCGGCCTCGCGCCGGCGATGCGCTGGCGCGCACCGGTGCTGGAGGTGCGCTACCCCGCCGGGGTGGACCGGGACCTTCGCCTGGACGGGCGGGGTCTGACGCTCGTGCCGTCGTACTTCGCAGCCGACGCCCCCGTGAGCCTCGCGGACCCCGAACTCCCGCCCGTCCTCTGGTACCCGGTCCACCACCGGCAGGCCCCCGTACCCCCCGGTCCCGGCCTTCCCCCGGAGCAGCGGCTCGCCGCGCTCCTCGGCCGGGCCCGGGCGGCCGTCCTGCACGCCACCGCGCATGGCGCGACGACGGGTGAACTCGCCCGTGCCACCGGTGTCTCCGCCTCCGCGGCCAGCCGGCACGCGGGCACGCTGCGCGACGCGGGCCTGATCACCACGGTCCGCGACGGCGGCTCGGTGCTGCACACCCTCACCCCGGCGGGCGCGGCGGTGCTGCGCGCGTCCGGCGGGTCGGGTGCTCCGGGTGCTCCGGGCGGGACGGGCGCGGCGGCGGCCCGGCGGGTCGCGGACCGGACCGCGGACCGGAGTACGGCCCGGGGCCCGGCCCGGCGACCCGCCGCTGTGCGGATCCGGTGCGGCTGCGGGGCGACCGCGGGCGGCCGGACCGATCAGCCCGGATGAGTGGCGGAACCGGATGGCAGTGCCCTGACGCAGTTCGCCGTGCCGGGGGTGCCGGCGGGCTCGTCGCCCCCGCGGCCCCCCGCCACGCCCGGCAGCGGCAGCCGCAGCACCACCCCGCCCCGCCCGGTGATCCCGTCGACCCCGGTCTGCTGTGCGCCGGAGGCCGTGGCCGACTGGCCCCAGACCCTCTTCGCCACGGCAGAAGCCTTCATCTTCCTGCGCACGGTACGAATCCCCCATCTTGCAGTCCCCGTACGGACCTGCACGGGGTGCAACGCGGCGGACCGGGCCGTGTCCACCCGGCCCTCCGCGTTGCGGTCACCACCATCGCCCGGTGGGACCCCCGCGGACGACCCCTTTGCTCCCCACCGCAAACCCCCCCGGTCAACGCCCCGCGCCCGCTGCGCGGCACCACCCCGCCCGTCCCCGTCTTCCGCCGCCTCCCGCGCCCTCCCGCCGGCGCCCGCCCGTGGCGCCGGGCGGGGGCCTTGAGCGCGGGCCGAGTCCCGGTGGTCCGGGTGGACGGGAGCGGATAGTCTCAACTCCCGCCGTACGTAGGTATGTTCGGCCGTGACAAGACGAGGAGAGTGGGCAGTCATGCCTGACGAAGGACCCGCGATACCCGGCATTCCGACCGACCGCCCCACCTCGGCCCGCGCCTACGACTGGATGCTGGGCGGCAAGGACAACTACGAGGTCGACCGCGACATGATTCGCGCCGGGCTGCCGCGGTTCCCCGAGGGCGTCGACATCACCCGGCAGAACCGGCTCTTCCTCTACCGCGCGGTGCGCTACCTCGCGCACGAGGCCGGGATCCGGCAGTTCATCGACATGGGCTGCGGCCTGCCCACGAACAACAACGTGCACCAGGTGGCGCAGGAGATCGACAAGTCCGCCAACGTCGTCTACGTCGACATCGACCCCATCGTCCTCGCCCACGGCCGCGCGCTGCTCGCCGACGACGACTCCACCGTGGTGATCACGGCCGACATGCGCGACCAGGAGGTCGTCCTCGGCCATCCGGACCTCCAGCGGCTCATCGACTTCAACGAGCCGCTGGCCATCCTCTTCCTCTCCGTGCCCCACCACTTGGTCGACGCCGACGACCCGCGCACCATCCTGCGTACCATCATCGACCGGTCCGCGCCGGGCAGTTACCTCGCGATCTCCCAGGTCGTCACCGACGACGAGGAGCACGCCCGGGTCACGTCCGAGTACATGAACAACAACCGCGTCCCGTGGCAGACCCGCACCCCGCAGCAGGTGGACGCCTTCACCGACGGCCTGGAGCCGGTCTCCCCGGGCATGGTGAACCTGGCCGAGTGGCGCCCGGACCCGTCCCAGCCGCCGCTCCCGCCGGTCCCGCCGGAGCTGAAGGAGTACGTGGGCATCACGAAGGAGAGCAACAGGCTGTACGAGTACGGCGGTCTCCTCCGCAAGCCCTGACCAGACCCCAGACCCGGACCCGGCGGACCCCGCCGGGTCCGCCGCGCGCAATTTCCACGGGGGTCGAGAGTCGGCGCGGCCCCGCACGTCGCGGCAGGATGGGGTCCATGGGCGACCTGGAGACGACAGCGAAGACCCGCGCGAGAATGAGCAAGCAGCGGAGTCGCGACACGGACATCGAGATTGCAGTCCGCCGGACACTCCATGCCGCAGGGCTGCGCTACCGGGTCCACCGCCGCCCGCTCAAAGGCGTGCGCCGCGAGGCCGACATTCTCTTCGGTCCTGCGCGCGTCGCCGTTTTCGTCGACGGCTGCTTCTGGCACGGGTGCCCCGAACACGCGACTTGGCCGAAGAACAATGCAAAGTTCTGGCGCGAGAAGATCGAGAAGAATCGGGCCCGGGACGTCGACACCGATGCGCGTCTCGCCCGGGCCGGCTGGGCTTCGGTGCGTGTCTGGGAGCACGAGGACGCAGACGAGGCGTCCGATCGGATCGCCGCCTTGGTGCGGTCCCGGCGCAAGGCATAGCTCCCCGGACGTGGCGGAGGACGGCTTCGGTGGAAGTCTCCACCGGCTGCCACGCACCGACCGTCGCCCGGTTACACTTTCGCCACATGGCCAGCCTGGACACAGACGCCCCATTCCTTGAGCATCCGCACATTTTGGACCTTTTTGCCGGTCCGGGCGGTCTCGATGTGGCAGCGCGCATGATCGGCGTGGAGACGCTGGGAATCGAATGGGACAGGAACGCCTGTGAGACCCGCTACGAGGCAGGGCTTCGGACATGGCATGCGGACGTCAGTGCCGTGCGCCGGGAGAGATTCCACGAGCTGCCGAAAGATCTGAACGTGCTGGTCGGGGGGCCTCCGTGCCAGACGTACTCGGTGGCGGGCAACGGGGCGGGGCGAAAGGCGCTGAAGGAAGTCGAGGGGTTCGTCCGCGCACTGGTGAACGGTGACGACGACGAACTGATCGACAAGCAGTTGGAAGAGCTCGATGCCGATCCCAGGACTCCTTTGGTCCTGGAACCGCTCCGGTATGCGATCAAAGCGCTGACCTGTCCCAACCGTGAGGGGCGCGCGTTCGACGTGATCGTCTTGGAACAGGTGCCCGGGGTGAAGGCGCTCTGGGACGTCTATGCCGACGTCCTGCGTGCGGGGCTGCCGGGGAAGGACGGCGAGCGGGTCGGATACAACGTCGCCAAGGTCAGGACTCTGCACACCGAGGCCTACGGCGTCCCCCAGACCCGTCGCCGGACGATCCTGATGGCTCGGCTGGCCGACTACGCCGTGCCCCGATTGCCCATGCCCACACACCACACCTACGACCCGCGATTTCCCGGACGAGGCGGGTTCGAGTGCACGGAGAACACGGCTGCGGCCGGCCAGATCGCGCCGCCTCTGGGCGGGATGGAGCTGTCTCTCAAGCCCTGGGTCTCCATGGGGGAGGTGCTCAAGGCTCAGGAGGACGGGATCGATGGCGACCGGTTCGAAGGCCGCGACACCCCCTTCGAGATCGTCTCCAACTACGGCAGCGGTGGTGACCCGAAGAACCGTGGCGTCCGTACGCACAGGCAGCCCGCATTCACCGTGACGGGCAAGGTTTCTCGCAACGCGGTGTTCCGTGAGGACGGGAGGCCACACTCTCCCAACCGCTTGACCATTCGCGAGGCCGGCATTCTCCAGACCTTCCCGCCGGACTATCCCTGGTCGGGGGGAGACCGGTCGCAGCAGGTGGGTAATGCCGTGCCGCCCTTGTTCGGCATGCATGTGCTGGCTACGGCGCTCGGGTTGCCGCTTCCACCGGAGGAGAAGCTGCGGGAGGGGTGGCGGAAGGCGACGGACGAAGAGCGTCGCATTCTGCGGAAGGAGGGCTGCAAGGACGACGGGGAAACCTGCGGTCCGAACTGCCCACAGCCCGAGGATCAGGCCTCCACCGCCTCGGCGCGGCCTCGCACCGGGGCGTCTGTGAAGAGTTCGGAGAAGTACTCCACCAGCACGCTCACCGACGTCGGCGGAGCAGGATCTTCCTGAGGCCCGGTCGGAAGTGCGCTCCGCGACACTTGGCGGGCGATTTCCGCCTCGTCGATCCATTCCAGCAGCGGACGGGACTCACGCTCGGCATCGGGGGCGAGGAGGTCGTACATCAGCGTCGCCGCCGAGGCATTGACCGCTCCGAGAAGCGCGTTGACCTCACGGCCGGTGTTGATCACGCCCTTCTCGGCCAATCGTACGATCGCTTGAGCCGTGGGCCGGTGACTGATCACGGACATGCGTAGGGCAGTGTTCAGCACGTCCTGGTTGCCGCAGGCAACGACGACCGGCTCGTAGTCCGCGCCGTCGCGAAACAGCTCGGCCGCCCACCACAGGCGGGAAAATGCCTGCTTGTGGTACGGGCCGCGGAAGCGATCCGTGGCCACCCTGGCCGGCTTGCCGTCCCTCGTTTCCGACAGCCAGCGCCAGACGACGTGGTCGGGAGCGACTCCGAGGGCGAGGTAGTTCCACAACGCCGGATCTGCCGCTTCCTTCCGGCTCAGGCGCAGCGCTGCGTGCAGACGGGGAGCGAGCCAGGCGTCGGCCTGCGTCGGCCTGAGTCCTTCGCTCAGGCAGTGCGCCATGGCATCCTCGATCAGATCACGTACGGGCCGTAGATCACCGCGTCGCTCGTCGTGCGGCAGAGGCTCGGTGACTTCGTTGAGCCGGATGCTCGGCACCTCCTCACGGCCGGTGAGCAGCCCATCGGTGAGGAAGTCCAGTGCCTCCGTGTTGGTCAGCATCGCGAGACGTTCAGGGAGGTGCCCGGGCCGGCCGGTCATGCCTCGTCCCCTCGTGTGAGTCGCTCCAGGTCGCGGATGGTGGTGGAGAGCGTACGCGGGACGCCGGCCCGCCGGGACCCGGCGAAATGCACGCGGGGCTGGAGCTCGGCCCAACCGGCTGCCGCGGTCCCCGTCCGGGCCGCATGGACCACCCTCAGGGCCTCCTCCGGTGTGAGCTCGGGATACATGTCGGGCAACATCTCTCGCAACACCTCGCCTTGCCAGCCGTGCGGGAAGAGCGGGGAGCCGTCCTCTTCCATCTCCAGGTCTCCGACGGCGGAGTGGAAGACGGCGGTCCAGACCTCGCAGCACATCTGGGCGAGGAGGAGCTCACGAACGGTCTTCTCCGTACCGCTGCCGCCGTCGACGTCGAAAAGCTCGCCGAGCCCCTCGAAGTCGATGTTCACGTTCACCGCCGGGATCCGGCCCGTGGTGTCGACAGTCCAGGGAGAATCGGCGAACCGCCGGAGGCGGCTCGGCCCGGAGGCGAAGCGGACCATCTTGACCTCGAGTTCACGAGCGAGTGATGGCGCGTCCGCGACCACGTCGACGAACCAGTCCGTGTCCGAGGTGGCGATCACCCGACCGGGAACGCCCTCCACCGTGGCGACCACACTCATGGTGACGGAGGCTCGGTCGAGGACGTCGCATCGGTGGACATGGAGCTCGCCCGTCCTCTTTCGGCCGTCGGCGGAGATCGGCGACAGCTCCACCGCCGTTCGCATGTTCGTGGCTCTTTCGGTCAGGACGGCAACGACGGTCACGTCCTGCCAGGGGCCCTCGGGGTCGACCGCCTTCGCCGGAAGGTCCGCGGCGAGACGCAGTCGGGCCTCGGCCCAGTCCGGACGGTCCTCGTCGGGGCCGAGGGCGACCACACGCTCGACGGTGGAAACGTACTTGCTCTCCACGTCCTCCCAGGACGCGCCCTCGACCTTGAGCTGGGCACTCTCGACCCGCCACGGCACATTGCCTGAGAGCCGTCGATAGGGATAGACCTTCACACCTGTTCCCCCTTGCCGGTGCGGAGTTCGACGACGAGACCGGTGAGTTGGGCACGGACGGGATGGCGGGACACGTCGGTGATGCCCTGGAAGACCGCCTTGCGGTTGCCGGGAGTCAGCAGGAGGGCCCCGTCCACGACCTGGCAACCGCTGATCGCCACGAGTTCCTTCCAGGGCGCACTGGGGCGGGGCCCGGAGCGGACGTCGAACTTGGCGACGGGGGTGACGGGGCGATCCGTGTCGACCGTCGACGACATCCGCAGGTCGACGGTCACAGACCAGGCACCGGTCTCGTCGATCCGTGCATCCACGTTGTCCAACTCGGGCAGGGTGGTGGGTCCGCCCGCGCGACCTCGCTTCTTCGGTCCGCCGCCGACAGTCAACCGGCCGGCGATTGCGGCTTCGCCGCTCTTGCGGGTCTTCGCCCGGGACACGGCGACGAGTTCTCGCACCGCGTTGTTGGCGTTGGTCGTCAGGGAGTGGATGCGTCGGTACGCGGACGGCGAGTAGGCGAGACGCAACTCCTCCGTCTGCCCCCATTTGTTGTGCGAGGGCGGCTCGGAGGCCCGCAGGTACTCCTCCGCGGCATCCGCTCCGGGGGCATCCTGCCCGGCGGCCTGTCCGGTGAGCAAGATCGCCTGGAAGGGGTTGGTGCCGACGGGAAGGAACGTGACGGCGCTGTCCTTGACCGTCATTCGAGTGCCCCGCATGGAGACCAATCTGTTGTAGTCGCCGTCTGCGTCCTCGGCAGAGGTCACGAGGAGTACCGCCTCGTGGGCTACGCCACCGCGCGCCGGACCTCCGCGAAGGGGCACGTTCAACGGCACCGTGGCGCGGGCCACTTGCCCGGGAGCGGTGAGACGGGCGACGGTGTCGCCCTCCAGGAAGGCCCGCAGCGCACGGGTACGGGAAGGTTGGGTGACCGACGGGTCCACGCGCTCCTCGGCGATCAGCACCTCGCCGTTGCGGTAGGTACGCACGGACGCCTCGAGGTGCGGCTTGTGGGCACCGCCGCCTGTCATCGCAGCCCAGAAATTGCGGCCCAATGCCTCGACGAGTCTGGCGTGCATCCGATGGACGGACTCGTCGTCCTCGCCGGATGCCTCGTCTGTGGTGTCGGACGCCGGTACAAGGCTGGCGACGTCGTGAGCGCCGACGATCAGGAACGACGTACCGGCGGCCGAGCTGTCACGAGTGAGGTGCAGCCTGGCCACGGTCTCCTCGTCGGACCACCACGAGCGGGCCACGTCGCTGTTCGCCGCGTCGGGGTCGGCGCGGCCGAACCAGGCGGGACCGGCGAAGGCGACCCCGTCCACGTCGCGCCAGGGGAGGTCCAGCCGTCCGATCAGTCGACGTTCGGTACGACCTTCGTGAGGTTCGGAGAGAGTGGAGTTGATCAGTACGAGGCCGAGTCGGCTGGTCGCCCAGAGCGTGGCCTTGCCCAAGCCGTAGGAACCGCCTGCCCCGGTGCCCCGCTTGTGGCTGTCGAGTTGTCGGCGGACGACTGCGGCGAAACGCCCATTGCCGTAGTCGTCCCCCGTGAGACCTGCTGCGTTGTAGTCGTCGACGCGGAGCAGGACCAAGCGGTCGTGTCGGTACATGTCCCGCAGGCCGGCGGCAATGGTCCGGGAGACCTTGCCCTGCTTGCTGTCGTCCGCGGTGAGTGCTTCGTAGTGGGGGAGGAGGTGCTCCCAGTCGATCGCCTCGCGGAAGCCGGCCAGGGCCTCTCCCGTGAGTTCGTGCAAGGTGTAGCGGACCCGAACCGGCTCCGCGGAGTCCAGTCGCTCGTCGAGGCTGTTCTGTGTGGCTTCGCGTGCGAGTACCGACACGTCCGCGTGGAAGGCGAACGCCGCGGCGTTGCCGTACTCCCTCCCTCCGTCCGCTGGGGCCGGCCGGTGATACCAGGTGACGGGAAGGCCGGCCTGGGCGTCGGAGCTCCGCGAGTGGATGGTCTCCAGGTCCGTCTGCAGGACCTGGGCGATGCGGCGGATCGTCTCGTCGCGTGGGACGGAGCGACCGACGATCCAGGCCGACACGGCTGCGCGGGTCATCCCGAGCTCCACGGCCAACTCGGTCTGACTCTTCTTGGCGTTCCTGAGCTGACGTGCCAGCCAGGGGCCGAAGTCCTCAGCCGCCTCCACGTCCCACCTGCTTCCCTCGTGACCTTGATCGGTCGGTGGGAGTCACGGTACCGCATGTCTGTTGACACGTCGGAGCCTTGTCAAAAGATCTTTGACATGGGGATCCGCTGCCCGGATGTGCTTCGCCGTGAAAGATCGATATTGCGTCCGTGTTTGCCTGGGAAACCGGCGGAATGTGCCCGCGATTTCGAAAGTTCGATCGAGTCTCGCAGCCCTTGCGGCTCATCCCTTCCGTGTGCTAGACATGTGTTTCCGTAACCCCGCCGGAAACTCGGGGAAGTGCGGTATCTGTCCTCTCCGAGGGCACAGCCATATCATTTTCCGCGTTCATGGTGCCGAGTGGATGAGGCTCAGGGAGGGGCCTGCAGCCCGGACGTCCCATGGGAGTCTTAGGTTTGTCGCGCCCAGGGATTCGTCCATGCCGGTTCGTCAGCAGGTTTTTCTCTCGGGTGATGCGAAATCGTCCGGGATTTTTCATCGGAGCCAGTGTCATTGCGTCCTGCCCTGACCCGCCAAAGTGAAAGTGCGGTTTTCCGAATGCCGTCGCAGAATACTCCGCGCGACCGTTTAACGGATCTGGATCGCGACATGATCGCCCCCTACCGGGACGCGTTCCAGCGTGCCGATCGGAAGGGCGCGCGTCGTCAGGTCCGGGAGTCCGTCGGCCGCCGCTGCGTCACCGCTGCCACGTTCACCGTGCAGCTCTCCAACTGAGATCGCCGACCGTTGTCTCCCCTTCCTCCTGAATTGGAAGCATTCGTGGCCGAACAGCAGGCGCAGTCCTCCGTGATCCACACCGTCGTCGAGCAGTCCTCCCGAGTTCTGGAGACCTACCGCATCGATCCGGGACTCATCTCCGAGCACGCCAACGGCGAGCGGCGCATCGCCCAGGGCGGTTACGGTGACCGGCAGCTCTTCGAGCTGGTCCAGAACGCCGCGGACGAGCTGCGTGCCCAGCCCGGCGGCCGGATTCACGTCATCCTCACCGAGACCCACCTGTACTGCGCCAACGAGGGGGATCCGGTGACCGCCGAGGGCGCCGAGACCATCCTCCGTATGAGCATGTCCAAGAAGCGTGGCGGTCAGATCGGACGCTTCGGCGTGGGCGTGAAGTCGGTGCTGGTGGTGACCGACACGCCCGAGTTCTTCAGTCGCGACGGTAGTTTCGGCTTCGATCGGGCCTGGTCGTACGGGCGTATCCGCGATGTGCCCGGTGTCCGCGAGCGGCTCGGCGAGGAGTTCGAGGCCCCGGTCTTGCGCATGGCCCGTGAGCTGGACGTGGCCGCGGAGCGGCTGCGCGACCGCGTACTCGACGAGTTGCTCGAATGGGCCACCACCGTGGTCCGTCTGCCGCTGTTGCCCGACGCCGCCGATCGGCTCGGCAGGGACATGCACGGTCATCCGGGAGCCGCCGGCCACGAGGTCCGCGAGGAATTCCCTTCGAGCTTCCATCTGTTCTCGCCGCACGTCGGCCACGTGGTGTTGGAGGACCACCGGCCACGCCCCGTCGTCCGCCGGACTCTACGGGCGGACCGGGACGGCAGCCTGCACACGGTGCACGAGGAGCGCGTGGGCAGGCCGCCGGTCACCTCGCAATGGCGGGTCTTCACCCACAGCCACGAGCCGACCGAGGCCGCCCGTCGTGATGCCGGGGAACTGCACGACCGGCTGAGCATCGATCTCGCCTGGGCCGTCCCGGACTACAAGCGGGACGAGAACGGCCTGTTCACCCCTGCGGGGCAGCGCCGGCGAGGGCAGTTCTGGGCGTACTTCCCCAGCAAGTACGAGATGTCCCTTACCGGGATCCTCAACGGCGCCTGGAAGACGAACGAGGACCGCCAGAATCTGCTCGACGCCTCCCCCTTCAACAGGGAGATGATCCAGGTCGCGGCCCGTCTGGTGGTCGACTCCCTGCCCGAGCTGGCGCCGACGGAGGACCCTGCCGCGTACCTGCCTCTCCTCCCCGGACGTTCCAGGGAGGCGATCAGTTGGGCGGACAAATATCTCCTGGAGAACATTTGGGACGCGGCAGCCCAGCGCCCGTCGCTGCCTGATCAGGACGGCGTGCTCCGTATCCCCCACGAGTTGCGCATTCACCCGGACCTGTCCCGCGATCTCACCGCGAGCGACCGCTGGTTGCGACTGTGGCACTCCTACTCCGGACGCCCGAAGGACTGGCTGCATCCGTCCGCGGAGGTCACCACCCTCCGTGCCGGCAAGGTCGGGCACATCCTGGAAAGGAGCAGGCGGCAACGGGCCGGAGTCTGCGAGTGGCTCGAGGCGCTGGTCTCCGACGGCACGCCACGGGCTTCGGCGACGGCCGTCCGAATCGTCGCCGACATGATCGATTCGCGTGCCGAGATTGCCGCGGAGGCCAGGAAGGCCAGGATCGTCCTGACGGAGGAGCACGGTCTGGTGGCACCCGTTGTCGGCAAGGTCTTCCGCCGCGCCGACGACGACGGCCTGCGGGAATCGCTGATCTACGTCGATCGGGTACTGGCCGACGACTTGTCGTTGTCTTCTGCGCTCGGCGCGCTCGGAATCCAGAAGGCGGACGTACGGGGTCGGTTCGTCAGCGTTCTCGACAAGGGCTTCGACTCCTACGGTCCGCAGGAGTGGACGCGGTTCTGGGAGTTGTTCCATCGGGCGGGTGCCTCGGCCGTGGGCCCCGAGGTGATCCGGCGCGTCGCGAACCCGATGGACGCCTTGAGGGTGCGCACGGCGGACGGGCGGTTCCAGGCTCTCCGCGACTGTATGCTCCCCGGTCCGGTCGTCACCGCGGAGCGTGACGCGGGTCTCGCTGTCGACATGGGGTTCCACTCGGACGACGCCGGTTTCTTCCGCGACGTGGGCCTGCGGGATCGGCCGACCTCCGGCCACCGGCCCGAGAACGAGTCCTGGTACGAGGAGTACCGCGAGGCCTTGCACGCCTGGTACTGCCGGACGCTCGACGACCGGGCGAGTCGTCCGACACTGGCTCGGACCGGGACCGAGGGCGCTGCCGTCGCCGGCCCGCTTCACCTCCTGCCGCTGATGTCGGAGGAGGCGCGCGCCGCTTTTCTTCAGGTGCTCCCCGATGACGGTCTCATCGAGAACTGGACCCTGCAGATCGGTGCTCAGACCTCCACCCGACGGGCGGTTCCCTCACCGATCCGTTGGATGCTCGACCGGCACGCCCGAGTCATGACATCGCAGGGGATCAAGCCCCTGCGCGAGGCGGTGGGACCTCGACTCGAGGCATACGGGGACGTACTCCCGGTGGCCGCGATCGGTGCCGAGAAGGCCCGCAAGCTCGGCCTCGTCGACAGCGTCGAGAAGGTCCGTCCGCGGCAGTGGGAGCAACTGCTCACGAACCTCCAAGAGAGCGAGGACGATGCTTTCGTCGGCTCCACCTACGTCCTGCTCACCCGTCTGCAGATCGACTTCCCCGAGGATTCCCTGACCCGCTGCCGGGTCGGCGACGCATGGGATGCTCGGGAGGACGGCGAGATCGCCGTGGCCGCCGACGCGGACGAGTACCGCTCACTGCGGGCCGAGCGCGTTCCGGCGCTTCTGATGCCCGATCAGGATTCGGCCGATCTCATGGTCGAACGATGGGGCATGTTGCGCCACGATGACGTGGTCAGCCGCGAGACCCGGCACGAGTCGACGGTGGAAGCGGTGCCGTTGTCCGAGGAGTTTCCGACACTGCGCCAGAAGATGGGGGCCTCCGTCGGCACGTACGTCCTGCTGCGCTGCTCCACGCTGGAAGAGGTCGTCCGTACCCCGAACGGTGCGCGGGCGAAGTCGTTGGAGAGCGCCCGCCAGGGCAGCGTGATCAAAGTCGTGGACTCGTTGGACCGGCTCGGTGTGCTCCGGGCGGTCGACCGCGAGCTCGGTCTGCGGATGGGTGAGTCCGGCTGCCAGGCGGTCCTCGAGGCTCAGGTCCGGCAGGAGCAGGACGAGAAGGTTCGCGCCGCCTTGAAGGCGGTGCGTGAGGCCGAGGACGTGACGGCGAAGCTCGAACTGCTCATCGGCTCCGCGGCCCTGCGCGACCGGCTGCCCGCCGGCCTGCTGGAGGCGGAGCGCCAGGAGCTCGACGGTCAGGAGCCTTCCGGACGTCGGATCGCGCAGATGGCGTTCAACGCGCACGGTGACACGGTGCTGAAGACCCACGCCCGCGACATCCTCGAACGGTTTCCGAGCGCCCCCTCGTCCTACACCGGCGGCTCCGCGGCCGTCTCGTTCGTGGCCGATCTCGGGCTGCCCGCCCCCTTCGCCGGCTACAGAGCCCCGACCTTGGAACAGAGTCTGTCGGTCGAGGGCCCGCGCGATTTCCCGCGCTTGCACGACTACCAGGAGCGGCTGGCCCTCAACATCTTCGAAATGCTGGAGCGGTTGGCTCCGCAGCGGGCCATGCTGTCGTTGCCCACCGGTGCCGGCAAGACCCGTGTCACCGCGGAGGCCGTCATCCGTTGGGTGAAGCAGGCCGGCACCCTCAAGGGCCCGATCCTGTGGATCGCCCAGACCGAGGAGCTGTGCGAACAAGCCGTTCAGAGCTGGCAGTTCGTGTGGAGCAAAGCGGGTGCGCAGAGCCGGCTGACGATCAACCGACTCTGGACGTCCAACGAGGCGGCCCGGATCGACGACGGTCCGCAACTCGTCGTCGCCACCGATGCCAAGCTTCAGGTGTGCCTGGACAGCGACCGGTACGCCTGGCTGCGGGACGCGGCGCTGGTCGTGGTGGACGAGGCACATGCGGCGACCAGCGCGCGCTACACCGAGATCCTGCAACTGCTCGGGTTGACTCAGCATCGGACCGAGCGGCATCTGCTCGGCCTCACGGCCACGCCCTTCCGCGGCGTCCACGAGGAGGAGACACGTCGGCTGGTCAATCGCTTCGGTGCCCGTCGACTGGACGAGGGCGTCTTCCCCTCGGGCGATCCGTACGGGACTCTTCAGGAGCTGGGCGTACTTGCACAGGTCGAACATCGTGAACTTGTCGGCGGCACCATCGAGTTGACCCGCCAGGAGCGGGAGAGCGCCGAGCAGTTCAGCCTGCTGTCCAAGGCCGCGGAACAACGGCTGGCAGAGGACCACGACCGCAGCCGGCGGATCGTCACCGAGATCGCGGGGATGCCGGACGACTGGCCGGTATTGGTGTTCGCGACCTCGGTGGAGCACGCCAAGTACCTTGCGGCCCGCCTGAAGGACCACGGGATCTCTGCGTCGTCCGTCGACGCCACCACCTCGGACAGTGACCGTCGGGCCAGGGTCCGGGAGTTCCGCGACGGACGGGTGCGGGTGCTGACCAACTACGGTGTCCTCACCCAGGGTTTCGATGCCCCTGCCACCCGTGCGGTGGTGGTCGCCCGACCCGTCTACAGCCCGAACGTGTACCAGCAGATGATCGGACGGGGTCTGCGTGGGCCTCGGAACGGTGGCAAGGAGACCTGCCTGATCCTCAACGTGCGCGACAACATCAAGAACTTCCACACCGCCCTCGCCTTCACCGGGTTCGAGCACCTGTGGAGCGAGAAGTGACGGGCGATCCGGAGGGCGGACCGGCCCTCACCGCCGAGCAGCAGGCCGTGGTCGACCAGCCCTGGGACACCCGCCTGCTGGTGACCGCCGATGCGGGTACGGGCAAGACCCACACGCTGGTACGCCGCATGGACGCACTCGTCGGCCACATGAATCCCGACGAGGCTCTGCAGGCATCCGAGCTGCTCGTCCTCAGCTTCTCCCGAGCGGCCGTCCGAGAACTGCGGGACCGCATCGCCCGCCACGGCGAGCACGCCCGGCGTGTGCGCGTACAGACCTTCGACTCCTGGGCCTATTCCCTGCTCGTGCAGGCGTATCCGGACGGCGAGTGGTCGGCGCTCTCCTTCGCCGAGCGGATCGATGCCGCTCGCAAGGCGATCGAGGAGGACGCACTCGCCTCGCTGGAGTCCGGACCCCCTGCACATGTGATCATCGACGAGGTTCAGGACTTGGTCGGCGCGCGTCGGGAGTTGGTCGAGTCGCTCCTCGATCAACTGCAGGACTCCTGTGGGTTCACGCTCGTCGGCGACTCCGCCCAGGCGATCTACGACTTCCAGATCGACCGGGATCGGAACCCGGAGGAGTACGCCGACCGCGCCGACCTGTTTCTTCGCTGGGTCCGTGCGTCCTACTACGACGACCTGGTGGAGCTGCGACTCACACGCAACTTCCGGGCCACCACCCCGGAAGCTCGCACCGCACTCGTTCTCGGCCCTGGCGTGCAGGGGGTCGGCAGTGCACCGGAGGGTGTCGACGAGGCAGCCGAACGGCTCCACGGCGAGCTGCGTGGACTGCTGCTCGACCTGCCGGACCTGGGCGCTCTGACGGATTCCTTCACCCTGGACGTACTCCGTTCCTTCCCCGGCACCTGCGCGATCCTGACCCGCGACAACCGGCAGGCCCTGGTGACTTCTGAGCTGTTGCACATGCACGGCGTGCAGCACTCCCTGCGACGGTCGCTCCAGGACCGGCCGGTGCCGTACTGGGTGGCCGAGCTGCTGCGCCGTACCGAGGCCGTCACCCTCACCGAGGAGCGCTTTCGGGAGCTCCTCGGCGGAATGCCGCTGCCGGAAGGAACTTCCCACGACCGCGTGTGGCGGTCCCTGCGTTTCGCGGCACGCGGGGCGGGGCGGGGAACCATCGACGTGACGCGCCTGCGCAGGCTTGTGGTGGAGCGTCGGTTCCCCGACGAACTGGCCGACCCGGAACCGGCGCGTCTGGTCGTGTCCACGGTCCACCGCTCGAAGGGGCTGGAGTTCGACCGGGTCGTGCTGCCCAGTCCTCCCACGGTGGCCGAACTGCGTCGTCGGGGCATTCCGGACCTGGACATGCCCGGGGAGGCCCGAGCTCTGTACGTGGCGATGACCCGGGCGCGTGAGGACATCTACCGTGTCGCCGCACCGGAGACGGCGACGGTGCTCAAGCACAAGCCGACGGCGCGCTGGTACCGGGGAGTGCCGAATCCGCGACAGAAGTGGCGGCGCGACGGGATCGAGGTGCGGGCCGGTGACGTGGGCGCGTTGGAGCCGGCGGACCTCCATGTCGACGCGGTCGCCGCGCAGGCCTACATGCTGGAGAAGGTGCGTCCCGGGGATCGGGTGAGGTTCATGCTGCGCGACGAGCTTCCCATGGGGGCGGAGCAGAGCCCCGGCTATGCATTGCTGCACGAGGGACGAGAGATCGGCGGCGCTTCCGAGACCTTTCGCAGCGAGCTGTACTCCGTCTTGAAAGTGGGCACGTCGTGGGATGTCCGGTGGCCCGAGGAGATCATCGGACTGAGGATCGACTGTCTGGAGTCGATCGCCGGGAGCACCGCGGCGGGGGCCAACGCGGGCCTGGGCGATCACGGAGTGTGGATCGCACCGCGCATCAGCGGGATCGGACGGTTCCGGCGGCATGCCGGCGTCGAGGAGGAGCAGCAATGACCAGCCACGCAGGGCGCCATGCCGCACATTACGAGGTCCGTGAGGATCTGGTGGCCAAGCTCCGGCGGGAACTGTTCGGCCCGGATGCGGGAGCCTCGGTGGAGGATCGCGGCGAGGTGTTGGAGGAGGACGCACCGCTCACCCGCTATCCCGTCGGTGTCCTCTTTCCTCGTCCGGCCGATGCCAAGACGAGGAGTCGACTCGCGGACGACGTCCAGGAACAGCTCGGTCTGGACGTGGAGCCCGTCCCCCGGAGCCGGAGTGGCGACGAGTCGAGCCCGACCGACGAGCGCCCCGGCGCGGGCGACCGGCGACCGTCCGCCGTCGGCCTCACCTTCGCGGTCGACCCTGCGGTGTGCCCGGAGATCGTCGTCGCCGCGTCCGCGTCCGCGTACGAGCCGGAGGACGCCGAGGGCCGCAAGGTCTCGGCCCGCCGCACGGAGGCCCGTACGACCTCGGAACAGCGGGAACGCTGGCGCCGCATCGAACTGGATCTGCCGGAGGTCACGTTCGACCTGAGGGTCGCCGGGCGCCCCTCGCACGAACTGGCGGACGGAGCGGTGCGGTTGGAAGTGAACGTGCGACCTCCGTCGACGGTCACAGGCACGGTCACCGTGACCGTGACCATGGTCAATGCCCGAAGGGTGGAGGAGCGGGCGCTCCAGGACGCGTTCGCACTGTTCCAGACCGGACTCGTCGTGCGCGCCGCGGACGGGTCGAGCGCATTCGTGGAGCGCCCTGCCGTGCGCTCCGCAATCGACTCCGAGCTGGAGACGAGCCGGCTGCTCCACCGGCACGTTCCCACCTTCGCCACCGGTCACGGCTGTGCCGCCGTATGGGATTGGACTCCGCCTCCGGTCGGTATGACCGACGTCGTGACGGCAGGTGTCGACGAGGTGCGTACCGAGTTCGTTCCCACCCACGAGGTGCTGCTCACGGACTCGAACCCCGACATCGACGACCGCGCCCTCACCATGCTGAGCCTCGCGCGAGCCTCCGACGTGGCCGTGATCGCTGCCTTGGAGGCGCTGGCCGAGGGCTATGAGCAGTGGATCGTGTGGAAGAGGGCCGAGGCCACCGCTCTCGTCGGCAGCGCGTACGAGGAAGCCGCATCCCACCAAGTCGATGCGTGTCAGGAAGCGTTGGACCGGATTCGCGCGGGCATCGCGCTGCTGCGCGACAAACCCGATCTCATGCGCGCGTTCCGGCTCGCCAACGAGGCCATGGCGACCCAGCGCGCCAGGAGTGCCTGGATCAAAGCCGGTCGAGCCGGCGATCCGGACCCGGCCTCGGCACGCTGGCGTCCCTTCCAGATCGCGTTCGTATTGCTCTGCCTGGCCGGAGTGGACGACTCCGAGCACCCGGACCGAGGTGTGTCGGACCTCCTCTGGTTCCCCACCGGCGGCGGGAAGACGGAGGCATACCTCGGACTGATCGCCCTGACCACCTTCTTGCGCAGGATGCGAAGGGGCCGGGACGGCGGTGGAGTCACCGTCCTCATGCGGTACACGCTCCGGCTCTTGACGCTCCAGCAGTTCGAACGGGCCGCGAGCCTCATCTGTGCCATGGAGCGGATGCGCCGGGACAATCCCGCCGAACTGGGCCGCGAAGAGATCTCCCTCGGTATGTGGGTCGGCCGTTCTGCAACCCCCAACACGCTGGAACGGGCGTCCGAGCAGCTCCGTGCGGCCCGTTCCGGTAAGACGCTGCAGAAGGAGAACCCGGTCCAGCTACACGCCTGCCCGTGGTGCGGAACTGCGCTCGACGCGTACCACTACTCGGTCGACGAGTCGGCGGAGCGAATGCACGTGCGATGTCCCGGCTCCGCGTGCGCGTTCGCCGGCGGCCTGCCCGTACACCTGGTCGATCAGGCCGTGTATCAGGCTCGGCCCACTCTGGTGATCGCCACCGTCGACAAGTTCGCCTCGATGCCGTGGCGTGCGCAGACTTCCGCGCTGTTCAACCGGGACAGCCAGGACTCCACCCCGCCACCCGAACTGATCGTGCAGGACGAGCTCCACTTGATCTCCGGTCCCCTGGGCAGCCTCACCGGTCTGTACGAGACCGCCGTCGACGTGCTCGCCGCGCGTCCCAAGGTGCTCGCCTCGACGGCGACCATCCGGCGCGCCGGCGATCAGGGCAAGGCGTTGTTCTCCCGTACGGTGCGCCAGTTCCCGCCGGCCGGCCTCGACGCCCGTGACTCCTGGTTCGCGGTGGAGACGCCTGCTCGGGACAAGGCGTCGCGGCGCTACGTGGGCCTGCTCGCACCCGGTACCAGTCAGTCGACCCTGCTGATCCGCACGTACGCCACCCTGCTCCACCACGCGATGCGGGCCGGCACCACCCAGGACGTGCGCGACGCGTACTGGACGCTGGTCGGCTACTTCAACAGCCTGCGCCTGCTCTCCGCCGCCGAACTCCAGGTCCACGACGACGTGGTGGCCTATCTCGAACACCTGGCCGCGCGGGACGGCTGCGAGCCTCGTTCCGTAGGAAACTATTCCGAGCTGACCAGCCGGGTCGACGCGAGCGACATTCCGGCCCGGCTGAAGCAGATCGAGAGGCGGTTGCCCGGAAGCGATGCCGTGGACGTTCTGCTGGCCACGAACATGATCGCGGTCGGCGTGGACGTGGACCGCCTGGGGCTGATGGCCGTCATGGGTCAGCCACAGACCACGGCCGAATACATCCAGGCCACGAGCCGAGTGGGTCGTGCCCACCCAGGGCTGGTCGCGGTGATGCTCAACGCGGTCCGGTCCCGGGACCGTTCGCACTACGAGAGCTTCCAGCACTTCCATTCCGCCCTCTACCGCGAGGTCGAATCGACCTCGGTGACGCCTTTCTCGGCGCGGGCCCGTGACCGCGGCCTGCATGCGGTGATCGTCGCCATGGCCCGCATCCTGATCCCGGGTCTTCGGGAGGACGAGGATGCCGGGAACGTCGACCGCCATCTCGGCGAGCTGCGCGAGAAGGTCCGCCCGAAGATCCTCGAGCGGGTCGAGGCCGTGGCTCCCGAAGAGGTCTCCCATGTGGCGGATGCCTTCGACGAGTTCGTCGGTTGGTGGTGCGACGAGGCGGCGGCGCATGGCGGCCTCTACTACGAGCCGAGGCGCGGGCGACGTGTCCCTTCTCTGCTCAAGCCCTACAACGACGCCCTGGAGGACGTCGAGGCGTGGGAGACTTTGTGGTCCCTCCGCGACGTCGACGCCGAGTCCGCTCTGTTCCTGGAGGCATCCCGATGACACCGCCGCCTTCCCGCCGCCGCCGCGGCGCGGGCGATTCCTCGGCCCCCGCCCGCAATCTGCCCCGGCGAGGTGCGGTCCGCCGTGCGCAGGCCATCACGACCTACGGCGTGGGCGCACTGATCGCCGTGGAGCAGGAGTCGTTCATCGTCTCCGGCATCGACGGGGCCGATGGATACTGGCCTCGCGACGAGGCACCCGTGATCCACGAGCCGCGCCTCGCCCGCGTGTTGGGGGTGCGTCACTTCCGCGTGCCACCGGCCTCCGGCGACGACAGCCGGGACGGCGTGCGAGTTCGCCGCTTCCCGCTGTGGCACCACTGCCCCGAGTGCCACGCGCTGGATCACGTGCGCAACTTCAACCCACCACCGGGCCGGAACGAATGCGGTGAGTGTGCCGAGCCTCTGGTGCCGTCTCGCTTCGTGATGGCTTGCGAAGACGGGCACATCGACGACTTCCCGTACTGGAAGTGGCTTCACCGCGGTCGGCGTGCCGAGGGTGAGAGGGGACTCTGCGGGGGCCGGATGAGCCTCACCTCCTCCGGGCGGACCTCCTCCCTCCGCTCCGTGGTGATCTCATGCTCCTGCGGTGTGCCGGACGTCTCCATGGAGGGCTCGTTCCGCCGGGAGGCCCTCGGGGATCTGCACATTCGCTGTGAGGGCAGGCGACCTTGGCTGAGGAACGTACCCGACGTCGTCTGCTCTCGGCCGCCCAGAACACTCCAACGAGGTTCTTCCTCCGTGTGGCAGCCGGTCCTTCGTTCGGCGTTGTCCATCCCGCCGTGGAGCGACGTGCGTGTGAACGCGCTCGATCGGCATTGGGACGCGCTGCGCAGGTACTCGGGCGCGGCCGAGATCGAGGCCTACTTGAAGGGCGCCTTCGACGGGACTCCTCCGCTGAGTGGTGAGAAAGTCCTGGAACTCCTGGCCGCCATGGAGGCGGAGGACTCCACAGACGAGGCCGGTCCCCACGTCGATCAGGAGCAGCGCTATCGGGCACTGCGAGTCCTGGAGTACGAGAGACTGTGCGTGGGCAACCCGGAGGACTCCGGTTCGCATACCGAGCAGTTCGTCTGCGAGCCCCCGGCCGAGGGTGGGACTGCCTCGGCGGATACGGGCCCGATCAGCCCGATGCTGGTGAAGAAGCTGCGCGAGGTCCGTGCTCTCAAGGCGTTCACCCGTGTCATCGATCCGGAAACGTCCACCGAAGGGCACGAGGCAGAGCTGTCCTCGATGTGGACGGACTGGCTGCCCGCGATGGAGGTCCACGGCGAGGGTGTCTTCCTTCGCCTGGACGAGGAGGCGATCGACACGTGGGCGGCATCGCCTGCCGTGACCGACCGAGTGGAGCTGATCCGTGAACGGCACCAGCGCGTGCTGACCGAGCGGGCCCCGGCCTCCGGGCGGGTGCCCGTGTCACCCGCCGACCCGCGCATGGTGCTGCTGCACACCTTCGCGCACGTGATGATCAACGAGTGGAGCCTGGACTCCGGTTACCCGGCGGCCTCGCTCCGCGAGCGGATCTACTCGGGTGCCGGGATGGCCGGCGTACTGATCTACACGGCCACCACCGACTCGGCCGGCAGCCTGGGTGGTCTGGTGGCCCAGGGCGAACCCGCACCTCTCGCCGTCGCGGTCCGTTCGGCGATCCACCGTGCGGAGTGGTGCTCCGCCGACCCGCTCTGTCTGGAGACCGAGATCTCCGGCAGCGGGGGGACCAACCTCGCCGCCTGCCATGCATGCGTGATGCTCCCGGAGACGAGTTGCGAGTACAACAACGGTCTTCTGGACAGGGCCCTTCTCATCGGCACCCCGCAGACCCCGTCCCTGGGGTTCTTCGCCGGACTCCTCAATCCATGACCGGTGCCGATCGGAGTCCCAGCGCGGTCTTGACCGCTCGTCCGAGGGCTCGTGCAACCGGGGGCGGCGAGGCGTGCGCCACTTGGCGGTAGCGGACCGTCTTGAGGCCGGCGAACGACCAGTCGTCGGGGAAGCCCTGGAGCCGCGCCGCCTGCTCGACGGTCAGTGACACCATGCCCTTGACGCCTAGCGAGAGGTCCCACGGGAAATCCGGTCCCGGCACCTCGTCGAACACGGTGCCGCCGTTCACCCGCATGCGCTCCCAGGCCCGTTTCGATCCCGTCGGACCCAGGTCGGCACCGCCACGATTCCAGGAACCACCGACCAACGTCGGTGCGACGCGGTCGGCTTGCGCCGCCCAGGCGGCGGCGTGCGGCCAGCCGCCCGCGGCCATGGAGGCACCCAACGCCTCTCCCACGGTGGGTGGGGGAGTCGTGCCGGGACCCGGTGCGACGAAGTCGTCCAGGTGATCGCCCTTGAAGGCCACCAAGAGCCCCTGCTTCCGGTCCTGTGGCACACCGTGGTCCATCGCGTTGACCACGAACCAACGGTGCCGGTAACCGAGGTGGTCGAGCTCGGCGGCGATATCCGAGCGGATCGATGCATACGCAGGCTTCGATACGAGATCCGGGAGGTTCTCGAGCAGCAGGGCACGAGGCTGCACCCCGTGCACGAGCATGATCGTCGCCACGAGCAGGCGTAGCTCCTCGCCGGTGTCCTCGCGGGTCACCGCCGCACTTGCCTTAACTCGGGGCAGACCGCCCACCAAGAGATCCACGTCGTAGGTCTCCTGGTGATCCACCGGATCGAACTCCAGCAGATCGGTCTCGAGGACCTGCCAACCGGGACGATTCAGGCGCAGCGATTCGCACACCACCGGACGGTTGTCGAGGAGCAGCACGGGTTCGAAGCCGGCCTGCTCCAAGCCGAGGGCCATGCCGCCGGCGCCGGCGCACACGACGAGGGACGTGAGCCGTTCGCCTCTGGAGTCTTTCATGATCACCGTTCGTGCTCGTCGGGAGCGTGACCCAGGGCCGACATCGGACGCGGCCCCCGCCGGGCCCGCAATGTCGTGTCGCTCGGACATCCGGAGGTGGTCGGCCCCTGAGCGTCGATGATTCCACCTTCCTCACGGGGGAGGGGCTCTACGGTCGGACTCCATGCGCCCGATTCGGGCCAATCCGGGGTGCGTTCGGGAACTGAACGCGGGTGAGTGGACGTCGGGTTGAGTCCTGACGAGAGGTGTTGACAGCGGTTTCGGGCGGCTCTAGGTTCTGCCACGCCCCTCTGAGAGCGCTCTCACCCTCCTTTGTCCCCCACTCATTGCGAGGTACGCAGCTCGTGGGACCACAGCAGAAGCACAGACGCATCCTCCTGGCCCTCACCGCCGCCGCCACCGTCGCCGCCGGGACCGCACTGCCCGCCGGGCCGGCGGCCGCCGCGGAGATACCGGTCGGACGGGGGAGTTACTCCGACACCCGGCCGCCCGGCACCTCGGGACCCGTCGACAACGCCGGGCAGCCGGTGGCGCCGAAGGTGACCGAGCGGGTCGCGGACCGGCCCGTACCGACCAACGACTGGTGGTCGTCGCTCGCCTTCCAGCGGGCCGCCGACAACCCGTACTCCCTGCCCATGTTCGGCCACCCCCTCAGCTACCGCGCCGTGTCCGGCGGTCTCGAGGTCGGGTACGCCACCGAGCACGTCGTCGTCGGCGGCGGCGTGCAGTACGAGTTCCAGCACAAGGCCGACCTCACCCTCGGCGTCGCCGGCCTCAACTCGCCCGATGCCCGGGCGGACGGCTGGTCCGACTGGACCGTCAGCCCCTACTGGGCCGGCGGCGGCCGCACCCTGCGCGCCACCATCGGCCACGGCAGCCCGTACGTCTACGCCGAGGCCACCGGCGGCGCCGCGCAGATCACCGCCGCCGCCGCGCCCCAGGTCTTCGCCGACGACGGCAACGCCCTCGGCATCACCGTCGGCGGCAAGCACTACGCGCTCTTCGCCCCCACCGGCAGCGACTGGACCGTCTCCGGCAGCACCCTCAGCGCCGACCTCGGCGGCAAGGACTACTACTCCGTCGCCGTGCTGCCCGACCCGGGCGCCTTCGAGACCTTCAGCCGCTACGCCTTCAGCTTCGTCACCGGCTCCCGCGTCGACTGGGACTACGCGCAGGGCCAGGGCCGCATGAACGCCACGTACACCCTGGAGACCGAGGCCCGCGAAGGCACCGAGACCGGCACCCTCCAGGCGCTCTACCCGCACCAGTGGAAGCACACCTCCGACCAGCTCACGGCGTACGAATACGTCTCGCCGCGCGGCACGATGAAGGTCCGCGAGGGTGCCTCCTTCACCACGTCCCAGGACGTGACGGGGGTCCTGCCCGCGCTGCCGGAGTCGGGCGGGGTGGACCGGGGGCGGCTGGCGGCCTTCGTGAACGAGGTCGCGGACACCGCCTCGATCGGCCGCGCGGACACGTACTGGACGGGCAAGGCCCTCGGCCGCCTCGCCCAGGTCGTGCCGCTCGCGGACCAGGTGGACGCGACCGCGGCGCGGGACAAGATCCTCGGGGTGATGAAGGCGCGGCTGGAGGAGTGGTTCACGGCGGGCGGCGAGACGGAGTTCTCGTACGACGCGGTGTGGAAGACGCTCACCGGCTACCCGGCCTCGTACGGCAGCGACACCGAGCTGAACGACCATCACTTCCACTACGGCTACTACGTGATGGCCGCCGCCGTCGTCGCCCAGTACGACCCCGCCTGGGCCGCGGACTCCGCCTGGGGCGGCATGGTCCGCGAACTGATCGCCGACGCCGCCAACCCGGCCCGCGACGGCGACCGCTACCCGTTCCTGCGCGGCTTCGACGTCTACGCCGGCCACAGTTGGGCCGCGGGCCACGCGGGCTTCGCGGCCGGCAACAACCAGGAGGCGTCGTCGGAGTCGGTCAACCTCAGCGCCGGCCTGATCATGTTCGGCGCCGCGACGGGCGACACCGAACTGCGCGACCTCGGCGTGTACCTGCTGACGACGGAGTCGGAGGCGGTACGCAACTACTGGTTCGACGCCGACGAGGACGCCTTCCCGGCGGACTTCCAGCACAACACGCTGGGGATGGTGTGGAGCGCGGGCGGCGCGCACGCCACGTGGTGGACGGGCAACCCGGAGGAGATCCACGGCATCAACGTCCTCCCGGTCACCGGCGCCTCGCTGCACCTCGCCCGCGACAAGACGGCGATCGACCGCAACCTCGCGGAGATGGAACGCGAGAACGGCGGCCCGGCGGTCGAATGGCGCGAACTCCTCTGGGAGTTCCAGGCCCTGAGCGACCCGGCCGCGGCGCGCCAGGCGTACGCGGCGGGCGGCGGCGGCACGTACGCGCCGGAAGCCGGCGAGTCGTGGGCGCACGTCTACCACTGGATCCACACCCTGGCGGCGACAGGCGCGCCGGACACCGCGGTGACGGCGGACAGCCCGACGGCGGCGGTCTTCGCGACGGGCGCCACGAAGACGTACGCGGCGCACAACTACGGCGCCACGGACCAGACGGTGACCTTCTCCGACGGCAAGACCCTGAGGGTCCCGGCCCGCTCCTCCGCCACCGAAACAGGCTGACCCACCGCCCTCCACCCGTGCCCCGCGCCGCCCCGAACCCCGACCCCGCGGGACGGCGCGGGGCGCACCTTGTCCGTAACTATCGGGTTATCTACCCGAGAAGGTCTAGTCCAGAGGTGACGACAACGCTAGGTTGTTGCAGCGTTACGTTCGTTGTCACAGGGGTGGGGCTTCAGTATGCGGTACCTGGTGCCCGTGGCCGGCGCGTTGAGCGTCGGCCTCGCTTTGCTCTCCGGCTGTTCGGCACCGCAGGACGCCGAACCCGAAGAAAGGAAGCCGCGGGCGAGTAAGGCGGCGGAGCGCGTGCCGGAGCCTCTGACGTCCGCTGAGCTCAAGGCGCTTACCTTCAAGGACGGCGAGGTGCCGCAGGCGTCCGAAGGGGGCATGGAGGTAACGGAGTTCGCGGCAGAGGAGGGGGAGAGTGAATTTCCGCCCGTGTCGGATCCCTACTGTCAATTCGTTAATGAAATCCGCAGCGGCGAGAGTGCATCTGCCGGAGTGTCGCAGCTCTTCAACTGGAAGGACGACATCTTCGCTGGTGATTCGGTTATCGCCGCTTACCCGGCAGGACGGGCGGAGAGTGAGTTCGATCGTCTCCGGGAGGCGCTTGACCGCTGCGAATCCTACGAGGGTGAGAGCTACGGCGGAGATTACCGGGCAAGGATCGAAGAAAAGTCGACCGCCGGGTTCGGCGACGAGGCGGTGACCTTTCTGGAGATGATTCCGATGGATCATCCCAAAGACCCGCGAGAGCGGGTGTCGCAGTTCACCGTGGTGCGGGTCGGTGACGTGATCGCGACCTTCCTGAGGTACGACCTGGGGCACACCACGCCGTTTCCGGCGGACCTGATCAAAAAGCAGGTCGAGCGGCTGGCCGAGGCGCAGGAACAGCGGGTCAGGTGAGGAGTTGTTCTGCGGGGGCCGGGAGTTCCTGGCCTATCAGGGCGTGGAGGCGGGGGTACGCCGACGGGTGGCCCAGGAGGATGGCGGCCTGGAGGGTGTTGGCTTCCGGGTCCAGGATGAGTTTGGCGTAGCGCGGGGTGGGGGTCGCGTGGGTGTAGGTGAGTTCTATAGTGGCGTTCCCCGCGGGGTGGGGGTTGCCCATGCTGGCTACGTCTACGCCCGGGAGTTTCAGCACCGTTGACGGTTCCGCCGGGGACAGCGGCGGTGGCGGGGTGGGGTTGCCGGTGAGGTGGCCGGCGACTGTGGCCGCCATGTGGTAGCCGGGGGCCACCGTGCCCGTGCGGCGCCCGTTGATCGCCGCGCAGTCGCCTATCGCCCAGATCGCCGGGTCCGTGGTGCGGCAGTCGTCGTCCACCAGGCAGCCGCCCCTCTCGCCCCTGGGCAGGTCCGCGGCCGTCGCCAGGTCGTCGCGGGGGCGGGTGCCCGCGGTGAAGACCACCAGGTCCGCCCTGATGCGGGTCTCGTCCGTCAGGGTCACCCCCGTCGCCGCACCGTCCGGACCCGCGTCGATGGACTTGAGTGCCCGCCCCGGGTGGAGGTGGATGCCTCTTTCGCTCAGGCCCGTTGCCAGCATCTCCGCCGCCGCCAGGTCCAGTTGCGCCGGCATCAGGTGCCGGGCCGCCTCCACCACGTGCGGGCGTACGCCCAGGTGGCGGCGGAGGGCTTCCGCCGTCTCCAGGCCCAGGAGGCCCCCGCCCACGATGACCGCCCTCTTTCCCGGCGCGGTCTCCGCCGCCCTGCGGATCGCGTTGACGTCGTCCAGCGTCCGGTAGACGTAACAGCCCCTCAGTTCCGCCCCCGGCAGCGGCGGTCGGGCGGGCACAGCTCCCGTCGCCAGCACCAGGGCGTCGTACGGCAGGCGCTCGCCCTCCGCCGTCACCACCTCTCGTGCCGGTCTGTCCACAGCCGTTGCTCTTGTGTGCGTGCGGACCTGGAGTCCCGGGGCGTTCTGGGTTCCCAGCATCAGTCGCGCTTCCTCTGCGCCCCTCAATCTGTCCGTCAGCCCTATGCGGTTGTACGCCCCGTGCCGCTCCTCGCCCAGCACCACGATCTGCCAAAGGCCCCGGCGGTCCCGGGTGCGCAGCTCCGCCACCAGGCGGTGTGCCGTCATTCCGTAGCCGATGACCACCAGGCGGTTCATGCCGTGCTTCCCGCGAACTCCCGGCACAGACCCCTGATGTCGTCCTCGCACGAACCGCACCCCGTCGTCGCCCTCGTCGCCTCCGCCAGCGCCTCCGCCGTCCGCGCGCCCGCCTCCCACGACTCCGCCAGCGCCCCCTTCGTCACGTTGTTGCACCGGCACACCACCGCCTCCGGCGGCAGTTCCGGCAGGGGGCCTGTGCGCGGGGCGGGGCGGCCGAGGAGGAGGGCCAGGCGGCTTTCGGGGAGGGGGGCGTCCGTGGTGTAGAGCTGGGTGAGGGTGGCCAGGGCCTGGGGGAGGCCCGTCAGGACGGCCGCTCGCAGGCGGCCCGCGGTGTCCAGCGCCAGCCGGGCGTAGCGGCCGCGGGCCGGGTCGCGGTACGTGACGATCTCGTCCCCCGCGCCGCCCCGCCCGTCGCCCAGCACCCCCAGCGTCAGCCCCGGCACCCGCAGCCGGAACACCGGGCGGCGGGCGGTCCTCCCGCCCGGTACCGATGCGCCCGTCAGCGATCTCGCCACCGCCTCCGCCTGCTCCCACCCGTCGTACAGCGAACCCGCCGGCTCCGTGCAGTCGCCGACCGCGCGGATCGCCGGGTCGCTCGTGCGGCCCGCGGCGTCGACCAGCACCCCGGTACGTACCGCCAGACCCGCCGCCTCCGCGAGTCCCGTGCGGGGGCGCACGCCCGTGCAGCACAGGAGGGTGTCCCAGGCCAGCAGCCATTCGTCATCGAGCGAGAGCTTCCCCGGCTGCACCCCGGCGGCCACCCGGCCCAGCTCCAACCCGACGCCCAGCCCGGTCAGATGCCGGGTCAGCAGCCCGCCCGCCTCCGCGTCGAGGCGGTCGTCCAGCGGGTACGGGCCCGGGTGCACCAGCGTCACCCGGCGGCCCGCGCGGCGCAGCGCCGCCGCGGTCTCCACGCCCAGCGGGCCGCCGCCGAGGACGACGATCTCGTCGCCGCGCACGCGGGCGCAGTCCGTGCGCGAACGCAGCCCGGTGACCCCGTCGATCGGCCAGCCCGACGCGTGCCGCAGGCCCGGGACGGGCGGGAGGTGCGGGCGGGCGCCGGTGGCCAGCACGAGGGTGTCGTACGGGAGCCGGTCGTGTTCCGTCGTACGCACCTGCCGCAGGCGGCGGTCGATGCCGGCCGCGGAGACCCCGTGGCGGACGGTCACGTCCGGGAGGTCCGGCAGCCGGAGGTCGGCGGCGGTGAGGCTGCCGTCGAGGAGGGCGGGGAGGAGGACGCGGTGGTACGCGGGGCCGGGTTCGGCGTCGAGGAGGGTGACGGGTCCCTCGTGCCCGTGGTGGCGCAGGCGTTCGGCGACCCGGTGGCCCACGGGGCCGCCGCCGACGATCACGACGCGGGAAGCCGGCGGACTCCCGCCGGTGCCGAACGGGCCCGCCTCCGCCCTGGATCGCGTGCCCGCCGCCCGGCGCCTCCGCCGCCCCGTCCGCGTTCCCCTGCGCCTCATCCCGCCGCGCCCCGCACCGCCGGCTCCCGCACCCGCTCCGGCAGCTCAACCGGCTCCACGCTCACCGCGCTCACCTTGAACTCCGGCATCCGGCTGCGCGGGTCGAGCGCCGTCCCCGTCAGCAGGTTCGCCCGCCCGTGGCCCGGGAAGTGGAACGGCAGGAACACCGTGTCCGTACGCAGCGTCGCCACCAGCCGCACCCGCGCCAGCACCGCGCCGCGCGGCGAGCGCACCCGCGCCAGCTCGCCCTCCGCGAGCCCCGCCCGCGCCGCCGTGTCCGGGTGGATCTCCACCGTCGCCTCCGGCGCGGCCCGTACCAGCTCCGGCACCCTGCGGGTCTGCGCGCCCGACTGGTAGTGCGCGAGCTGCCTGCCCGTCGTAGCCCACAGCGGGTAGCGGTCGTCGCGTGTGTCGGCCGGCTCGCGGTGGTCGACGTCCTGGAAGCGCGCCTTGCCGTCCGGGTGGGCGAAGCGGTCGAGGAACAGCCGCGGGGTGCCGGGGTGCGGCGGGGAGCCTTCGGGGGTGGCGGGGCAGGGCCAGTGCAGCGCTTCGCCCGCGTCCAGACGGTCGTAGCTGACGCCGCCGTAGTCGGCCGTACCGCCGCCGGACGCGCGGCGCAGCTCGTCGAAGACGCGGCGCGGTTCTGCCGGGAAGCGGTCGGGCGGCTCGCCGAGGCGGACGGCGAGTTCGTGGAGCACGGCCAGGTCGGTGCGTACGCCCGGCGGGGGAGTGAGCGCGCGGTGGCGGCGCAGGACGCGGCCCTCCAGGTTGGTGAGCGTGCCCTCCTCCTCGGCCCACTGGGTCACCGGCAGCACGACGTCCGCCATCGCCGCGGTCTCCGACGGTACGAAGTCCGCGACGACCAGCAGGTCCAGCTCCGCCAGCCGGCGCTGGACCCGGTCGGCGTCCGGCGCCGAGACCACCGGGTTCGAGCCGAACACCAGCAGCGCCCGGGGCCCGTCCGCCGTGCCCAGCGCGTTCAGCAGCTCCGCCGCGCTCAGCCCGGGACCCGGCAGGCTCTCCGGTGGCACGCCCCACACCCCCGCGACGTGTGCCCGTGCCCCGGGGTCGGTGATGTGCCGGTAGCCGGGCAACTGGTCGGCCTTCTGCCCGTGTTCGCGGCCCCCCTGCCCGTTGCCCTGCCCGGTCAGGCACCCGTACCCGGAGCCCGGCCGCCCCGGCAGCCCCAGCGCCAGCGCGAAGTTGACGAACGCCGCCACCGTGTCCGTGCCCTTGCTGTGCTGCTCGGCGCCGCGCCCGCTGAGGACGTACGCGCGCCGCGCCTCGCTCAGCAGCCGCACCGCCTCCCGCTGCGCGTCGGCCGGCACGCCGGTCACCAGCTCCACGCGCTCCGGCCACCAGCCCGCCGCCCGCCGCCACGCGGCGCGGAAGCCGACGGTACGGGCGGAGACGTACTCCTCGTCGTGCCGCCCCTCGGTGACGGCGATGTGCAGCAGCCCGAGCGCGAGCGCGAGGTCGGTGCCGGGGGCGGGGGCCAGGTGGAGCGCGGCGCGCTCGGCGGTGGCGGTGCGGCGCGGGTCGATGACGACGAGGGCGCCGGCCTTGTTGAGGTGGCGCATCAACGGGGGCATGGTCTCGGCCGGGTTGGCGCCGGCGAGGAGGACGGTGTCGGCCTCGCCGAGGTCGGTGACGGGGAACGGCAGCCCGCGGTCCAGGCCGAAGGCCGCGACGCCGGCCGCCGCGGCGGACGACATGCAGAACCTGCCGTTGTAGTCGATCATCCGGGTGCCGAGGGCCACGCGCGCGAACTTGCCGAGCAGGTACGCCTTCTCGTTCGTCAGCCCGCCGCCGCCGAAGACGGCGACGGAGTCGGGGCCGTGCGCGGCGCGTATCTCCGCGAGCCGGGCGGCGACCGTGTCCAGGGCCCCGTCCCAGCCGGCGGGGGCCAGGCGGCCGGTGCGGTCGCGGACGAGCGGGGTGCGCAGCCGGTCGGCGGCGCGCAGGACGGCAGGGGCGGTCCAGCCCTTCTGGCACAGGCCGCCCTGGTTGACGGGGAAGTCGGCGTCCGGCTCGACGTGCAGCGGCTCCGCGGGGGTGGCGCCGGGCCGCAGGCGGGTGCCGCACTGCAGCGCGCAGTACGGGCAGTGCGTGGGTACGGCGGAACCGGGTGGCGGGAGCGGGGTCGGCGAGGACGGTGCGGGCGAGGAGCCACTGCTCATCCGGATACCCCACTTCAGGCGTCACCGACGTCGGAGCCGTACGGGCATCATGACCCGCCGCGGGCGGGGCGGGAATTGGCAGATAGCTGTCAACTCCCGCACCCGCCGCGTGAGGTCGGGCATTCCGGGCGCTACGCGCCCGCCGGCTCCCGCTCCTCCACGTCGTGGACCTGCGGGGACTCCGGAACCTCGACGGACGCCGGAGCCCCGGTGGACTCTGGAGCCTCGCCGGACTCCGGAGCCCCGGTGGACTCCGCGCCCCGCGCGGCCTCCGCGGCCCGCGGGCCCTCGCTCAGCCCGACCTTCGCGTGCAGCCTGCGCAGCGCCGCCGGTGCGTACCAGGCCCAGCGGCCGAGCAGCCGCATCGCCGCCGGTACGAGCACGCCCCGTACCACCACCGCGTCCACCAGGATCGCCAGCCCGCTGCCCAGCCCGAACATCTGGATGAAGCTGACGCCGCTGGTGACGAAGGCGAAGAAGCTGACGGCCAGCAGCCCGGCGGCCATCGTGACGATCCGGCCGGTGCCCGCGAGCCCCTTCGTGACCGCCTCGGCGGGCGTCGCGCCGGCGTCGTGCAGCTCCTTGACGCGGCTGGTGAGGAAGACCTCGTAGTCCATGGAGAGGCCGAAGACGACGCAGAACATCAGCACCACCGTGCCGGTCTCCATCGGCTGGGCGGTGAAGCCCAGCAGGCCGCTGAGGTGGCCGTCCTGGAAGATCCAGACCAGCGCGCCCATGGTGGCCATGAGGCTGACCGCGTTGAGGACCAGGGCCCGCAGGGGCTGGATCACGCTGCCGGTGAAGAGGAAGAGCAGCACGAACGTGGTGCCGAGGATCCAGGCCAGGGCCACGGGCAGCGCGTCGGCGATGGCGTCCTTGGAGTCCACGAGCCGGGCGTCGCCGCCGCCGACGAGCGCGTCCGCGCCCGCGGGCGGGTCGACGGCGCGGATGTCGCGTACGAGGTCCTGCGCGGCGTCCGACGCAGGGGTCAGGTCGTGTACGAGGGTGAGCCGCTGCGCATCCGGGGCGGCGAGGGCGTCGGCGGCCGGTCCCGGCGCGGTGTGGCTGCCGTCGGCGTAGCTGCCGGTGGCGGCGTCGACCTGGCGCACCCCTTCGAGCCGGGAGAGGTCGCTCGCGTACGCACCGAGCGCGCCGTCCGCGACCGGCCCGGTGGTGACGATCTGCACCGCGGCCTCCTCGTCGGCGGCGAACCCGGCCCGCAGCTCCGCGGTGACCTGGCGGCTCTGCGCGCTCCCGGGCAGCACCCGCTCGTCGGGGGTGCCGAAGCCGACGCCCAGCAGCGGGCTCGCGGCGAGCAGCAGCACGGCGAGCACGGGCAGGGAGGCCAGCACCGGCCGGCGCATCACGGCGCCCGCGATCCGGCCCCACAGCGGGGAGTCGGCGCGGTGGGCGGCGCGGGTGCCGGGGATGCGGCCCTTGTTGACGCGGTGGCCCAGGACGGCGAGCAGCGCGGGGATGACGAGCAGCGAGCTGACCGCGGCGATCGCCACCACCCCGATCCCGGCGTACGCGAACGAGCGCAGCGAGACCAGCGGGAACAGCAGCATCGCGGCCAGGGCGGCGACGACGGCCGCGGAGGAGAAGGCGATGGTGCGACCCGCGGTGGTGACGGTGCGGCGGACGGCGTCGGGTACGGAGTCGCCGGCCGCCAACTGCTCGCGGAAGCGGGAGACGAGGAGCAGGCCGTAGTCGATGCTCAGCCCGAGGCCGAGCGCGGTGGTGAGGTTGACGGAGAGGACGGAGACGTCCGTGACGCTGCCGAGCACGTACAGCTCGGCGAGGGTGCCGAGGATCGCGATCAGGCCGATGACGAGCGGCAGCAGGGCCGCGACCAGGCTGCCGAAGGCGACCAGCAGCAGCACGAGGGTGACCGGGATGGCGACCGCCTCGGCGAGGGCGAGGTCCTCCGCGACCTGCGTCGCCATGTCGCTGTTCACGGCGGCGCTGCCGCCGGCGCGTACGGAGACGCCGTCCCGCTCGCCGGTGTACTTCGCCATCAGCGCCTCGGCGTTCTCGCCCTCGTGCCGGTCGCCGCCCTCGACGTGGGCGAGGACGAGGGCCTGGTCGCCGTCGCGGGACTTCAGGGCCTCGTCGTCGCGGTCCCAGTACGACACCACGTGGGAGACGGTCTCCTCCGCGCGCAGCCCCTCGGCGAGCTGCCGGCCGCGCTCGGCGGCGGCGGGGGAGCCGGGCCCGCCGCGCTCCGCGTCGATGAGCAGGACGAGGTTCGTGTCGCCGCCGAACTCCTCGTCGATGACCCGCTCGGCGCGGCTGGACGGCGCGTCCGGGTCGCTGAACCCGCCGCCGCTGAGCTTGCCGAAGGCGCCGAGGCCGGCGACGGCCATGGCGGCGACCGCGAGCGCGGCGAGGACGAGCAGCGGGCGGGCGCGGCGGATGGCGAGCTCGGCAATGCGCGACAGCATCGGTCTACCGCCCCTCGGTGGTGTGGGTGGTGGCTGACATGACGGTCTCCCGATTCGTATAGGCCGTTCCTTTAGTGAGAAGTTATAACGCTCGCGAAAGGCCGGAGTCAACGGGAAGAGTGATACCTTCTAACGAGACCTTGAAGCTGTAAGGGGTGAGGGCAGGCCATGGCCGCGAAGACGGACTCGACGACCCCCCGCGAGCGCTACCGCGCCCAGGTGCGCGCGGAGGTCAAGGAGCACGCGTGGGACCAGATCGGCACGGCGGGCGCCTCCGCGCTCTCCCTCAACGCGATCGCCAAGCAGATGGGAATGAGCGGCCCCGCGCTCTACCGCTACTTCGCCAACCGCGACGAGCTGATCACCGAGCTGATCAGGGACGCGTACCAGAGCATGGCCGACGCGACGCGCACCGCCGCGGCCGGCGACGGCGCCCCTGACCTCCGTGCCCTCGCGGCCGCCCTGCGTACGTGGGCGCTGGCCGACCCGCAGCGCTACCTGCTCATCTACGGCACGCCCATCCCCGGCTACCACGCCCCCGACGACATCACCGCGATCTCCGCCGAGATCATGGGCACGGTGCTCAACGCCTGTGCCGCGATGCCGTACGGGCCCGCGGAGACACCCTTCTCCGGGCACCTGGCGACCCACCGCGACTGGGCCCGCGGCCACCCCGCACCGCCCGCCGTCCTGCACCGGGCGCTGACCGCCTGGACCCGGCTGCACGGGGTGCTGTCGCTGGAACTGGCGGGCCACTTCAGGGGCATGGGGTTCGACCCCGCGGAGCTGTACGCGGCGGAGGTCGACGCACTCGCCGCACCCCCGCCGCCGGCCTGACGGGGCAACGCCCGCCGCCCACCTGGGCGTTCGCACGGCACCCGGAACCCGGCACCGGGTGCCCGAGCCCGGCACCCGGAGTCCGGAGGCCGGAACCCCGCCACCCGTCAGCCCGCGACCCGCCGTCCGGGCGTTCCGCCACCCGCGCCCGGCTCCCGTCTCCCATCCTTCAAGCGGTGCCCACCGGGCCGTAGCCGCCGCTTCCACGCGTCTTCTTCTCGCGCTGTCATGGTCATGCGAGTTCTCAGGCAACTTCCCACACAAGAAGGAAGAATCCGTGAGTTCTCGCTCGAATCCGGACCGCCGCAGTGTGCTCGGCACCGGCGGCGCCCTCGCCCTCGGCACCCTCGGCGCCGCCGCCGGCGCCCCGGCCCTCCTCGCCCCCTCCACCGCCACCGCCGCCGAACGCAGCGGCACCGCAGACGGGTTGCCCGCCGGGCTCTTCACCCTCGGCGTCACCTCCGGCGACCCGCTGCCCGACGGGGTCGTGCTCTGGACCCGGCTGGCGCCGGAACCGCTCGCCGGCGGCGGCATGCCGGCCCGCCCCGTCCCGGTGCAGTGGCAGGTGTCCGACTCCCCTTCCTTCAGCCGGATACGCAAGAGCGGCGCCGCCCTCGCCCGCCCCGAGCAGGGCCACTCGGTCCACGTCGAGGTGCACGGCCTGGCGCCCGACCGCGAGTACTGGTACCGCTTCCGCGCCGGCCGCGAGACCTCCCCGGCGGGCCGCACCCGTACCGCCCCCGCCACCGACGCCCGCGTACGCAACCTGCGCTTCCTCTTCGCGAGCTGCCAGAACTGGCAGGACGGCTACTTCACCGCCTGGCACCACGCGGCGCAGGAGGACGTCGACTTCATCGCCTTCCTCGGCGACTACATCTACGAGTCCGTCCCCCGCGACACCACCGTCCGCAAGCACGAGGGCACCGACGAGCCGTACAGCCTCGCCGACTACCGCAACCGCCACGCCCAGTACCGCGGCGACCCGCACCTGCAGGCAGCGCACGCGCACGCCCCCTGGATCGTCACCCTCGACGACCACGAGATCGACAACAACTGGGCCGACGAGATCCCCCAGGACCCCGACAAGCAGACCCCGGAGTCCTTCCGCGCCCGCCGCGTCGCCGCCTTCCAGGCGTACTGGGAGCACATGCCGCTGCGCCGCGCCTCGATGCCCGACGGCCTGGACATGCAGCTCTACCGCTCGCTGCGCTACGGCAGCCTCGCCACCGTGCACGTCCTGGACACCCGCCAGTACCGCAGCGACCAGATCACCACCCTCGAACAGGCCGGGGACCCGGCCCGCTCCATGACCGGCGCCGCCCAGGAGCGCTGGCTCGTCCGCGGCATGGAGCGCTCCGGCGCCCGCTGGAACCTGCTGGCCAACCAGCTCATGTGGGCCCAGAACGACCGCAGGGCGGGCGCCGAGCAGGTCTTCGACTTCGACAACTGGGACGGCTACCGCGCCCAGCGCCGCCGCCTGCTGGAGTTCTTCGGCTCGGGCCGTACGCAGAACCCCGTGGTCCTCACCGGCGACCGCCACTCCACCTGGGTCTGCGACCTCAAGCCCGACTTCGACGACCCGGCGAGCCCCGTGGTCGGCGCCGAGCTGACCGGCTCGTCGATCTCCTCGGGCGGGGACAGCGACCCGGTGGCCTTCCACCGGACGTACGACCCGATCATGGCGGAGAGCCCGCACTGGAAGTACATCGACAACCGCCGCGCGTACGTGCTGTGCGACGTGACCCGCGAGCGGATGACCGCCTCGCTGCGCACCGTCGACACCGTCTGGCGCCCGGAGGGCACGACGGCGACCACGTCGGCGGAGTTCGTCGTCGAGGCGGGCCGCCCGGGCGTCACCGTGGCGAGCACCCCGGAGCCGCCCCGCCCGATGCGCCTGTCCCAGCGCCACTACGACGTAGACGACGACCAGCACTGACCCGGGTGCACGGCGCCGGCGCCGGCACCGGCACCTCTCGTCGGTGCCGGCCGCTCCCTCGTCAGCGCATGCGAAACGGCTGGTATTACTGGGGTATGGAGGAAAAGGCCGCACGCTCCGCGATCGACACGTTCATCTCCGCGTTCAACGCCTCGGACGAGAGCTATGTGACTGCCCTGCTCTCCCAGGCCCTGACCTCGGACGTGGTCTTCTGGGGGCCGTTGGGCCGCAGCGAAGGAATCGGGGCGGTCGAGCGGTTCGTGCTGGACATCCGGCGCCACCCGGCGGGGACCGGCACGATGGTGCGCTGCTCGGCGGTGGACATGCCTGACGAGTGGGCCCGGTACCAGTGGGTCTTCACCACGCCGGACGGAGGCCCCCGGCTGGCGGGAACGGACGTCGTCCACATGCGGCGGAGCCTCATCGACCAGGTCATCGTCTTCGCGGGGGAGATCGAGCCGTTCGCCTCCTGAGTCATCGGTGGGCAGAGGCGGGCCTCGACCGGTCGACCTTGTTCCTCGCCGCCCAGTGGCGGATGTGGTCCACCCACATGTGCGGCGGCTCCCCATCCGGTCGCCCGGGGCGTGAAGTGACTGCTCATGGGGCCCTGTGTGATACTTCCTGGCGGTGCAGAGAGCGCCCGCGAGGGAGAGGACCGGGCTCGATGGCGACCGGAGAGGCGTCGGAGCCGGCGGCCCCCGCCGGGCACGGCGGCGCGGATTCCGCCGCCGGTGCGGGGCGGGGCGCGCAGGGGTCCGGGACCGTGCAGATCGTGGATCACGCGCTCATGGTGCTCAAGGCCATCGCGGAAGCCGACCGCCCGCGCGGCGTGCGTGAGCTGAGCCGCGACCTCGCGATCAGCAAGAGCTCCACGCAGCGCATCCTCGCCTCCCTGGAGCGGGTCGGCCTGGCCGTCGCGGACGAGGCCACCCGGAAGTACGTCGTCGGGCCCGCCGCGCTCACCCTCGCCTGGAAGCACGCCGACAACAGCGACCTGGTCAGCGCCGCCACCGGCACCACCGCGCGGATCGCCGCGGTGACCGGCGAGACCGCCTGCATCTCCACCATCGTCGACGGCCGCCGCGTCACCGTGCACGAGGCCGAGAGTTCGCAGCCGCTGCGGCTCATCACCGGTGTGGGCCGGCCCTACTCGCTGTTCTCCGGCGCCACCGGACGGGTCCTGATGTCCCTGCTGCCCGCGGACGAACTCCGCCGGCTCGTGGACGCGCACGTGGCCGACGGTCCCGACGAGAAGGCCGCGGACCGGATTCTGGGACAGGTCGCCGAGGTCCGGCAGAACGGTTACGCGCTGAGCCGCAGCGAGTGGATCGCCGGCGGCTGCGGGGTGGCCGTGCCCATCGGCACGCAGGGCAGCCTCGTCGCCTCCCTCAGCATCTACGGGCCCGAGGCCCGGCTCACCGACGAGCGCATGGCGGAGCTGGTGCCGGCGCTCCAGAAGGCGGCGGCGGAGATCGCCCTCCGCTGGCGCCAGCCCGCGTAGCCCACCCGCCCCCGGCGGTCCCCGCTCTCCAGCCGCCTCGCCCTCAGTAACCCCGTCCCCACCGCGATTTCCGGCCGGTCCGGCGCTCCATAGGCGTCTGACCGGCCTTTTTGCGCCCGCATCCTGCTGCTTCCAGCCCATTGACCTGCCCAAAAGCTGAAGGTACGGTGTCCCAATCAGTCTTGGTACAGTGTCCCAGAACTTGAGGTGAGCCTCTGATGTTGCTCGGCTGGCGTGCACGAATCGGGCAGATACGCCCCGCGACGGCGATCGAAGGAGCGGAGGAGTGGCGTGAAGTAGCCCCTACGGGCGTGGCGTTCGCCGACGCCCGGACCATCGTCCCGCGCGTCGACGCCGCCGGGTTGCGGGAGATGATGAGCCAGGTCGTCGAGGCGTCCCGGCAGTTGGCCACCGCCAAGGTGGACCTGATCGTGCAGTGCGGCGCCCCCGGCACCTTCATCCCGGGCCCGGGCACCGACGAGAAGGTCACCGGCGAGATCACCGCCGCCACCGGCGTACCCGCGATCACCATGCAGCAGGCGACCAACGACGCCCTCCGCGCCCTCGGCGCGACCAAGGTCGCCGTCGGCACCATCTACACCGACGAGGTCAACGAGTCCCTGCGCACCTACCTCACCGCCCTCGGCTTCGAGGTGACGGCGATGGAGGGGCTCCAGCTCACCGACCCGTACGACGCCAGCGTGCACGACGCCGACAGCGCCTACCGGCTCGGCCGCCGGCTGCACAAGGCGGCGCCCGACGCCGACGCGCTCCTCATCTCCTGCGGCACCTTCCGGACCTTCGAGGTGCTGCCGTACCTCGAACTCGACACCGGTGTTCCCGTCGTGACGAGCAATCAGGCGTCTCTCTGGCGGGCCCTGCGCCACCTGGGGCTACGGGACGAGCTGCCGGCCCTCGGCCGGCTCGGCGGCATCCCGGGCCTCCCCGGCTGAGCGCACCCCGTCGGCCTGCCGGCCCGTCGAACCACACCCCACCGCACCGCAGAGGAACAGGACCGTGCTCGTAGACGCACTGCAGTTCAACAAGCCCGCCCGCGAACGCTTCGAGGAGTGGCGCGCCGCCGGGCTCACCGCCGTGCACGTCACCGTGGCGATCTGGGAGGACTCCACCGAGACCATGCGGGAGGTCGGCCGCTGGCAACGGCATCTCGCCGAGCACGCCGACCTGCTCCGCGAGGGCCGCACCGCCGACGACATCCGCGCCGCGGACCGCGACGGCCGCACGGCGGTCGTGCTCGGCTTCCAGAACAGCAGCCCGTTCGAGGACGACCTCGACCTCGTCGGCGCGTTCCACCAGGCCGGCGTGCGGATCGCCCAGCTCACGTACAACACCCAGAACTCCGCCGGGGCCGGCTGCTGGGAGGCGGACAACGCGGGGCTCTCGCGCACGTACGGCGTGAACCTCATCCGGGAGATGAACCGGGTCGGGATGCTCGTCGACATCTCGCACTGCAACGAGCGGACCTCGCTGGAGGCGATCGGGACGTCCGAGCGGCCCGTCATGATCACGCACGCCAACCCGCGCGCGTTCGTCGGCGAGGACGTCGAACTCGCCTTCCGCAACAAGTCCGACACCGTGCTGAAGGAGTCGGCGCAGCAGGGCGGCGTCGTCGGGCTGAGCATGTACCCGCGGCTGGCGCCGAACGGGCAGGCGTGCAGCGTCGCCGACTTCTGCGACATGGTCGCGTACACCGTGGAGCTGATCGGCGTCGAGCACGTCGGCCTCGCCTCCGACTACTACGCGGGACAGGGCGACGAGGAACTGCACTGGTGGCGCCAGGGGCGGTGGAGCCGCAAGCCCATGGTGCCGATCTCCGGCCAGGTCGACTTCCCCGAGTGGTTCGCCGCGGGCAGCGGCTACGCCGACGTGCTCGCGGAACTGCGCCGCCGCGGGTTCGGCGAGCGGGAGATCGAGCTGATCTCGGGCGGCAACTGGGTCCGGGTCTTCGACGAGGGGTTCCGGCCGGGCCCGCAGGGCTGACCCGCGCGGCATTCGGCAAGACGACGGCAGACGACAGCAGGACGACAGGACGGCGGAGGGGACGTGGTGCGCAATGAGGCGCTTTGACGCGGTCGTCGTGGGCGGCGGCCACAACGGCCTGGTGGCCGCGGCCTATCTGGGCCGGGCCGGGCTGCGCGTCGCGGTGGCCGAGGCGCGCGAGCGCCTCGGCGGGCCGTGCGGCCCGTACGAGTTCCTGCCGGGACGCACCCTGTCGTTCACCAACTCGCCCGGCTCGCTCAACCCCGCGGTGGTCCGCGAGCTGCGCCTCGCGGACCACGGTCTGCGGTTCGTACGGGCCGATCCCACCGTCGTGCACCGCTTCGCCGACCGCAGCTTCGTCGGCTGGCGCGACCAGGCCCGCGTCGACCGGCAGCTCGACGCCCTCGCCGCCGGCGAGTCCGGCCGCTACCGCGAGCTGATCGCGGGACTCGACCGCCTCGGCGCCGCCCTCGGCGTCTCGCTGGACGAACCGCCGCCCGCACTGGGCGAGTTGCGCGCCCGGCTGAGCGACCCGGAGGATCTCAAGCTCTTCACCGCCGTCTTCGACGGCAGTCTCCGCGGGCTGCTGGCAGAGCGGCTGCACTCCGAGCAGGTCGGGGGACTGCTCGGGATGCTGGCGCTCAACGCCCAGCTCGTCCCGCCGTCGGCGCCGGGCACGGCGATCGGGCTGATGATGCGCCCCTTCGCCCGGGCGTCGGCGGCGGGGCTCCGCGGCCCGGGTGACGCCGAGCGCGTCGCGCTGCGCGGCTCCACGGGACTGCCGGTCGGCTCGATGAGCGCCATCGTCGACGCCCTGGAAGCGGACTGCCGCGCCCACGGCGTCGAGTTCCACACCGGTGCGCCCGTCTCCCGCATCCTCTACGACGAGCGGGGAGCCCGCGGCGTGGTCACCGCGGCCGGCGAGGAGCTGACCGCCGACCGCGTCGTCGCCGCGGTCAACCCCGTCCACCTCTTCCGCGACCTCCTCGACGACGGCGCGCTCGGCGCGGACGTCCGCGCGGACGTGACGGGGCAGCGGATGCGCGGCTCGGCGTTCAAGCTGGTGCTGGAGGTCGACTCCCTGCCGGCGTACGCCGGTCTGCCCGAGGACGCCGACCCCGACTCCGCGCGTGCCTGCCAGTTCCGCTTCGGCGACTCGCTCGGCCACATCGAGGAGTCCGTCACCGCGGCCCTCGCCGGGCGGACCTCGGAACGCCCGCTGATGTGGGGCCTCATCCCCACCCTCACCTCGCCGGGACTCACCCCCGGGGACACCCACCTCGTCAGCGTCAACGCCTGGCACGCGCCGTACGCACCGGAGGACGGCGGCTGGGACGGGGCGCGCACCGAGGCGTTCGGGCGGCGCTGCGTCGCGGTGCTGGAGGAGCTGATGCCGGGCCTCGGCGACCGGATCACCGCCCACCGCTTCCTCGGCCCCGTCGAGATCGAGCGCGAACTCGGCCTGGTGGAGAGCAACATCACCCACGGCGACATGCTCCCCGCAGGACTCTTCGGCGCCCGCCCGCACCCCGCCGTCGCCGGATACCGCACCCCGCTGCGCGGCTTCTACCTCTCCGGCGCCGGCGTCTGGCCCGGCGGCTACGTCACCGGCACCCCCGGCCGCAACGCGGCCCGCGCGGTGCTGACCGACCTGCGCGAGGGCGCCGCCGCCGGCCGGACCACCGCGGGCTCCGCCCCCGGCGCCGCCCCGAGCCCGAACCCCGCCCCGCTCTCCGCCCCGTATCCCGTTCCGAGCCCCGGCCCCGGCACCCGCCCCGACCACGACCCGACCGACGACGACCGAAGGCGACCGGCATGAGGTACACGCACCGTCCCCGTCCCCGTCCGCCCCGTCCGCGCCGCGCCCCCCGCAGGGGCCTGCGCGCCGCCGCCGGCTGCGCCCTCGCCGCCGCCCTCCTGCTCGCCGGGTGCAGCGCCAACCCGTCCTTCGGCCGCGACTCCGGCACCCTGGTCATCGGCGCCGAGGGCGAGATCCCGCCCCTCGACCCGCACCGCATGTCCGGCACCGTCGGCCTGCGCATCGTCGACGCCCTCTACGACCCCCTCATCCGCGAGGACCTGAGCGCCCGTACGGACCGCGCCCCCGCGCTGCGCCCCGGCCTCGCCGAGTCCTGGAAGTCCGCCCCCGACGCCCGCGGTTACACCCTGGAACTGCGCCGGGGCGTCACCTTCGCCGACGGGGCCCGCCTCGACGCCGACGCCGTCAAGCTCAACTTCGACCGGATCATGGACGAGGACTCCCCGGTCCACGACGCCACCGCCGCCGGGAACATGACGTTCCTGACCCGCTGGATCGAGCGCGTCGAGGTCACCGGGCCGTACGAGCTGACGCTGCGCCTCTCCGAGCCGTACGCGGGACTCCCGCGGCTGCTCACCGACCGCCGCATGTCGATCGTCAGCCCGAAGTCGCTGACCGCGGGCAAGCCCGACGACATCGGCCTGCACCCGGTCGGCACCGGGCCGTTCACGCAGCGCGCCGCCGACCACGGCCGGCGCATCACCCTGGAGCGCAACACCGGCTACTGGGGCGGCAAGCCGCGCACGCCGACCATCGTCGTCGAGTCGGTCACCGACCCCACCACGCTCGCCATCGCCGCCGAGACCGGCGAGGTGGACGCGATCCTGAGCGCCGGCGCCCAGCAGGTGCACCAGCTCACCCACGACGACGCGATGCGCGTGCAGTACCCGGACGCGGCGAACCAGTACTTCCTGCGGCTCAACGCCCGCATCGCCCCCACCGACGACCCGAAGTTCCGGCAGGCGCTCAACTACGCCGTCGACCGGGAGGCGATCGCGACCCTCACCCAGGGCCAGGTCGCGCCCTCCACCGGCCCGCTGCCGCGCGGCAACGAGGCGTACGACGAGGCGGCCGCGGAGACGGACGGGGCGGGCAGTTCCCCGTACACGTACGACCCGGAGCGCGCCCGGCAGCTCATCCGCGAGAGCGGCGTCGAGACGCCGGTGCGCATCACGCTCCTCGCGCCCGACAGCGGCCCCGGCTTCTCCCAGGCGACCGAGATCATGGCGCTGCTGGAGCAGGACCTGAAGGCGGTCGGGGTGTCGCTGAAGGTGCGGTACATGGAGTTCGCGTCGCTGGTGGCCGAGGAGGGCAACGGCTACGACGACCGCACCCACGGCTCGTTCAACGGCTGGACCACGGGCGCCGACGCCGCCGACTTCCTGGAGCGGATGTTCAGCGGCCAGGCGCACCCGCCCGCGGGCGTCAACCGGGGCTGGTACGCGAACGACGGCGTCGACGCGCTCTTCGACCGGGCCAGGGGCGAGCCGGACACCGCGAGCCGCATGGGGCTCTACCGGCAGGCCGCCGACGAGATCGCCGCCGACGCCCCCTGGGTCTTCCTCTACCAGGACCGGCTGCCCCGGCTCCTCGGCGACAAGGTCCGCGGCGTCGCCCCCGCCGCCTCCGTCTACGTCGACTACACCACCATCCGCCGCCGGTGAGCCCGCGACAAGGAGAGAAGTGAGACAGGTGCCGAGAGAAGTGAGGGGAGAACAGCCATGAAGGCCACCGCGGCAGCACCCCCGGGAGCCGCGGGCGCGCCCGCCGCCCGCCCGCCGGCACGGACGCGCACGCGCGGCCGGCTCGCCCGGCTCTCCGCCGGCAACGCCACCGCGTACCTCGGCGGCGGCATCGTCGCCGCCACCGTCCTCGTCGCGCTCCTGGCGCCCCTCATCGCTCCGTACGACCCGCTGGACACCGATCCCGCGGCCATCGGCCTCGGCCTCTTCGGCGACGGCCACCTGCTGGGCACCGACGAGGTGGGCCGCGACATCCTCAGCAGGCTCATGTACGGGGCCCGGATGGCGCTGCTCGTCGCGATCCTGCCGACGGTCCTCGCGCTGGCGGTCGGTGGCTGCATCGGCCTGTTCTCCGGCTACGTCGGCGGCTGGGCCGACAGCGTGCTGATGCGCGTCTTCGACGTGATGTTCTCCTTCCCCGGCATCCTGCTCGCGCTGGGCATCGGCGTCGCGCTGGGGCCCAGCACCACGTCGCTGATCGTGGCGGTGGTGGTCGTGACGATCCCCGAGTTCGGCCGGATCGTGCGCGGCAACGTCGTCTCGCTGCGGCAGGAGCAGTACGTGGAGGCGGCCTCGGCCCTCGGGTACGGGCACCGGCGGATCGCGTTCCGCCACATCGCCCCGAACCTGCTCGGCGGCGTGGTCGTCTTCGCCACCCTCCAGACCGGCCGCAACGTCATCCTCAGCGCCAGCCTCGCCTTCCTCGGCCTCGGCGCGCAGCCGCCCACGCCCGACTGGGGCCAGATGCTCAGCGGCGGCCGGGCGCTGCTGGTGACCTCGCCGCACGTCGCCACCCTCCCGGGGCTGGCGGTGGTGGTCCTGGCGGTGGGCTTCAACCTCCTCGGCGACGGCGTACGCGACCGGCTCGACCCCCGCTCGCGGCGGTCGCGGGCGGCGAAGAGCGACGAGACGGGAGACGAGGCATGCTGACCTTCATCCTGCGCCGCGGGCTGCAGATGATCCCCGTGCTCCTCGGGGTGACCGTCGCCACCTTCGGCCTCGGCCAGATCATCCCCGGCGACCAGGCCACCGCGCTCCTGGGCCCGACCTCGTCCGAGGAGGACCGCGCGGCGCTCCGCGCCGACCTCGGCCTCGACGAGCCCGCGATCTCCCGCTACTTCACCTACCTGGGCAACCTCTTCAGCGGCGACCTCGGCCGCTCGCTGTCCTTCGGCCGCCCGGTCTCCGAGGTGCTGTCCGAGCGGCTGCTCAACACCCTGCTGCTCTCCGGCACGGCCATCGTCGTCGCCGCGGTGCTGGGCGTGGCGATCGGTACGTGGGCCGCGCAGAAGCCCGGTTCCGTACGCGACCGGGGGCTGACCGTCGGCGTGCTGTTCCTCAACTCGGTGCCGTCGTTCTGGCTCGGCCTGGTCCTGATCGTCGTCTTCTCGCTGCAACTGCGGATCCTCCCGGCCACCGGCATGACCTCCATCGCCGGCGGCGGCGCGCTCGACACGGCCGCGCACATGGTGCTGCCCGTCATCACCCTGGCCGCCTGGTCGCTCGCGGTCATCGCCCGCATGACCCGCTCGGCGGTGCTGGAGGTCATCGACAACGACTACGTGCAGACGGCCCGTTCGCGCGGCATCGGCGAGTTCCACGTCATCGTCCGGCACGTGCTGCCGAACGCGATGCCGTCGGTGGTCACGGTGATCGGGCTCCAGGCCGGGTTCCTGCTCAGCGGGGCGGTGCTCACCGAGACGGTGTTCTCCTGGCCGGGCGTCGGCCTCGCGCTCCAGCAGGCCATCTCGTCCCGCGACATCCCCCTCGTCCAGGGCGGAATCCTCGTCATCGCCGTCGCCTTCGTGCTGATCAACCTATTGGTCGACGTGGCGCAGGCGTACTTCAACCCCAAGATCAAGCTCGCGTAGCGGGAGGCACAACGTGAACGTGCTGGACGTAGCGCACCTCGAAGTCACCCACCCGGGCCACGGCCACGACTCCTGGCTGACCACCGTCCGCGACGTCTCCTTCCGCGTCGCCGCCGGCGAGTCGCTGGGCGTCGTCGGCGAGTCCGGGAGCGGCAAGAGCCAGACGATGCTGGCGGTCCTGGGCATGCTGGGGCGGGGCGGCGCCCGGGTCTCGGGCCGGGTGGAGTTCGACGGCACTGACCTCACCGCGCTCAGCCAGAAGCAGTTGCGCGCGGTCCGCGGCTCCGGCATCGGGCTCGTCTCGCAGGACGCCCTGTCCGCGCTCAACCCCGCCATGACCATCGGCAAGCAGATGGCCGAGCCGCTGATCCGCTACGACGGCCACAACCGCGGGTCCGCCGCCGACCGCTGCACGGAACTGCTCCAGCTCGTCGGCATCCCCGCGGCCCGCGAACGGTTGCGCGCGTACCCGCACCAGCTCTCCGGCGGCATGCGCCAGCGTGTGCTGATCGCCATGGCGATCAGCCGCGAACCCAAGCTGCTCATCGCCGACGAGCCGACCACCGCGCTCGACGTCTCCATCCAGTCCCAGGTGCTGCGGCTCATCGACCGGCTGCGCCGGGAGCTGGACATGGCGCTGGTGCTCATCACCCACGACCTGGGCGTCGTCGCCGGGGTCACGGACCGGATCGCCGTGATGTACGGGGGGATGATCGTCGAAACGGCGTCGACCGCCGAGCTGTTCGACGCGCCGGGCCACCCGTACACGCGGGCCCTGATGCGGTCCGTACCGCGGATGGACCGGAAGCCCGGCGACCGGCTCCCCGCCATCCCGGGACTGCCGCCGCACCCGTCGGCGCCGCCGCCGGGGTGCGCGTTCCAGCCGCGCTGCACGCTGGCGCGGGCGGAGTGCGGGGACGGTGTCCCAGTTCTGGCGCAGCCGGAGCCGGTACGCGCCGGGCACCTCGTGCGCTGCCCCGTCAACGTCCCCGTACCGACCGGAGGAGCAGGCACATGACCGCCTCGGACACCGCGCCGCCCGCCGCCGTCGTGACGGACCTGCGGGTGGACTTCCCCGTACGCACCGGGCTGCTGCGGCGCGTCACCGGCACGACCCACGCCGTCGCCGGCGTCTCCTTCACCGTCCCGGCGCGGAGCATCGTCAGCCTCGTCGGCGAGTCCGGCAGCGGCAAGACCACCACGGGCCGCGCCCTGCTCGGCCTGTCGCCCGTCACCTCCGGCAGCGTGCGGCTGCACGGCCGGGAGCTGGGCGAACTGCGCCGCGACCGGACGCTGCCGCGGGTGGCGCAGATCGTCTACCAGGACCCGTACGCGAGCCTCAACCCGCGGATGACGCTGCGCACCATGCTCCGCGAAGTCCTCACCGTGCACCGCACGGTGGAGCCGGGCGGCGCCTCCGGGCGGGTCGCGGAACTCCTCGACCAGGTGGGCCTGCGCAAGCAGTTGGCCGACCGCTACCCGCACGAACTGTCCGGCGGGCAGCGGCAGCGGGCGGCGATCGCGCGGGCGCTGGCGGTGGAGCCGCGGTTCATCGTGTGCGACGAGATCGTCTCCGCGCTCGACGTGAGCATCCAGGGCCAGATCCTCAACCTCATCCAGGACCTGCGCCGGGAGCGGGACGTCAGCTTCCTCTTCATCTCGCACGACATGGGGGTGGTCCGGCACCTCTCCGACCACGTCGTCGTGATGTACGGCGGGAAGGTGATGGAGAGCGCGCCGTGCGCCGAACTGTTCGCGGCGCCGCGGCACCCGTACACGCGGGCGCTGCTGCGCGCGGTGCCGGTGCCGGACCCGCGGGCGGCGGGCGTACGGGACGACGGCGGCACACCCGCCGACGGCCCGCGGGCCGAACCCCCCGACCCGTCGGCCCCGCCGCCCGGCTGCCGCTTCCAGGCGTCCTGCCCCTTCGCCACCGCCGAGTGCCGGGAGGGCGACTCCCCGCCGCCCGCCGCCGTCTCGGCGACCGGCCACCTTGTGGCCTGCCACCACCACGACACCCCGGCCGTGCGCGCCGCCCTCGCCGAAAGGACCCCCGCACCATGACCCCCGCCACCCCGGCCGCCGCCGAGTACACCTCCCACACGGAGGGCGCCCGGCGCGCGCCCGCGGGCACGTCCGTACCGCTGACCGACCCGGCGAACGGCCGCGTCTGGGCGCTGGCCCACATCGACCCCGACGCCGTGGACGACGCGGTGCGCGGCGCCGCCGCGGCCTTCCGCGAAGGCCCGTGGGGCACGCTGCCCGCGCACGCCCGCGCCGACCTCCTCCACCGGCTCGGCGACGTCATCGTGGACCACGCCGACGAACTGGCCCGGCTGGAGACCCTGGCGAACGGCAAGCCGCTGGCGGCCACCCGCGGCGAGATGCGGGCGCTGGCCCGCTGGTACCGCTACTTCGCCGCCGCGGCCGAGACCCTCGACGACCGCCACCGCACGCTCGGCGCCACCACCGACGCACTGATCCGGCAGGAGCCGCTGGGCGTCGTCGCCGCCTTCACGCCGTTCAACGGCGCGCTGTCGCTGGGCTCGTGGAAGCTGGCCCCGGCGCTCGCCGCGGGCAACACCGTCGTCCTCAAGCCGCCGCCGCAGGCCCCCGCGTCCTCCGTACGGCTGGCGGAACTCGCCCTCGACGCCGGGCTGCCGCCGGGCGTCGTCAGCGTCGTCATCGGCGGCGCGGAGGAGGGCGGCCGGCTGGTGGAACACCCGGACGTCGCGATGGTCACGTTCACCGGCAGCACCGCGGTCGCCCGTACCCTCGGCGCCCGCGCGGCGAGCCGGATGAAGCGCTACGTCTGCGAGGCAGGCGGCAAGTCCGCCCACATCGTCTTCGCCGACGCCGACCTGGACGCCGCCGTCACCGCCGCCCGCCAGGGCGCGTTCTCGGCGGCGGGCCAGACGTGCGTCGCGGGCTCGCGGATCCTCGTACAGCGGGACGTGTACGAGGAGTTCCTGAGCCGGTACGCGGAAGCGGTGGGGCGGCTGCGGGTGGGCGACCCGGCGGACCCGGCGACGCACGTGGGCCCGGTGGCGTCCGCGGCGCAGTTGGAGCGGATCGAGGGGTACGTGGACGAGGCGCTGGCGGGCGGCGCCCGCGCGGTGACGGGCGGGCGGCGGGCGCCGGTGGAGGGGGATGCGAAGGAGGGCTACTGGTACGAGCCGACCGTCCTCGTCGACACCGCCCCCGACGCGGCCGTCTGCCGCGAGGAGGTCTTCGGCCCGGTCGTCACGGTCCACCCCTTCGACACCGACGACGAGGCGGTCGAGATCGCCAACTCCGTCGAATACGGCCTGGCGGCCGGCCTCTGGACCCGGGACGCCGCCCGCGCCCACCTGGTCTCCCGCCGGCTCCAGGCGGGGGTGGTCTGGGTCAACACGTACCGCCTCCTGCACTGGAGCGTCCCCTTCGGCGGCTACAAGCAGTCCGGCATCGGCCGCGAGAACGGCGTCGAGGCAGTGGCCGAATTCCTCCGGACCAAGTCCGTGGTCACCGAATACGGCACGCCCGCGGACCCGTTCGGCGCCTGACGCCCTCCCCGTACGAGACGACAGGAGAGTCCCTTGGAATTCCTCATCAACATACGCATCACCTGGCCCGAGGGCATGGACCCCGAACACAAGGACTCCGTCTCCCAGGCCGAACGCCGCCGCGCGGCGGAACTCGCCGACGCGGGCCACCTGGTCCGCATGTGGCGGGTCCCGGGCCGCACGGACAACTGGGGCCTGTGGCGGGCGGCGGACCCGACGGAGATGCACGCGATCATCTCGTCCCTGCCGGTCTGGCCCTGGATGGACGTGACGGTCCACGCCCTGGCGGTCCACCCGGTGGACCCGAAGGCGGCAGAGGTGTAGGGGGGCCTTCCACGTCTTCATGCGTGCGCGGGCGTGCTCGACACGGGCGCGGACCGGGCGGTGGGAGACGGCTCCTCGTCGGACGGCTAGGAGCCGTCTCCGGCGGTCACCCCCGTGTGGAACTCTTCGGCGAGCTCACGGACCCGGGCGTCGACGTCACCGGCGGTGAAGCCGACTTCGCCGGTGGCCGAGGGCGCGGCCGTGTAGCCCAGATCGACCTTGTAGAGCAGGGTGCCGTCCCGCAGCAGGGCGGACGACTTGTTCGAGCCGTGGGAGGTCGCGCTGACCAGGGTGCCGGCATAGCAGATCGCATGAAGGCCAACCCCGTGTAAGAAGGCCCTGCGCGGGCCGTTTCAGAGAATCGGAAGATGCTTGCGCCGGGCGGCGCTGCCCCGGCCTCGCGCGCCCGCCGTCGACGCGGCGGCCGTTCGGTCGACTCGAACGCGTTCACTTCCCTTCCGGTGCGGTCCGGAGTGACGCACGGTCTCCGGAACGCCCCCGAGCATCGGGCGGCGTGCACGGTGCCCGCAAGGATGTGTACGCCAGCCGCAAAAGCCCAGGTCATCGCCCTGGCAGCCATGCAGCCCGCACCTGGGAAAGGCGCGTGGCTACCGCGTCCGCTACACCCTTGCCACGTAACTGGTGGACGAGCTGGTCGAGGCCGCCGACGAGAAGCAGTTGAGGAGAGCCGAGTCCACCCCTGCTGATTGCCTGGACCCGGCAGGGATACACCGGCCTGACCTGCCAGCACCCCTCATGACGTTGCAGGTTCCCGACAGAGGAGGATATGCCGACAGGCCGGGGCGCCGGCCTGCGAGGGGTGGAGTGCGAGATGACCGGTCTGCGGGAATTGACAGCCTTCCGGGCCGGAGTGACGCGGGTCCTGGGGCTGCTGATGATCGCGGTGTCCGGAGCCCTGGCGGCGGGCTGCGTCCTCGCGTTCACTGACTGGCTGCCCGCCGACGTCGCGCGATACGAGGACTACCGCGCAGCCGAACGCTGCCCGGCCCACTCGACGCCAGATGCGTGGCGGGAGGACTGCCTGCGGGAGATCGACCTCGACATCGTGGACACGGAGGTCCGCGGAGGCAAGGGCGGCGAGTACCGGGCGACCGTGGACAGCAATCGGTTCCACGGCACGCTGGCCTTCGGTGACCCCGGCCCCCTCCTGGACACGCTCCAGGAGGGCGACAAAGCCGTCGGCACCGTCTGGCGCGGCGACATCGTCGCACTCACCAAGGGCAGCATCCGGCAGAAGACCTCCGACGAGCCGCGCGACGAGCCCCAGATGATCGCCGCCGGAGGCGCGGGCCTCGGCCTGCTCGCGGTGCCCGGCCTCGTCTTCGGCGCGGTACGCCTCGTCGCGCCGCGCCGCCCCGGCCCCTTCACCTGGAGCAGGTCCGGCAAGAGGCTGTTCTTTACCAACCTGGCAGCCATCTTCGGCGTGGGGCTGCCCGCAGTGTGGCTCGGTGTTCCCTGGCAGCTCGTGCCGCCGGCGATGGTGGCGGTCGTGCTGGGTGTGGGCTTCCTTCTCCGGGGCATCCGGAGATCCGCCGAGGCAGGCGCGCAATGAACGACCGGTGGACTACGGCCGACAAGCCCTCTCCGACCCCACGCTCTGTCCTCACCTGGCTGCCCAGCCCCCTGGCACTCATGCCGGGGGGCGTGGGACTGGCCCGGCACCCGGGCGCTTCAATCACGACGACCGACCAGATCACCTGAAACCACGAGCAAAAAAGGGACCAGACCGCCTGAGACGTGGACCAGATCCCCCGAGACGGGGCACGGCACTCAGCCCGTTCGGCCCTGGAAGTGAAGTGCGATGGTCGGGTTGGCCGGCGGAGGTGCAGGGGTCAGGGCTGGTGGCGCCGCGGTGATCGCGACCTCCAACGCCGCCCTTTTAGGTGGACGGCCCCCGTGCTCTGTTGAGTCCATTCACACCTCACACAGTCCCGCGGTGGCCGCCTGCGTTCACGCCACCACGCGGCCCTGATTTCGTTCGCGAGAAGTGGCCGCGTCTGTCCGTGAGTTCTGACCGCGCTTGGGGGGCGGAGCCATGATGTTTATGAAAGTGACCGCACTGTGGGCGGGCCGGGGGCGGGCGGTCAGGGTTGCTGGGTTGCGAGTTGTGAAGAGCGATCGCCGCCGGCCGACATGATCCGGATGACCTCGACGTCGCCACCGGCGTCGCGGTCGCGCACGACCAGTGCGGCGAGCGTTGCGCCATCGGGCGACCAGGCCAATGTGCTGACGTCATGGCCCAGGTCGTGCGACGCGACCACGACCTCGTCCTCCAACCGGACAACGGCGATCACGTACTCCTCCCCATCAGCGGAAGGAACACCGTAAACGGCCAGGTGGCGGCCGTCCGGCGCCACAGCCAGAGTGGCCACCGCGGGCATCATCCGCAAGGTCTTCGTGAAGCGATCGGCCTCCGGCGGTTCGAGGAGGTAGACACCACCGTCCAGGGTCGCCGCGTACATACGGGTCTCGTCCGCGGTGAACGAGACGGCTTCGAAGAGAAGGTCCGGCCCGGGCCGGTGGCGGCGCGGTCCCGTACCGTCCTCGATGAGGACCTCGATGCCCGCGTCGTATCCAAAGGTGGCGCGAACACGGCCCGTCCGGGACCGCCTGACCCCGGCCTCGGCCGGCACCTCGACCGAGTCGCCGGTACGCGGATCGAAGGCCACCTGCTCGATGGTGTCGTCGTCCGCGGCCGCGATCGTGACGACCGTACTGCCCGGCACCCACATCAGCCGCGGAGAATGCAAGCTGACGGCCTCCGTTACGCGGCACACCTCGGCCCAGCCGGCGGTCTCGCACACCACCAGCGTTCCCTCACCGCTGATGGCCGCGAGCAGCCGGCCGTCGTCAGAGAAGGCGATATCGCACCCGAGGCCATCCTCCGGGGAGAACGGAACGAGTTCGGCCGCAGGCACCTGGATATCCGGAATGCCGATGAGATCGAGAGACATGGCCGAGAATCTACCGGGTTGAATGGAGCTCAACGCGTGGATCGCCGAGTGGGAAGCCGCCGATGACCTGTGGCGGATCGACTCTCGCGCGCGTACCGGCGGGGAGCACTTCGCACTGGAACAGTCGTTGTTGCGGCCGGTACCGAACGAGCCGTTTGAGACCGGCCGGGTCTTCCATCCTCGAGTGGATGTCCGCCGATCCGAGATCTGTGTCCGTATGGGCCGCCATTCGGTGCCGGTGCGCCTGGCCGGCCGCATCGTCCGCGTCCTGCTGCACTCCTGTGGCTGCTCGTCACATGTGACCGTGCACCCGGGCCCAGCGTGATCATCAGCGCTGACGAGCTGCAGGTGAAGTCGCCCCCGCCTGACGAGCGCGTGCATCCTGATACTGCTGGAGATCAGGGCGAACTCCTCCCTCCTGAGTTGGAGCGCTCAGCGTTCGGCGCGTCGGCCACCCTCCGCGCCCTGCGAAGCTCGGCGGCCGCAAGGTGATCACAGGACGAGCATGAGCTTGCCGCCGGGGCGGCGGGATTGGCTGAGCTTGGCTGCTTCCTGGATCTGGTCGAGGGTGTAGGTGCGGGCGACCGGTACGACCAGGATGCCTTCGCCGGCCAGCCTGGCGAACTCATTCATCTGGTCGTAGCGGATCTCGGTGGTGATCCGGACGCCCAGTTCGGCTGCGGCGGCGAAGTCCGAGACGGTGAGGACACGGTCGGGGTCCCCGGTCAGCTCGATCAGGGTCGGCAGTGAGCCGCCGGCCGGGCTGGGCTGGTCAGGGCGGTCGATCCGGCCCCCGGTCGGCGTGGTGTCCAGAGCGCGGTCCACAGCGCCTGGGGCCAGTGCGCTGACGCGTTCGGCCATCCCCTCTCCGTAGGGGGTCACCTGGGCGCCGATCTCTTCCAGGGCGGCGGCCCGGGTCGGCCCGGCGGTGGCGATCACCCGAAGACCCCGGTGCATCGCGAAGCGCACCGCCGCCTCACCCACGGTGGTGCCCGCGCCGTGGACGAGCAGCAGCTCACCGGGCTGAACGCCGAGGTCGTCGAGCGCGCGCCATGCCGTCTCGGCCGCCATCGGCAGCGCGGCGGCCTGCTCGGCGGTCACGCCCTCGGGAATGCGCGCCCAGACCGGCATCAGTGCGTACTCGGCGGCCCCGGCCGTCGGGCCGTCGAAGGTGGCCGGGCCGAACACGCGGTCGCCGATCCGGACGCCGGTGACGCCCTCGCCCAGCGCGTCGATGGTCCCCGCGACCTCAAGGCCGAGCCCGCGCGGCAGCGGTGGTAGATGGTCGGCGAGGAGACCGTCGACGAGGTGCCAGTCGGCCGGTGTCAGGCCGCACGCCCGCACGGCGATCCGGATCTGGCCGGGTCGAGGCTCCGGCTGGGGGACGTCGCGGAGCACGACCACGTCCGGGGAGCCGAACCGGTCGAACTGCAGAGCTTGCATGACGATCTCCTGACTGATGACAGCATCTGTCGTCATTGACCGTACCAGTCGATAACAGCTTCTGTTGTCGTACGCTGGTGGCATGCCACGATGGGAATCCGACGCACAGGGCCGGCTCGAACGCGCGGCGCTTGAGCTGTTCGAACAGCAGGGGTTCGAGCGCACTTCGGTCGCGCAGATCGCAGGCGTCGCCGGTCTGAAGGAGCGCTCCTTCTACCGCTACTTTCCCGACAAGCGGGAAGTTCTCTTCGCCGGCAACGAACTTGAGGCCCACCTCGTCGCCCAGGTCGAGGCGGCCGACCCGGGCATCACCCCGATCGACGCGCTGCTGACCGCGCTGGGAACCGCCGAGGAAGTCTTCCGCCCACGCGAGTTCCTGCTGCGCCGGGGAAGAGTGATCGCCGCCAACCCGGCGCTGGCAGAGCGCGATCTGATCAAGCTCGCCGACATCGCCGACGCGCTGGCATCGGCGCTCGGGCGCCGCGGCGTCGAGCCCGGGAAAGCACGCTTCATCGTCGAAGTGGTGCTGGCGATCCACCGGCGCGCCGTGCCCCGCTGGCTAGCCGAGCCGGACACCACCCTGGCCCAGCTCATGGCCCAGGCCGCCGCCGAGCTGCGCGAGGTTGTCGCGCCGCCGACTCCGACGGTCCGCTGAGCCGACCGCAAACACAAGAGCGCCTGCCGGGCCGACCGCGACCTGCTCCAGCGGGATCGGCTAGGCGAGTTCGCCGGTGGTCCGGTTGCGGCGGATGAGCAGCAGGCAGGTGCATGCAGTCGCTCGCGGTACCACCTGGTCGGACATTGCCCACCAGTGGCCGCACCCGTTCCACGGTCACGCGCCGAAGTGAAGTGCGATCCGAGCCTCGCCCGGAGGTCTCGGAATCCTTTCCGGAGGCCGGGTTGGCCGGTGGAGGTGCAGGGGTCAGGGCTGGTGGCGGCGGGCGAAGGCGACGAAGTCGGCCCAGGCGTCGGGGGAGAAGGCGAGCTGGGGGCCGGTCTTGTCCTTGGAGTCCCGGACGTGGACGGCGGACGGGCAGGCGGCGACCTCGACGCAGTCGCCTTCGCTGCCGCTGCTGTGGCTGGACTTGCGCCAGGAGACGGCGACTTCGACGCAGTCGTCGCCTTGGGAGCCGCTGTGGCTGCTCTTGTGCCGGGCCAGGTCGATGCTGTTCATAGGTCTCCTCGCATCTGCCGGAGCAGGCTCTTGGAGTCCTCGGGGGTGAGAGCCTGCGAGCGCAGTTTTGCATACCGCTGTTGCAACACGCTGATCTCTTGACGATCGACGATGAGCCGTCCGTTCTTCTGCCCCTCCGAGTAGCCGAACCACTGGTTGTCCGCAGTCTCCAGCAGTTGCAACGGACCGTCCAGGCCCGCATGTGACGGCTGCCGCAGCGGGATGATCTGCACCTCCACGTTCCAGTGCTGCTCGATCACCGCCAGCAGGTGGTCGAACAGCTCCCGCGTGACCGCCTCACCGCCGGTGTGCCGCTCCAGAACGGCCTGGTCGATGATGAAGCTGAACGCACACGGCGGTTGGCGGCTCGTGGACAGCAACTCCTGGCGTGCGAGCCGTGCGGCCACTCGCTCTTCGAGCTTCGCCTCGTCCGGCAGCGGCGGCACGCTCAAGGACACCGCCCTGGCGTACGCCTCCGTCTGCAACAGGCCCGGGATCAGCCGACACTCGTACGTATGGAGGCTGATCGCGTCCCTCTCCAGCCTCGCCCACTCCCGGAACCACCGCGCCAGCCCAGGCCGCCGCGCCGGTGCGGTGCCGACCTTTGCAGCGCTCCCGTGTTCCCCAGCGGCGCTTCCGCGCGTTCGACGAAGTCCGCCGGTGGCATCCGGCGGCCGACCTCGATCGACGCCACCATGTGCTTCGAGTACCGCACAGCTCACCGAGCTGCTCCCGGCTCAACCCCGCGTGTTCTCGAAGCGCTTGGACCATCGCGCCGAACGTCCGCATGCTGTCCGACGACTCCGGCTCGCTTCCGCAGCCATCGCCACCACCTGTCTCCTTCGTGCCACCGGCCATCCTGGCCACCTCTCGCGCACCTGCCCCGTACCTCACACCCAACGCACCCATGCTCACGGACAGTTATGAGTACTGTCCACCCTCCGTGGGGGGGGGGGGGGGGGGGGGGGGGGCGCGCGGGGGGGGGGGGGGGGGGGGGGCCCGGGGCGGGGGGGGCGGGGCCGGGGTCCGACGGGCTGGGGTCCGGGT